>NZ_JAHLNC010000010.1:0-121819 GCF_018916625.1 Clostridium senegalense
AAATCTTTCTTTATATAATGTTCCGTTTGATCCTTTTTTCTTATTATAATAAAATGTATATCTTTCTTTTATACTTTTCATAATAACTGATATATCCCCACCATAAGAATCCACTATGAGATGAACATGCGTATCCATTAAACAGTAAGCATATATCTTAAATTTATATTTTTCCATACTTTTTGATACTTTGTCCATAAACATTTCTTTATCATAATTATCTTCAAACAAAGGTTTTGCTTTGCATCCTCTTATTCTTACATGATAAATTGCATTTTCTGCTTTGACTCTTGCCTGTCTAGCCAAAATAAAATCCCTCCTAAAATGACTGTTATTATCTAAAGCTTTGACAGTATATAAATAATTAATCAAGAACAAAGTAACTTTTATATAATAAAAAAAGTCATCACACTACTAAATTTAATTTAGTTTTGCAATAACTTTCTAAACTCTACAATTTCAACCTCTTTTTTAGCGTTAATCCTATTGTAATTGCTGATATGTACTTTATTATATCAACTATGATAAATGGCGCTACACAAACTATTAATGCATCTTTTAGAGTAACTTGTGCTAGAAAAGCATATTGCATAGCCCCTAGTCCATAATTTATAATCATAGAACCTATTACACCTAATATCATATAATATAATTTATCTGTCTTGTAGGATATATACCCCATTAACGCAGCTATTAAGGGAAATGATAAAATAAATCCTCCAGTGTAACCTACGATTAAATGAAAACCTCCACTAAGTTGTGTAAAAACTGGTATTCCTATAGAACCTAGTAATATGTATATTATTTGTGATATAAAACCTCTTTTGCCACCTAAAACAACACCAGTTAGAACCACTGCAAAAACCTGCATTGTAATCGGGACTGTTGAAAAAGGCAATGGAATTGCTATCTGTGCAAGAAGTGCGGTTATACTCACAAATAGCCCGCATATTATCATGTCTTTAACTGTAATTTTCATATTTTCCTCCGTAAACTTTAATTTATATTTTAAGTTTACAATCATTTTAAAGTATTGTCAACTTATTTTTTTATTAGGTTTACAATATGTTTTCATAGTAATTTATCATAACTTATTGCAACAAAATACATATTAAATTAAAAATAAGGCACTTTTTTAGTGCCTTATTTTATACTTATTCCTATTTTAACACCAAATGATCTATTAATCCTTTTAAAGTATTGTCCTCTAATTTTTCATTCTCTATACTTGATTTTAATATGGTTTCAGCTTTATTTATATCAATATTTCTTTTTATTAATTCCTTTTCAAAAGTTTCATTCCATTTTTTCGCCCAAGATTTTTTATCATTTTTAATAATTATCCTTTTTAGTGATTGATTAAAGGCTAAGTAACAAGCGATAATTGTAGTTTCACTATAATTTTCTATCTCATCATTTAAAGCATAAACTATATATGATAATCCTTTATTCAATAGGTTTTTATATATATTTATTTCTTCTTTTCCTTCAGTGAATCCTATAATAGACTTAGCTGTATATAGTATTTTATCCTCACTAGTATCTAATATTGAATCCGAGAACGCTCCACTTGCAAATTGATGAGATGCTAAAATCCTCATCATTTCTTTTCTAGTAGCTTCTGAAAAATCTTTATTTAAAGAATTTCTGTAATATACTCCACAAAAATCATCTATATTGTCACTTTCTTCATATTTTATATTAACTGGTAGAAATTTTTTAAATGCAGTGTTTAAAACTGGATCATATACTTCTTCTATAAGAATAAAAGATGTTTTACTTGTTAAGACTCCAATTTTTTTAGATAATTCTATAAGTTTATTTTTCATAGAATTATAAATTTCGCCTCTTTCAAATCTTATTCTTTGTTCAATAGAATCGCATCTTTTTTTATACCAAACCTTTTCTATAACATTCGCATTTTCTTCAAGCTCTAAATTGTTTAAACTAACTCTTCTTTGAACTCTTCTCTCTCCAACCATTCCAGTTAAAGTAACTACCCCTTCTGCTTTTCCTCTTACTTTAGCAAATATAGAAAATGGCTCCTCATCATACATATACTCTATAGTTCTAGGATATGTTTTTTCAACATTCATATCTCCAAAATCTAATTTTATATCTGTAACTTGCAATCCCCTTATTCTATTGAATTGGTTTAATATAGTATCCTCAATTTTATTGTTATCATTTATATACTCTGCTTTACCATAAGTTATTCTAGCTAATTTGTTTATAAAATACGTATTTACTGATGCATCTATACCAAAAGGAAATATCCTACTATTTTCACAAACTTTTTCAACATAATCTAATATCTCTTTTTCATCATCTACTATATCATCAGTAAATAGTAATATAGTATTTTCCTTTCCTTTATGATCATCTTTTAATCCATGTTTTATACCTTCAAATATTAGTGCATCATCTTCACATTGAAGATTATCAATAAATTTTGAAGCTAAAATTAAGTTTTCTTCATTATATAGGACTTTTCCACCTTCATTAAAATAATGAAGTTTGTCACCCATAGCAACTATATTAAATGCATCTTTCTCATTTAAACTTCTAAGACATATTTGAAGAGCATTTTTAGCTTGTAATAATTTTTCTCCTTCCATAGAACTAGATATATCTACCAAAAACTCATACTCATGTACTAAATTTTCTTCTTCCTCTTCTATATCTGGCATAAATCTTAAATATAGTATATTACTATTATCTTTAGGATTTTCATATATCATTCCTGTTGTTTCTTCTAATTCTTTTTCTGTTATATAGATAACTAAATCTCTGTCTAAATATTCTGTTTTATTGAAATAAATTTTATATATATATCCATCACCTTTTTCAACTGCTATATCATGAGTTGGGCTTTCAAATTCTACTTCATTAAAAGGTTCAACTAATAAATTTAAATAGCATTTATAATCATTTTCATTCATCAAATTCTTGCTATTTTCTATGTTTATCGGTTCAACAATTTGAGGTATTGTAAGTTTTAAACTTTTTTCTTCATATTCTAATTCTTCTATATATGATATTTTAAGTTTTATAGTTTCTCCTGATATAATTTTTCCTATAGATATTTTAAAATCATTTGCATTAATTTCTTCTAATAAAAAATTAGAACTTTCTTCTTTTAATTTATCGCAAATCTTTTCTGCTTCTTCTTTACTTTCAATAGTAGTCTTTATAGTTCTTCCACCAATATTCGCTTCAAATCCTGAAAGTACTGCTGTTTCTGGAATTGGGAATGTAAATACCGCTTCTACATCATTTCCCCCTCTATTCTCATAAACATAACTTGTAGAAAACTCTACAAACTCTCCACATACGTAGCCCGTAACGTCAACTTTATCTAATATTACATTGTTATCAGTATCGTATATCAAATTAGGATTTTTCATAAATTACCTCTCCTTTAAAGTTTCTCTCTCTTTAAATTCGTTAATAACCTTTTAAATACTATAGCATTCCAAATTAACTTTTGAACTTATCCATTTGAAAACTTGGATACCTAAAATAGTGAAACATTCTCTGAATCTCTTAGAATTCAACACTGCATTTTGTATGAAAATATTTTAAAGTTATTGAATAAATTTAAATTTGAGCTTGTTTCCTTATATTTATTGATAATAAAACTTCAAAATAAATTTAGATTTTTTGCCTCGTTAATTACATAATTTATTTTAAATAAATACTTAATATATTATTCTTTTAGTTATTTAATTATGTATTTATCTAAGACTAAAATCTTTATAAATTTATCATAATCATATATTAATATAAATTTTATCAAATAATTTAAAATAAGTTAAGATTATTTTGAAATTTCTTTATTTTTAAAGTGATAAATATACTTGCCGTGCTTAATTTTAAAAATAGAGCAAATTTATTTTGCTCTATTTCTATATTAATATTTATCTAAATCTCTAATAATATACTAACCAAATGCTTATCTTATTACTCTTAAATTTTCTTTTTTACGGCATTTTTATAAAATTTTAATTTATATCAAATACTAATTTTCTAAATTATATCACCTTTTTTATTTAAATACATTTCAGATTCATCTTTTATAACTTTTGCCACTCCATCATAAAAATTCTCTACTTCATCATATTCAAATGGTATTATCACTTCATTTTTATCATTAACAAAACCCCATTTATCATTTAACTGTACTGAAAATAATCCTTCATTAAAGTCAAATACATTTTCGTAATTACAAGGTATAACAATTTCACCAGCTTTATTTATAAACCCATACTTATCTCCATCAAATATAGCTGCGTACTGAGAAATGAAGTTATCACACCATTTATATTTATTTTCTATAACAAATTCACCTGTTTTATCTATGAAACCATAAAAATCATTATAACTTACCGCTGCTAGCCCCTCATTAAATCCATTGGCAAATTCAAATTCTTTGTCAAAAACTTTTTTTCCATTCTTATCTATAAAGAAAAACTTGTCATCTATAGCTACTACCGCTAGCCCATCACTAAAACTGCTTCCAAAATCATATATAAAGTCCACTATAACTTCTCCACTACAATTTATAAATCCAAATTTTTCGCCTTTGCGTACTAAAGCTAATTCTTCTTCAAATTGACTTGCGTCATCATAAGAAAAAGGTATAACAACTTCACCTTTTTTGTTTATGTATCCATATTTTCCTAGTAATTTTACACTTCCAAGACCCTGTGTAAAACCTTTAGCTTCTTCATATTTAAGTTTTATAATTTCTTTTCCACTCTCATCTATGTAACCAAACTTATGATGTATTTCTACAACTGCAACACCTTCATTAAAATAATTTATATCATCATATTTAGGATTTATAATTATCTTACCATCCCTATTTATAAATCCACATAACCCATCTATTTCTACCAAAGCCATATCATTTTCAAATTCATCTGCAAAATCAAATTTATAATCTATAATTAAATTTCCCAATTCATCTATATAACCGTATTTATCATCTTTTTCCTTTGGATATAATTTAACTTCCATTTAACAACACTCCTAACTATATTTCTATATCTTTCAAAATTATATAATACTCTATTGTCCTTAAATAGTAAAGCCAATGGGTATTAAACCCATTGGCTTTTATATGGATAAAATTTAAGGTATGGTGCTATAGGTTTTGCACCATTTAATAAATCTCGTTAGCTATTTTATTTTTACATATTTAGGTAAACCATTCTCATATTGAATTTTAGGTTCACCAAATATTAAAGGAAGTGTATATTCATAAGCTTCATCAGTTACATTGTTACATTCACTATTAATCCAAGTTTTTGGAAAGTATTTAACCTTGTTTGCAACTAGATTTGTGCTTAAAGTAAATACTTCTGATTTATATGGAATATTATTTACTCTTTTTATAGCAACCATATAACCACTTTCTATATTTTCACAATTTTCTAGGGCAAATTCCCCTAAATTATATGCTTCTTCTATATCCCTTTGAGATGCATAATGCATAGAACATCTTTGAAGTGTAGATAATTCAACTGCTCTTACCTTTTTCACACCACTTTGCTTTAGTAAATTTTTAAGATAATTGGCTACACCACCTAATTGAGCATGTCCAAATTTATCAGTACCAAAGGAATTCATTTGTGATATAAATTTTCCATCTTTATCTCTTAATCCTTCAGAAACAACTATAGTTACTGTATTTTTAACTTCAAGCTTTTTCTTAACATCATATAAAAATTTTACTTTATCAAAAGGCATTTCTGGTATGTATATAAAATCAACTACTGGCTTATTATTTATTCTTGCAATAGTT
This sequence comes from Clostridium senegalense, assembly GCF_018916625.1. Lineage (NCBI taxonomy): Bacteria > Bacillati > Bacillota > Clostridia > Eubacteriales > Clostridiaceae > Clostridium > Clostridium senegalense. Next base: position 5,810 of record NZ_JAHLNC010000010.1, read on the forward strand.
GCACTTGCAGCTAACCATCCTGTATCTCTTCCCATAGACTCAATTATAAAAACATTTTTAGTGTTGTATACATCAGCATCTAAACTATTTTCTAGTGCTGTTGTTGCTATAAATTTAGCTGCACTACCAAAACCTGGTGTATGATCCATAACATCTAAATCATTATCTATAGTCTTAGGTATTCCTATAAATTTAATATTTGAATTTATCTCTTTTCCAAAAATACTTAATTTATTTACTGTATCCATGGAATCATTGCCACCTATATAAAAAAATGTATCTATGTTATATTTGGAAAGTAATTCAAATAATTTTATGTACTCTTCTTTAGAACTATTAGCATTTTCTAATTTATATCTACAAGATCCTAATCCTGATGATGGAGTATATTTAAGATTGCAAACAATATCTTTATCAATTTCAGATAAATTTACTATATTCTCATTTAATATACCCTCAATCCCATTTATACCCGCATACACATTATCAAACTTTTTATATGTTAAATTTTTTTCAAAAACACCTATTACACTTGAATTTATAACAGAAGTTGGACCTCCTGATTGAGCTATTAAACAATTTTTCATACGCTTTCCTCCAATACTAATATAATTTATATTTAAAGGTAAATCTATTTTAAGTTATGTATATATCACTAAAAATGTTAAACACTATTTATTTTTTAAATATTAATATAGTATAATATTTTAATCAAAAATACTTTTTTCTTTAAAAAGTATATCACATTTATTTTAATAAAGCTATACTATTTATTTTATTTTTTACTATTTTTTATATTTATCTTTTATTATCTAAAATAATATATTTTATTTAATTATTAATTATATGTTAAATAATATTATAATTAGTATATAAACAACTATTATAAAAAGGGATGAAAAATATGATTTCACTAATTATAGGGGGAATTTTTGTTATTTTAGGACTTATTATATTTATCCAAGCTCTTATAAAAAAAGAAATTTCACCTAGTAATTTATATGGGATTTCTAAAGAAAAATATATAGTTACAAACAAAGAAACTTTTACTAAAATTATGATTAGAGAAAATTACATATGCTAAATATACATTATGTTTTTAGGAATACTTTTAATTTTAACAAAGGAATCTATACTGGCCAGTTGTGGAGCTTTTATTATGATTATACAATTAATATGCAGACATTATGCAAAGAGATATGTTGAAATACTCTAATTTAAAAATGATTATATTTTTTTAATGTATACAAATTATAAATATATATGTATATATTTATATTCCGTACTATATATTAATTGATTTTAAAAATTAAGGGGGAATTATATTGAGAAAAAATAAATTATTAAATGTTCTTAGATTAGCTACTTTGTCAGTGGCCGTGATATGTATTTTAATAGCTTTAATTAAAGGTGAGTTTGGTGCATATTGGTTAATAGGATGGATTTCAATGATTCTATCATCTATAATAAGTCTTAGTATACATAAACTAGTAAAAAATAACTAATGCAAAATTTATTCTATTCCTAATTAATTATGTTATTAAATAAAAAGGACAAATATACTTGCCCTTTCTATTTAATATTGACATTTATTATCTTTACTCTAATGGTTCTACTTGCAGTGAATTTTTAACTAGAATTATATATTGAAAATAGTCTGTTGTTACCTTATCATTGTCCAATATAATCTCATCTCCAGTTAATAAATTTTGATCTAAAGCTTTTGAGTATGGTGATTTTTCTCCATTCAATTTAATTATGGAGTTGTCAGTATTTATGTGTTTTTCAATTATATTGTTATTATTATAATCTGTGTAATTAATTACATCATTTAAATAGTGATTGCAGTTTTCATATAAAGTCATTATAGTGATCATTTTAACATTATTATCTTCATTAATTAACGTACCAAAAGATCTATTTTCTTTTAACTCATCTGATAAGTTTATCCCAGAAGCAGTATAGCAATGTTGTCCTCCAAATTGTCCAAAATATTTTCCTTCATTAAAATATTTTGATATTGTTTTAAAATTGTTATACATAATATTGTCTCTAATATTAGTAATATTGCTTAATATATCATCTAAATTTTTATTTTCATCATCAAAATTAACAGCATTTTGAGTATTATATATTGAATTTAATACTAAAAATAAATCTCTATTATTTTCTTTGCTTAAATTTTTCTTATAATAATCTTTATAACCATTCATTTCTTCATATAGCTTTAATATGGATTGTTTTACATTGTTATAATCTTCCTTATTAACGCTATTATTATTTGCTACTTCAGTACTTATTTTATTAATTTCTACAATTTTCTTAAGATGTTCTTTACTTTTGCTATCTAATTTTATTTTAGATAATTCTTCTTGTAGATAATTTAATGTTTCATCAGTTGTTGCTGCGTCTATGCCTAAAGTGATAATTCTATCTTTTTTATCTAAAGTTGAGTTGAATTTATACAATTCTTTGTAAAATTCATAGTCTTCTTTATTAAAAAAATATATATCATCTAAAAGTTTCTCATCACCTGTATCCAAGTATCTATTTATTTTTATACTATTAACATAACTACCTTCAAGCAATAGATATTTTAAATCAAAATTTTTACTCATATACTTTAAAAACTTCATCTTAATAGAATAATTAGCCTTAGTTCCATGGCCTTCACCTATTAAAATCAAATCTGATTTTTTCATATCTGAATCTAGAAAGCCTAAATTTGAAAAATTATCAACTTCTTCTAAATTTAATGCCTTAACATTTTCATTTAAATAAGCATTATACATTTCTTCTGTAATTTTTTCTTCTTCACAACCTATTAAAAACACACATAAGAACATCGTAATAATAATTACTGAAATTTTTTTCATTTACACTCCCCCCTATTCCTTAAATCCTTGGTTATATTATAATGTATATAAATGTAATTTACTACCTATGATAACTATTCTTAAGATTTTACTTCACTATAGTATATCTATAATTTTTTTGAAAATTTACAGATTACTATTTTACATTTTTTGTTATTGCTCTTACCACTATAGTCTTATAATTTATAAATTTAGTCTTAAACCTATTCTTTTTCCATATATCGTTATCTATTTTTAATTAAATAGATACATTTTTCAACTCATTACTTTTTCTTTTTTTACTACTAATCCATAAAATTAGAGCTCCTAACATCATTAATATTGTAGATAAATAAAAACCTATTACTTTTGAACCTGTTAAATCACAAACTACTGCTGTTATATAAGGGGATAATACTGAACCGGACATTCCAAAGAAATTAAATATCCCTAAAGTTAATCCGTAATTCTTTGGTTCTGTGATTTCTGCAACATAAGAAACAATAATTGGATCTATTGCAAGTTTTCCAAAGAAGCCATAACAAATTAATCCAATCAATAATATTACTTTTGAACTAGCCTGCGCGCTGACATAAAGTGAGATTGCCGAAAGTATAATAAGATAAACTATTATTTTTAATTTATACTTATTAAATTTATCAGAAATTCTCCCAAAAAATATTGCACTTGGTAATGCTGAAAATGCACTTACAGCAGAAATGTATCCCACCATCATCCCTTCAAATCCACGTTCAGCTTGTAGAAAATTAGGTAACCACGTAGCCATCATATAATATCCATAACAAATTGAAAAGTAAACAAATGAAACAGCTATTAATCTTAAATTCAAAATAGTTTTTAATGAAGTTTTTTCACCTTGACCTTTTGATTTTTTCACTATTGGTGTATTGTTTGGTAGAAATTTTATAAAAATTAATAATACCATTACAATGATTGCGCTAGTAATAAATAATAATGTTCTCCACTTAAAACCTAAGATACTCAAAAATGTAGATCCTATCATACCGATTCCCATACCAATAGCCGTACCACTATTAATCACTGCATTTGAAAAAGTTCTTTTATTTAACGGAATATTTTTTATTGAAAGAGAGTAGGAGCAAGCAAAAAATACCCCACTAGCTAATCCACAAAAAAAATTAGCAACATACATGACTTCTATTGAAGGTGCTAATCCCATACAAAAACTAGCTATTGCAAAAATAATAAAACTTGGTAGTAAAATTCTCTTTTCCCCATATTTATCTGACATTATACCTGCTGGTATTTGTATTAAAGTGTAAGCTAAAAAATAAGAACTAAATACTAATGCTATTCTTGAATCAGATTGAACATTTAATCCTGCCTTAATATTGGGCAAAACAGGATTTAAAACTGTTCTACTAATCCAAATAATAGTCCATCCTAAAAATAATATGGTTATAATCTTCTTCCAAGAAACTAAATCCGAATTACTTTCCATTAAAATTCCCCCTAAAATAATAAATTTGTAATATTTTTAAAAATACTTAAACATATCACAACATTATAAATAAGAATAATAACATTAAACCTTCTTATATTTTACATAATTTATATAATATAGTAAACAAAACCACTATGTTGTAATTACATAAAAAAGGTATGTAATAGTTAAAGTTCCAGTCTTCTTTACACTATTTCATACCTTTTATTTCACTTGTTTTTTATTCTAATTTTATTTATTCGATTCTTTAAATAAATCCATTAATCCTGCAAATGCATCATTTATTGGTGCATCAGCTTCTTTTTTCATCTTCTTCATATAATTATTTACATCTCTTTTATTAACTTTATCACTTTTTTTATCAAATCTTTTATTAAATGATGAAGCTTTTTCTCTAAAGTTACAGTTTGCACCAGAACATACATAAATTTGTCCATCCCCATGTCCTTTTAAAAGAAGTTTTTTCTTACACTCTGGACATCTTGCATTTGTTGTTCTACTTATAGATTCTCTATGTCCACATTCTCTATCTTGGCATACATTCATAACACCAGTTTTAGTTTTTACTTCCAACATATATTTTCCACATTTTGGACATTTACTTCCAGTAACATTGTCATGTACAAATTTATCACTACTTGATTTTACATCTCCAACAAGTTTAGTTGCATAGTCTCTCATAGAAGTTATAAATTTTTTATCATTAGCTTTACCCTTACTTATAAGTTCTAAATCACTTTCCCATTGAGCAGTTAAAAGTGGTGATTTTAAATCTTCTGGAACTAAATCTATTAGTTGTATTCCTTTAGATGTAGGAATTATATCTTTGCCTTTTTTCTCAATATAAAACATATTATATAATTTCTCTATTATATCAGCTCTTGTAGCAACAGTACCAATTCCACCTGTTTCACCTAAAGTCTTAGCAGCGTTTTTATCTACATGAACATATTTTTGTGGGTTCTCCATAGCAGATAGCAATGTACCTTCATTAAATCTTGCAGGTGGTTTAGTCTCTCCTTTTTTCATGTCCACAGATAAAATTTTAACTTTTTCACCCTTTTCAAATTTAGGTAGCATTTGCTCTCTTAAACCATCTATATCTTCTTTATCATCATCCATTTCTCTATCGTATACAGCTTTCCATCCCTTAGACTGTACAACTTTACCTTTAGCTAAGAACCTTTCGCCTTTTACATTTACATCAACTGTTGTTTGAATGTATTCAAAAGGAGGCAACATTACTGATAAGAATCTTTTTATAACTAAATCATATACATTGCGTTCTTCACTACTTAAATGTGAGATAATTACTCTTTCTTCTGTTGGAATTATAGCATGGTGGTCACTTACTCTATTATTATCTACAAAAGATTTATTAGCTTTAATACCTTTTCTTATTATATCATCACAAAACATTCTATAATTCCCAAAAGAAATAGATTTTAATCTATCTTTTAATGTTGGAACTATATCTGTTGTTATATGTCTTGAGTCTGTTCTTGGATATGTTAATATTTTATGATTTTCATAAAGTCTTTGCATTATAGACAAAGTCTGTTTTGCCGAATATCCAAATATTTTATTACAATCCCTTTGAAGTTCTGTTAAATCATAAAGCATAGGTGCATAATTCTTTTTAGCACTTTCCTTAACTTCTACTACAGTTCCTTCTTCTTTATTTGTTTTTGCAACTATACTTTCTGCCACTTTCACATCAAATATTCTAGAATTATTCTTATTATCTACATGTGTTAAATTAAACCCATTACATTTCCCATTTATTGTATAATATGTTTTTGGTTTAAAATGCTTAATTTCATTTTCTCTATTTACAATCATTGCAAGTGTAGGAGTTTGAACCCTTCCTGCTGAAAGAGATGCATTATATCTACAAGTTAATGCTCTTGTAACATTTAATCCTACAACCCAGTCAGCCTCTGCTCTAGCTGTTGCTGCCTTATAAAGATTTTCATATTCTTTTCCATTTTTTAAATTTTTAAAACCATCTAAAATAGCTTTATCCGTTTGAGAACTTATCCAAAGTCTTGAAAGGGATCCTCTATAGTGACATTTATCAAGTATCCATCTTGCAACAAGTTCACCTTCACGACCTGCATCTGTTGCAATCACTACAGACTCTATATCATTTCTTCCTAAAAGTTTTTTTATTTCATAAAACTGTTTCGAACTTTTCTTAATAACTTCAAGTTTCATTTTATTGGGAAGCATCGGTAAGTTTTCCATGTTCCAGCTTTTATATTTATCATCATAGCTTTCTGGTGATGCTAATGTTACTAAATGACCTAAAGCCCAAGTAACTATATATTTATTTCCTTCTATATATGATCTTTTATTTGAATTACATTTTAAAACCCTAGCTAAATCTCTTCCTACACTAGGTTTTTCCGCTAATACTAATATTTTTGACATTTTAATACCTCACTATATTTCTATATTTAATTTTAGTAATATTAACAAAATATAGGTCTGTAAACTTATTACATTGTTAAATAACAAAATAATTTTTCACCTTAAACCAACCTTTTGATACAGATAAATAAAATTATTCAAAGTTAAATTTCAAATCTATTTACCTACTTTTAATTTACTAATTGAACATTTTGGTAGTTACTACATAAATGTTATACTATAAAATTTAAATTATCAACAATAACTGGTTAAATAATTATTTTTTCATTGCAAATAATATTAACTTTTTATAATTAAAGTAATTTATATATTTTACTTTAATGTATTATTTTTCAATATATAGTGCAATTTCAATACCTTGTTGTAATATTTTATTTTTTATTTTATTTTATGTAAATATATTTTTTTAAATTTTAGTGCCCACTTACACATTTTTCACATATATTAAAGTACAGAACTATATTTAAATTACATTATTTTATAGTGAAACAAACTCTAATTTAAATTAAAATCATTATATGTTTGTATCACTGTTTTATATGTTAAAGTTCTGCATTAAATAAATTTGATAATAATTTAAAATACCATAATAAACTATTATATAATTAATTTACAGAGTAGTTTTGTAGAAGTATTTTATAATATACTAAGTTTTATCCCTTAGTAACTTCATACCATAGAGGTGTTTGTATGCTAGAAAATACTTTTCAAAAAGAGTTAAATATTCTTAAACAAAAACTTACTTTTGCAATTGGTAACTACTCATATATTAAAATAGAAGAACCTATGTTCTTGGAAAATAATATATATCTTATAAATATATTTGTAAATTGTAATGACAATATAGCAAAATGTATTAGAGCAATACTTCCAAAGTTTTATAATCTAAAAAATACAACAGTATATGTTAAAGTGTTTAATTCTTCTAATACAGAAATTAATTTTGAAATTTCTTCTTTTACAGAAGAAGATGTTGCACATTTATTTTATATTGCACTTTATAATAATATATATTTTAAAGGCTGTTTGCTTACAAAATACTACTTGCCTATAGAAATATTAGATTTTATAGGACAAGTTGTCATTGTAGTTTATAGTGAAGTTCTTTTCTCTAAAGATATAAATAAACTTTCTTTTCCTATAGAAACCATTTTAAATGAAGTTTTCATTTTATATTATAACCCTGATATAAAAGTTAGTTTTGTAAGTAATAAAAATATTTTCTTTAACAATAAATTCTTATAGTAGCAACGGGAGTTATTTAAAATTAACCCTTTCTTAGAATTAAAAAGCTCCCTTGCTTTTTTTATATTACAATTATTTATCCTAGACAATTGTAATACAGAAAAGTACTAAATTATTTTTTAAAAGGAGTTTCTAGTATAATTATTGAATTTTAATATTGAAGTTTGCGTAACTTTTATTAAACTAAGAATAAAGCGAGGATAATTATGAAAGATAAAATTTTGAACATAAGTATATTTATATTAAGTCTTATTTGCTTATTAATATCACTTAAATTATTTTGGAATATGGGAATTTATGTTGATGAATTTGATACTTCACTTGATGTAGTCTTAGGTGGAGATTTATGGCTGTCTATGGATTGGGCAAGATTAGGATTTTCAGCAATATTATGTGTATTATCTGGTGTAAACCTATTTAAAAAAATTGACAAATAATCTAACTTAATAAACTGGTACCTATAGACTGTACACAATACTAAAAGTGTCTTATCTATAGATACCAGCTTATCAAAGTTTTCTTTTTAATTTAAATTATTTTTTAGCTTTTTGAATTTTAACTTTTTTTCCTTTTACAGATATTTCTTTATAACTGCTTAAAAGTTTTTTTCCTTTTCCGTTTAATATATCAACAAAAGAACATCCATCCTGAACATCTATTATACCAATGTCATCGCCAGTAATTCCTTCAAGATTACTTATAGCTCCAACTATATCTATTACTCTTATCTTCTTCTTCTTTCCACCATTTATATAAAGTTTTACAACATCACTATGTATAGTTTCTTTACTAATTTTCTTTTTGTTATCTTTTAAATCATTTTGGCTTTCTTTAAACTTTTTCTTTCCTTCTCTAACTTTTTCATCAGTTGGGAATTCTCCCTCTTTTATTTCATAGCCTACATATTCTTCTATTTGTTTTAAAAATCTTTTTTCATAATTATCAACAAAAGTTATTGCCTTTCCTTCCTTACCAGCTCTACCAGTTCTTCCTATCCTATGCACATAACTTTCTTTTTCCATTGGCACTTCATAATTAAACACGTGGGTTATACTATCTACATGTATACCTCTTGCTGCTATATCTGTTGCAACAAGAATTTTAAACTCTTTATTTTTGAATTTTTCCATAACTTGCATACGTTCATTTTGTAGCATATCACCATGAAGCTCTTCAACTAAAAATCCTTCTCTTTTCATAAGTCCATACACGTACTTAACTTTGTCCTTAGTATTACAAAATACTATTGCACTATCAGGTATTTCACTGTAAATATTAGTCCATAAAGCTTTAAATTTTTGTTTGTCTTCAATGTGTAAATAGCTTTCCTCTATTTTAGCCTTATTTAATACTTTAGATTCAACGTTTAAAATTTCAGGAGATTTCATATAATTCTTACTTAAATTTTCAATTTCTTTTTCAATAGTTGCAGAAAATAATGAAGTAACCCTTTCTTTAGGTAGCTCATTTAAAATTTCTTTTATTTGATCTATAAAACCCATATTAAGCATTTTATCTGCTTCATCTATTACAACAAAGTTTATGTTATCTATTTTTAATGTTCCTCTATTAATATGATCTATTACTCTTCCTGGAGTTCCTATAACAATATGTACTCTTTGTTTTAATTCTCTTATTTGATCATTAAAAGGTTGTTTACCAAAAATAGCTGCTGCTCTAACCTTTTTCAATCTTCCTATGTTAGATATGTCCTCTTTAACTTGCATAGCTAATTCCCTTGTTGGAACTAACACTAATGATTGTACTACTGAATTTTCTATCTGTGTTTTCTCACATAAAGGTATACCAAAACTTGCAGTTTTACCACTTCCAGTTTGGGATTTAACTATAATATCTTCCCCTCTTAAAAGATATGGTATTGCTTTTTCTTGTACTTGTGACGGTTTATTAAAACCTAAATTTTTTAAAGCTTTTAATATATGTTCATCTAGATTTAAATCTTCAAATAATATATTTTCCATTAAAACTCTCCTTATTATATAATTATTTATAAATGTAAATATAGTGTTATAAAACAAATTAAAGGAGGCACATTCTCCTCCTTTAAACCCACTATACACTTGACATATAAAAAAATAATAAATTAATACACTTATATATTATTTTTTCTATATGTCTTGCATAAAATTCCACCTTTAAAGTCTCTATATATAGTATTATAATTTGTTAAATAATTCAACACCTTTATTTTTTAATATATTACATAAAATAAATATAATACATATCAAAACTAAAGCTAAAATGCTAATAAATATATTTATATTTTTAAATTTTAAAAGTATAAAGCTAATAACTGGTATAACTACAATAACCATACCAAGCATTACTCCTAAAAAGGAACTTAAACTTTGCTTTACTACTACTGTTTCTGATGTCCAAACAAGCTTTGGAAAATATAAATTTATAATAAGCCCTCCTATAGCTACTGTAATTCCGTATAACGTAGGTATTATTAAATACCATAACAACTGAATTAATGTTGCTTTAAATGCTATTGCTAATAATACTGAATTTATTATTACAGCTGGTAAAATTAGACTTAAGTTAAAGATAATTTTACTTTTAAATATATCTATTGTTCTTATAGGAGATGACTTTAATATCCACAAATTATTACTTTCTAAAGATATTGAAGATGAAGTTGTACATGTCATTACTACACAAAATGACATGATTACTATTACAAAATTTCCAATAAGATCCTTAGCTACTGGAATATCTAAAATTTTCATTAATTGATCCTGTCCGAAAAACAAAGCTATTATTGACACTATTGTTAAAAGAACTATACCAAAAAAAGTGTTTAAAACATATACACTACTTGAAAAGTATCTTTTCATTTCCTTTTTAATTAATGCCTTTAATTGAGATGACTCAGCTAACTCCTTCATTTTATAGTTATCTTTTTTATAAGTTTCCATAAGTTTAGAATTTATAAGTTTAAAACTTTTATTAAATACATATATAAATAAACCAAATACTGCTATAGAAAGTAATATAAAGTTAGAAGCATATAAAAAATTTAAATCTTTTATTGCTAAAGTAAAGTAGTAAGCTGGTGGATATACTTTTTTAAGGATATTACAAATACCATTCACATCTAATGCTTCTGGACTAATACTATTATCTAAATTCATAGATATTGCCATAAATAATATTACTGCTATAAAACTCATTATTATTGTTGCTAAATTTTTATATTTCATTCTTGATGAAACATAACTTATTATAAAAGCTATTATAGATGCAACTACTATTGGTATAAATGGTACAAATATAAAAAGTATAATGAAATTTATAACATTTAAAAAGTTTGAATTACTATTTATAAAATAAATTATAGCTGGTGGAACCATTACTATAATCTCTACCAAATAATTTATAACTACTAAGTTGAGAAGTTTACTTAAAAGTATTGTATATGATTTTAATGGCAATGCCATTAGAAAGTCAAAATCCTTTTGACCAAAAAGAAATCCCTGTGCTTTATATAATGATGTGAAAAATATAAGAGCAGTACTTCCAATAACTCCAAAATATAATAAAATTTCTAATCCTCCAATAGTACTTAACAGCTTTCCTATTTCCATAAAGTATTTAGAGGCAATAAAAACTAACATTCCAATACTTATAGCAACAGTTAAAAACATAAGTATTATTCTACTTTTCTCTTTTTTTGAAGTTTCTTTTAGTAGCTTATTTATACCTGTTAAATTTAAAAAATCTACTTTTATAAGTGCAATTAAATTACTCATTATCAACCAACTCCATAAATAAATCTTCTAATGAACTATCTCCTTTAACTTCATTTACAGGTCCATTAGCTACAATTTTTCCACCTTTTATAATTGCAATTTTATCGCAAAGTTTTTCTGCTACTTCTAAAACATGAGTTGAAAAGAAAATAGAATGTCCATTTAAACAAAGCTCTTTCATTATCCCTTTTAATGTATGAGCAGCTTTTGGGTCTAAACCAACAAAAGGTTCATCTAATACTAAAAGTTTAGGCTCATGAATTAATGCAGATATTATAGCAAGCTTCTGCTTCATTCCATGTGAGTAAGATGCTATTAAATCACCTAATGAAGCTGTTATTTCAAATTTTTCACTATATTCATTTATTCTTTCTTCTCGTTCTTTCTTGCTTACTCCATATATATCAGCTATAAAATTCAAATATTGTATTCCTGTTAAAGCATCATATAAATCTGGATTATCTGGTATGTATGCCATAATTTTTTTACATTCTAAAGACTTTTCTTTAATAGAGATATTATCTATTAGGATATCCCCTTCTTCAAAATCTAATATTCCTACTATAGATTTTATAGTTGTTGTTTTCCCTGCACCATTATGACCTATAAATCCAAATATTTCGCCATTTTCAACTTGAATTGAAACATTATCAACTGCTTTTTTTCCACCAATATAAGCTTTAGATAAATTCTTTATCTTTAACATTGTTAATCCCCCTGTTATTTATTCTTTATTTTATATTAGATATTTAGACAATTATCTAAATATCTAATACGATTATATTACTTTTATTTTATTTTGTCTATAATTAAACATGATTTTAAATACCAACTTAGAACCCTATATAAAATCACTTTCCATAGTGAATTAAGATTTATACCATTAACTTGATAAAAGCTTGTAAAATTAAATTTTACAAGCTTTTATTACATATTAAATTAATTTATAAAATACTTTATGCTCTTTCTATTCCTTCAACTAATTCATCCATTAACTCTTTAACTGTAGTTATTTTATCTATTTTATATCCATTATCTCCTATAAATATTAATCCCTCATCTACATTCCCTTTTACTGAACTTATAAGAGCTTTTGATATACAATATGGTGTTTTAGTTGGGTCACATGGTATTAAACAATTATAACATCTTGTTATTTTTTCTTTTTCCTTTGAAACTTTTAAAATAAAATCATTTTTAACTGCTCTACCAGGCATACCTACAGGACTTTTAACAATTCCTATATCTTCTTTTTTTGCATTCACATAAGCCATTTTAAAATTTATATGAGCATCACATTCCTTTGTAGCAACGAACCTTGTTGCCATTTGTACACCATCTACACCTAATCTAAGATACTTTGCAATATCTTCCCCACTATAAATTCCTCCAGCTGGTACTATAGATATATGTTTTTTATATTTTTCTTCATAACTTCTTTTTAACTCTAAAATATCTTTAACTGTTTTATTAAAATCTAAGCTTTCTATATTCTCAAGCTCTTCATTATTAAATCCTAAGTGTCCACCTGCTCTAGGACCTTCTACAACAATAACATCTGGAATCCTATTATATTTTTTGTCCCAAACTCTTAATATTAATTCTGCAGCTTTTACACTTGATACAATAGGAGCTATTTTTACATTATATCCTTCCACTAACTTAGGTAAATTTCTTGGTATTCCTGCACCAGAAATTATAAGATCAACTCCAGCTTCTAATGCTACTTTTACATGTTCCTCATAATATCTTGTTGCCACCATTATATTAATTCCTATTATTCCATTTTTACATTCTTCTTTAGCTTTTAAAATATGTTTTTTTAAAGCTCTTAAATTAGCCTCTATTGGGTTTTTTTCAAAATCTTCTTCATCATATCCAATTTGAGCCGTAGAAATAATTCCAACTCCTCCGCACTTTGCAACTGCTGCTGCTAAAGACGATGATGAAATTCCAACTCCCATTCCACCTTGTATAATTGGTAGCTTTGCTACTAAATCACCTATTTTTAATCCTTTAAAAAGCATAATTATAATCTCCTTTTAAAAAAATTATTTTGATTATCAAAATATTTTATAATCAAAATAATATTATACATCTTAAAATTTGTCAACTTTTATTCCATAAAGTGGTTTTGAGTTGGATTTATATTTATATTAATTTTAAAGTTTTAAATAAAAAAATAAAGAACTCTACATTTTAATTATTGTAGAGTTCTTTATTAATTTTCTTTATAATTAATATCTAGTTAAAAAGAGCTTTTATTTTACTGTTAATTTTACCATATAATATTTAATGCTAATAAACATGATATATCATATTTATTAGATTACTAAATAGAAAATACATAAATAATATTGTAAGCAATATATAAAATACAATTCTAAAAAACATATATTTAGAACACTCTTTTAATATCTCTTTAACTTTTAATAAAATATCTTTAATTGCATAAATTCCAGCTATAGTAAGTGTTAAATAAAAGGCTATCTCTATATAGTAGTTACTCATTATTTTCTCATTTCTAAATAAAAATAGAAACGTAATAAGTAAAATAAAATTTAATATTCTTAGCATAGTATAAATCCTATTTTTCATTATTTACATTACCTTTCTAATCTTTTACTTGAATTGATTATATCACACAACTTCCATTTCTTTACTTAAAATTTTCTTAATTCCGATTATCTTAAGTATTTTACTTTGACATATAAAATAAGCTATATCAAAATAAACTTTACATATCATATTAAAGTTATATTAATTTTAAAGTTTTAAATAAAAAAATAAAAACTCTACATTTTAATTATCGTAGAGTTTTTTTATTGGTAATTTAATTTCAAATATAGTTTTTTCATCATCACTATATGCACATATTATTCCATCATGTAATTCAATGATATTTTTAGTTATGGCTAAGCCTAATCCAGACCCGCCTATATTACTATTCCTTGACTTTTCTACCCTATAGAATCTATCAAATATATGAGGGAGATCTATTGATGATATTGATTGACCATAATTTATAATTTGAATTATAGCCGTATCACCTTCGGCTTTTGTTTTTATATCAATATAATAGCCATCTTTCCCATACTTTATAGCATTAGACAATAAGTTTTCAAATGCTCTTACTAATTTATCTCCATCTGCACTTACTACCAACTTATCTTCTGAAAAATCAACCCTTGATTCCATATCTGCACTCTTAAATTGGTACTCAAAATAAGCTACTACCTGTCCTAACAAATCAACTAAATTTATATCTTGCTTATGTATATTAATAGTATTATTTTGCATTTTAGTAAGTTCAAATAAGTCATTTATAAGTACATTTAAACTCTTCGACTTTTCATATGCTATATTAACATAATACCTAAGTGCAACTTCATCTTTATATTGATCATTATCAATAAGCTCTAAATATCCCATTATTGAAGTTAGAGGAGTTCTTAAATCATGCGAAACATTAGTTATTAAATCATTTTTAGTCTTTTGTGCATTTCTTTCTGCTACTGTTATATTTTTAAGTTGTTTGGATATATCATTTATATTGTCTGCTAAATTTTTAATATCTCCTTTTCCATCAATATGTATTTCCTTATCTAAATTTCCATTAGCCATTGTTTCAGTTTCTTCTATAATAGCTACAAAATTTTTATCCTTTTTATAAGTTATAATTAAATAGAAAATTAAAAATAAAACTAATCCTACTATAAAATTGATGTATACTCCTACTATTTCATACTTAAGTACTCTCCAAAAGAACCAAAAATAATAAGCAAAATCATTATCAAATTCCACATATAAATAATTTAATAATATTTTTATAATATATGCCGTTATTAAAGTTAATATTAAAGACATTAACATATCTCCTAATGAAGATAATTGATATTTATATAGTCTTTTATTTCTCAATTTTGTAACCAACTCCCCATACTGTATGAATTATTTTATTGCCTTCCATATATTCCTCTATTTTATCTCTTATTCTACTCATATGTACCATAACCGTATTGTTTGACTGATAATATCTTTCTTTCCAAACCTTCTCAAAAATTTCTTCTGCACTAAAAACTCTTCCTCTATTATTAGCTAACAAATATAAAATTTCAAATTCCCTTGCTGTCAAATTTATTTCTTTATCATTTATAGTTACTTTATGTTTGTTTTTATCTATGATCATTGATTCTATTCTTATCACATCTTCTAAATTTTGCAATTTAGCATTTAGAAAGTATGCTCTTCTAAGTAATGCTCTTATTCTTACTGTAAGTTCCAACTGATTAAATGGTTTGCATAAATAGTCATCAGCACCAGTCATGATTCCTTGTATTTTATCTATATCTTCAGATTTTGCACTTAACATAAGAATAGGCATATTATATTTTTCTCTTATCTTTTTGCAAGTTTCCAGACCATCCATTCCTGGCATCATTATATCTAAAACTATTAGACTGATATATTCCCTATTCAATATTTTTAAAGCCTCATTTCCACAACTTGCTTTAAATACAGTATACCCTTCATTTTTAAGATTTATTTCTAATAAATCTCTTATTTCCTTCTCATCATCTACTACAAGAATATTATTATTCATTTAATCCTCCATATATATGATTATTTTTCAAGTATTCTTCTAAGGTAATTTCATTATTATAAATAGACCTAGCATTTTCTTTACCCACATACCTAATATGCCAAGGTTCATATTCTATTCCCGTTATATGTTTTTTTCCATAAGGATATCTTATAATAAATCCAAATTTATAACAATTTTCTTCAAGCCAATCAGCTTCTTTTGTTCCTTTTACAAAATATCTATCTCCATTAGTAATGTCTATACATAAACCTGTTTGATGTTCACTAAATCCTGGTTTAGCTACATAATCATCTGCACTTTCTTTGCCCTCCCACATTACCCTACTTCCATAAGTCTTTTTTTGTAATTTATATGACCTATATCCTGAGTTTCCAAGTAATGTTATTCCATCTAATTTAGCTTCATTTATTAATTCTTCTAATGGCTTTACAATAATTCCTGATACATGTTTCTCCTCATCTGTAGCTTCATCTGTAAACTCTATATTAGGTATTGTTAAATCTTTAGGTTGATACTCTTCATCTAAACCATACTCATAATTTACTAACATTAACTCTGTATCTTTATTAATAATCTTTTTTTGCTCTGACAAATGGTTAGTTTTTAAGTTCAGATTAATTCCTTCTAAATTTAAATCATATAATCCTACAGATAAATAAATAACTATATAAAAAAGTCCACAAATTATTATAGTAATTCTTAAGATATTTTTAAATATATTTTCCATAAAACTTACCTCTTTTTCTATGTGATAAATATATTTTAGAAAATAGAGTTTACAGTATTTATAAAAATTTCTTAAGAAATCTTAAGTTTTAAAACATATATATAGTATTTTCACATACAAAGTTACTTTCCTTTAGTTATACCCCATTAATTTTTGAATAAAACCTTTAATATTTATAAACTCTAATAATAATTTAAAAAACATATTAAGATTTTACTTTATATCAATTGTATATTTTTAAAATACCTAGACCTAAATTTTTATGACAAAATAGAACTTAATATAATAAATTAAGTCCTACTTTATTTTTATTATAAGTAAATTTAATAAATTTTCATTTACTATTCCTTAAGTTTATATCTTCACCTTTGTATATTATTTCATAAACTTATCAATTGCATTATTTAAATCTTTAAGTACCTTATCATCACCTGTTTCTATAGCATCAACAACACAATTTTCAATATGATCTTGTAAAATAATTTTACCAATATTATTTATTGCTGATTTCACCGCAGAAACCTGTATTAACACTTCACTACACTCTCTACCTTCTTCAACCATTCTTTTTACAGATTCTAAATGCCCAATTGCTCTTGAAAGTCTATTTACTACAGCCTTTGTATTCTTATGTGTATGCTTATGTTCATTGTTCTCATTCATATAGCCATTCTCCTTTTTATTCATTATATTAATTATATAACTATCTTCTTCCATTTTCCATTTAAGAAGCGCTTTAATAAAAGAATCCCTCTAATTGTAATATCAATAACATAAGCCATCCATACACCTACCAAACCAAACCCTAATGAAACACCAAATAAATAACCTATACCTACTCTAATTCCCCAAATACCTATTAAAGTTGAATACATAGGAAACTTAGTATCTCCAGCACCTTGTAATGCACTAGTAAATATTTGTGTTATAGCAGCAAAAGGTTGAAATAAAGCTATCAATCTTAAAACTCTTATTACCATTTCTTGAACTTCTTTTGTATTTGTAAAAATGCTTGCAAGTTGTGGTGCAAAAATAAAAAATATAATTCCAATACTAACCATTAAAATAGTTGTCATAACATAAGATACAAAAACCATTTCATTAGATTTTTTAACATTATTCTCTCCAAGAGTTATTCCAATAAGGGTTGTTGTGGCAACACCAAATCCCATTGCTGGTATATAAGAATAACTTTCAATATTACCAGCTACATTATGGGCTACATATGCTGATATACCAATAGAAATAATCATACCATTATAAACTATTTGACCTAATCTCATAATTAATTTTTCAATTCCTGCTGGTATTCCTATTTTTACAATAGACTTAATAGTTTCCTTTTCAATACTCCATTTTTTCAATTGAATATTAACTCCATTTTTATTTTTTTTCAGTTTTACTATAAGAATTACAACGTTCATTATACGCGAAACTGTTGTAGCTAATGCTATTCCAACAATACCCATTCCTATATTTATAAAAATAAAATTTAATAATACATTTAATATATTTGCAATTCCAGTAGCTATCATTGGTGTCTTAGTGTCCTTTGTTGCTCTTAAACAACTAGATAAAATAAGTGATAAAGAAAGAACTACTGATGGAACTACCACAATTATGTAATAAGGTGTTGCATAAGATAATACTTTGTCAGAAACACCGGATATCATTAGTATTTGCTTATAGAATATAAAATTAATTAAACCAATTATTAAACCAATTATCCCAGCTAATATAATAGATTGTTTTATAACAGAATTTACTTTATCAAAATCTTTTTTTCCAAAATTTCTAGCTAAAATAGCACTTGTTCCTATACTAATAGCTGTAAAAAATGTAATAAACACATTAACTATTAAATTGGTAACTCCAATTGCTGCAATTGCGCTGTCATTAATTCTACCTGCAAAATATGTGTCAACAGTTCCTAAAAAAGTTTGAAGAATATTTTCAATAACTACAGGTATAGCTAAAATACAAATAGAAGCAATATTATTTTTATTTTTCCTTAAATATGACATCATCTCACCCCTTTGCATCCCCCCATAGGGGATATAAGAAGAATATCATTTATTTGTAAATTTTACAATACTTAATCTTCACTTTAATTACTCATGTATTTTATCATCCTAAATTTTTAAAAAACATTTCCAATATAAGAATAACTAACAAAGAGATGGATTGCTTTTTTAAAGCACTCCATCTCCTTTATTTTAATATTTTATTTATGATAATTGTTTTTCTACTACAGGTATATAAATATTCATTACAGTATCTTTTCTTCCATGACATCTCTCATCATAAAACTCAAAATCCAATTTACTTTCATCAAATATATATTTACTATCTTTAAACCAATCTTCAAATATATATTTCCAAGTTTCTTTTATTACATTAGCAAATTCTATCTGTTCTATATCACTACTTGTGTCTACTGGTGGAGTTGTAAATATAGCATATGTTGCTTCTGGTACATCTACTGATATCATATCATCTGTAACCTTTGTAAAATCATCAACTATAACTCCAAGAAGATATATTGCATCTCCACTCTCATCATTTGATGACACACACAATCCTACCTCTCCATGTTTGGGTGGATTTAAAATTTCATACATTTTACTTTCTAAATTTTCACCATTATAATTACTCCAAAATGAAGCAATATCTTTTGTATAATTTCCATTAGTAACATTTGTTTTAATACCATATCCAGCAACTTTAAATGCTGGTTTTTTTGATATAATAGGATTCATAATATACCCTCCAATTTTTAAAATTGATTCTTCACCAAAATATCCATCCATACGTTTTAAATATTCTGTAGGACTAAATCCATATTCTTTTTTAAATGCCTTTGAAAATCCATTATGTGTATCAAAACCATACTCAAGTGCAATATCAATTATTTTCTTTCCACTAAATAGGTCTATTGCTGCTAATGCAAGTCTTCTTTTTTTTACATAATCCATTAAAGTCATTCCTTGATTAATATTAAATACTCTAGAAAAATGGAAAGTAGAATATCCACATTCCCTAGCTATTATTTCTGGTGTCAAATCCATCTTTATATTTTTTTCAATAAATTCAATACACTTTGATATAGACTTGCTGTAATTCAATGTATCACCTATCCTTTTCTCACTTGATAATTATATTTTATCAGTAAAATTTAAACTCTACTGTTCCTAAATTGCTAAAAAAATGTTAGTACTTAATAACCCTTCTACTATTTTCTTTCCAACAAAATAAGTTTAACCTATTATTAAAATTAATCTCCTATACGTTAATATATCCATTGAATAAATTATACTTTTATAAGTACTTTTTAATTTTTTTATTTTGAGATTTGTACACATTTTTATAAAGAAAATAGAGCTATTGCTCTATTATTTTAATTAACTTTACAATAGCTCATTTAATTTAAATTCTAAAATTCAAAGTATTTAATTTACATAATAGTAATAAAAGATATATATTTTAAAGGAACTATATAGAAAGTTGGTGGAAAACCAAATTCTACATTTTGAATCCATACTAATTGAGAATCATAAGCTACTATTTTACCTCTTGCAGGATTAAAAGAACGATCAATAGCATCTATGCCTATTTCATATATAGCAGTACTATTAAATGGATTACACTTACAATTAACTAGTGCATCTAGTATATCTTTATTACATGAACAATCAGTATTATAAATTTTTGTGCCTCTATATAATCTTTTTAACTCTCTTAATAAAATGTCAACGCCTCGTGGTTCAACTACAAATGCTACAGCTCTTAAAGCACATACTGGTATTATTGTATTTCTATCTGTATTATCAAATGCTGGATTATAACCAGCTGGTACACTTATATCTGCTTGTAAAGATATAAAATCATCATAAGTCAATGAAGGAGTGATTCCTCCAACTGCATCAAGTCTATTAAATAAAGTATAAAATCTCAAACCATAATGTTGAGCAGGAACATCTATAGTTAAATCTAAATAATCAAAATTTAATACTAGTTCTAAAGCTTTTATTAAACTATCTTTTAGACATAAACTGTTTTTTGGACATAAATTATTGTGTTCTGGTTTATTATTATTGCAATAATATTTTTCTGAATATTCACCCATATAAAAACACTCCTCATAACTATAATTTATAGGTAAACTTCGACCTATATTATATTATATTTAAGTTATGCATATAAGTTTCCTTTTAAATTAAATTTTTATAATTATGAATACTCATTATTACTTTTCTGTATTATAATTGAAAGCCACTAACTATGTGGTTTTAACAGTATTTTATTTTTTTATAATTAATTGTAAAACGTTTTAAAGTAAATAAATCTATGTTACTATTTCTTTTTATTCTTTTAAAAATATTTTAAATTTTCAAAAAATTATTTAAATAAGTTCATAAAAAGTACAATAGTTGGAATACCTATAACATCAATTAAAAATGCCCCTACCAATGGAACTATTAGAAAAGCTTTTGCAGATTGTCCATATTTTTCAGTAACTGCACTCATATTAGCTATAGCATTAGGAGTCGCCCCAAGTCCATGCCCTGCCATTCCAGCTGCCATAACTGCTGCATCAAAATCTTTTCCTACTAACTTAAATACAACAAATGTAGTGTATATTATCATAAATACTACTTGTGCAATAACTATTATTAATAATGGTCCAGCAAGTCCTGATAACTCCCATAGTTTTAATGTCATTAATGCCATTGATAAGAAAATTCCAAGACAAGTATTGCCCATAAGATCTATTAAATTAAAATTTAATTTTACAATATGTTTTTTATCATTTATATTTCTAAAGATTACTGCTATAAACATAGCACCTACATAACCTGGTAAAGAAAGCCCTGTAACATTTGAAAACCACTCACTTACAATTGACCCTATTGTCATACACACTGTTATTACAGCTAGATGAATCATAATAATCTTAGTTGTAACTTTTGAGCTGTTTTCATCATTTACTACTTCATCATAGGATGTTGTATCATACTCACTAATTGTAGACGGTTTCAATTTGTATTTATCTATTAGTCCCTTTGCAATAGGTCCTCCTATAAGGCCTCCACATATGAGTCCAAATGTAGCTGCTGCTATAGCAACTGTTTTTGCCCCACTAACGCCCATAGTCTCAGCAGTTTTTCCAAAGGCAGCTGCAGCTGCATGTCCACCTTCCATAGATACTGAACCTGCCATAATTCCAAACATAGGATGAATGCCAGTAATTTTTGCAAATACAACTCCAATAACATTTTGAGAAATAGCAAGAACCCCACAAAGAATCCAATATATAACTAAGCACTTTCCACCCTTTTTAAGTAGTTTAAAACTTGCACCAAGTCCAATAGTTGTAAAGAAAGCTATCATAAAAGGTGACTGAAAAGTTGTATCCATATCAATTGTTACTAAATTGCTTTGTTTTAAAATTAAAGTAAGTATTGAAAATAGTAAACCTCCAATTACAGGTGCAGGAATACAAAATTTTTTTAAAAAAGATACTTTTTTTATAATCCAATAGCCTAATAATAATAACAAAATTGCAATGGCTAAGGTTGCCACCATATCAACTTTAAGAACAAGTAAACCTTCTATTATTTCTGTTTTCATGATTCTACCCCCTATAAGTCATATAAAAATAGATAATAAAATGGCTTTATATCTTATTAGTATTCTAATATTATTTCCATATATTATCTACATATATAATAACTATTAATAAAAGGTTTACATTATTTTTCACCTATTTATTCAAGTCCCTTAAACTACTTAAAATTCATAGTATATATTAGCTTAAAATTAATGTTATAATCAACTGCTAATATATAAATAATAGCTTATAGAAATAGGCACAATATGCACGTATTTTTATATAATTAAATTTTTAGATACTGTATTATGTAACTATTCTTATGAAAGTATAGAAGTACTTAAAAGAGCTGATATATATTTTTGTAGTTAAATTTAAAATTATTGAATTGAAACAAAAGGAAATTATCTTTTTATATATTTTAATATTGTAATTCCATTCTCAATAATACATTCTTGTAGGTGTAAATCTATTTTAGGGTTATTTTTTAAAAATAGCGGTCTTCCACTTCCTAATATTGTAGGTATTATACCAATTATATATTCATCTATAATATTAGACTTTATAAAGTTGTCAATAAGAACTCCACCACCAAATAAAAATATGTCTTTACCTTCTTTTTTTCTTTCTTCTAATATTTTATTACATATGTCACCATTAATAAAATGTATATTGTCATAGTCCTGTATGTTTTCGGATGTTGCTACGTATACCTTTTTATCTTTAAAATCACTAAAAAAATTTTGCTCATAACAATTTTTCCCCATAACTACAACATCTATATTATTTAAAAACTCCTCATAATCCCATTTCTTTTCTGTATTTAATTTATCATAACCATCTCCAACTATCCAGTCAAATCCTCCTGTTTCTGATGCAATATATCCATCAATACTTATTGCTAAATTTAATATTATTTTTCTGCCCATACTATTCTCCTCACTTTCTATTATATCTAGTGTATTTCCCCAATAATACTTGTATTTATAATGTTTCATATATAGACTACATATAAATAATGTAGTCTATACTTTTTTATTTAATATACATTCACTATTGGACATTATAATAACAAGTTATTACATCTTACATACTGATGTACCCTTAATTCATACTATCCAAAAGTTTTATAATGCATTTGGATGTGTAATTCATCTGCTCTTTATTTGTTATAGTAGCTTCTCCATCACCACTTTGATGTCCATAATCCCCAAAGCCTCCATGATTTCCACCTTTTATTTCAATGAATTCTGAGTTACTTGGCATAACATTTTTAGCTTCTTTTACTTTATTTAAATTTGCTACCTTATCATTGCTTCCCCATAAAGATAAAGTTTTTATGTTGCTATTTCTAAAATCTTTTTTATCTTGAGGATATGATGCTAACAATACTAACCCCTTTATACTATCATTTTTAAGTGCATAATCCGATGCCATAACTCCACCTAAAGAGTGCCCTCCTATAACCCAACTATGGATATCACTATACTTATTTATTATATCATCTGCTTTATTTGGAGATAAAATTGCTAAATTAAATCTCATTTTAGCAATAATAACGGTATAGCCATTAGACGCTATTTCTTTAGCTATAGGTGCATATGCTGACATTTCTACCTTAGCACCTGGATAAAAAATAAATCCTATATCTTTACTATTAGCCACTGGTTTAAATAAAATATCTCCATCTTTTTCTACTTGAACTACTGAATCAGATTTTAAGTTATCCAATGCTAAAGAACTAGCTCTATAATAAGAATTTACATAAATAAAAAATGTTGAAACTAATATTACTAATAAAATAGTCATTGCTGTAACAATCTTAAATTTTAAAGATTTTTTTCCTTTCATATTAAACCTCCTTTATTTAATCAATTTATCTATTTTAAATAAATATTTTGCCATGTTTAAAATCTTATATCATAACCACTTTTTTATTTTTTATAATATAAGATTTATATTATATTCATCCCACTTATACATACAATAATTATATATATAATTATTGTATAACTCATTTCTTAAAATAAATTATTATGCTATTTATTACAAATTGATTTATCTTTTAACTTCTTACCACTTGAATTGATAATTATTTTTAATATATTTCCAAACCCTTTTTTAAACAAATTAATATTTACATTATAAAAATAGTTTGAATTAAGCCAACCTTTTTCTTTCCAAAAATCATAGTCTGCTTGAGAAGTAAATGTCTTACTTCTTAAACAGTTAAACATAAAAATATCATAAAACGTAGGAATATGTGGTATATTATCTATTATACTTTTTATAAATATTTCCGATAACTTTTCAACCTTTTCAACCTTTCTTTTATGGTAATTTTTATCATATACCCATGCTGAATTTTCATTTTCAAAAAACATAGGAGATATAATGCCAATTGTTCCCACTAAATTACATCCCCAACCACATACAGTCATTTTGAGATATTTATTTACTTGCCTATGTCCACCACCACCTGTGGTCACAACTGTTAATACTGGTTTTCCTATTAACTCCTGGCGGTGAAACATATACGATAATCTATCAAATATTCGTTTTAATGGTGCAGGCACTTGATATGCATATACTGGTGAAGCAAAAATAATACCATCGGCATTTAAAAACTTATCCTTAATTTTATATAAATCATCTTTACATGGACAAAACTTTTCACCCTTTTGAAAACACGTATCACAGCCTTTGCATTCCTCAATTATATAATCATTTAAAAATATATATTCAAAATCTACAGTATAATTTTTTTCAAAATTCTTTTCAATTAGTTTACATATGTTATAACTATCTCTTTTTCTAGGACTCCCCATCAATACAACAACTTTCATTTAATTGCCCCTTTCTTTCTAACACATCAAACATGTTATATTTGTATTATATATTCAATATTGGTTAATATCACGTATCAATTAAAATTATTTTATACATTTTTTATTTTTTGCAATACATTTATATTAAATACAACAAAAGCGTGCATTCACACGCTTTTATATGTATTTTATAAATTTTTATAGAAATTTATAATTGAATTAATTTCATAGATTTGTAGCTACTATTTTAAAGTTCAAATTTCTCTAGAAAATCAAGTTATAAGATAGTAAACATTGCACTTACTAAGTAATATTATAGATATTTTTTATCTGTAAGCTGTTTTTAATGCATCTTTTAAAACCTTTGGATGTTTTTTATAAGGAGTCACAGGACGTACTTTTTTATTTTTAACATTAAATAATGTATATATGGCAGTTCTTGCTGCACGTACAGAATATTCTTCTGTAAATACCATATCTTCTGGTATTTCAACAAATTGACTAATCATAGCAAAATTTGTTGAACCCTTTGGCACAACCTTTGGACGATCTGTCATCTTACGTGGTTGAAACTGTGAATCTATATATGGCATCATACATGGAATAACATTTACTACCGTCTCTATTATCTCCTCAAGTTCATCTTCCATATGTAGATGATGTAAAAGTTCTATTAATATCTCTTCACCGGTACAATTACGCATAGGCTTTTTCACATAATCACCAATTTTATCTGTATATAGACCATATCCCCAAAAGATAGTTGTATCCATTGGTTGATTTTTAAAATGTGGTTGTGCTGCAACAACAATACTCATTAACCAACTAGAATCTTTAAATGTCATCAACGCTCCACTACCAGGAATATTAGAAGAATATTTTTCAATTAATTTTAAAAGCTTATTACCTTTACAAGTTACAGTAAAGCTTTCCCAATTAGTTTCTTCTGGATGTCCGAAGAAAGGCTCTGGATTACCTAATCCATCCTTCTTATCAGCTACTTTCCTCCAAAGTTCTCCGGATATTGGATTTTCCGGTTTATACTCAGCAGGTGTATACATATCACCTAAAGTTGCACAATCAGTCATACATCCATTAGTCATAATACAAACATCTCCAGGATTTAATTTTATAATTTCTTTTCCTTCATCATTTTCTATATGTATGGCAGTTACTGTAATACCTTCTCCCTGTTTAAAATCTAAATCTGTTACATTTGAATTAATACTAAAATCAACTCCAAATTCATCTAGATAAGTCCTTAATGGAAGAATAACCGATTCATATTGATTGTATGCTGTACGTGTAACACCTTCTAAAGTTTCAATACGGGAAAATTCAAAAATCATACGTTCCATATAACGTTTAAATTCAAATAAACTAGACCATTTTTGGAACGCAAAGGTTGTTTGCCACATGTACCAAAAGTTAGTTTCAAAAAAATGAGGGGTATTTTCAAACCATTCCTCAATAGTCATATCATCTAAACTCTCTTCTGGAGTAATCATTAATTTACCAAGAGCAATCCGATCAGAATTATTAAATCCCATGGTAGTAACATCTTGAATAAATCCATATTGGTCTATTAATCGTGCTTGTGCATGGGTTGGATGTAAATGGTCAAAATTAAGAATTTCTTCAGTAACACTTTTGCCTGGCAACTCTAAAGATGGAATACTTGAAAATAGTTCCCAGAAATTCTCATAGGTTTCTTCATTTAACATTCTACCACCACGACATACAAAGCCATATTCTTCATTACCTGCACCATCATTACTACCACCAAGGACTTTCATTCCTTCTATAATATGAATGTTTTCTCCTTTAAAATTACAATCTCTTATAAGGTAGGCTGCACCAGCTAAAGAAGCTAATCCCCCACCAACAAAATATACTTGCTTATCTTCATTTTCACCATATGTAATTGATATTTCAAATGTTTTTGAGTTATTTTTAATCTTTTTCGCTCCTACAGATGCTATAGTTACTGCACCAGCTAACGCTCCTAATATAATAAAGGGATTTATACTATTTTTTTTACTCATATAACTATCCTCAACTTTCACTTTATTAATATATTATTTTCTATATTAGTTTAAAACAGATTAGTTATAATTATTCAAATTGTACATTTTATCTTAAACTTATACCCTTTTTATAATACTAAAAACCGTATCACTTAATTAGTAATACGGCTAAAACTTATCTATAAATATAAACTAATATCTTATTTATTAATATCTACATGTTCTATGTTTTTTATAGATAAATATGCAATAAATACCCCTATAAGAGCAAGAGTTATTGGTACTGCAATAATGGAATTTAATGAAATACCATTACCATTTGAACATACAATAGATACTATTATAATTGCAGATATTATTGTAGTAGGTACAGATTTCTTTTTCATACCAAAGTATAAAGGTATTAGAGATATACCAGCAGAAAGTAATCCACTAATGAAAATATTTCTAAAACTGTTTATTATTAAAGAAACTGTTATTTTATCTGTAGTAAAGTTATAAAAATTATTAATTATACATAAAGCAGAATCTATAAATATATTTGATAAAACTGTAGCTATAAAAGTAAATGATGCTACTATAATTAGTTTTGCCATAATCAGTTTTTTTCTATTTATAGGATACATAAATAGAATGGTAATTGTATTATTTTTATATTCTTCAATAATAAACTTTGCAAGAAGCACTGAAGCAAATATTATAAAAGTAGCTCTTATCATGGAGTCAACCATTGAAAAAATAAAAGTATATCTAGTAAATTCTAAATTCCCTTCACCTATTGCTCCAAAAATTGTTATTGCTAATAAAGCCATCATAACTAAATTTGAAATTAGGACCCCTTTAACATATCTAACTTTAGTTTTTTTCATTTCTAATTTTATTAATTTAAGCACTAATAGTACCTCCATTCAGCAAACTTAAAAAATAATCTTCTAAAGAAATACTTCTAGTGGTTATCTCTTTAATAACTATATCATTTATAATCAAAGTTTTTAATATAACACTTTGAGATATATTATCTTCATATATTCTAATTAAGTTATTATCTACAACCTTAAAATTAGATATATTAAGAGTATTTGATAAAACATAAGTTGTTTTTTTACAGTCATTTGTAACTAGTTCTATGTACTCTGTATTATTTTCCCTAATGCTATCCATAGAAACTTCTTTTATTAATTTTCCATTATTTATAACCCCTATGGTATCTGCCATTTGTTCAATTTCACCTAATATGTGACTAGAAATTAATATTGTTATACCATATTGCTTACTTAACATTTTGAATAAATTTCTTAATTCTTTAATACCTATAGGATCTAGTCCATTGATAGGTTCATCTAATATTAATAATTCTGGCTTTGTAGTTATAGCCCTTGCTATTCCAAGCCTTTGCTTCATACCTAGTGAAAAGTCCTTAACTGGTTTATTATTAATATTTTTTAAATTTACAAGTTCTAATGCTTTATCAATTGCTTTCTTATCGTAATAACCCATGTACTCACAATGAAGATCTAAATTTTCTCTTGCTGTAAGTTTCTCATAAAATACAGGATACTCAATTATAGTACCTAACCTTTTCAAAAGCTCATAAGAGGTATTTGTTAATTTTTCACCAAAAATCTCAATTTCACCACTTGTAGGTTTAATCAAATTTGTTATCATCTTCATAATAGTAGTTTTACCTGCACCATTTGGACCTAAAAATCCATAAATCTCACCTTTTTTTATATTCATACTTACATTCGATATAACCTCTTTGCCATTATATGTTTTTATTAAATTATTAGTTTTTAATATATAAGACATGATAAATTCTCCTTTCAATTACTGTTCCTATACTTATATTTTAGTAATTGAACTTCTCTTTTTTATTACTTAAATCTTACAAAATCCTTAAGTTGCATTTTTTTATTTTATTTTTCTTTTCATCTATTACTCTTAACTATCTAAAGCTCCTAATCAATGAATATTTTACAGCTTTACATCCATCACAAATGGAACACTTTGTTATTAACTTCTGCATATATTTGTTAATAATTTATTCTCTTTAATCTTACTGTAAAGCTTGTCTTATCAAAAGGTTTACTATCTAAAAAAATCTCCCCTTTTAATTTTTCTACAAGTCTTTTAGTTATTGTAAGTCCAAGACCTCCACCTTGATACAGTTTATTTCTTGAATCTTCAAGAGTATACATTCTTTCAAAAACCCTATCTTTATGTACTTCATTAATTCCTTTACCTTTATCCCAAACTTCTACATATACATACTTTTCATCACTTTTTAAGGATAGTCCTAAAACTCCTCCTTCACTACCATATTTGATAGCATTTGATATTAAATTATTTATAATTCTATCTAATGCCTCTTCGTTTCCTAAAGAATACATATTCTTTTCTGGAATATCAATAATAACCTCAATACCTTTGCTTGTTAATATATCATAAAAATCTAATATATTTTTTCTACAAACTTCATTCATATTAATTCTTGTAAGAGGAATATCTTTATCTCCTGATTCTAGCTTAGCTAAATCAAAAAACTTATTAATAAGCTCCATTACCTCTTTTGTTTTATTTTCTACCTTTCCTAATAAAACTTCCCTCTCTTCATTATTTATGTTCTTGTCTAAATTTATTGTTTCAATATATCCAAGAACCACTGTAAGGGGGGTTTTTAAATCATGAGAAATATTTGAAAGCATTTTTCTCATTGCTACCTCAACCTTTGAGTAATCTGCCTGTATTTTTTGATTATGTTCTAAAAGCTTATTAATTTCTATTAATATATGTATTAATTCTTTATCATCAGTAAAAGCCAAAAGTTTTTCACTGGTGTTATTAGCTATAATACTGTTTAATTTTTCATATATGTATTTTAAATTTGTACTTATGTGCCTCTTAGATTTGTATTGAAAGTAAATTATATATAGTAAAATAACTATTACTATTATTAAAAAAACACTCATTTTAAAATTCTCCTAATTTATAGCCTATTCCCCATAGTGTTTTAATATATTTAGGCTCTGAAGGATTGTCCTCTATTTTTTCTCTTAATCTTCTCATATGTACATTTATTACATTATCATCTCCAAAATAATCATCATTCCAAATAAAATTATAGACTTGTGCCTTAGTAAAAACTCTATTAGGATTAGATATAAACAACTTTAAAATATTAAATTCTTTTGAAGTTAGCTGTATAATTACACCTTTTTTAGTAACTACATAACTATTTAAATCAATAGTTATATCGTTAACATTAATAATATCTTCCTTTTCATCATTTTTATCATATTGGGTTGCACGTCTTATCATCGCCTTAATCCTTGCAGATAGTTCTACCATAGAAAATGGTTTTGCAATATAATCATCAGCACCTAATCCTAACCCTATAGCTTTATCAACATCACTATCCTTTGCTGACATGATTAAGATAGGTATTACGCTTTTTTCTCTAATAATTCTCATAACTTCCATTCCATCTAGTTTAGGCATCATTATATCAAGAATAATTAAATCAAAAGAATTATTCAAGAATTTAACTAATCCCTCTTCACCATCAAAAGCAGTAGTTATATTAAATCCTTCTTTTCTTAGATAATTTTCAACCATTTCACTAATAGCTATATTATCTTCAATAAGTAGAATTTTATTTTTCATAAATATTTCACCTCTTTTTAATATCTAGTGTATAATTTTATTATAGCTTATTGATTATTGTAAATATATGTTTGTTTCTAAGTTTATATATTATTATATAGAGATACAGGCTTCATTATATTGAAATATATCTATAATATTTTTACATAAAAATAGCTAGCAAATTGACTATATTTTACTAGCTATTCTTAATACTTTTCTTGACCATTTTGGCATCTCTTCATTACTCCATATAAGTTTTCCATGTTGAAATTTCATTATTTCATTAAGTTTGTATGTATTATCATAAATATTTATTTCATCACATAACTCAATTAAACCTATTAAATTTTCTAGCGAATCATAATATCTTCTTTCAATAGCCTCATCTGGTATTCCATGTCCACCTTTACTAACTCTTATTTTAACTCTTTCTTTAGCAACCTCAGGACTTTCTACACCTATATAATTCATTACAATATAAAAATTATTATTTTTTGCTTTCTTTATATTATTAATAATACTTTTACCTGATAAAGTTGTTTCTTGATTAAATGATGTTCCTTCCAAAATATAAGTCTTTATTAATTTAACAGCTTCTCTTGCACATCTTATCTGAAGCTTATTATCTTTCCACGAACCGATTTTTTCAACCATTTCATCAGTGTTTATTCTTTTTTCATCTCTATTTTCACTTAAATACATATACCTATACATTGATGTTTTCCCTGCACCATTTACTCCTGCAAAAATAGTATAACGTAACTTATCTTTCATATTATAAACCTCCTGAAAAACTATTTATACAGTATTATATATCTAACTATAATTTAGTTGTCAAAACTTCTTGATAATTCCAGAATATCTTTTTACATATATAATTTTCTAACTTAATAGAGTCTATCTTGTAAAAATACGTGAAAAAAGTTGAAATAATGCAACTAAGCCACCAATAGCAATACCTATACCTAATTTTAAAATAATGTAAAGTTTAGTACCTATTAATGGGATTGTTTTAATTTTTTCATATTGAATACATGAAAGAGCTTCTACTCCCCAACCAGCAAAAAATAAATAAATACTGCAAAATAAAATCAATACAAATTGGCGTTGCCCTTTAAACCCTTCCATATATGTCATATACATAGGAACAGTGGCAATTCCTATACCAAACAAAATTTTTATCATAAGTTTTATTTCTTTAATATAAAAAAGGAAAATATCCCTTTTATGATTTTTGCAATACTCTTTATAACTAGCTTTTATTGTATTTTGAGTGTGAAACTCCATTTTATTCATATTATTATAGCGCATTTTTACTTCGCTAAAACTACTATTTGATGGGATTTGTAAAATTGTAAATATATCGCTTTTCATTTCATGCTCCTTAAAAAGATTAAAATCTAACTTGAAATATTCATTTTAGACAAATATAATCCCTACTTAAACTCTTTTATTATTTTATTTTCTTATGTCAACATAATAATATGACTTTAAATCTTTTTTTAATTTTCCTTCAAAATTATTTTTATATATTTTTTATGTAAAAATAAATTTCCTTATCCAATTCACATTAATCCTATGCTTGTTAAATTTCTATAAATTAACACATCTATAGGGTTCCAATTTGACTTTTAAAATTACCCATTCCAAAACTTGGATACCCTAAATAGTGAGACATGCTCTGAATCGCTTAGAATTCAACACTACATTTTGTATGAAAATATTTTAAAGTTATTGAATAAATTTAAATTGGAGCTTGTTTCCCTATAATTCTTATAATGAAAACTTACTTAAAATATGTTTCAAACCCATTGTTCACAATATATGAACCCTTTGGAACTTGAATTGCTACAATACATATGTTTAAACAATCTACACAGGATCCCATTGCATTTATTAAACATAAAAATATAGTAAACCAATTTAATAATCCAAAAATATTAAGAATGAAAGGTAATAGAATTGATAATAAAATGAATGGCATAATAGAAATAATTAAAAACCTGTTCTTTTTTATTTTTTCAGTAGTAAAAACAAATCCACAAACTCCATTAATACCCCAATATGTTTTATCTGACTTTAATACATTAGGTATGAAACAAGCATGTAGAAATTCATGTATTGTCATAAACAATAAAATCACACCAATATATATTAGCGAAAATGAATCTAATTTGAATTCAATACTAAAACTATGTGTACTACTAAAAAACTCTTTTAACGGTGGATACAAATAAAATGCAATAGCAACAGAAATAATTCCATTTATAAACATGAAAGGCACTGAGAGTAAAGTTGCCATAGCTAAATTAGATGGTTCCTTTAGTTTTTTCCATCCTTCACTTATTAATTTGTTGCTTAACTCTTTATCCGAATTGGGTATTTTTTTTATATATTTCATTAATCACAATCCTTCCTTTAAATATATGATATATTACCTATATAACATACTGAAAATACTATAACATGCTACTATTTTTCATTAAATTGTATTTTATATAATATTTATTGTAACATAATTTACAAAATATCACATATATTAGACTTATATTTACAAAAATTTTACTTTATTATAAAATTTCAACTTATTTTTTTTATAAAGTAATTTTTTCACCTTTTTAATACGTATAAACTCCCATAATTTTGCATGCAAAACAAAACAAGATAGAACGTTTAAGTCCTATCTTATTAACTTTATAAAATTTATTAATTATAAATATATATAAGAGTATCTAATGCAACAACTAAAATCCCTGCTAATCCACCTAAAATTCCTATTATTTTTACTACATACTTTTCAGGAAATACTTTTTTTGCAAACTTATAAATAATAATTCCTAAAAAACCGCCTAATGTGTTTAAAAAAACATCATTTATATCTAATGCTCCTATTCTAAATATATATTGAGTTAATTCCACAATTACACTGATTTCAAAAGATAATAGTAAAGATTTTTTCCAATTATCTTTTATAACTATATTATAAAGAATAGGAAGTGGTACGAATAACAAAATATTTCCTATTATTGAATTTTTATTATAACCTACAGAACAATTAGCATCCCAAATATTTTTAAATAAAATTAGATTTATTCCTCGATAATCTGGATGATTCCATGTAATTAGCTGCAATGGATTATCTAAGTACTTAAATATTAAAATATTAAGTAATATAAGAGTGTAAACTATTATAATAAAACCATGTATAAATTTCCATTTTTTCTTCATTTTTAAACTTCCTTTCTATTAATGGAAAAAGTTAATGCTATAAAAGAGATTATAAATACTATTAATACTTCAATCATAATTTCATATGGTTCCCAAATTCTGAAATCTAAAGAAAATTCATTCATACTGATAAACACCTGATGAGTTGATATAGGAATTGCATTTAGTAAATATTTTATTAAATTTGTTGAAAATGACATAAACTTACTTACAATTATATAAAACATATTTAAACCAACACCTATAGCCATAACTACAGTGGTTTTCTTTAATTTTAAAGATAAATATCCCATTACCGTAGATAACGCAAAAACCCCTATAACTTCTGCCATTGCCATAATTAATATAGTTTGTCCTATTGTAAAATTACCATAAGAAAATAATGAAATCATTTTAAAGCTACTTTTTAATCCTTTAAATCCAAACTTAGAACTTATTATAAATACTGTTCCTAGAGTAGCTATTATAGTCAATAAAACTCCATAAATAATTACTGGTAAAACTCTTATGAACATATTTTTTTTATAAAATTTTGTTGTCATAATAATATCCATACTACCATCTTCAAAACTCTCTGAATAAGTACTTACTGCAAAAAATGTTACTAGAAATGCAATTATCATATAGATGATTTGAATGTTTCCTAGTACAAAAGGATATATTTGATGTCCTTCATATTGCTTAAATGGAATCTTAACTTGATTTAATTTCTCCTTAGCTATTTCTTGTTGTGAAGAAGGAAGTTTCTTAATTAATGCCTCAAACTTATATTTCCAACATTGATAAAAATCTTTTGCAAATTTATCTGGAAAATCCTTAACTTTATTCTCAGTATATAAAATACCTGGATAAGCATTAACAAGACTATTAATAATATATAGTTGAGATATATAACGTGATTCTTCAGATTTTTCATCACGAACTTTTTTAAGTGCAACTAAAAGCTCATCTTCTTTAATATCACCTTCATAAAAATACTCTTGTTGCAAATTATAGCTTGTGTCATTTTCATCATGTATTAACATAAAATTTAAACTTAATGTAATAATTAAAATGCCGATTATAGAAAATAGAACATATTTTGTAAACAAGCGGCGTTTTATTTCTTGAAACAACATTTTATCCCCCTCCTAACGTAAGTCCATGAAGTCAATATCAAACTAATTAAAATTAGTAACATACTTATTATTAAGCTTAGTTTGAAAGATAATATTGCTTTGCCAAAAATAGAAACCACCGGAACCCCAATATTAAAAAAAGAAAATATTACACTTCCTGGTAAGATAAAATTAATAAAACTTATTATAGAATTACTTGCATCCATCATTAAAGACAATATGAACCCACTAATAATTACTAGCACTATAATGCTCATTGCTATTGAAGTTTTCTTACTTATAGATGAAATAAAAGTAGTAAATGCAGAAATAGTAATTATTCCTACTAATCCAAAAATAATCATATTTTTCATAAGTTCATCTAAATTATAAGGTAGCACTGTTTTCATAAATACTTGAACTGATGTTTGAAGGGCATCTGCTGGTAGATAATGCTTTAAAATTACTACATATGTTCCCATTCCCACAGTATATATTAAAACTGCCATAATTATTGGTAACAAAAGTTTGGGACATAATAAATTTTTTCTTCCTTTTTTAGTTGTGGATATAATTTCATCTAAACCACTTTCCCTGTCTCTTGCAACAATGCCACTTGAAAAGAATCCAGCTATTATTAAAAGAATAAAAGTAAAAATTTGTATATGTTCAGCACCCTCACTCCAAACCTCATAACCTCCATAGTAAGTGTATGGTTTTTCTACTTCATTCCACATTTTTAAAGCTAATTCTTTTTCAGCTTCATTTTTCAACTTTAAATTCATCATATGCTCATAACATATATCTTCATTTTCATAAAAACTTTTTCCTGCATTCTCAGGAAGTTTTGCATATCCATTTATAGATTCTCCCCTAATGTTTTTCAATTGAAAATTCTGCATTACTAAACTATCAGCATAAACAGCATATTGTAATAAGTCTTTAGTAATTTCCACATCACTTTCATCATCACTTCTTAATGCATTAACAAATGCATCACGCCCTTTTTGAAATTTATCTTCAGTCATTTTTCCAGCAGTAACATTTCTATCCTTAGCTGCAACTTCTATTGCTGCTTTACCTTTATATTCTTTATAACACCCTACCTGCATAAAATCTGCTGTGGCTCCTCCTATAATAAACCAAGCCCATAAAACAGCAAGAATTATAGAAATCAAAATATATGATATAAATCTTTTTGCGCTTATTTGACGTTTAAATTCAGAAATAAACAGATCCATTATTTAACCTCCTTTATTGTTGAAAGGTAAAAATCATTAAGATTAGGTTTCACTTTTTTACTATTTTCTAATGGTTCTTTTGCAATATATCTAATTGCTACTAATCCATCTCCTTCATTTCTAAAATTCATTACTTTATACTTCTTTTCTAACCTATGAATCTCTTCTTCTCTTACCAATGCTTCAAAAACCATACCATCAATAGAATTAATTAAAGCATTACTTTCTCCATATTCAATAATTGCTCCTTTTTCCATAAGTATAAGATAGTTTGCGATAAATTCTATGTCAGAAACAATATGAGTAGATAAAATAATAATCTTTTCCTTACTAATTGTTGTTAAATATTGACGAAAGTTTTTTCTCTCTTCAATATCTAAACCAGCTGTTGGTTCATCAACAATTAAAATACCTGGATCATTTAACATTGCTTGGCAAATACCTACTCTTCTTTTCATACCTCCAGAAAGCTTATCTACTTTTTTACGTCTTACATCATATAGATTAAACTGTTTTAATAAATCTATAATCCTTTTATTTCTTAATTCCTTATCAATTCCTTTTAAAGAAGCTATATATTTTAGAAAATCCTCTACGGTTTGATTTTTATCGTAACCAAAATGTTGAGGCAGATAACCTATTTTATCTAAATACTTTCCACCTAAACTAGAGATTGAATT
This sequence comes from Clostridium senegalense, assembly GCF_018916625.1. Lineage (NCBI taxonomy): Bacteria > Bacillati > Bacillota > Clostridia > Eubacteriales > Clostridiaceae > Clostridium > Clostridium senegalense. The sequence continues at coordinate 43,295 of NZ_JAHLNC010000010.1, forward strand.
ACCATCAAAAAATATTTCTCCTTTACTAGGCCTTAGATTTCCTACCATCATTCTCATAAGTGTTGTTTTTCCAGCTCCATTATGTCCTAAAAGTCCCCATATTCCAGGTGTAAAATTTAAATCAACATCCTTTACAGCCTTTAAATCTTTAAATTCTTTTGTCACTTTGTCAATTTTTAATTCCATGTTATTCCTCCTAAATATAAATAAACCTTTGTCTTACCATTAGTTTATCAATGATTGAACAAAGGTTTATTTATGATTTATTTAGAATTTATAAAGATTTTATAAAGATTTTGGTAAATGAATAATAAATTTAGTATGTCCTTTTAAACTTTCTGCTTTTAATATTCCATTATGTCGTTCAACAATCTCTTTTGCAATAGCAAGTCCTAAACCAGAACCAGATGATTGACTTCTAGCCTTATCTCGACGATAAAATTTTTCAAATATAAGCTCAAGTTCTTGCTTAGATATTATATCTCCATCATTTTCAACAATTATAATTACTGAATTATTTTCCTCTTTACCAGTTACTTTAATAATTGAATCATTATTACTATAACTAATTGCATTTTTTAATAAGTTATTTAAAACTCTCGCTAAAAGTGTTCCATCACCATAAATTCTAAGATTTGATGAAACATTCAAATCTAATTTCAATTGTTTTGGCAATAGTAATGGATATAATTCGTCAGTTATTTGTTCAAGAAAAAACTCTCCATTAATTTCTGTTTTATTTAAAGGGATATCTTGAAGATTAAATCTTGTAATATCAAAAAATTGATTAGTTAAATCCTCCAAATGATATGCCTTGTCCAGCACTCTCTTTAAATATTCTTTACGTATATTCTCAGCTACTTCCGATTCCTCTAAAATATTAAGATAGCCAATAATACTAGTTAATGGTGTTTTTAAATCATGGGCAAGATATGTAACTAAATCATTTTTCTTTTGTATTTCCATTTCTATACGTTGTCTTATCTTTTCTTTTTCATTTAAAATTGATTTAATTTCCATATCAATCACTTTAAACTCTTGAACTTCACTTGGATTTTCTCCATTTTGAAATAAACTTATTCTTTCTTCAACTTGCTCTAAAATTTTTTTATTTTGTCTATTTTTTGATATTTTAGAAGCAAAATGAACACATATTTCTAAAATTAAAAATCCTCCAACAGCAAGAAATGTTAATATATCTCTTAATCTATCCCATCTAAAACTTCCCCTTATAATATGAAATCCACCTACACTTAATGCTTCTTCTCTATCATCAAGAATTGTTCTTACAAAATACTCTGCTACACTTCCTTCTAAATAACCATCAATAAATATAAGTACAAATATATATGCTATAAATGCAATAATATAAAAATTCCAGTTCCACTTCTTACGCTTCAATTATGTAACCTACCCCCCATACAGTTTTAATATATTGCGGTTTTTCAGAAGAATCACCTATTTTTTCTCTTAAATTTCTAACATGTACTGTAATAGTATTAGTTGATTTTGAGAAATACTCATCATCCCAAATTAAATGAAATAATTCCTCTCCACTTAAAACTTGTCCTTTTCTATCTAATAAAGCCTCTAAAATCTTAAACTCAGTTGGTGTAAGCTTGACATCTTCTCCATTGATGTTTACCTTTTTGCTTTTCTTGTTTAATATAAGACCCTTATAATAGATTTTATCTGAGTTATCCATATCAAATTCATTCTCTCCGTATTGATTATAACGCCTAAGTTGTGCTTTTACCCTAGCAATAACTTCTAATGGATTAAATGGTTTTGTAATATAATCATCAGCACCATAACTTAATCCTAATATTTTATCCTGATCTGCATTTTTAGCTGTAATCATTATAATAGGAAAATGATATTTTTTTCTTATATTTTTGCAAATAGTAAGTCCATCTATATCAGGAAGCATTAAATCTAAGATAATTAAATCTAGTTTATTATCTATTTGTTTCATAGCTTCATATCCATTTTCAGCTTCTAAAATCTCATAAGACTGACCTTCTAAATAAATCTTTAAAATTTTTCTAATATCTTCATCATCTTCAACAATTAATATTTTCTCCATAAAATCACCACCTTTATTGATTCATATATTTATTATACATAATTTAAATATATTTTTACAAAAAAATTAATAATAAACATAAATGTTAAATATAACTTAAAATATTCTGTTAATATTTACGTTATTCTTTACTAATTTCTTTTATTTTTTAGTTTACAATATTTTTAATAACTTAATTTTTATTATGTAAACTAAATGTTTTAAAATATTATTCGAAAATATTATTGTAATGTAGGATTCTAAGTTTTAATTTAAATTTATTTCTGAATTATTTGTTACTCCCCCGAAACAAATGTAATTTTATTTAAATTTAAATCTTAACTTATTTACCTATATTTCTAGATATTTTTTAAATCTATTTATTCTAAAATTAAACCTATTCATTCCCTTTATATTTAAATTATGTATTTTTATGTTATACTCATCCAAGAATATTAGGGAGATTATTTTATTATAAGGAGATGATATTAAATGAAGAATTTTGTGAAACTTTTAATTATTCAATTATTATTCATTGGCTTTACTTTAGGAAATTCAATAAATGTTTATGCTAATGAAGTAAAACAAAAGGAACTTTATATATTAGAAGATCCTACATGGCTTAGACAAACTGGTTTTTCTAAAGGACTAGGCCATGACCGTCAAGACTTAGGAATTATTTTACCTGCAAATGTCCAATTAACTATTAAACAAGTAAATCCTAATTTTAGAGGAAATTTAACTTTACGGTTGTTAAATGATAACAATAAGCATGAAACATCCCGTAATTTTAATCAAACACAAATCACCGTATCAGTTCCTTACAGTTCTGTACCTTTTGTAGATACTGTATATAGTGGAACTGAAAAACCTAAAATAGAATATACAATAACTAACAATATGCAAACGTTACCTATCTATAAAAAAGGTCAAAATCAACAAGACTTTTTTTCTCAATGGGATAGAACTTCAGCTCCCTTTGCTTTAGTAGTAGACGATTATTTTCAATTATTAGTACCTCAAAAGGATAAAGCATTTATGAAGAGAATGAGAGACTTTTCTTCTATAGATGAATTAATTCTTTATTATCGTGATATTTTCACATATTATAATAAATTATCTGGAATTAGTTTTGATACTAATATTAAAACTAATAAAAATGTTCCTAACAAATACTTTATAAAAGCTGACATAAGTGGACCTGGTGGTGGTTATTATGGTGGTAATCATACAGCTGAAACATCAGATTCTGTAGCTAGTTTTTGGTTATCAAAAGGTTGGGGTGCATTACATGAGATTGGTCATGGATACCAAGATAACTTTACAAGAGGAGAAGTATGGAACAATATTTATGCCCATAGTTTTCAGCAAAAAAATTTAGGTTCAGGAATATATAATAATGGTTGGTTATATGATTATGGAAGAAAAAACATTGTTGATAGCAATATAGATAATTTGTTACACAAAAGCCAATCAGCCTTTAACACTTGGGGCCTAAGAGAACAACTTTATGGTTTTATACTTTTAAAAAATAAAGCCGGAGATGATAGTTTTACTCATTTTAATCAAGAATACCGTAAATTAGCTAACTCTAATGGATTTAACATTAGTGATTATAATCAATTTGATTTACTTAGCAAAGCTTATGGAGAAATAAGTAAACTTGATTTTACTCCAGTTATTGAGTCATTTAAGGGTAAAATGAGTGATTGGCAAAAAGAATTAAATCGTTATCAAAATTATAAGCCTGTTGCAATTTTAAATGAAGTTGTTCCTACTAGCAAAGTTTCTGAAATTCAAAAAGCATTAAACTTAGAAACTCCTTTATCATTAGTGACTACAGATGATTTAGCTAGAACTGGCCTAACTGGAAACGTAACTTTAAACATTAAAATCGATGACTTTAATCAAATAAAAAATCAAACTATTTATTTAATGAATGGGGAAAAAGAAGTAAAGAAAGTTTCTATTACATCATCTAGTATTTCATTAGGTCAACTTCCAATTGGTATTTATACAATTTATTCAACAAATACCAATAATAAATGTTATACACTTGATACTCATTATTTAAAAGTTAAGGAATCTAATAATAACGTAACTTTAAATTATAAATTACGTACGAAAAGCGTATTACTTAATCAGGAAATTGAATTTTTAGGATTAGGCGATGATAAATTTGCTAGTGCTCATGTTGATTTAGAAAATCAACACTTAAACATTGAGGTAACTTCTAAGGACCCTCATAGCTATTTTCCTAATGAACAATATGGTAAAATCGAAATTTTAGATACTAATGGAAATATTACTTACTCAAAAGTAATGAACGGTACAAACACAACTTTAGAGCATAGTAGTCAAATTTTAAAAGAAGGTTATAAAATAAGATTATATCATGCTGAACCTTCAAGGTTAAAAATCAAAAATAATAAAACTACACTTACTAATAATAAAACTAATACTTTAGTAGTTACTTCCCAAGGACTTAAGAATGAAAATTTAAGTCAAAATCTAAATCAAGAACTTGCTACATCAATAGATACTTTTGCTTCTAAAATTTATGAAAATAAACTACTAAGCCAAAGTAATTGTGCAGAATCAAAAATAGAGTTAAAACTAGCTATTAACTCTTTAACAGAACCTCTAAAAACACAAATGTTAACTAAATATAAAGAGCTTTTAAAAGAGAATCCAACAACTAACGAAAACGAAAATGAAGGCTCTGCATTCTCATTTGATTTTAAAGGTTATAGTGATAGATTATTTGCCAAACTTAATTTAGATTTAGAAAATTTAAATGGTAAACTTACAGTGGAAAATATAATGCCACACTATTACTTTAAAGATAGTTATGCATCTATATTAATTCAAGACAAAAATGGTTCAAGTATTTTCTCTAGAGATTTTATAGGAAGCGAAACAAATAATAACTTAGTTGAAGATATACCTTTACAAGAAGGATATTATATCACTATAAAGCATAGAGAACATTCAAATAGACTTTTTGTAAATAATGATACCAAAAATATATCACTTGATAAAAATGCTGTTAATTCATATAAAATTATGAAAAATAAATTAGAATCAATTAATGAAAGTGATATACCAAACCCTAGTAAAAATCCTTACCTAGGTGAAAAATTTAATATTACTTTTAAAGGCTTAGGCGATTGGATTTTTGCAGAATTAAATTTAGATTTAGCATCTAATCAAGCTAATATTGATATAAAAAAAGGTGAACCCCATGTTTACTTTACAGATAGTTATACTTCAGTTGCAATTAAAGATTCTGAAGGAAATGATGTTTATACAAAAGACTTTATTGGTAATAAAGGAAATGATGCTCTTGTAAAAGATATTTCTCTAAAAGCAGGCTATTATTTAACAATAACTCATAAAGAACCAAATAACCGCTTAATAATTACTAATACAATTAATAAGCTAGAATTAGATAAAGATACAACTATAACTTATAAAATAACTGATACTGGATTAGTTAAATCTTCAGAAGATGAAATTCCAGTCCCATCTAATCCAATATATTATGGTAATGAGTTTAATACAGTTTTTAAAGGATATGCTGATAGAGCTTTTGCTGAAATGAATATGAATTTAACTGAAAAACAAGCAACAATAAACATATCAGATGGTATTGTTCATAGCTATTTTTCAGACATTTATACTTCAATTTTGATTGAAAATAGCAAAAAAGAAACTGTATATTCTAAGAACTTTATTGGAATTAATAACTATTCTAAAAATAGTGAAACAGTGACTCTTGAAGAAGGCTCTTTAATCACTCTTACACATTTAGAATCATCTAATAGACTAGAAATAATTAATAAAGAAAACCAGTTTTCTCTTCCAAAAAGTAACTCCGTTACTTACCAGGTTGTAGCTGGTGGATTGAAAAAAATTAATTAATAAAAAATCTTAGGTAAAAGCTTAGTAAATAAAACTTACTAAGCTTTTGTCTAGCTTAAAATTATTTTAATTAAAGTTTCTCGTGGTAACCCTTATAAAATTTATCCCATATACTAAATATACAGGTATATATAGAGAAACAAGTTCCAATTTAAGTTTATTTAATAACTTTAAAATAGTTTTATACAAAATTTAGTGTTAAATTCTAAGTAATTCAGAACATGTCTCACTATACAACTATAAACTTAAATAATTTTTAAAATCTATTTACTTGTAATACTTTAATAGGAGTTATAAACGTGATGAAATATATAAATAATTGTAATAATTCTATTTTACTGCCTAATCCAATAACTCAAGTTGCTAGTATGCCTTATCCTTTATATCTTTCCCTTCAAGGTAAGTATTTTGTAGGACATTCAGATGAACTAGAGTTTGGTAATAATACTAATGCATGGGCAGGTTTAATAAATCCTAGTTGTTCAGGGGTTAATCTTCATGTTTATGTATGGACAGTTACTAATTCAGGTAAATATCCAATAAATGTACAAATATGGTTTAATTCAAATCTACCTGGTTCACCATATGTATCAGAGTTTGTTACCCCATCAAATACAGCTCTTTGTCCATTGCCTAGTCCAAGAGTAGATCTGCTTCAAGCAACTGATGTTATAGACAAACCTATTGAAGGTGTTAATGCCTATATTAGAACAGCACCGCCTGATACTACAATCGTAGCTGAAGAAGATGGAAAGTTTATTTTTCCACCTGGCGGCTCATTTATTGTTTTTTTATCAAATCTAGAAAACCCAAATGAACCTGCTAAAGGCACGGTTTCCTTTGGATGGTGGGAAGAAAAAATTTAATAATGTTTTTTAATATTAAAAGACAGGCCATAAAAACCTGTCTTTTTTTATAAAATTATTTTGTTTACTTTTTCTCTACTGTCCATATGTTCTCATCTTTATAATAATTTATCCCTTGATTTTTCATTCTTTCCCCTTGACTTTTCAATCGATTTTTATACTCATCCCAATTTCTAGCATTTTTAGGTGTCCACCCTATTTCAGAATACCCTAATAATCTTGGATATATCATATAATCCATAGCTTCTGTATTTAAGATTGTTTCTGTCCATAATGGTGCTTCCACACCTAAAACTAATTCTTTTGGAGCATAATCTGTAGGATCCCATTTATATGCAGTTTCAACTGGAATATATCCTGCCCAATCTAATCCATATGGAGTATTTTCATTATACTTCATATCTAAATATGCTTTTTCTGCAATTGAAATAATCATTTTCATATTTTTTGCTCTAGCTGCTTCATTAGAATCTTTCCAATTTTGTAATATCACACTTGAGTTTATCTTTGATGATGTATCAATTGGATCCCATCCTATTGCGGTTTTTCCATACTTTTCAACTATCTTAGATACTCTTCCTACAAAATAATCATAATCTTCTTTTTTAGTGCTATCCGCTTCATCTCCTCCTATATGTATATACTTAGAAGGTGATATTTCAGAAACTTCTCTTATTATATCCTCAATAAACTCATATGTTTTTTCATCATCAGTCATTAATGAACTAAATCCTACTTTTGTATCTGTATATAAAGGTTTCTTTTGACCATCTTTATTTAAAAATCCATAAGAAGCTAGTGCTGCATTAGTATGACCTGGCATATCAAATTCAGGAACTATTTCTATATATCTTTCTGCTGCATACTTAACTAAATCTTTAAATTGTTCTTGAGTGTAATACCCTCCTGGTCCTCCTCCTACTTGAGTACTTCCACCTATATTAGTCAAATCTGGCCATTTTTTAATTTCTAAACGCCATCCTTGGTCATCACTAAGATGTAAATGTACCTTATTTATTTTATATTGAGCTGCAAGATCTATTTGACGCTTAATTTCATCAACAGTAAAAAAATGTCTAGCTACATCAATCATTACACCTCTATATTCATACTCTGGTTTATCCTTTATAGTTGAAACTGGAATAGTCCACTTTACATCAGCAGTTACAGTATTTTTTTCAATATCTGATGGTAATAATTGTCTTAGAGTTTGAACCCCTCTAAAAATACCTTCTGGCTTGTATCCTATAATTTTAACGTTTTCAGGGGTAGTTATTACTTCATACCCTTCATTTCCCTTATCTTTATTTGCACCTACAGTGGTTAAATATATACTTCCTGATGGAACATTATTGCCCTTAACAATTTTCAACTCAAAACCTGTTGAAGGTTTTAATTTTTCTTTTAAAAACTCTGCAATTTTAACAATTTCTTCTGTTTCTTCTTCAGTATTTCCTTTTACATATATGGAACTATTTTTTGTAAGAGTAAATGCTCCTTCACCACTTTCATAGTTTAAAGGCTTAGGAATAATATTATTTACAATATTACTTTGCATAGAAAAAGTTGGCTCCACTTTATTATTTTCATCTAAAATTATTATAGAAGAAACTGCTACTAACACTAAAAATACTATTAGTATATATACAGTTTTTAAGTGCTTTGTATATATATTCTTCATTAGCTCACCGTCCTTACATTTTTAAAATCAATGTTTAATTTATAATATATTATTCATTAATTATTTTGAAACCTTCTCTCTTATTTTGCACCTAAATATCGTAGTATATACTATAATTTACTAATAAAATAATATTTAGTTATATATCAAACAAAGCCTGTCCTAGAAAAGCACGTCTATCATTTCTAGTAAAAAAGTTACTAGTAATAACTGGTCACTTTTAACTTTTAATCAAAGATATGTAATACGTTCAATGTGTAGCACCGTAACAAATGGGGCATATCACTCCTCTAACCTCAGTTAGTTTTGCAATAGCCCCTTTTAATAACTATTTATTATATATTAATTATTCATATATTCTGCCATTTTTTTATTAATATCAGCTTCACAAAAGCGCATAGCCATAATTGTTTCTTCAAGCAGTTTATTTAGTTCCCATCCAAGCATTTCTGCACCTTGTTTAATTACATCACGTGAACATCCTGCTGCAAATTTTTTATCCTTAAATTTTTTCTTAAGACTTGAAAGTTCCATATCCATAACACTTTTTGATGGACGCATTCTTGCTGCTGCACCTATTAATCCTGTAAGTTCATCTACTGCAAACAATACTTTTTCCATCTCATGCTCTGGTTTTGGTTGTTCTTCTGCACAAAGACCGTAACCGTGACTTGCTACAGCTCTTATTAGTTTTTCATCAAGACCATAATCTCTCATAATCTCTTGTGTTTTACTACAATGCTTTTCTGGATACATTTCAAAATCTAAATCATGAAGTAAACCAACCATTGACCAAAAGTCCGCTTCTTCTTCATACCCTAATTCTTTTGCAAAATATTTCATAGTTCCTTCAACTGTTAAAGCATGTTGAATATGAAATACCTCTTTATTGTATTTAGTAAGTAGTTCCCACGCTTCTTCTCTTGTTATCATAATAAATTCCTCCTCTTAAATTTAAAATACAATATTTAATTTTTGTTGATTCTTTTAACTCTTTGATATATAATACTTTACGAATGTTAAATATATTTAACGTTTATTTTATTTTACTTATGTTAATTATAATTGTCAATATGATTATTGGAGGTTTCTTTAATGAATATAAATTTTATTATTGCAGAAAACTTAAAAAATCTTAGAACTGAACGAAATTTAAGTTTAAGTCAACTTGCTGGCTTATGCAATGTAAGCAAAGTTATGTTATCTCAAATAGAAAAAGGAGATACTAATCCTACTATAAATACTTTATGGAAAATAGCTAATGGATTAAAAGTTCCTTATACTTCATTACTTGAGCAAAAAGAACATGATACTCAAATTATAAAAAAGAATGATACTGATATTCAACTTAGCGAGGAAGGACATTATAGAGTATATTGTTACTACACTAATACACCTTATCGTAATTTTGAACTTTTTCAAATTGAACTAGATGAAAATTGTACTTATAAATCTGTAGGTCACTCTGAAAAATCAGAGGAATATATAATGGTGTTAGAAGGTGAATTAACTTTAGAAATAAATGGTTCTAATTATAAACTAACTCCTAATGATTCAATAAGTTTTTTAGCATCACATGAGCATGTATATACTAACAGTGGAAAAGGAACTTTAAAAGCTACAATAACAAATTTTTATCCTGTTTAATATTATAGCTGTATTCTCATTTAATTTATTACTTAAATATAATATATAATATTCTCTAAAAGATAATACATTTTTAACATATACATGTAAATATTTCTTTAATTGTATACATTTAATATAATTCGATGTTATAATTATTCTGTAAATATATTGTAATGAATGACAATTAAAGGGGAGGCACAATAATGTACGAATATAAAGTTTTTAAATGGAGATTTGATTTAAATAGTGCAGAAGATTTGGAAAAAACTTTAAATGATTATGGTAAAGAAGGTTGGAAAGTATTTAATATCATATCTAATATAAAAGGAAACGGTGGAGTATTATTTGCTTCTGTAGATGGTAATGAAGCAACAATTATTCTTGAAAAAAGTAACTAACATTATTTTTAATAATTTTAAGGGAAGTCAACTAGACTTCCCTTAAAATTATTAAAAATATCAATTATATTAAAACATAATTTTTTAAAACTAACTGTTTAGTTTCAACTATAGCTCTTTACTTCTAATTTTTTAATATATTTTACTATCTTTTAGGTAAAAATACAGTTATTCTTGTACCTATCTCTTTTCTGCTTAAAACGCTAAAGTATCCTTTGTGACTATCAATAATCCATTTAGCAATTGAAAGACCTAGCCCTGTACCACCTTTTCTAACTCTTGCAGTATCAGCTCTAAAAAACCGTTCAAATATGTGTAACACATCATTTTCATCCATCCCTATTCCATTATCTTGAATAGAAAAATACGGTTCATCTTTATTATTTTTTCCCGTTTTTAATATTATATCTTCGCCTTTATCTGTATACTTTGCTGCATTTTCTATTAATATCCTAGCTGTTTGTTTAAGTAATGATATATCACCATAAACACTTACATTATATGAATATATATATTCATATGCATGTTCTTTATCTATCATCTTAGATTCTTCTAAAACCTCTTTCATCATATCATTAAGTGAAAATTCTATTATATTAAGCTGTGTTTTACCGTTAATACCTCTTGCTAAAAATAATAGCTGCTCTATTAAGTTTTTCATATTTTCCGATTCACTTTTTATAGCTACAATAGATTCTTCTAATACTTCTTCATCATCTTTACCCCAACGATCTAACATATTAGCATACCCTTGAATTACAGATATAGGAGTTCTAAGTTCATGAGATGCATCTGAAACAAATCGTGCTTGTTGCCTATAAGAATCCCTCATTCTATCTAATAAATTATTGATTGCTTCTTCTAAACCTTGAAGTTCACTATCGCCAATATGAATTCTTTCATCAGATATAGTAGGACTTATCTTAGATATAGCATCCTCAAGACTATGAAATTTTTGCTCATCAAAAGCCATATCACTAAGTCTACTAGCAGCTTCTGCTATTTCATTAAGTGGTTTTAAAATCCTTCTATTTTTTGCAGTACCAAATATCATTTGTGTTAATAACATAATTCCTTCTACAATTCCAATAGTACTAATTACTCTTATAAGAAGGTTTAAAAAAGTACTAGCCTCTTTTATCATGACTTTTCCATTATCCCAAATAACTTTATAAGTTGCTGTTTCTATAGGATAAAATTCAAATGACCTTTGAGCATTTCTTACAATCTCTCCATAAAAATTAATTTCATTTTCAATGCACCAAACTCCAATAAATCCAGCGATTATACATATATCAATAATAAGAAACTTTAAAAATAAATTTCTTACAAAAACAGAGTTTAATTTTATTGCAATAGATATAACATTTTTTGTCTTATTTTTTCTACTCATCTTTAATTACGTATCCCACACCGCGAACTGTAGTTATTATTTTAATGTTAAAAGCATCATCTATTTTTGTTCTCAAAAATCTTATATAAACATCAATAACATTAGTTTCTCCAAGATAATCATAACCACATAACTTTTCCATAAGTATATTTCTAGTTAACACTATATTCTTGTTTTCCAATAATATTTGTAATAAATTAAACTCTCTATTGGTTAGTTCTATCTCATTTTCACCATACATTACTTTATGTCTCATTTTATCTAATGATAGTAGACCACACCTTATTATATCTTCATCCTTTTTCACTGTTACTATTCTTTTTTTAAGTGCTGTTCTTATCCTCGCAAGTAATTCTTCTATTGCAAATGGTTTAGTTATATAATCATCTGCTCCTGCATCAAGTCCTGATACCTTATCCATAACTGCATCCCTTGCAGTAAGCATTATAATGGGAATATCAGAAGTTCTTCTAATCCTTCTTAATACTTCAAGACCATTTATTTCTGGAAGCATTATATCAAGGAGAATTAAATCCACTTCACCTTTTTCTGCAATTTCAAGACCTGTTCTGCCATTATTAGCTTTTATTACCTCATAACCTTCGTGTCTTAACTCAAGCTCAATAAACCTTGATAATTTCTCTTCATCTTCAACTATTAAAATCTTAACCATTTCTATCCGCCTTTTTAAATTTTTCTTTTATAATTTTTACATTATCTGAAATATTCTTCAATATCCTATTAGCTTTATCTGCATTAATAGTTTTTGAATATATATATAACTCTATGTCTAAAAATAATAAAATAGTTGTTAAAGGTATAATCATCCAAAAAGCAAAAAATAAAAGAATAATAATTACAGTAAGTGGTATCTTTAAAAATATCCTATCTTTCTTTTTTATTTGTAAAAAAATATTATTGCATGTATCTATACACTTACATATAGCTTCAAAAATTCCTTGAAAATTATTATTTGATTCATATCTATTTTCTTTGTTTTTCTTATTCTCTTCCTTTTTTTCACTATACCTTGTTTCATTAGTATAAAATATATTTACAGAAGGTCTTTTTACCCTTCCCTTCTCTTCCAAATATAATAATGCATCTAAAATATCCCAACCACTATTTTCTAAAGCTATTTTAGCTTCTTCATAGCTTACATTTGTTTTTTCCCTCAATTTATCTATTAATTTAAGTTTATCCATAAATAACCTCCATATCTATGGCACAAATACAATTGTTTATTATAGGGTTCCAAATTAAATTTTCAACTTATTCATTTATCAAATTATAAAACTGAAATTAATATTTTATCAATAACTAACAGATTATTTTAGTTAAAAGTTAAGAGTGAACAGTTACTGATAACAAAAATTTGATGTATAAATTTAAGTTAGAGATTGTTTCCCTATATAATTATATCCTTAGATATTAAATTATACCATTTAATTTTATATAATCCTAAAAATAAAGAGACTTTGAAAATATTCAAAATCTCTTTACTATAATATATTATTTTGCATAACCTTTTTTAAAGTCATTTTTAATATTATCTGCTGACTCTGATGCTTTTTCAAAAACATTATTTACACCATTATAATTATTATGAGCACCAGACAATGAATATTTATATCCACAGAACAATCCGATTAGTAATAATATTATAGTTGGTACAGATAAGAATATTAGTAAAAGTATTGATATTGTTAATGATATTCTTATTGGTTTTTCATTTTCTTTTTTTACCTCAAAACAGTTCTCATTTCCTTTTTTTATAAATTTACTTATAAACTTAAACACTCTACCAACAACCTCTCCAATTCCACCATATCTTTCTTCATGTTTTTTTCTATTTTTCTTTTTATCTTCTCTGTTCTCTTCTTGCTCTTCTTCCTTAACTTCAATTATTGTAGCATTTTCAATTGTATTGCTTTTTATTTTTCCGTTTTTCTCTAAATATATAATAGAATCTATAACATCCCAGTTACATTTTTCTAATGCTTCTATCGCCTCTTCACGAGTTACATTAGCCTTTTTAATTATAATTTCAATCATTTCGTTTTTTTCCATTTGACTTACCTCCGTGTATTTATTAATCATTCATCATGGTTATATAATACGTTTAGAAGATTAATCTAAAATATAAGAAAGATTAAAATTAGATTAAAAATTAAAATTAATTATAATTTAGTAGTTTTGTTACTACTTTAACTTACTTGATAGCTTCATATTTGATATAGCCATTGTAGAAATAGTTGATATTATAAAAACTAACAAAGATATCAAAATGACTAATACATAAGTAGGTATAACTTTACCTGCTATATTGTAAATCTCAGGGTGAATATAATACTTATTAAAATTAATCATATGGTACGGTAAGAATGCCTTAAGATAATGATTAATCTCAAAATTATTTTTAGGTAGCATAGTCATTATTGCACAAAAAAATGTTACAAATAATGCTCCTGATAAAATCTGATCTACTATACTTGTAAATAGAAGTGTTGTAGATACCATAATTAACATTGCCATAAATCCTATTGTTACATTCAATAAATACTGCTGTAAGTATGTTAAATTGTAAGGACAAAACAAATAACTTACACTACTTTGAATAGGTAAACTAGCCCCTTTAAATCCAAGTATTAATAGTTTTGAAAGTGAAAAAATTAATACAGCTGTAATATAAATCATAGCACCTACTTCAAATCCTGTTATTATTTTAATTTTAGCTAAAGTTTTCTTTCCATGTTTAGTTGCAATGTACAGTTGTCTCATTCTCGTCTTTGGGTCCTTTGCAAATACAGGTAAAATAATAAATGGTATAACAACTATAACAACTGTAACGAAGTCTACCATATCATTATTTAAGTTCTTCCACCCCTCTGCATATCCTAGTCTTAAAGGTGTATTAAGTTTTTCACCCTCGGAAGCTAACTTATCTATATCTTCTATATAACCTGCTCCACCTATATTCTTTTTTACATTTACTATTCTCTGATTGTAAAAATTTTTTATATCATCACTTGTAAGTTCTTCTATTTTTTTTTCATAATTCGAAGCAACAAGTATAAATAAATTTGAATTGTATAAATACTTACTTTTATCTTTGCTCTCTACAACATCTTTTATAGCCTTTTCATCTAATAATATTTTATGTTTATCTAGTTTTGATTCTTTTAAATTATCTTTACTAGACATTATAATATTTCCTTGTGAATCGTATACATTGTAATTATTTAGAGACATTATACTACTAAAGATAGAAAACATTAAAATAGCTGCAGAGAGTATAAGAAAGTTTCTCAAGCTTAATATTCTTTTTCTTTCAACTCTTATAATTTCTTTCATTTAATTTAACCACCTAATTTTTATTTTTAATATGCTGTTACTATAGGGTTCCAAGTTAAGTTTTAAAGTTATTCATTTACCAAATAAGAAAACTCAAATTAATATTTTATCAATAACTAACAGATTATTTTAGTTAAAAGTTAAGATTGAATAGTTAACAGTTATGGTTATTACTACTCACTTAGTTCCTAGTAATTCTCAATGTACCTTTTTATAAATTAGCAAAGCAAATTATATTGATATATTTTTTAAAATCATTTTCAGAAAGTGGTTGCTACTTTCATCCTAAATTATTAACTCTTATGTTTTAACTATAGTTGTATTTATTTTTCTCAACGTATAACAAAGATTTAATTTAAGCTTGTCTCTATATATGAATCAGTTAATTTAACTTATATCTCTTATACTGCCTTATTGTTAAAATTCTAATTACTAACATGTAAATAAATGCTATAGCTATAAATGCTAATGAATATGGTATCATTATATTTCCTATAAAATAACAAATATCAAACTCTTTAAAAAAACTAATATGTTTAGCGAAATAAATAGGATTAAGTTGTAATTGTAATGGATTAGTTGTATTCGCTAATTTTAGAAGTACCCATATACTAAATACAGATATAAACGTTGTTAATTTTGAATATTTAACTTTCAATGATATTAGCATAATTAAATTTGCAACTATTAATACCCCTAATAATCCTTGTAAAATCATAATTACTATACCTGTACCTACACTTATATTATATAAACAAGTGAACCATATAGTTTGTATAGATGTACTCCATCCATGTAAAGAAGCTCCAACTCCAATTTCTATTAAAAGTGTTCCTATAAATATAGCGTAAATTACTACTGAAAATATATTTCCTGCTATGATTCTTGCATTCATATTTTTCTTTCTTCCAAACTTAGAAGATAGTGTAAGCTCATCTATTCCATTATTGCTATTCTTTGAAAATAATGAACTTAAAGCAAACCCTATTACTATAAGAACAAGATAGTATTGTGTTCCATATTGCCATACAAAATAACTTAATCCTCCATTATAATCCACCTTGAAAGGAATTTTTAATTTATTTATTTTTTCATTTATATTATTCATATGGTTATCTGTGTATTTAAACCAATTATCACGCTGATTGTATTCTTTTATAGTATCACTTACAGATTTTTTATACTGATTATAAAACTTTTTTTCCGATTTTATAAAGTCAAAGTCTAGTCCCTTGTTAAGATTAGACGCCTTCGAACCATAATTAGCAAAGTTTATAATTTGATTTGTATAATTATATTTTGTAGAATATGCTCCAAGCAATTCCCCAGCCTTTTGTTTTTCTTTACTTGAATTGAAATTTTTAACTAAATTATCTAAATACTCTTGATTCATTACTCCTTGTATATCTTTTGATTCATTTCTTATTGCTCTACAAGATTTTAACCCATTAACTTCTTTACCTTCACTAGTAATAGCCTCAGAATTAAATAAAATTATAAAGACATTAATTGTAGATATTATAACAAGTAATACTACAGATACTATGGTGAGTTGAGTCCATATCTTTTTAAATTCATATTTTACTAATTCTTTCATATTTTTAACACCTACTCTTTATAACTGTTTCCATGATGTATTACTTTCCATGGACTATCCTTTGACTCTCTTACTAAAATTAAATAACTATATACATCCTCTTTTTCTGTTTCATATTCTTCAATATATATATTTTCATTATCATAGCCACTAGCTACTCCTTTATCTTCATCATCGTAAATTGCATTCATTCTTGGATCCATACACTGTGATACATTATGTATATATACTGGCTTTTCAGGAATTTTTAATTCATTTTCAATATAATTATTAGCAATACGTGAAAGTTCTTCCATTTTCTCATAACTTTCATTGCTAAAATCAGGCATATTTTTACTTTGACCTGGTACATTAATACATGGCTCTCCAATAGATAATGTACCTTCAGGAGTCTCTTGAATACTTTCTTTTCTT
The DNA here is from genome assembly GCF_018916625.1 of Clostridium senegalense. NCBI lineage: Bacteria > Bacillati > Bacillota > Clostridia > Eubacteriales > Clostridiaceae > Clostridium > Clostridium senegalense. The sequence continues at coordinate 60,616 of NZ_JAHLNC010000010.1, forward strand.
GCCTTTCTTCTTCTTGAAAGATCCTTATCAATTGCTGTATCCTTTTGTTCTTCTGGAAGTCTATCTATAGCATCTCCATCTATATTATTTACATCATTACTTCGTGAGCTGCTTATACCAGTACTTCGCGAACTACAACCTACAGAAAATGTCAAACTCATTAATATAGCTCCAATTATCATTAAACTTTTTCTTCTTTTCATTTTAAATCCCCTCACTTTGTTAATTTTTTAACTAATATAGTTATTATAATGGTTTTAAAATATACTTACCTTTACATTTAAATTATTATAATTCTATCTAAAGGCATGTAGATACATAATAATCTTCTAAGCTTGGTTCTAATGGTTTACTTGTAACACCTTCATATTTCTCACCTACATATCTTACACGTATGTTTTGTTTTTCTTGTTTTCTGTGAATCACTTTTCTATCTTGGCTTATTTTATTAAATGTATCTTGATTAACGATAGTTTCCCAAACTTTTCCTCTTATTTTTTCTACTAAGTTATCAATATTATCAGCTTCTACTAATTCCCCACTTTTTATTATTATCAAATCATTTGCAATTGCTTCTATATCAGATAAAATATGCGTTGATAATATAACTATCTTATCTTTTGACATTGAACTTATTATATTTGAAAACCTTATCCTTTCTTTTGGATCAAGTCCTGCTGTTGGCTCATCCAGTATTAATATCTTAGGGTCATTAAGTATTGCTTGTGCTATACCTATCCTTCTTTTCATACCACCTGAAAAAGACTTCACTTTTTTATCTGCTACATGTTCTAAGTTTACAAATTTCAAAACCTCTAGAATTTTTTTATCTAACTCACATTTTGGAATACCTTTTAATGCACCCATATATTCTAAAAAATCCTTTGCTGTAAAACTTGGAAATACATTATAATCTTGTGGCATATAACCTATAATATCTCTATACTTTTCATCTAAATTTATTATATTCTCACCATCAAAGGTTATCTTTCCTTTAGTTTGAAAATCAACAGTAGTTAAAATTCTCATAAGAGTACTCTTACCTGCTCCATTTTCTCCAAGTAATCCATAAGTACCTGACTCCATTGTAATGTTTATATTTTTTAATGCTTCTTTGTTTCTATATGATTTATATAAATTTTCAATTTTTAATTCCATTTGCTCCTCCTTTATAGATACTAAATAACTATTTAAGCTATTTAGTATCTGTATTGTTTTAATATTATAATGAGCTATGAGCTTGGCAATAATGCATATGCTAATGAAAAATTCGATCCAATTGTTACACTGCTATATTTGCCAGTTTTAAAAAGGACTAGCCCTAACTGCTTTTCTTCTTGAGTTAAATTCTCATACTCCCTATCTTCATAAAGATTTATAGTATTTCCACAAAGATTTATAACGTTTCCATTATTCATAGATTCACTACTATATAATGAAGTTTCACCTGCTTGAACTACAATTGTATTATTAAATGAAATTACTGATAATGCTGAAATAAATAATAAAAATACTACAATGAAAGTTCCTTTTTTTCTCTTTTTACAACTTAACATTGACTCAACTCTACCTTTAATAATGTCAACCCCATTTGTATTGAACTGAGATGAAAACATTGTAGTTTTAAGAGTATTTCTATATCTTAATGTATTTACTAAGACAAACGCATATTCCTTTATTTCATCTTTGCTAAATCTTTTAATTACTTTTTCATCACAAGACAATTCACATTGCTCACCAAAGTATACTTTTAATATCTTAACTAATGGATTAAACCAATGTATAGCACTAGCAATCATTAAAATTAACTTTAACAAATTATCTTTTCTTTTAAAGTGAATTAATTCATGTCTAAATATCCACTTTAATTGTTCTTTGTCATAATCATTATTAGGTATTATTATTTTATTTTTTATAATACCTATCAAAGCAGGAGAAGAAAGTCCATCTACTTTAGATATATTAATATATCTTCTAATATTTAAAGCCTTCTTTTCTTCTTCTAAGATTTTAATTATCTCAGTATCAATAACTATGTGATTTATATTTTGTATTTTCTTATAGAATAAAATTTGTTTGCAAATATTTTTTATAACAATATATATAACTCCAAATAGCCAAATACAAAATATTATTTTAATGTAATTTACTATATTATTAGTTCCTGACTTTTTTATAGAATGTACACTTTCTAAAATAATATTATTTTCAAAAGGCAAATATATTCCTATACTTGATATAAAAAGCATTCTTATAGTTATCAAAATACAGATTATATAGTTTAACCTATGAGTATACTTACATAAAATTTTATTTTTTAATAAGGCTATCAATATAATTGGTATACTAATACATATACTTGTTTTTAAAAGTTCAAACATTAAATAGTTCATAGCATCACCTATTTTTTATCCACTCTTCTAAATCTTTAATATCTCCTTCTGATATATCCTTAGAATCATCCAGAGCTGATATAATACTTGATAAAGAGTTATTATGCATAAAACTAAAAAAATCTTTAGTTTCAAATTTTAAATACTCTTCTCTATTAATTAATGGTAAATAAAATGTTTGTCTACCCTCTTTTTCTTGCTTTAAAAATTCTTTTTCAACTAATCTACTAAGAGTCTTAGATGTAGTTCCTTTTGACCAATCATATTTTTCACTCATAAATTTTGTAATATCTACAGAAGCAACTCTACAAACTTCTTGAGCCCATATAAACTTCATAACCTGTAGCTCTGTTCTAGGAATCTTTTTCAACTTTAACACTCTCCTCTTTGCGACACTTGTCTACTTAATGTTTAAAATGTATTGCGACACTTGTCTACCTTGTATATTTAGTATAATACGGCATTTGTCTACTGTCAATATATTCATGTAATTAATTTTATTGTAATCTTCCTAAAACCTTTAAATCTTTTATATTTATTACTTAAATAAACATAAAATGACGATATTAAACTATTTAATATCGTCATGAGTCTTTAAAAGTATCTCCTACTTATCATCTATTCTTCATATAAATTTATTCTAAATTCCTAACATTCCACTTAATAAACAATATAAGTGCAACATTTAACATTGCTATTACTAGTAAAATTATTCCTATTGGCACTCCACTTTCTATAACTTGTCCAAATAATAATTGTCCTGGTGCAACACTTATTGTGGCTACTGCTGTTGAAAATGCTGATACACTCCCTAACATGTATACTGGTAATTCTTTTTGCATGAATGTTAAAGTTAATACATTTGATAATGTTAATGATAGCATTATTGCCATACCACCAATTGCAAAGATTCCTACGAAAATATAATTATTTGCTTTTATAAACCCTATGGTAGACATTAAAATTACACCTACTATCATAGGTAAATATGTATAATATAATTTTTTCATTGAAAACATTTTAGGTTTCATGCTTATTAAAAAGCCCCCAAATATCATACCTAACACACATACTCCTTCTACCATTCCATAAACCTTAGAAGAAAGTCCTAGTAATATGTTTATAAAATATGGTGTAATTATTGATATTATTGGTACTAAAAATATATTGCAAAAGGCATAAGAAACTATAATTCCTAATATGATTTTCTTTTCTTTTTTCAAGTAAATAAAAGTATTTTTCATATCTAAAAAAGATTGTTTTATAAATTCCATTGATAATAACTTATTATTTTTATTATATTGTATATCTTCATGTTTACATACATCTGGAATGTCTAGGAATAGCTCCATTATTGCTGATATAAAAAAACTTATTGCATTTATTATTACTATTATTTTTATACCTAATATTCCATAAAAAATCCCTGCAAATATTGGGCCTACAAAGTTTACAATTGATCCTACTTGATTTATTATTCCATTGGCTGAAGTAAGTTCATCTTTCTCTACTATTTGTGGAATTGAAGATACTGTAGCTGGCCCATATAATGTGGAGCAGACTGATAGCATAAACATAACTATAGCAACTATCAATTCATTATCTCTTCCACTTAGCAACACAAAAGCATAACATCCAATTATTGCAAAGCAAAAGAAATCTAAATATACCATTATCTTTTTTTTATTTACATTGTCTGAAAGCCTTCCTGCTATTGGTGCAAATAAAACATAAGGTATTGTTGATATTGCTAATATGTTAGCAAAAACAGCTGCACTACCTGTAAACTCTAGTAAATATAAAGACATACTAAACCTTTGAATGGCATTTCCAAATAGGGAAATAACCTGCCCAATCACTATTATTATAAAGTTTTTATTTTTCATCTACCCTACCTAAAAAGCTCATACTCCATGCATACTGGATACTGACCATTTTCACTTTCTTTAATATTAGCATTTATTCCATATATCTCTTTTAAAGTACTATTATTAATTACCTCTATAGGCTTTCCCTTACAAACAATTTTTCCTTTTTTAAGACCAATTATATTATCTGCAAATCTACAAGCATTATTAAGCTCATGAAGAACTATAACCACTGTTATGTTCTTTTCTTGGTTAAGCTTTTGAAGCACTTCTAGTACTTCTAACTGATATGACATATCTAAATAAGTTGTAGGCTCATCAAGCATTATAATCTCTGTTTCTTGAGCTAATGCCATAGCAATCCAAGCTCTTTGTCTTTGTCCACCAGATAAATTTTCAATCTCTCTATCTGCAAATTCACTAAGAACAGTTTCCTTTATTGCCCAATCAATTATGTCTTTATCATGGTTATTAAGGCCACCTATAATCTTTTGATGTGGAAACCTTCCATAAGCAACAAGTTCCCTTACTGTAAGTCCACTTGGGCAACTTGGTCCCTGTGGTAGAAAAGCAACTTCTTTAGCTATATCCTTTTCTTTTATGCTTTTTATATTTCTATTATTTATAAAAATATCACCGTTTTTAGGCTTATTAATTCTTGCTATAGTTTTAAGTAATGTTGATTTTCCACAACCATTTGCTCCAATAATTATGCTGATTTTTCCCTTAGGTATGTCCAAATTCATATTTTCAATTATAGTATTATTTTCATATGCCACTGATAAATTTTTTACGCTAATAGCTTCCATAATTATTTCTCCTTCATCATTAAATAAATAAAATATGGTACTCCAAATATTGATACTGTTATTCCCACTGGAATCTCAATTGGAGAGAATAAATTTCTTGAAACTGCATCTGCCAAAATTACTATTATTACACTTATCATTGCCGATATTACAAGAAAATTTTTATGATACGGTCCAACTAACTTTCTTGCCATATGTGGTGATATAAGCCCTAAAAATCCAATATTTCCTGCAAAGGCTGTTGCTGTTCCTGCCAATATAACTACATAACTTAAAAGCTTTTTTCTTTCCTTTTCTAAGTTTAAACCTAATGATATGGCAAGTTCATCAGAAAGATTTAATACATCTAACTTTTTATGATTTAATAAAACTAATATAAACATTATTGATACTATTGGAATAACTACTTTTGCATAGTTCCATCCAGAACCCCAAAGACTTCCTGATGTCCAAACTAATATTCTATTATAATCTCCAACTCCACCTCTAAATGTAATAAAAGTTATAAAAGCATTTAATCCTGCATTTAGTCCAATTCCTATTAACAAAAGTCTTTTTGGTCTTATCCCATTTCTACTAGACATCATATATATTACAAAAGCAGTAATTCCTGCTCCCAATATTGCCATAAATGGCAGAACAAATATTGAAAACTCTCCAAGTTCACTATAATAACTTCCAGTTTGATATGTAATAAATAATACTGCCACCACTGCTGCACCAGCATTTATACCTATTATTCCTGTATCTGCTAAATCGTTTTTAGTTATAGTTTGAAGAATTGCTCCTGCTGTTGATAATGCAATTGCCACAAAAACTCCAACTAAAATTCTTGGGAGTCTAATATCTAATATTGCTGTATTTTGGGCTCTTGTTCCATTGCCTAGAAATGTGTTTATAACATCTATAGCAGAAACTTTGTATGTACCCCAACATAATGTAACTACAAAGGATATAGACAATAAAACTATTAGAATACTCAAAACTACTTTAAATCGTTTTTTATCCATTATCCTCTCTCCTTTCTAGCTACTGAAATAAAAAATGGTACTCCTATCAGTACTGTAAATACTCCAATTGGTGTTTCATAAGGATTAAATAACATTCTTGCTGCAATGTCTGCATAAGTTAAAAGAACTGCTCCAAATAAAAATGAACATGGTATATTTCTTCTATAATCTTCTCCTAATAACTTTCTAACTATTTGTGGAACTATAAGACCAACAAATGCTATATTCTTACCAACTGCAACTGCTGCTGCAATCATTGGTATCACTACCATAAGAGTTTTAAATCTTATTTTTTGTGGATTTTGTCCAAGCCCAATGGCAACATCGTCTCCTAAATTTAATATATTTATTTTTGATGATAATAAAATTGCTATAACAAGTCCTATAATTGCAAATATAAATACTAATTTAAAATCTGCCCAAGTGGCATTTCTAAAACCTCCAGATACCCAAAAGGCTATCATTTGAGATTGATTTGTTAATAATCCAATTATTGTAGTTAAAGAAATGAAAAATGTACTCATAGCTGTTCCTGCTAAAAGTATCTTTGTAATAGAATTATTATTTGCCTTTTTTGATATAAATGCTAAAACTATAATTCCAGTTATAAGTGCTCCTATAAAAGAAGCTATCATTACATTTTTAGTGTTTATTGTAACTCCTACTGCATAAAAAATTGCTATTATTAAAGTTGCTCCTTGGCTCACCCCTAATATAGACGGTTCTGCTATTGGATTTCTTGTAACACCTTGAACCATTGCACCTGTTACTCCTAAAATTCCTCCTGTTAATAAAACAGAAAGTGCCCTTGGAATACGTACATCTCTAACTAACATAAGTTCTAAAGTTTTATTATAATTAAAAATGCTATTCCAAATATCCTTAAAAGTAATATGGACAGATCCTAGTTTTATAGCTAGAATCAGTCCCACTATTAGAAGTAACAAACTACAAAACACAAAAATTATTGTACGTTTATTACTTAGTTTCATTTAACATCTCACCTATTTCATCTACTAATATGTCTCTTCCAATTGAGCTGTACCCTTGATTAAAATAAGGTGATGCTTCTAATACAATAACATTACCATTCTTAACTGCAGGTAAACTGTTCCAAATTGCATTGCTTTCTAATTGTGCTAAATCTTCTTTTGTTGCCATTAAAAATATGTAATCAGCTTTAATTGATGCTAATCCTTCATAAGTTACAACTGGAAGGCTTATATCACCTTGCTTTGGCATTCCTTCTGGTTTGTTAAGACCCATATCTTCATATAACACGCTACCAAAACCAGCTCCATCAAATATAAAAAATTGTCCTCCACTTGCCAAAAATGAAAGGTATGTTTTATCTTCTCCAAATTCTCCTTTAACTTTATCGCCAGCCTTTTTAGCCTTAACTTCGTAATCTGCTAGCCATTTATCTGCTTTATCCTCTTTATTAAATACCTTTGAAAAAGATTTAAGATCTGCTTTCCAATCTAATGCATCTAATTGAATCATAACTGTTGGTGCAATTTTATTTAATTGGTCATACATTTTTTCTTGAACTGTTGATATAACTATTAAATCTGGTTCTAAATTCATAACTCCTTCTATATCCATAGTATCTTGCATGCTATATCCTAAAATCTCTGCACCTTTTAATGTATCCTCTAAATACGAAGGAAACTTAGTGTAATCATAAGCATCACTATTTGCAGTTCCTATAACTTTATAACCTAAAATTGATAAAATATCGCTATTACCACTTAAATCTACTATTTTTTCAGGATTTGCTGGTATTTCAACTTCTCCTCTTACATCTGTAACCGTTACAGTGCTTTTTGCTCCGTTCTCTTCTTTTACCTCTTTATTTGTTCCGCATCCCACTAAAAATATAGTCGTTATGCAGATAATTATTGTACTCTTTAAAAAACTTAAATTCATATTATTCCTCCTTAGTATTGCTTCCTATCTACTTTTTGTGTTACTATTTATCTGAACTTATTGTATATGAGTTTCATTCTCATTTCAATCCTTGCATCTAATTTAATAATTTTATCATCTATTCTAATAATTATTATTTAGATAGCAAAAGCTTATATTAAAAAATATTATGTCCAAAACTAAGCATAAGATTTATAAAAATGAGGTATATACTATGATTTGCAAAACAACAAAGGAATTTCAAGATAAAGTTTTAAATAAAATGACCTTTACACCCTATCCAAATGAAAACTACACAATATATAAAAATGAAAATAGACCTGAACTAGGATATTTTATTAAATATAGTAGAGATAAGTATTATGAATTTGGAATTGGAGACTATACAATTCCAGAAAGTTTTTCGCTTGTTTTTGACCATAATGAAGAAATATTAAGGTTTGGAACTGTTTATAGTGGCGAAACTAAATTTAAAATTGAAAATAATCCAGTATCTTCTTTTAGTCCATCCTCATTTTTTGTATCTGAAAAAAACATAAAAGGAAATCAACATTGGAAAAAAGGTCAACACTTTCATGGTGCAGAGATAACAATTTATAAAAAATACTTTGAAGAAATAATACATTCAAACTTTCCAGAATCTATAGTTTTTGATAAATTCATTAACAACTATACCTATAATTATCTACCTCTTGAAGTAGCTTCTATTATTCAAAAATTAAGAAGTTTAGCTGAATCTAATAAATTGACTTCATTATACTTAGAAAGCAAAATTTTAGAATCAATAGCGTTACTTTATAATGAGATATCTTCTTCACCTGAAAATGTTTTTACTAATCAGCTTAATTATGGAGATATTAAAATAGGGAATAATAGATCTATTACTCTAACTGCATCAGATATAAATGCAATCCAAAAAGCCCATGATATCTTAACAAAAGAAATATGTAATCCACCTACAATAAAAAGCCTAAGCAAAATGGTGTTTTTAAATGAACAAAAATTAAAGGCAGGATTCTCTGCAAAATATCATATGTCAATTAGACAATATACTAATTCACTTAGAATGACTACAGCAGAAAACTTGCTATGTACAACAGAATTAAGTATTGATGAAATATCTAAAATGGTTGGATATAATTATAGCGGAAACTTTGTAAAAATGTTTAAAAATGTACATGGAAAAACGCCTTTAGCATTTAGAAAAATGAAGTTATAGAATTTATATAAAAAACCATCTTGATGCTTAAAATTCAGTTTTAAACATCAAGATGGTTTTTACATTCTCTTAAATAGTATATTCTACTTACTAAAATCTCTTATACAGGATTCAATGAAATACCTATCACTATCTTTGATTGACTTTCCAAAACACTCTAAAGCTTCCCTTAACCCCTTTATTTGAATATTACTAGGAGCTATAAAGGATTGATTATATTTCAATTTCCACCTTTCAAGTGTTCTTTGCCCAAGCATTGAAATTTCTTTTTCTTTATTATTACATAATTCTAAAATATATCTTATAGAGTTCCATTTACTTAATGAACATAAAAGAATGGCAGAGTTAACTTTCACATGGTAATATGTATCTTCTTTAAAGATTTTATATATATTATCTATATCATTAGCATTAATCTCTTTGCCTAAAACCTTTCTTGCAGTCTTAGATATGCCTACTCTTTTATGGTTTAAAAACAAAAGAATTTTATCCTTATAATCTTCCATATTTAATCCTGCTAAAGAAATAATTGATGCCTTTACTATTTTAGTGATATCCGAATCTATAAACTTAGCAATAAATTTTGAATCATTTTTATTACCTATTTCTCCAAGTCCACAAATACTAGAATATAGTTTATCATTTTTCTCTATTCCATCATGGTATATTGCTGCAAAATCATATTTTTTATTTTTTGAAAGCAAGTATCGTGATAACTCCCTAACTGCTTGATTGTTATCAAATAAACTCTTTTCTAACATATTTATAGCTTCTTTAGGTGCAAAATAATATAATAATTCAAGTCCAATAATTCTGATTTGTGAATGCTTATCATTAATCAATAACTGTGAAATATCAATAAATTCCTCACCTGTTATTTCATTTTTTATATTTCTAAGTACAAATAACCTATTGTAAGGATCACTATCCTTTATTAAATATTTTATAATACTTTTATTGTCTATAACTTTTCTTTCAAGGATTATCTTATAACAAGCTAACCTCATTTTTGAATCCGTTGATTGAAGTCCACATATTAATTTTTCAGAACCTTCTTTAGTAGTCATTATTGAAATAATTTTATCTATAATATGACTATGTTCATCCCTTGAACATTCCCTTAATCTTAATACTAAAGGTAAATTATCTACAAAATCCGTAACATATTCTAGAGTTGTGTATCTTGCTAGTTGTTCTTTTGAAGTGTCTCTAACTTGACTTACCCAATCATTAAGCCTAATTAAGATGTATGGTATTTCATTTCCTGTTTTTATATTCGAAAGAGCAAGTATTGCCTTCTCTCTAAAATATCCATTTGGATGAAAACTACTTAACCCTAATATTGTAATCTTCTCCTCTTGTGACATTAAAGGATGAATCAGATCATTAGGATTTTTATTATTCCAATCATAATACCATTCAAAGGAAGTCCTTTCCCTAAATATTGTATCCATCTTAACTAACTGACTAAAACTTAATGTCCTAACAAAATTATTGAGAATTTCTGCAACCTGCAACTCCATTTTTTCATTATTACTAAGCAATAACTTAAATACATCTGGAATAGCTAATAATGTTAAATCATTAGCTAATAAGTCTCTAAATATTCTCTCTTCCCTTATGTTAATTTTTTTAAAATCTATTGAGTCATCTACCTTTACTGATTTTCTTTTATTATAGTTGGTTATTCTTTCTAAAACTTTTTTAATCATATTTATAATCACTTTCTTTCAGCTCTTGTTAACTATTTAAATTCGTTATAATCTGGTACCATACACCTATTAATCAAATCATTCAAATCTTTATATACTTTAGTTTTAGGATATGCTTCACTTTCTTCTTTACCGGAAAATGTTAAATGCACTACTGCAAATTTAAAATCTATATTGTCAATTTCAAATAGAAAATCATCACAATCATAACGCCTTCCTATTATTGATACTTTTTTATTATATAAAATATGTTTTTTCCCTAATTCCTTATGTAGTTCTTCCTCAAATAAATTTTCGTTGATACATAAAGAATTCCATGGCTCTAACCATTTAATGTTCCTATACAAATTAATCATCCCCACTGTAAAAATATAATTTATTAATCTAAATGCACTACACTGTACTATTTATAATAAATTTAATTTATATCATAAACATATACATCTATACCCCTAAAGCATATATTTTTATTTATTAATTTCTCAATTTCTTCCCATTTACCACCTGCAAGCCCACATCCAATTCTAGGCATATGTATAGTGGCATTTAATTCTACAGCTTTTTCTCCTACTTTTTCTAGACATTTATCAACAGCTTCATATCTAATAGGTGGGCCTGATTTGCCTCTTTTTATATCTCTTTGTCCTATCATATTAGCAACATATATATCTTCTGAAACTTGTACATACTGAACTTCTCCAAGTTCAAAATTAGACTCATCTTTATACCACTTTCTATATTCCTTCTCAGGTTTATTCCATCTTTTAGAAAGAGCTAATACAAATCCTTTACCCCATGCACCAATATCATTGCAAATATGGGCAATTATTTTATTTCCGTCTATACTTGGAGTAGTAGCATCGCCTTTCAAATATATAATTTCTTTTTTCATTTTTCTTTCCTCCTAAATATATCTAGTGCATACTTCTATACACCCATTTATTTTACTTGCTTTCTACATAGACTATATAATCTATGTTAATGTAGTTATACACAGAAAAATTGCTGTATATAACTTATTAATACTTCAAAAAATAAGAATATTGCGTTTGTTAAAATTAATGCATATTATGATTATTTTATTGGCTTATACCTGTCACCATATTTTTCTTTTGCCTTTCCTGTATATTTTAAAATAAAATCAGACTTTGCGTTTGTATAGCCATCTCGGTCATGCTCATATTTCTCTATCAGCCCTAGTTTAAGTTTGCCATATTTATCAGCAACTTCTTTATGCTCTAAAAGGTAATCTCTGAAATATAATTCATTCCAATTGCCGTAGTAACGAATATGCAAGTGATATACTTTTTCAGCAAATCCTTTTTTTGTATACCCTTTACAGAATGATAGTTGGATGTAGGGATTTTTTTGAGAGGACATCAATCCCCAACCGTTTTGTGTTAGAATACTTGTCAACTTTTCAATGTCTGTTTTATTATCTATTTCTAATAAAATATCTACTGTTGGTTTAGCAATCAAACCTTCAACTACACTGCTTCCTATGTGACTAATTCGCTTAATATTTTTTATATCAATATAATTTAAAAGTTCTTGTTTTTCAATTTCATACCAGTCTTTATAATGAACATTATGTTCTTTTAAGATGATAGGAAATAATTGCCACAACTCTTCCAATGTCATTTCTGACAGTTCTTTTCCCATATATACCTCCATTAAATTTAACAACAATTATTTTTTAACACGTTTGTATCTGGTAATTTTGTTACATTGTTATATAGGTAAACTTCTTTCAAATTAAGTATCCTTTGAGAATTCTATATCTATGCTTGTACCAACATTTAGCTTACTTTTTACATTAATTTTTCCTTCATGTGCTTCTATTATTTGCTTTGCAATTGCCATTCCAAGTCCTGAACCTTTAACATTTACAGTGCTATTGGTACCCCTATAATATCTTTCAAAAAGCTTTTTTAATTCTTCTTCGCTCATTCCTTTTCCATTATCTTCAATTTTTATATATATTTTATCCTCTTCTTTTATAGAAACTTTTATTATAGTATCTGAGGCATTATGAATTACTGAATTACACAATAAATTAGTGAACGCCCTCTTTAAAAGTGTATTATCAAAATTAAAGTTTACCCTGCTTTCTGTACAGTTAAAAATAATATTTCTCTTATCATATTTTGGATTGTTCAATATACTTATAATTACTTCTTTTAATAAACGTGCTATGTTTCCTTCTTTACGATTTATAGGAAACATGCCATTTTTAAATTGATAAGTAAAATTCAAGTTTTCAACTATGGTTTCCACATTTTTCGCATTTCTAAGTATTATTTCTCCATACTTTTTTACAGCCTGAGGAGTAACAGTATATTCAGAATCAGTTAATATTTCGGCATAACCTTTTATTGGCGATAATGGAGTTTTTAAATCATGAGAAATATTAGCTATCCATTCTTCTCTTAAAGTTTCATTCATTTTTCTTTCATCTTCACTAGTTTTAAGCTTACTCTTCAAAAGATTAAGGCTATAAAACACATCACTATACATTCCTTTTTCCTTCATAGGAACATAATCATTTGAAGCAAGTCTTTTTATACCTACTATTATATTTGATAATGTACGATTCATCCATATACCATAAAATGCAACTAGGAGTATACTGAGTATAAATAAGCCCAGTATAACAAACTTAATATTTAAAAAGTTGTCGTAATTGAAGTACATAGTTACTTTTGATATTTTTGCAGGAAAACCAATAACATATGCCCAGTTTTCACCATTATCATTAACATTTCCAACAAACATAGTATAATTTGGAACGCTGCCTCCAGTTTTATATAACTGAACCATTTCTATAGGATCATAATGCTTTGAAGCCCCAGTAGGCTCATTATATCCTAAAGTTACATTCCCATCTTTATTAACAATTTGAAAACAAAGCTTGTACTTTTTTAAGTCGCTTATTGCTAAATCCGTTAACTGTGGTTTGCCTCCTTGGAAATTAATTTTTTTAGAGAAATTTAATGTAAAGTATACAGGCCAACTGCTCCAGTTAGCATAACTATTGTCGCTGCTAATACTAACATTTAATAAATAAAACCCTATTCCTATAAAAATTGAAATTAAAACAATAAAAACAATAAAAAATTTATAATATACATTGAATACTATTTTGTATCCTGATTTCTTCATTCTATTCACTACTCATTCCCTTTTACAAGTTTATATCCAAGTCCTATTACAGTAACTATTATTTCTGGTTTAGAAGGATTTTCCTCAAGCTTTTCTCTTAAATGTCTTACATGAACAGAAATTGTATTATCATATCCCATATAATCCTCTCCCCATACAACCTCACAAAGTCTTTCCTTATTAATTATTTTATTAGGATTTTCTGCTAAATACAAAATGAGTTTATATTCCTTTGCTGTAAGTTTAACTTCTACACCCTGCTTATATACCTGACTATGCAGCCTTTCAATAGTAATATTTCCAACATTTATCGTCTCATTTCTACTATCACTAACTTCCTTTCTACAGTCATACTGCTGTCTTCTGAGCTGTGCCTTAATACGAAAAGTAATTTCCCTTGGACTGAAAGGTTTAGTAATATAATCATCTCCTCCCATACTTAACCCAACAATTTTATCAATATCACTATTTTTTGCAGATAAAAATAAAATTGGACAATAAGAAAACTGCCTTATACTTTTACATACCTCTATCCCATCAATATCTGGAAGCATTATATCAAGTACTACTACATCGGGCTTTTCATCCTTACATAGGGTTATACCATCTAAACCACAATGTGCCTTTCTAACATTCTTAAAGCCTTCTTTTAATAAAACCTCCTCTATTAAGTCAGTTATATCTTTTTCATCATCTATAAGTAATACTTTTTTATCTGCATCATTTACTAAATTCACGTCAAAAACACCTCTTTATATTATTATATTCCAAATATTCTATTAACTTGGAATGTAATTTTCAAATTATATATCTAGTATACAGCATTTTTTGTTACAATTTTCATATAAGATTTAACAGAGATAAAATAAAAACATAAATAAATTAATGCATATACTCCCATGGTGATTCCAACCCATTCCATTTGTGACATTGAAAAACCAGAACAATATTTTATAAAGGCTATAAGTGGAAATATGCTATGAAGAATACCAAATAAAAGTGGCATTACAAAAATAAATCCTAATTGCTTTGATACGATTCTAAAAGTTTCTTTCTTAGTTAAACCTATCTTTGAAAGTACAGAATATATATTCTTATCCTCATAGGCTTCTGTTAATTGTTTATAATACATTATACTTCCAGTGGAAACAACAAAAAGAATCCCTAGGAATGCGCCTATAAATACATAGCTACCATACAAAGCATGAACCTCCCTATACATATCATAGTAAGAGGAAAAACTCCTGCCCCTTGGGATTGTTTGGGCAAGCTCTGTAACAACACTTCCACTTTTTAATGCATTATCAAAATTATATGCTCTTATAACAGTTGTATTATTTCTATTATCATCTAAAAGTTTATTAAAAAATGTATCTGGCACTACTATAGTTGCTTTTTGAAATTTAGTTCCTAAAACACATCTTACATCTGAATCGGAGATATCAAATTTATAATCTTTCTCACCAATAGTTGAATTAAGTTCATCGCCAGTTAGTCTTCCTCTTCCTTTAGCTAAACTACTTACTTCAATAAAAAAACACTGATTTTCTTTATTGATTTTAATATCCTTAGCTCTACCTGTAATATCTGTACCATCATTAAACCCTGAATTATTTACAATATTCTTATATTCAGATGCCGATATTACAAACATATCAAAAGGAGCTTTTAAATCTTTTCCAAAGGGACCTCTGTATTTTTGTGTAAGTCCACTTCCATTTATCATTACAATATCTGTTTTATAAGTTGTTTTAATTTCTTTATGATTATTAATAACAGTTTCAACCCTTTTATTCAAATCCTCATTGCCACCTTGATACATTATTGAATAAGGGCATCCATTTGGTGCAACTTTATCAAGTGTCAAATCAAGACTAAAAGTAAAACACAGTGCTGTGATGGCAACAGCAGAAATAACAGCTATGGTTGCAAGCAGATTAGAATTTCCTTTAATTCTGTATACTATTTGAGATACTCCTATTAAATTTTCGCCTTTATAATAAGCTTTTTTATTTTTCTCAAATAGCTTAAAGACATAAATTATTAAATTATTAAACAATATATAAGTTCCTACAACAACAAGCAACATTACAATAAGAGCCTTATACAACATTTGGATGCCTCCAGACTCTAAATTCATTTTTAATGTAAGGAAATATCCAGAACTCACCATTATTATGGATAACAATGCTAATATTTTAGAAAATTCAGGTCTCTTTTCTCCTTCTTTAGCCGCATGCATAAGTTCTATAAGCCTAAACTTATATATTATTCCATAGGCCTTTATAGAATTCATCAAGAATATAATCATAAAAATAAAAATTGTCATACCTACAGATCTAATATCAAAATTATACTGTATAGGATTATCCAACTTCATACACATAGTAAGTATTTTTAAAAATAATTTTGATGCAACTGCTCCTAAAGGCACACCAGCAATTAATGCAAGTATTCCTAAAAAGATATTTTCAAAGAACATTAATGTACCTATCTCCTTCTTTTTCATGCCAAGCAGTGAGTATATAGCAACTTCCTTCTTTTTATTTTTTATAAAAAAGCTATTGGCATAACCTATGAAAATAGCTGAAAATATTATAACTACAAAAGCTGCAGCTTTAAAAATAGCTCCAACCTTAACCTTCTCCGAACTAAAGGATTGTATTTGATGATTATAATAAATAGAATAAAATATCATAAGAATAAAAACTGAAGTCAATGTACTTATAAAATAGGAAACATAACTTTTAAAATTGTGTTTTACGTTGTTTTCTCCAAGGTTAAATAATGTCACTTTCAGCACCTCCTATGGTAGCAAGAGTGCTTAATATTTCATTGTAGAAATCTTTTCTGCCTTTTGTTTTTTCAATTTCAGTATGAAGTACCCCATCTTTTATAAATATAATTCTGTCACAATAACTTGCTGCAAAGGCATCATGAGTTACCATAACAATTGTTGCTTTATTATTTCTATTTAGTAAAGAAAGATTGTTTAAAAGTTCTGTCGAAGACTTTGAATCTAGTGCTCCTGTAGGCTCATCTGCAAAAATAATTTCTGGCTCTGTTATTATGGCTCTTGCTGCTGCTGCTCTTTGCTTCTGACCACCTGAAACTTCATAAGGATATTTTTCTAAGATATCTTCAATATTTAAAATGCTACTAATCTTTTTTAATTTTTCTTCCATAGATGCAACATCTACCTTAGATAAGGAAAGTGGTAAAATAATATTTTCCTTTATGGTTAGTGTATCAAGAAGATTGTAATCTTGAAAAATAAACCCTAGCTGTTTTCTTCTAAACATTGACAATTCATCTTCATTAAGATTTAAAAAACTTTTCCCTCTTAGTAAAATTGTTCCTGACGTTGGACTATCAATAGTTGATATTACATTTAATAATGTTGATTTACCTGATCCCGAAGGTCCCATAATTCCTAAGAATTCACCCCTTTGAACAAAAAAGCTTACTCCATTTAGTGCCTTTGATTCACTTCCAACCTGTTTTGAGCTATACACTTTTTTCACATCTTTAACTTCCATTATATTCATAAAAATATCCTCCTTATACTATACTGTAAAATTATTAATCTTACAGGCTACTAAATTTAACTTCAGTTAAATTATACATATATGATATTAATCTGGATTTAAAATCATCTTAAGTTCATCTTAAGTTTCCTTATAAATAAAACTAAATTTAATTACCACATACCAAAATATTTCTTTCTCTTTGAGTTAGCCACATATATGTTTCATTATTTTTAATCTTAAATATAAATAAACCTCTCTAGCCTAAAACCTATAAAACAACTTATAGTATTTCATTTGCTTGTATAATATTGTAAATTGAAATGAAAGTACACCTTGTGGGCCTATGCGGAAGTGGTGCTACACCTATAGCAATCATTGCAAAAAATAATGAATTTGATGTTTCAGGATATGATTTAAATATCTCAATCTATTATAAAGATGCTCTTATAAAAAATAATGTAGAAATTTTAAAATTACTTGTTCTAAAACTTGGATACTCAAAATAGCAAGACATGCTAAGAAGTGCCTTAATTTCAGTAACAATATTTCCTTGCTTTGTAATACTTCTAATGAATAATATATTAAAATTGAGAGCTAATTAAAACCAACTGTGATGATAAGAATTTTTTTCACAACATAATCATCTTCAAAGGACACTTTTCCTTTTATTAAAGATGTGATATGTTATATAATGTCGAAACTTGTATGGTGTTTTTAAAGGAGTGATTATTATTGAAAACAGATATAGTAACTGAAAAAGTAATAAGAGGAAAGAAAATTTATATTGTAGCAAATCATCATGAAGTTATAATTCCATGGTCAGAATATGCTTCTAATAATGAAACTGCACCAGTATTATTAACTTTTGACCATCATATGGATACCCGTAGTGCATTTTACAGGCATTCTTGTAAGGTTGCTGGCTTAGAATGGAAATCTGTAAGAGAGAATTTGATAGCAAATGCACATATAAATGAATCAAGTACAATTGCATCATCATTAGACAAGCTTTGCAATGATGAACATATAGATTTTGCATTACAAACAGGAATGATATCAGATGCAGTAGTATTTAGCCTACTGAGTGCAGGCATTTGCAGAGATTATGCCAATAATAAAATATACTACATAGATCCTTGCTGCACTAGCAAATGTAAAAAGGGTTCACATGATGATAAGTGCCAAATTGATGTATATGATAATGTAATAGAAGATGGGGAACTATTGTTTAAATTAAATCAGATAAATAATTTTATTCCTGGTTTTTTTATCTCAAATGAAATAAATAAGAAATTTATTTTAGATATTGATTTGGATTGTTTTCATACTAAAAAAGCTATCAATGCCGTGGACATGTCTGTTTTTAACTATTTAGTAAACAATGCAGAAATAATTACTATAGCAACTGAAGGAGATTATGTTGAGTTAGAAAAAAAGGATAATGATATAAATGAGCATTATCTTTTAGAAAAGTTATTAGTACATATAGAAAATGCTATAGAAATAGAGGAAGATAAATTCTCTACATACACTAACACAATAGAACTTAATACAGTATCTTAAATAAGTTATTGTATTACAATGTATTGTTATTAAAATCACAAGTGAGGTGAAGAAAAATAGATTTTTAAATTGAAAAGTCTATCCTCACTGTGAAAACAAACTAACATAACCTAATTCATTTTTCGGTATTTAATTTAACTATTCTTAACCTTAATAACCTCTACTCTAGTTTAATTTATAATTATAGTGGTTTTATCTAATACATTATCATAAATCCATTCAGCATTTTCTACAGCTAATCGAATACATCCATGGCTCAACGCCATCCCAAGTCTATCATCAATTATTTTAGTTCCTGCTGCATTAAATAAAATTGAATGATAGTAGTAACTGCCTCGAATTCTAGTAGCGTATTTTACTCTATAAGTATCAGAACCAAAATAAGGCTTTCTACCGCTAACATAAAAAGTACCCTTAATAGTTGGTGTATTAGGTTCACCTATTGTACATGGCCACTTATACAGTAAATTCCATGAACCATCATAATTTTTTTCAAATATATAAGTAAGCTTATTTTCTAAATCTGTTGTAATTAAATTTATAGTGGGACTTTTAATTTGATTATCATTTACAAACTTTGTCATATCCGTATAAAAGTACTTAAAATCATATTCTTCAGGTGGATTTCCATCATCAGAAAGGAAATAACTAAATATATATCCTTCTTGATCATCGTACATAGCATGACTCCAGTCTCTATTTGTAGATAACACTTGTACTATAGATTTTGGAGGAATTATAGTTACTAGATTTGACTCAGCAGATGGATAAGACCTTAAAGTAACATCTGTCCATGTATATTTTGTTTTGGATAAATAATTACTATATACATACCCTGTTTGTCCATTATATGATACTTCATACCAATCTTCTTCAGCTTCGATAACTTGAACCTTAGACCCTGACGGTATTATAGTAATTACATTTGAAGAAGTAGATTTTTCTTCTCTTAAATTAGTATTAGCCAAGGTATACTTATATGAACTTTGTTGTTGTCTTTCATATGTTTTCATGCTTCACCTCTAAATTTACTTTTTATAATATCCTATGAGACTTTTTCTTTATTTAGCACTATTATACTCAAGACTAGCTAATACACCATTTTTAATTATTCAATAAATCTCCTATTAGTGCAAATTACGAAATAATGTTTAATTTATTTTAATTATAATGGATAAAATATCTTGTATTGAATTTGCACTTCCGTTACTTAATTTAGGATTGTCAGAAATCATAGTATCAATACTACACTACTCTACCCTTTATATATTTTCTTTTTAAAATAAACTATTGATTAAATTTTTTATGTAACAAACAATATAGAAATGTTTCTTCTATATTTAGATAAAGGAATTACTATTATATTTAGCAATTCCAATTTATTTTCGCTGGATTAGGCTCATCTATTATAGCAACTTTACGTAAAGCATTCTCCATATTCTTACATTCTCTTGCTGCAATTTCATCATAAACCTCAACATTCTCATTCACACCAATAGATGAGTATGCTATAGCTGCAGCACCATAAAATGCAAGTCCTAAAGAACTTGTTAAAGTATTAATTGTTGCTGTTGTTGCTCCAATTGCCCTAGCGGCAGCTTGTGCAGCTGGATTTCCTTCTGCTTCCCTTGCAGCTATTTGAGCTTCCTTAATAATTTTCTTTGCTTCTATTAATTTCATATTTCCTTCTAACCATTCATTACTCGCATTTAATGCGTTTCGTAAACGAAAATCCTTAGGATAATCTTTTTCATAAATAGGTAGGATGTACTCTCTTGCATATTCATTACACCATTTTACAATTGTATTTTTACTTTGTGTTTCTATTAACCTCATAAGAGAAACAATATATGGTGAATCTGCTTTTCCAAGCATTTTTCGTACTTTAGCCATAATATCTCCTTTTTTAAGCATATTTTTCAACTAAATAATAAGTCAAATATGGGAAGTATATTTGAGTTAGATAAGGAAACAGGTTCTGTTGCCGAAATATAACACAAAATAGACGAGCGTTCTAACTTATTTGTTTTTTGAAGCTGCCCTAAATTATAATACCTTCAAAATGATCCACTTCATGCTGAATAATCTGTGCAGTAAATCCAGTAAATGTTTGTTTATGCTTCTTAAAATTTCTATCAAAATATTCTACATCAATAGTTTCATATCTCATTGTTTTTCTAAAACCAGTTAATGATAAACAGCTTTCCTCTGCCTCATAACTGTCCTTTTTCTTTAATATAATTGGGTTTACCATAGGAACTATAATATCACCTACACTAAATACCAGTATACGTTTTTTAACCCCTATCATATTAGCTGCCATGCCAACACAATACTCTAAATTTGCTCTTAATGTATCTACTAAATCATCTATAACTGCTACATCATCTTTAGTTGCAGGTTCTGATTTTTGTTTTAAGAATAATATATCCTTTACAACTGGTCTTATCATAATTAATCCAACCTTTCTAATTTCTTTGTCTAAACAATCTTAGTCATATGAATCTATAATTTATCTTCTGACTTTACACACTACAATTATACTCTAACATAAATAATTTCAAAACTACTTTATGTAAAAATGCACACCTTTTAATGAAAAACTCACTAAAATGTGTGCACAAATACTCATTTTATAACTATCTATTATTGTCTACTTTTACTTATTAAATATTTTATTCTTACGTTGTATTTTGTTTTACACCCATTCCCTCTAGCCTCACTCTATTTAATTATTTTTAAACATATTAGGATGTTCTTAATACATATGCTACCATTTTAATCATAAAAAAATCTAATCACTGCATAACTCGTAGAATATCCTATATCTTGCATAAATTCTACATACCCATGCAAATGATTAGACTTTATATTATTAAAATTTTGCTTTTTAAATACATCAGCCATAAACCTACCAAAGTTCTTTATTACAAACTCATACCTATCCATTGTTTTATAAGACCCTTGGTTGCAGCACCTAAACTCCTCTTCTATTTGTACATATAAATTTTCGTAAATATTTTGTGTTTTATCATCCAACTCCCAATTGTATTTATGTATATGTTTCCTTATATCCTTAGAATCATAATTTATAGAAGATAGTATGTCTACATCTTACCCAATATCAAATTAACAGATAAGATTTTTAAATTTTCCACTAAAAGTTCATCTATTATTTTTCATTTCAGTATTTTTTCAAAAAAACATCTTTCTTATCCTTTGCCGGATAAGGATTGGCTATGTACATAAACTTGGCTAGTAATAAGCCCATATACTTGCCTTTGCAAGTGTAGCTGTCAAAATTACAGCTACACAGAATTGCAGTATAAACACCATAGATGTTGCTATTAACGCTAACATTGTATTTTTCTTTAATTCCTATTTATAATATATATAATCTCTTTTTATAAAGATTTGTTCTGTTTAATATTACAAAACTAATTCTAAGTAAAAATAAAATTCCAAATTCCTTCTTAAAAAATAAAATATCCTTAGATATAATTAAAATATATCTAAAGATATTTTATTTTTTCAAGATTCTTTTTAATTTAATTTTAACTTGGATTTATCTATCCCCAATATTTAAAAGCATAACCTTCTTCTGGTTCTCCAATTTCGTATCCGAGTGATTCTGTTAATTTATGTTTAAGACTACTATACCATTCATTCCAAATATAATGTGGCATAATACCTGAGATTTGAATTCCACTAGGCTCAACAGAAGCCCATAAATCAACATCTTTCCCAATCCATTTTACTTCATTATCATTTCCTGCCCAGTATGTCATAGATTTATAAACTTTATTTATTTTATCCCATATTTCTTCAGGTGCAGAATAATGAATGTTTAAATTTATATCTTTATACATAATTTATCCTTTCATCAAATTACTATTTGTACTTTTATCTTTATCCATAAAATTCACTTTATTTAAAGATTATAAATTATCCAATTACTTAAAATTAGATATATGACATATGTGTTAATCATAATAAAATATTTAAGGTGTGTTCTTTTCAACATCGATACTACCAGTAACTTTGTCTATCAAATGGAATATTAATTTATAAAGTGTTTCATATTCTTTAGTTCGTGCAAATTTGCAGCATTCAGCAGTTATAATATCCTTTTTATTCCAACACGTTTTCCTAATATAAATTCACATGAATTACCCTTATAGACTTTATTTTTACCACTCATCTTCAGCACGCCTTCTTTCAGCCTCAGAATCATAATAATAACTCTTATATAAGTCATCATAGATTTTAGCGCTTTCAGAATATAGTATTCTTATTTGCTCTGCATTTTCTTTATATTTTAACGCCATCTCTTTTTCTGTTTTTCCTGCGTCCGGTGAATATACTCCCCTTTTATTATGCTCTGTTATTACATATGAATTTCTTAGTCTCTCATCAGCAAGTTCTTCAATGATTTCTCTTACTGACTCATGTGGATAGTATCCATCATTACCAACTGGTGAATATGCAAATAACCTACCCAACTCGTGTCCTAATAGCTTTGATTGCTTTTGTTCATCTAGCTTATCTTTAAAATTCTTAACCCACTCTTTCAATTCATCTAAATCTATATCACCATTATCCTCACATGGACAAAATAATGCTTTATAATAAAATTCAAATAGATTTTGTGATATATTACTTTGTTCTGTAGTTCTGCTACCTTTCTCTTCTCCTTCATGTAAATAAATCGAATCAATTATTTGAGAATAAAAAAGAGGATTCTTTTTTAAAATGTATTGTGTACATTTCATTTTTTTCCACTCAATTATACCTCCAAAAAACATTTCTAATGACATTATTTCATAATATTTATCATATTGTCCCTCAAAGACATTTTCAATAATACCCATTATTTCCTCAACATAGTAATCAGTTATTTGATCAATATTTTGGATAGTTCTGAATTGTTTCAAATTAATCATATATTGAAACAATTCTTCTGTTTCAAATATTTTCAATCCTTCATATAAGCATTCTATATAACCTATCATATTATTATAATTTTTTAGTTCCCTCAAAACCCATTGTAAAGTATCCTTATCATTAGATATTGCAAATTGTCTAATTTGCTCACTCCAGTATAACTGTTTAATATGCTCATCCTCATCCATTATCTGTGGATGATCCTTATAAATTAAGTCCTCTATTTTTAAAATATTTACATATAATACATCTTTACTATCATAGTTTTTACTTAAAGATTTAGCTTGACTAATAACCGATTTGTCACCATTTCTATAAATCCAAGATACATAACTCCACATAATCTGTTCTATACCCTTAATGTCAATCATTTTCTTATAAATGTTAGCATCAAATTTTCCATCTGTATAATATTTTGCAATATACATTCCAAAATTATTATAGTTCTCTACATCTAATAGCTCTATTAGATGTGTTAAGTCTAAATTACTGATTTTAAATCTTTTTAATCTGTCTTCAATTTCAGTCTCTTTTAGTTTTTCATTTTCATCTCTTGCAGTTCCATTTTCTTTATCATATGGAATTGGATGCAATATTGACATATCGAAGCTATTTTTAAATAAATAAAGATAATCGTACACTTTATCATCAAAGTCAATTAATAGGCATAATTTTTCAAGTTTTTCCAAACGTTTTTCATCCATAGCCCATGCAGATTTTGAAAAATATCTATTTCTATATATTTCGCTTCTTAACCCATCTTTGATTATCTTTTTACTACAATCACTCATTTTATCAAGTTCCTGCACTAATTTGCTCAATAAATCATCTAACATTTCATCTGGAAATATAGAAAATTCATTAGTTATCTTTATCCATTTATCTATATCGTTATTAATATTATTTATGCACAAAATTGCATATTCATTATATAAATTGTACATATCTGCATTAGTGACTTGTTCAATTTCATCGAATTCACGATACTTAGGCTTATTGCCGCTTCCATGAACAACTTGATGTTTGCCAGGTAATTCGTTAAATATCAAATTCCAAGCATTTTCATATTTTTTAATAGCATAGTTTGATAATAAAATTTTTTCTTTTGATGTAAGTACACTTATATTATACCAAGCGCAAAATACATCTCTTAAGGTACTTCCAGGACTATTTGATATGTTATATTTTAAATTCATATTATCAATAGCAAATAGCCACTTCACTGCTCGAACAACATATTCTTTATGCAATAATAATTGTTCTACAGCCCATAAAACATGTGTATAATAATTTCTTGCTGTAAACGTATCTTTACTATTTGCATTAAAAAGTTCCCTCAACCCTGTCGGATTTATAAGTTCAAATTCAAGACGTTCAAGTACTGATTTAGGTGAAGCTTCACATAATTCAGTAAAAAATTGCGAAAAGTATCCCCAGCGTTCTACAGAATCAATTAATATCAACATATCTTTTACAATTTTATCAATTTCATACTGATATTCAAATTCTCTATAAATTCCTCTAAAAATCAAGCTTCTAATAATTCCTAATTTTAATACATTTGAATTTTCAGGTTTTTCCGTATAAAAAGAAGCCTTATAATGTTCTTCAAATGGTTTATAAAAGATAGGATCCATTTTTGTTATTACTTTATATGCCAATACTATAAACTTGTCCCATATTTTTTTCTGAATTCTCTCATCTAAATACTCCCATGCAATTTCTATATTAGCTAACTGATATCTTTTTTTCCCATAATCTAATATTTCAATGATAAATGGTTCTCCACCTTTGATAAATGGTAATAAATCATTCATAAATTCATCATATGATTTTCCTGATAATTCCTCAATAACATCCTTATCTCCTTGGCATTCTGTCCACTTTCCACAGAGAAGTGCTGTAACAAATGAATCACTCTTTTCTCTATACCATACAGGAGATATGTTATATTGTCCATTAAATAATTTTCTCTTAAGAGGTACAAATAAGCCATTTGTATTTTCTACATAATTATAGGCAACTTGGCTATCCAAACCTGCTTTTTCTAATTTATTAATAATAGTTCTTCTAGTTCTTCTTTTAAGTTCAATTTTTTTTTGTTTTGTACAATGTTCGTCCTCACCATAGATAAATATATTTATATTATTCTTTATTGCTATTATTTCACCTACATAAAAGTCTGGAATTAAAATGGAACCACTAATCTTATCTCTTAAATATTCCCATGTATCTTTATCACCAGCAATAACAACCTTATTATAATTCGTATTATATTTTAATTCATTTAAAATACAATATAGAGTTTCTTCACGCGACTTGCCTACTACATATATATTTTTATCCAATTCCTTTCTAAATGTTTCTTTAAATTCTTCATCATCTATCTCAAAAAAGTCTAAACTGATAGATGGTTCTGTACTCTCTTTTAATTTCTTATCCATATCATCAATTGTAAAGATTTTCTTTTTATCAATATATCCAAGTTTTTGAATAAGTAATATATCATCATATTCTTTACAATACTTGTCAGGAATAAATTTCTTCATTATTTCTACACTTGACATACCTATAGATATAGCTTTTCCCTTTGCATCTGATTCGGTTTGTGCTATACCTACTAACATATTGTTAATAATTATAGGCGAACCTGAAAGTCCTTTGAAGTCCTCTAATCTTTCAACTGTTAAATTTAAATCCCAGTTTGCCTTTTTAGATTGATTTTCATTTATAGTTGTTGCAACTTTATTTTCTACTGGGCATCCTACCATTCTTTTGCTTTGTGGATGGCCAAAAGTAAAATATCTATCATCTCTTTTAATGGTGTATCCCAAAGTAAATTTTAATGGATCAATGTTTTCTACATTTTCTTCTAATTCTAAAATAGAAATAAAGTTGTTTCTCTCGTTTTCTATTAGATTAACTACTTTTATATCCCTATCTATATTGGCACTAATAGGTATTACATTAATAAAATAATCTAAAGGATTTGTATAATACTTATCAACAACATGACTAGCAGTAACGATAATATTTTTTTCAACAAAAAATCCTGTACCTAGTTCTTTATCCTTGTCATTTGTTTTACTAATACCCTCAATCTGAACAACGCATCTTTCGATCCTTTTCTTTTCTTCATCATTCATCATTTATCATTCACCTCAATTTGTAAACTAGATATTCCATTTCCAACTATAATAGAATACTTATAATTTTCTTTTAGTAAAGTTTCATCCATGACTTTACATATACCTAATGGATAGTTAAAATAAAAAGTTTTATTTTTATTATTACACTGTAATATTCTTGCAATTACTTCTTCATTAGGATGTCCATGTTTTTCTCCATTTGTTGAAATTAAATATCTTTTAGCTCTTATCATCTTTATCCAATTAAAATTATTTTTTATACTTCCATGATGAGAAACTTTTACTACATTAAAATCTAATGATTTTCCGCTATTCTTATATTTTTCTAAGTTATCTATTATTATATCTTCATGTGAATCTCCCAAAAACAGGAGTTTTTTATCTTTATACTCTAATATAAAGGATATAGATGCCCCATTACTTTTTGATTTGTCTTTTTTAACTTGTTTCAATTCTTCATTAATGAGCATTTTAAAATCTGTTGGACTATACGAAATATCCATACTTTCATCTATATCACTAATTGGTTTAAGTTTCTTCATATACATCTCATATGCATCATCAAAAATTTCTTCATCGCTAATGGAAAAGTCAATATCTATTTTTCTCAATTTTTCAATCCACAATTTTGATAAATTATTTAATTTGCTTGTATTAGGGGATAGTATATATATTTTAATATCATCTAATTCAATTTCATTATTTCTGTCTAAATTTACAGCTTCATCGTTGAATGATGAATTCCATTTATTATTTACATATCCTAAACCATATAAATATCCAGCTAATGTACTCCCCTGTGCTGCACTAATTAAATTTGATTCATTTGTTTCACTTCTAGATATTCCCGAATTGTTCAATTTTATCTCTTCTAATTGTTTCGTTTCAAATCTTGATACATTATAAACCTTATCTTTATTAAATTGTAAGTGTCTGTATGAATTATGCCATACTTCTTTTATTTCTATTATTTGAGGATTATTAGCATTTCCATTATCTTTTAAGAATTCTATAGCACCTTGTATATGATCTTCATCTATGTGTGTTATAACTAATAAATCAATACATTGATGTTTGTTTTTCAGCTCTACTAATCTATCCTTTATGTAAGTTTTGTATGTATCTATATAACCCATATCTATAAGTATATTTTTGTTATTATCTAGCCTTATTAAAAATGCATCTCCATTTTCAGCTGGAAACATTTCTATAACCATTATATTCACCCCTATCAATATCTTTATAATCATATAATGCCGCTTAATATATGGTTTTTAAAGTTATTATTCATTGTAAAAGATAATTTCAAATTATTTGTTATGTAAAAAACACCATTTATATTTCTATTTTTCCCCTCACCTAATTAATTTAATCTAAATATACTTAAGATTAAATTAGTATACTCCTTCATAAAAGATCTTTGCAGTAATCTACTAATGATTGAATCTAACATTACCTTAAGTTTATTAATAAAATTATAAATTTACTTAGAATCTACCTATTCTTTTTTATTCAGGTTAACTTCCCATTATAGACATAATGGACATACTAAAATCAAAAAACAATTATTCTAATTAACTAAAGTATTTATATCCATTATACTACAATTTTTGTAATTTAACCCTCGTTTTCTCTATAATAATTTATCTAATCTTGTTCATATTCTAAACAAAATTTATTCATCAATGGAAGCAGAACAAAAAGATAGTAGAACTTAATATAAAAATTCACTATCTTTTTTTAATTATCATATTTCTATTTTTCTCTATTTATTTTGGTTCTCCATAGGTACGCTTCACTGCACCTTAAATGAAAAAATCTAGTTTTCTCAATATACAATATGATTAATAATATTTTAATCTCAACTTTTAATTATATATTCTTATAAAAAATAACAGTTTGTTGAAAAAAACTGTTTTAAAACGAGGGTACTGAAAACTTAAACTTTTTCAGTACCCTCATATTTTCATATCTTATTTTTTAGACTAAATCCAATATCATTTAATTAGCTAAATGATATTGGAATATTGCCTCCATCCTCTTTCCTCCTATCCAGAAAGAGTTTACATATCCTAATATCTTAATTACTCCCTATTTTTTCTTTACTGGAATCCAAATTTCGCTATAGTAATTTTTATCTAAAATCCCCTTTTCATACTCATTTGGATCACTATACATTTCTATATTATAACCTGCAGCAATTTCATAATCTCTACAGTTTGGTAACCACTCTGAAAATATTTTTTTATTAGTTTCTTGAATTGATGCTGGACCTGGTCCATAACAAGGAAAAACAGCCCAAGTAAACTTAGGAATTGTTTTAACTATATATCCTTCCATACCTTCTTTCTCTTTGGAATAATCCTCTGCAATAAGGTATTCAAATTCATTACCACCCATTTCTTCATCAATGTTAATACCATACATTCCACATATATCCTTTAACTTTCCTTGTGAAATATGATCATTCCAAAATGAAGGTACCTCCATAAATGCTGAATCATATTTAAATTTCTTATAGGCTCCTACAACCTTAAATTCATCCTTATCTATTATTTTATAGTCCATAATATATCCACCTTCCAATGAAAATTTGATTTTAAGGGCAACAAAAGACTTTATCATTGCACCCTCTTTACGAACCGCAGATGGTGTAACTCCATGAAATCTTGTAAAAGCTTTAGTAAAGCTATCTGGAGAATCATATCCATACTTTATTGCAATATCTATTATTTTTCTATTAGTAGATAAAACCTCACTGCCGGCAAGTGCAAGTCTTCTTCCCTTAATGTACTCACTTAAGGAATATCCACATAACATTCCAAATCCTTTTTGAAAATAAAAAGGAGAAATATTTACCCTATCTGCAATTTCTTTTATGGATAAATCCTTGGTAATATTATCTTCAATATAAGAAATAGCTTCTCTAATACTTTCAATCCAGTCCATAATTTTTACCCCCATCACAATTCGTTAATCTAATGTTATCATCATCAAAGATTGATATCCCGACTTTTTAAGCTTTCTTTTGTCCTATAATTATTATAACAAAAAGTGGATAGTCTACTTAGGTTATTTAAATTATTAAAGGTAATGAACTTATATAATTTGCTAAACGTTAAAAATAGAATAGTTTTTCACCTATCCTACTAACTATTCTTTCTTAAATAATTTAATTTCTTCTATTTTGGAATTATCTCTTTAATTAATTATAAATCATATAATTTACGCTTTTATATACCCTAAACACTTCTGAATCGTTTTTTATATAAAATATTAATACATTTCAGTACTATAGGGTTGCAAGTTAATTGAATTAAGAATTATTTTACTGTATTATTATAAATGTACTTTTTTAAGATTTGAAGTCTTTTGTAAATGTTTACAATGCATATTAAGAATTCTGTAGAGGAGGTGATTTATATCCATAATTATAAGGCTACTATTATAGTATTTGCAGTAAATATATTTCTTATAATAGTAAATTTATTATTGTTTCCTATATTAGTAAAAATCAACAATTTAAGTAAAGCAAAAAAAATATTATTACTTTTAAATACACTTTTTTTCATCTTAAATGTTATAGTTTTATTTATATTAATTACATCAACACTGTTTGATTATTTCTTAATTTGATAGATTACAATATTAAGTTCATGATTAATCATCTAAATACATAACACTTTAAGTAAATTTTAAAACTATTAATGGATGTTCTTTCTTTAATCACCTTAATTAACTGCCATAATTTGAATACCTAATATGGAATAATGTCATATCATATACTATATTTATATATTTAGGAGGTATATTTATGAGTTCTAAATTTTATAATTGTAGAGATTATTGTATAGATTATGAATATGATAATTGCCCTAGAGAGCAAACCCATACTCATGAATTTTTAGGAAGCACAAAACTTGCCGAAGAATGTGATGAAAGGCATAATCACCGTTTCGCTGGAGTTACAGGACAGGCTATCAGACGTGAAAATTCTCACGTTCATGAAATTGAAGTAAGAACAGATTTTTTTGACCATTTCCACAAAATTTGTATTCTTACTGGACCAGCTATACCTGTAGGAAATGGAAAACATGTTCATTTAGTAACAGGAATGACTACTTTTGTAGATGGTCATAGACATGATTTCATATTTACTACTTTAATTGAAAGTCCTTTAGTATAGTATAAATCAACACACACATATAAATTTATTTTAATATGTGTGTGTTTTTAATAATTACCATTATAAAAGCAGCCTATAAACCTACTCATTTTGTTTTATCTATAATTTAATTAATTCCCATAATCTGAATATCAAATATACTGTAATGTCATATTATAATATATAGATTTATTTATATATATATCTATTATATTTGTTTATATTTGGGAGGTATATTTATGTCATGTAATAATCGTAGAAATAATTGTAATAATGATAGAGATGATAGAGATATTTGTAGGGATTTTTGCAGAGAAATTTGTAGAAACTCTGGATGTAATAGAGATTTTTGTAGAGCTGTTTGTAGAGCTATTTGCAGAGACAACAGAAATAATAGGAATGACAGAGACGATAGAGACAATTGTAACAATATATTTTAGTAATAAATACTACAATTTTGCAAACAATAACAAATATAATTTTATATTTTCTACCTTAATTAAAAGTTATCTAGTATAATTATATGTCTTAATATAAAGCACTCACATATAAAACTATTTTAGCTTACTATGTGAGTGTTTCTAATATCACTTATTTAATGTGTATTCTTATCTTATAGAACAACTTGTTTAAGCTTGGAAATATTCTTTTTAGCTATATTTAATTTAAATTTATAGTTTTGTTATACTACTTAAACTTATGCTCTTTTATAGGAATGGTCCTTATCAATACTTATTGTACTTCTACTGTTTTAAATATTTTTAATAACCGTAAATAATGATTTGCCTCACGTAAAGTGTGGTCGGCTAATAATGGTATTATTATAGATTTAATTTTACAATCTAATAATCCCTGTGTACCTTGTTTTTTAAATTCTTTAATTTTTATAGTTGCTTTTAGACTGTCATCTGTAATTTCTGAAATTGGCAGTGTCATATTCATGGCTTTTATTGCTTTTTCAGTAAGTTTATCAAATTCATTTCCAAAGTTATTTGCTGTATCTATAAGCTCATTTTCTGTCGGGTCCAAAAGTCCACGAATAAATTTTGAGTGCTCAGCCATAATTCTATTCCAGAAAATTTCTTGATCATAAGCATCTTTCTCTAAGTTAATATCTTCATTATCTTGAAGCCTTTCAATTAATCTATAATAAAATGTTGCTTCTCTTAAAATATGGTCTATAAGTAAAGGATAATTATTGGTAAACATATTACAATGTATAACTCCTGATAATATATCTGACTTAAATTGTACCAATTTTAAAACCAATTCCATTGCTCTATTATTAATTATTGATACCCTTTCTTCAAGTAGTGCACTACTTCTCATAGAATCATACCCCATAAGCCCTGACTCTGATTTTGTCAAATTAGTTGGAATTTCTACTCCTGTAAAATATGATGAAGCCATTTCAGCTTTTAACGTATATGGTGTGAACACTTCACCGGATTCTAATATACTATTACTTACAACACCATTAGAAATAGATATAACATCTGCTAAAAGCTTATCAAATTGCATTCTAAGAGAATCTGCTTTATGTGTGAAACCTAAGTCTTTTTGCGTAAAACCTATTTCTAGGAAAAATGAATGTTCTTTCATAATTCTTGCAAAAAAAAGATGTAACTCTAGGGACTGTCGTATAAATTCATTATTAGATAACATA
Organism: Clostridium senegalense; assembly: GCF_018916625.1. NCBI lineage: Bacteria > Bacillati > Bacillota > Clostridia > Eubacteriales > Clostridiaceae > Clostridium > Clostridium senegalense. The sequence continues at coordinate 93,735 of NZ_JAHLNC010000010.1, forward strand.
TTCAACCTTCCTTAATATAACAATTATTTCTTATATCATTATATTTATTATACACATTAGTGTTACCATTAACATTTATCAATTACATATAAGATATATTTCATTGATGAGTTATCTATTGATTTATTATTTTCAAAAATATTTTTATACCAAATTCCACATAAATAATTAAGAATTTACATTCATTAATACATCATGTATATCCCAACCTAATGAACCTGCACACCATCCCTGATTAGCTAATATCACTACAATTACATTAGTACTAGGATAGTAATATAATCTGCAGCTAACTCCATACTCTTCCCCAGTGTGTCCACACCTAACTATCTCTTTACTTTCTTTATCTAATATAAATTCATTTGCGTAGCCATACATCCATATATAATTTCTTGGCGTATCATCATATTCAAGAACCTTTGGTATAAACATCTCCATTGACATTTTTTCACTAAGCAATTTATTATTCCTTAAGGCTTCTATAAATTTTATTAGATCATCTGCAGTTGAGGTAGCTCCACCATCGGAAGCAGCATTAGGTGTTGTTGTATATATATTTCTTTTCCATCCTATAATTTTTTTATTACTATCTAAAGTAGCTTCATAGCCTTCAGCAACTAAATCATCAACATCATCTAGTGAAATAAAATCAGAGTCTTTCATATTTATCTTTAAAAAAATGTTTTGTCTAACATAATCAAAATAAGATAAACCTGATGCTTTTTCTATTATAAGACCTAATAATATATATCCTGCACCATTATAATAATATTTCTCATTAATTTTACTAACTGGTTCTTTATGAATAAATAATTCCAAATAATCTTCCAATCTACGCATTTTGTAAATTGGTATATCATACCAAAGTTTTTCCCATTCATTATCATCCTGTTCTTCATCAAAATAATCTGCAATACCAGAAGTATGTGTTAGCAGACTTTCAATTGTTACATCATTAGGAATTTTACTATTTTCAAGGTTTAAATATTCAACAACTTTAGTACTAAAAGATACCTTCTCCAATTCAATTAGTTGAAGAATAGATACTGCTGTAAACATTTTGGAGATTGATGCAATCCTAAAGCGAGTTTGCAAACTATTATTCACTCTCCAAGTTCTATTTGCATATCCATATGCTCCTGAGAAAATTTCTTCATTTCCTTTCTTTATTAATACAGCACCTGAAAATTGATTTTTATTAACCCTATCAAAAATTAATTCATTAATTTGTTTTTGTAAATTCATGACCATTCCCCCTAACCCTAAAGTTTTAAGATAAACTTTAAAATTATTCATTTTAAAGCTTGAATACTGAAAATAGTAATCTATTCCTTTAATTAGCTAAATTAAACACTCTATTTCCTATAAAAATATTTTTAAGCTATTAAATAAATTTAAACTCAATCCTATTTTTCTATATTACATTAATTATAGCTCGCCTAATATGCATTTTTATATACCCTAAACTTTTCTGAACTGTTTTTTATATAAAAATATTAATACATTTCAGTACTATAGGGTTACAAGTTAATTGAATTAACACTTATTTTACTGTATTATTATAAATGTACTTTTTTAAGATTTGAAGTATTTTTGTAAATGTTTACAGAGGTTTTGTAATCTATATTAAGAATTCTATAGAGGAGGTGATTTATATCCATAATTATAAGGCTACTATTATAGTATTTGCAGTAAATATATTTCTTATAATAGTAAATTTATTATTGTTTCCTATATTACTAAAAATCAATAATTTAAGTAAAGCAAAAAAAATATTTTTACTTTTAAATACACTTTTTTTAATATTAAATGTTATATTTTTATTTATATTAATTACATTAACACTGTTTGATTATTTTTTAATTTAATAGATTACAATATTAAGTTCATGATTAATCATCTAAATACATAACACTTTAAGTAAATTTTAAAACTGCTAATAAATGTTCTTTTTTTAATCATCTTAATTAACTCCCATAATTTGAATACCTAATATGGAGTAATGTCATATCATATACTATATATATTTTAGGGGGGAATATTCATGAGTTGTCCATGTAATAATTTTAAAAATAGTTGTAACAAGTGTCATCCAGATTATTATAGACCACCTAAATATCCTGATTATTATATAAAACCTAACTGCTGCAACCATTGTAAAAAAGATGAATATGATAATTGTTATTCAAATTAGCCTATCCTCATAAATCTTTAAGGTTAATAAAGCCTTGCTAAGGAATCTGATAAAAGGCATAATCACCGTTTTCCTAGATTTATAAGACAAGCTATCATAGGTGGAAGTTATCACGTTCATTTAGTAATAGTCATGACTTGTGTTGTTTACTACTTTAATTGATAATCCTTTATTATAAAAATCAAGTACTCATATATAAACTTATTTTAGTTTAATATGTGAGTACTTTTAATATCTTTTATTTTTATCTTATAAAACAACTTGTTTAAACCCGAAAATATACTTTTTAGCTATATTTAAATTCATAATTTTGTTATACTACTTAAACTTCTACCCACACTGTCTCTACAATTTATTATTTTTCTTCGCTAATGATACCACTTCTGTAGAATTAGCATCAGCCCATAATTTTTGAATAAAACCCCTGCCATCATTTTGTAGAAGCTTTTTTACCTATGACCGAAAATTACTCTTTTATACACTTTTTTATTGCCATATTTCAACTTCTCATTATATAAAAAAATTTATGTTTGCATTTGGATATATACACTACAATTTCATGATTAGAAATATATTTCTTTTATGTTTCTAAAATCCTTTAATTTTGTGTCAGTATAAGGTTTACTTTTAGAATCCTTTTTAAATGAATGTTAATATATGAGCATAATAAAAGTGGACATATTATTTAATTTTATTATACTTGTTTTGCTGATTTTTTATGCACCATATAATATCTGCAATTAACAAACCAAATGATATACCAAAACCTGTACCACTTATTGCAAAGAAAATGTTATCGCGCATAATTATTGAAAAAATAACACCTACAAGCAAGCCAATTATCATTCCAATTACAAGATAGTTGGAAAGGTCATTATGTTTATTATTTTTCAAGTCAATACCTCCTATTATATAAATAATCTCCACTGCGAATTCTAATTTGTATGATAAACAATTATAACACAATTGTTTATTATTTTTATTATAAATAATATATTCATTATAAATTCAGCCAAAATATGAGTTTCAATTATACAAATCTTAATTATCTTAGATTACATGATTTATATTAATTTATTATTTATACATAATTTACAACTTAATGATATAATTGTAATATAAATTAATCATATTGAATTGGAGAATTATTATGATTGTTAAAATATTAATTATTATTCCATTTATCATATTGGGTATTTTTCTTATTGCAGGATTTAATGCAATGCCTAAAGAACAGCAGCAAAAATATGATGTTATCTCATTATGCAAATTTATGGGTAAACTTATGTTTATGATTTCTTTTTGTATGATTTTTTTGCTTTTAAGTGATACTTTCATAATGAAAGCATTAGGATTTACATTATTATTAGTTTCAATTATATTTTCTGTAGTATATTTAAATACTAGAAATAGCTTTAAGAAATGATTTTAAACTATAATAATATTTACGGTTTGATAACTAATTTGTAAACTATATACCTCAAAACAGAAGAAGAAAAGAACTAAACATATACAAAGGAGAAAAACTATGGAGTCACTTGCAATCATTTTATATTTAATTGGGAGTTTTGGAAATATCATCACATATCTTTTCACTCCTACACTTATTATATATGAAAAAGATAAAAAGAAGAGAAATTTAATACTAGGATTTACTGCATTATTAATAATATCACTTATTATAATGCCTAATAAACCTAAGGAAGAAGACATAAAAACAAACACTTGTATAGGAAAACAATTTACAATTTTAAAAGTAGATAATTTTTAAAATCAACTTGGGATTCTATAATACGAGCAAAATAAATAGAAATTTAGGAGAAAATTTAAAATGGATATACGAGAATATAAATCAAGTGATTGTGAGCAAATCGCAAATCTGTTTTATAATACGGTTCATTTGATTAATGCAAAAGATTATACACAAAAGCAATTAAATGTATGGGCTACAGGAAACATTGATATTGTTCAATGGAATAAATCTTTTTTAAATAACTATACATTAGTTGCAGAAGAAAATAATATGATAATTGGCTTTGGTGATATTAATAATGAAGGGTACTTGGATAGGTTGTATGTACATAAAGATTATCAAAATCTTGGTATCGCTACTGCCCTTTGCGATAGATTAGAAAATCACTACTCTGTAAGACATATCATAACTCATTCATCTATAACTGCAAAACCATTTTTTGAGAAACGAGGATATAAAGTAATAAAAAAACAATTTGTTGAGCGAAATGGTGTACAACTATCAAATTATATAATGAAAAAATACGTGAATTCCAATTCATCCTATAAATTAAATAAATAATCTTAAATTTCTAAGAACTAAATAGCAAAGTGGACAAGTTAACTTATCCACTTTTATTATGTTAATATATCAGCATTGATTTAAAACAAAACCTAAAATTAAATTAAGTGTATATGTTTTAATGCTTTCTTTTTTTAAAAAACTATCCATATAAGAAATAATACAGCCTTTATGTAATTTAAGTAATAATCTTTCTATCTATTATCTTAAAACATACTCTGCTAACACACTTTGAAGCTCATATATATTTAAACTTTTATTAAATTTTTTTTCTATAACTGAGCTCGTTCCAGAAATCCATATTTTAAGTTCTGCATCTAAATCAAAATGTCCTGCAGTTTCTATGCTAAAATGAGTTATAGATTTATACGGAATAGAATGATATTCTATTTTCTTAGCTGTTAAACCTTGTTTATCTACTAAAATTAATCTTTTATCTGTAAAAATAAACATATCACGAATTAACTTATAAGCTTTTTCTACACTTTCATTTTTTGATAATATATTGCTGTAATCCTTTTCTACTTCATTTATACTAACTTCTGAAGCGTTACCTATTAATCCATCAAATACTCCCATTTACTGTCCCCCTAAATATTATTTAATTCATATTTTTATAAGTTTTCTTTAATACTATTTTATAATACTAAATTTTTTTACAATAAACAACTATTTTTTAACTATTTTAGATTATTGTACTATTTTTTCATTTTATTTTTAAATTTTATTAATATTTTTAATTAAAATTTTATATTTTCCATTTCCTATCATCATAAAATATGTATTTAATCTTTTAATTTTAATATTAAAAATTAGTCTTATAATACTAAAAGTTTTATAAGACTACATATATTAAATATTAAACTATTTTATTATTTCTACTAGCCAAGTAAAATTTATAATATGGTCAGTTTTAATTTTATACCCTAACATTGTAATATGATTTTTAAATTCATCTAAAATTGTATAGTATTTATTATTAATTACATCCCATAACTGATTTTTATTTTCGCTAAGTAGTTTTTCTCTACATTTATCTTTTTCTTTATTGTTTATAAACATAAAATCTATAATAATAATTTTCCCATCATCATTCAAGTATTCTAGCATATTATTAATTGCTTTTTTCTTTTCTTCATGATTCAAACTATGGAAAGCATAAGTAGTTACTACAATATCAAAATAATTTTTTTGAAATGGTTTATCTAAGAAATTACCTAATTTTAAATTCATGTTACTATATTTATTTTTAGCCTGTAAAATCATTTCTAAGCTTTGATCTATTCCTAATACTTCTATTGAACCACTTAATTCTCCACATAAATTTCCTGTTCCACACCCAATATCAAAAACCTTTTTTGCACCATATTTGATTATTTCATTTCTTACCTTTATTAAAATATCATCATATTTTTCAAAAAGACCTAATTCATCATTTGATTTATCTCTTACCATTTTATCAAATTTAACTGCTTTATTATCAAATCCCCACATATCAACCCATTGCTTTCTATTTGATTTGTTTTCTTTTAATATTGTGTCTATATCATTTATAAAATAATTATTTTCTATGTCATCTTTTTTACTAACTAAAATTTTATCAATACTTTTAGTTAATGTACTTTTTATATTTTCTAATTCATAAATTTTTCTTTCAATAGCTTTTGATTGAAGGTATAAACTTCTTATAAACTGTGTACTTGAACAGTTATTATTATCTATAAGAACTTTTATATCTCTTAAAGAAAATCCAAGCTCTTTTAATAATTTGACAGTTCTTAATTTTAATAAATCATCTTCACTATAGTTTCTATAATTATTTTTTTCTCTCTTAGGTATAACTATTCCATAATCTTCGTATACCCTTAAACTTTTTGAAGATATATTAATTAAATTACAGACTTCGTTAGTATTCATTAAACCGCCTCCAATAAAAGTATAAAGCCTGCCTATGGGGCAGAGTCAATAACTTTTACTTTTAACTATCTAAAAAACTCCTAAACAAGCAACTATTTAAAATTCTACCTCCATCACAAGAGGGACAGGTTCATTTTTGGATAGTTTCTTTGTTTTAGCTGTAGATTCCACAAATGCTGTATTCCCATCACCTAATAAGCAAAGAACCAGTACCCGATACTTTGGTTTTAGTGAATAATCTAAATAAGTAATTGTTCACAGTATTGCTCCATCATGAATGAAACTTTTCCAGTTAAAAATTAATAGGGAGCAGTTAATAGTTGTGGTTATTTTATCTAAAAATCTAAATAATCAATATTATATAGTTTTTCTTCCATCACAAATGGGACAGGCACGATAAGTTTTATTTTCTTTGCTACCTTTTGATGCTCCCCTAATTTTACATTACTAACATAATAGTTCAAAGCCAGTCCCTAACAACTACGCTACTTTGCAGCTCAAGTACTGGTTCTTTGCTCGATATTTTACTTTATCTAGCCCGTTTTATTGAGTACTAAATTTTTTATGGTCGTACAATCTAAGTGAACCTGTCCTTCTTGTTACGGTTATACACCTTAATTTTAACTTTGACTAATTTTACTTCTCAAACTTAAACTTTATCTCCTCTAAATTCACAGAAACTGGTAGTCCAGTTTCAACCAACATTGCCAATTGTCCTTTGTCCATTGTTAATTTCTAAAAAGCTATCTAAAAAACTCCTAAACAAGCAATTAACCAAAATTTTTACACCATTACAAGAGGGACAGACGCGTAATTGGCTACTTTACTATACTTTAGACTTGATACTTTTGTTGATTTTAGTTTCTCTCCACTATTACTCGAAGTCGGTCCCGAACATCTACGCAGCAAAGCTGCTATTTTAGGACTGGCTTTGATTAATTTAGGTTTTATTGATAATCTTTCGATTTCACTGAAAAAATAAATTATGGAAAACATGCTTTGGTACGCCTGTCCTTCTTGTTACGGCTGTAGACTTTGAATATAGCTTTTGTTTAGTTTTATATCTTAAACTGAAATTTTACTCCCTTAAATTTAAAGAAACTAGTGGCCCAGTTTCCTCCTTAATTCATAATTCCTAATTTTTCAAATTGTCCTTTGTTCATTGTTAATTTCTAAAAAGCTATCTAAAAAACTCCTAAACAAGCAACTATTTAAAATTCTACCTCCATCACAAGAGGGACAGGTTCATTTTTGGATAGTTTCTTTGTTTTAGCTGTAGATTCCACAAATGCTGTATTCCCATCACCTAATAAGCAAAGAACCAGTACCCGATACTTTGGTTTTAGTGAATAATCTAAATAAGTAATTGTTCACAGTATTGCTCCATCATGAATGAAACTTTTTCAGTTAAAAATTAATAGGGAGCAGTTAATAGTTATGGTTATTACTACTCATTTTATTCCTAGTAATGCTAAACGTAGTTTTATCTAAAATATTTTTGTTTCCAGTAGTTCTAAGTCATTTATTATTATTTTTTTAGTACCTATAAGCTTTATTATATTTTCATTTTCTAATAAAGCTAATTTTCTGCTCAATGTTTCTCTTGCTATTCCACAGTAATTAGCCATTCCCTCTCTATTAAGTGGTAAATTTATTTCTATCTTCATATTAGTTTTCTTTCCATATTTCGCTGAAAACTCTAAGAGCATACAACATATTCTTGCTTCTGGACTGTTATTGGATAGATTTTTTGATAGATTTTCTACTTCTATTAATCTTTTGTTTAATTCAGAAAGAAGTTTTAAACAAATTGAAGGATTCGAAAATAATATTTCTTTTAAATCATTTCTTGAAATTGTACATAATTCAGTATTTTTAATAGCAATTGCAGATACATTGCTTTCAGAAGTTTCTCCTAATATATTACTCTCTCCAAGAAAATCTCCAACACTTAATATGTTTAATATTTGTTCTTTTCCAGAAGCAGTATTTTTACTTAATTTAACCATTCCTTCACTTATAATAAATAATTTTGAAACTTTATCCCCTTCTAAAAATAAGCTTTCTCCTTTTTCTAAGCTCATATGCTTTCTTATATCTATTATTCTATCTAATTCTTCTTTAGAAAGAGATTCAAATATAGGTATTTCCTTTGCATATAATTTACTTGCACACTTTTCACAGCAAAAATCACAATCCAAAATAAACACCTCCTAATAAAAATTACATACTTAATTCATATTTAAAAATACAAAAAGTATTAATATATTTGTAAACATATTAATACCTTTTATTATAAACTAATGGAATATATTTTATTACTTGCAATCCTCAGGAGTAAAACTACAATATCCTATGTTATCACATTTTACTTTCATTTCATCCCACTTAGTTTCACTTTTAATACTTTCTAAAGCTGTGGGATATAATATGTAATTTTCTTTAAAGATATGGTCCTTTAATTCAAAACAAATATCATTTGAAAGTTTTTTCAGCTTCATTTTATATTCATTAAAATCCATATCATAAACTGATTCACTTAACTTTTTTAATTCCTTTTTCTTTTTTCTTAACTCTTCATGTTCAAGTCTCATTATTCTAGTTGGTCCGGTAACTTCTCTTACTTCAAGTTCTGGAAATAAAACATCTTCCTCTCTTTTATGATGTAGTTCAGCATCTAATATATTATCAATTAATTTAGTTACTTTTTCAAATTCTACTCTATTTTTATTAAAACTGCCCATGTCTAGTATTGTCTTTGTTACTTCATCTAGTTCTCTTAAAAAGCTTAAAATCAATTCATGCTCTTCTATTAATGTATATAAAACATGTCCTTTTGATATATTACTTTGTAACTTTTCAAGTTCATCTTTCAAAACCATCATATGAATTTCGCATAGATGCCTTAACTCACTGGGATTCATCCCCTCTTCTATTAAACTTTGTTCTGCTATAGACAGTTCTAGAGGTGTTATTGACTTAACTAAATTTAATCCCTTTTCTTTTAACTCTTCTGTTATTCCATGTTTATTTAACTCTTTTAAAACAATAGTCAATTCCCTTATTTTTTCTTCATTAGCAGTTTTGCTTGCTCCTATATTTAATATAATTGTGTTTTTTTTCAATTTAACCACCCCTTATTTATGTCTTTTAAATAAAATATTATTCTCTTTATGAATATGAATAAATAAATCTTTTTCAAGTTCATGCAGTTTTGAATATAATAATTCGAAGCTTGTACACGCCCATTCTGGAGCAGTATAACCATCTGTAATAGTATCTAATTCTTTGATTATATCTCCAGCTACTTCATGTTCTTCTATAAAACTTTGTATTTCTTCTATTAACTGTTCTCTTTCATTCTTATTAATTATTTTTCCAAGTTCAATTATTTTTGGAAACAACTCTTTTTCTTCCTTTATTAAATGTTCTTCCAATTCAAATTTTAGTGTTCCAAAAAGTTTATTAACTCTTTTTAAAACTTCTGGTAAATGATTATAATGAACTTTAAATACTTTTAATAACAAAGGACTAATGTCATTTAATAATTCAAAGGTTTTAGTGTGATGAACATTTATTATATGATTTATTAATTCTTCTGAAGATTTTTCATTCCAGTTTACATATGAAGAATTATTAGCTACAAATTTATCAAATTCTATATTTACATTTTTAATAAACTTATCTACATCAATTCCTTTTTCATTTAATGCAACCTCTAAATTTTTATTTCCACCACAACAATAATCTAATTGCATATTGTTAAATTTCTCTACAATTCCTGGATAAATGATAACACATTCACCTAAACTTAAATTTTTATTTATGTTTTTATTTTCATTTATATTTTTTATCATATTAATTTCCTCCAAAATTTAAAATTTTTATTATAGAACTTTTCAAAATTAAATTCAAAACTTTTACTCTGTGTTTATGACTAAATTATATATAAAATAAAAAAATAAAAATGTGATTATAATCAAGTTTTTTAATAAATATATTTAAATTCTAAAACTATTAAAATTTCTACTAAGATTGTCATACTAATTTTATAAATGAATATTGTTAATTATGTTACCAGTAACTATATGTATCAGTTCAATATAATATAGTTCACACTCATAAAAATAGCAATTTTTAGAGAATAAATTGAATATTTATTTAATTGCGCAAAACTTAATGTTATAATTAGGAAATGATTGCACTATGGGATTATAAGATGAATTTTTAAATTGTGCATTTATCAAATGAGGAAATTTAAGGTTAACATCATACTAATAGTTGATAACTTATTTTAATTAATAGTTATGTTTATTATTACTCACTAATAATGCTAACCGTATTTTTTATAATATAAAATAAATTTAAAACAAGGAGGAGTACAATGAAATTCTTAAATCCAATGATAGTTGTTTCGGATATGGAAAAATCAAAACAATTTTACTATAAGGTGCTTGGTTTAGAAGTTGTTGTTGATTTTGGTGCAAATGTAACTTTAACAGGTGGGATTGCATTACAAACAAAAGATACTTGGTCGAATTTTATTCACAAACAAGATAGTGAATTTTTTTTTGGTGGAAATGTAGCAGAGTTATATTTTGAAGAGGATGACTTTGATGGCTTTATTCAAAAAATAAATAGTATTGAAGGTATTAACTATGTTCATACTATTGTAGAACATTCTTGGGGACAGCGTGTTATTCGTTTTTATGATCCTGATAAACATATTATTGAAGTAGGAGAAAATATTATAATGGTTGTCAAAAGATTTTTAAATAGTGGTCTATCAATTGAAGAAACTGCTATCAGAATGGATGTATCCGTTGATTATATAAAATCTTGCTTAGAATAAATTATGAGACTGTAGAAATTAAAGAATCTTACTTATCATTTTTATTTTTATATAAATTAAATTTTAAACATATTAAAAAATACCTATATCCAACAGATATAGGTATTCTTAAATTTAAATAGCCGATAATGATAATACTTATCCCCTATTTTACTATTCAATCTTATTTAAGATTTTATTTTATTAACTTCTTCACTATCTATACAAAATAATACTAGTATCTTCAGAAATAGGTATAGATTTTCTAAGTAATTAGCTTATATAGTTTCTATTTCAACCTGTATTGCTGTAGCCCCTTCAAGTTGAATCCAATTTAAATTTGCTTTAAATTCTAAACCAACCTTATCTAAATTACATATATTTTCAACAACATAAGCACCATTATTTTCAACATATTTATCTATTACAACATGGTCCTTTCCATGTTGTATTCCACCTAAATCAATTCCTATTAATTTTACATTATAATCTAATAATTTATCTACAATCTTATTAGTTAAATATGGCCTTGTATCAGAATTAAAATATTCTTCACTTCCGTATCCATACTTTTCTAAATATCCTGTTCTGAAAATTATAAAAGAGTTTTCTTTAATAGATATACTATCTATTACGTTAATATCTATAACTTCTATATTTCTAACATCTATTATTTGCGTCTCTATTTCTGATGGCAATTCTATATTTGTTAGATTATAGCAATCTATATGTGTTCCTATATGCTGTCTTTGATGTGCTGGTTGTGAATCACCCCATTTTAGTATTTTATCTGGAATATTAAATTCTTTTAAATGTAAATTCATATTATATATCTCCCTTTGATTTTATTATTTCTTCTAAATAGTTATTAAACTTTATTAAGAAATTAGCTACAACTTCTTGTTCTTTTTCTGATACATTTTTAAAAAACACATCATTTCGTTCTTCCCATTCTTTATGCTTTATCTCATGATGTTTATATAATTTTTTACCCAAATCTGTTAATTTAAAATATATTTCCTTATCATTATTAGGTTTTTTATATGTTTCTATCAGCTTAGCATTTATAAGCTTTTTACTAATCTTGCTTATTGCCCCTCTTGTCATATTCATACCTTTAGCTATTTTAGTAACATTAGGATTTTCTATTTTACCTATTAAATCTATGCAGTGTATTTCTGAAATTCCGTAGTTTTCATATTCTCCTTTAAAAACTAGCTTACCTAATAATTCTTCTTTCTCATATATCTCTTTAAATTTATTTATAATTATATCATTCATTTTAATCACCTCTTTGCTGATTTTTAAAACAAGATTTTTATTTTTGTTTCCTTGGAAATAATATTATATTATTTTTGTTTCCTTGTCAACAATATATTCTTTCAAAATTAATATTAATAAATATAATTTATTTAAAAATAGATTGTACAAGTAACCAAGGAAGTTTGATTTATTTTATACTTTTAATAGAATTCTAATTCAAAAATTATGTATACTATAAATACAAACTATTGAATAATAGTTAAATACTTTAAAAGAAAGTTAAAAGGTGTCAAAATGAACATTACTATTAAATTAGCAGATAAAAATGATTTTTTTATAATTAAAAACTTTATTCCACTTTTTAGACAATATGTAGCGAAAGTATACAATGAACTTCCCAATAAATATGGTGTATTTTCCTACGATAATTGTAAAACATTACAAGAATTATGTGATAAAAGAGAATCTTGGACTAAAAAACCTAATGAGTTATTTCCATTTATTATTTATGCCTTTGATAGACCTGTTGGGTATGCTTTGGTATCGAAAGTTAAACCAAATTCCTTTGAAAAAAGTGATTATTTTATTAATGCATTATTTGTAGTTGAACCAGTTAGAAGGAAAGGGGTTGCTTCCGCTGCGGTAAAAAACATTTTTGATATGTTTATTGGAAAATGGGAATTACATACAAGCCCTGCAGAGAATAATATCCCAACACAAAACTTTTGGAGAAATTTATTAAAAGATTATACTAACAATAATTACACTGAATTCATTAATAAAACAACAGATGGAGATGAAAAAATAATTTTTAGATTTAGCAATAACTCTTAATATAGGGTTCCAAGTTGACTCTTAAAATTATCCATTTCAACACTTGGATACCTAAAATAGTGAGACATGCTCCGAATTACTTAGAATTCAACACTGCATCTTGTATAAAAATATTTTAAGGTTATTGAATAAATTTAAGTTGGAGCTTGTTTCCCTATAATTATTTATAACTTAATTATGATTACTTATTAACATTAATAAAGCAGAAGGTCTAAACCCATAAAAAACTGCCCCAAAATAGATTCATAGTCTATTTTGAGGCAGTTTTATTTCTTAATTTTAAAATTATTATTTTCTATAGAATTCTCTTATTTTTTCACAAACATACTCTACTTCTTCTTCTTTTAATTCTGGATAGATTGGAAGTGCTAGTATTCTTTCTGATACTCTTTCAGCTACTGGGAAATCTCCTTTTTTGTATCCTAAATAGCTAAAGCAGTTTTGAAGGTGTAATGGTATTGGATAGTATATACTTGTTCCTATTCCATTATCTTTTAAATATTGATTTAATTCATCTCTCTTATCACATGTTACATTAAATACATAATAAACAGGTTTTTGATCACCTTTAACTTTTGGTAAAGTTATTTCAGGTATATCTTTTAATCTTTCAACATATAAATCGTGTATTTTGTTTCTCTTTTCAATTGAATCATTGATATATTTTAATTTTATACGTAGTACAGCTGCTTGAATGTTATCAAGTCTTGAGTTATATCCTATATACTCATAATGATATTTCTCTTTTGCACCGTGTACTCTAAGCATTTTTGTTAAATCAGCAAGTTCATCATTATTTGTAACGATTAATCCACCATCACCATAAGCTCCTAATGTTTTTGTAGGGAAGAAAGAATATATTCCCATATCACCTATAGTTCCTGCGTGTCTATAAGTGTCTCCTTTTCCTTTCCATTGCATTCCGAAAGCTTCTGCTGCATCTTCTAATACAGATAAATTGTGTTTTTTAGCTATATCCATTATATCATCCATATTAGCCATTTGGCAGAATAAGTGAATTGGAAGAATTCCAACTGTTTTATCAGTTATTGCTTCTTCAATTTTTGTAGTATCTATATTAAATGTTTCTTCATCTATATCTACAAATACTGGTTTTCCTTTGTGTTTTGCTAAGCATGATGTTGATGCTAAGAAAGTAAATGGTGAAGTTATTATTTCATTTCCATCTTTATAATTTAATATATCTGATGCCATAACTAATGCATCTGTTCCTGAAGCTACCCCAATAGCATGCTGTGCAGCTGTATATTCTTGTATTTCTTTTTCAAAAGCTTTTACATCATCACCTAGAGTTTGAACTCCGTTTCTTATTGAATTTAGTATAGCTTCATTAAATTCTTCCATTTTTTCATCATATTCTCTTTTTGAAGTATAAAATCCTACTTTCACTAATATCTCTCCTTTTTTATAAAAAATATTTATTTTATTTTACTGATTCTACTGCCTTGATAAGTTCTTCTACTACATATTTTGCATCTTCCAAATCTAGTGTTGAATACACTGGAAGTGTTATTTCATTTTTATATTGATTATATGCATTTGGATAATCTTCTATTTTATATCCTAATTGCTTATATAGTGTAAACATTGGAAGTGGTGTAAAGTGAACATTAGTTGCTATGTCTTTTTTAGCTAACTCTTCTATCACTTTATTTCTATCATCCTCTTCAAATCCTTTTAATCTTAAAGGATATAAATGATATGATGTTTCCATTTCTTCATTTTTAGAAAATGGAATTATAGCCCAGTCTTTGCCTTCTAAGGCTTTATTATAAATATCAAATATTTGTCTTCTCTTTTCTAACATGCCTTCATATCTATCTAATTGAACAACACCTATTGCAGCATGTAAATCAGACATATTGCACTTAAATCCATCAGTTACTATGTCATATTTCCAAGCTCCAGCTTTCATTTTAGATAATGCATCTTTTGTTTGTCCGTGTAATGAAGTATATTTTAACTCACGGAATATATCTTCTTTTCCATGTAAGTGGTTGTTATTGAAAGTTACTCCACCACCTTCAGATGTAGTTAAATTTTTAACTGCATGGAATGAAAATACATGAAAATCATATTGTGTTCCAACTTTTTTTCCTTTATATGAAGCACCAAAAGAATGGGCAGAATCTGCTATAAGTAATATATCTTCTCTATTTAATTTTTTAAGTATAGCTCTTACTTTATCATAATCTACAGGAACTCCTGCAAAATCTACAGTTATTATCGCTTTTGTTTTTTCAGTTATAGCTTTTTCTAATTTATCTAAATCCATTATAAAACTGTCTTTTGCAACATCTACAAATTTTGGTTTTATTCCTCTATGTAGAATAACACTTGCACTTGCTGTGTAAGTATATGGAGTTGTTATTACTTCATCGCCTTCTTTTATATCAAAAACTTTTAGTATAAGCTCCATACCAGCAGTTGCACTACCTAATGCTACTGCATTTTCAGATTCACAATAAGTTCTCATTTTTTCTTCAAATTCTAAAACTTTAGGACCAGATGTAATCCATCCTGATTTTAAAACCTCAACTACATTTTCTATTTCTTTTTCTGTAATATCTGGTGGTGAAAATGGTATTTTTTTACTCATTTTAAAATCGCTCCTTTTATTTATTATTTTATCTATTTAAAAAGTTTTTAATACTATTTAAAATCTTTATTTTCTTCCTTTAAAATATCCCGTATCTTTAGTTATATAAATATATCCTTTTTCTTCTTTTTCTTTTTCAAGTATTTTTTCTAATTCTATAAGCTTATTTTCATTAAGTCTTTTGACTATATCACTTTCCATAGAAATTATATAATCAATTAGTGCCTTTTCTTCTGTTATTTTAAGATTATCCATATATCTTTTGCTTTCTACATCTTTAAAAACCTTTGATAGAATATCATATCCATTTTCAATTTGAAATTTATTAGTCAAATTAAAACTTTCAACTTCTAATATTTCTTCATCAACTTTTGATAGAAAATCTCTCATTTCCATCATATGACTTTTTCCGACAGTAGATGCAAATATATATCCATCTTTTTTAAGAACTCTTTTTATTTCCCCTAAAGCCTTTTCTATATCATTTAAATGATATAACATATGGTTTGCTATAACTATATCAAAAGTTTTATCTTCATAGGAAATATTCTCAGCATCTTCAACATTAAAATGAAATCTTTTAAGTTTTCCTTTCAAATTGGACTTAGCATCTTTAAGCATACCTTCTGAAAAATCCGTTATATAAATTTCCCAACCTTTAGGTATTTTATTATAATTTTTAGCCCATAAGCTACCATCACCGCAGCCAAGTTCTAGAACCTTACAATTTTCCTTTAATGGTAGTTCTTTAAAGAACCATTCCATCCAACCTTCTTCGTTAATACTAAATTTTTCATGGATGTTTATTCTAGCTTTTAAATTTGAAGCATCTTTATATTGCTTCATCCACTTATTATCCTTATTTATTAAACTTATTATGTTTATAAACTTGTTCCAATTTAAATTTTTATCTTCTTCTATCATATTTAATGTTTCATCGATTGCTTGAATTACATTAAATTCGTGGTTTATCTTTTCTTTAATTATTTTCTTTTGTATTTTTAGAGACTTTTTAAAATCATTATCCTTTAAATCTTCTGTCATAATATCTTTTATCTCATCTAATGATAATCCAATAAACTTTAAAGTTAATATCTTTTGTAACTTAGGAAAATCTTCTTTGCTATATAATCTATGACCAGCTTCATTATATGAAGAAGGTTTTAAAAGATCAATTTTATCATAATACCTTAAAGTTCTTAAAGTTACACCTGCTTTTTTAGCAAACTCACCTACAGTAAATTGTTCTTTTAAATTATCTTTCATTTAGCATAAATCCTTTCAATTTCTCTTTTTAATACAAGATAATAATTTATATTTAGTAACATTATACAATTATATATTAACTCATGACGTAACGTCAACGTCAATACTTTTTTATAATATTTTTTTAATAATGATATTATTATAAAAAATAATGAGGTTTTTAATTTATTATATTATTTCGTTAATAAATTAACTTTTAAAGCTATTTTTATATAATATATAATTGTAATCATTACATATTATATTGTAGAGTAATGTTTTTTGTTCTACAAAACTTTATCTTTTTCAGCATTTGTTAATTTCTAAAAAGCTGTCTAAAAATCTAAGAAAGCAATTCACCAAAATTTTTACACCATTACAAGAGGGACAGGTTCATTTTGGGCTAGTTTCTTTGTTTTAAATATAGATTCCATAAATGCTATATTCCCATCACCTAATAAGCAAAGAACCAGTACCTAATACTTTTGTCTTAGTGAACAATCTAAGCAAGTGATTGTTCACAGTATTGCTCCATCATGAATGAAACTTTTCCAGTTAATAGTTGTGGTTATTACTACTCATTCTATTCCTAATAATACTAAACGTAGTTTTATCTAAGCTCTTTAGCAAGTAATAAATTATAGTTTTTCTTCCATCACAAATGGGACAGGCACGGTAAATTTATTTTCTTCTTTACCATTTGATGCTCTACTAATTTTACATTACTAACATAATAGTTCAAAGCCAGTCCCTAACAAATACGCTACTTTGTAACTCAAGTACTGGTTCTTTGCTCGGTAATTTATTTTATCTAACCTGTTTTATTGAGTACAGAAATTTTTATGGTTGTACAACCTAAGTGAACCTGTCCTTCTTGTTACGGCTGTAGACTTTGAATATAGCTTTTGTTTAATTTTATATCTTAAACTGAAATTTTACTCCCTTAAATTCAAAGAAACTGGTAGTCCAGTTTCCTCCATAATTGTCAATTGTCCATTATCAAATGTCAATTCCTAATTGATTGTCCTTTGTCCTTTGTTAATTTCTAAAAAGCTAACTAAAACTCCTATACAAGCAATGCTTTATAATTCTACCTCCATAACAAGAGGGACAGGTTCATTTTCGGCTAATTTCTTTGTTTTAAATATAGATTCCATAAATGCTATATTCCCATCACCTAATAAGCAAAGAACCAGTACCTAATACTTTGGTTTTAATGTATAAGTGTATAGTTTAAGTATTGAATTTATTATTCAGTGGTATAAAATGTAATATAATACTTATACATTTAAATTAATGTATTGTTAAGGAGGAATTATGGAGATTTTTTTCTGGTTTATAGATTTATTAATACCTGTGACAATGATAATTCTAGGTAAAATAATTAATACTAATCCACCTAAAGAAATTAATAATGTTTGTGGTTATAGAACAACCCGTTCTATGGAGTCAAAAGATGCGTGGAATTATGCTAATACTTTATGTGGTAAGCTTTGGTTTAAAATAGGCATTATATTGTTTATACTTATCGTTATATTAAAATTAATTATTCCTATAGAATCACAATATTTAAGTCTTGTAAATGTAGGAATAGGATTAGTTGCTTTAATTATGCCTATACCATTTATTGAAATGAAACTAAAATCTAAATTTCACAAATAATTATTTAGATAATTTAAATTATACAAATTAGGGGGGATAGTTATGATTAAACTTATAGAAGCAAATGAAAAGTATTTGAAATCATATATTGAAGCATATGACGAATATGAGGATAATCACGTCACAACATATGCATTTAATGATGCAAGATCCTATGATATATTTGTGAAATATGATAATTATAAAAATGAACGTAATTTAAAGCCCAATAGGGTTGGGGCAAGTTATTTTTGGTTGGTTGATGATGAGAAAGACTTGTTTATAGGGGAAATTAGCATTAGACATAATCTCACCGATGCACTACTACAATATGGTGGTCATATAGGGTATGGCATTCGCTATTCTGAATGGAATAAAGGCTATGGAACTTTTATGCTTAAACTGGCGTTAGAAAAAGCAAAGGAGATGGATATTTCAAGAATTCTAATCACTTGTGATGATGATAATTATGCTTCTGCTAAAATAATGGAAAATAATGATATGGTACTTCAAGATAAAGTAGAGAACCTTATAGATGGACAAAAAATACTTACAAGAAGGTATTGGAAAACTTTATAGGCGTTAACTTGAAATGCTATAGAAATTAAATAGTAAAGTGGACAAAGATAAACTTGTCCACTTTAGTTATAATAATTATAAAATTTGAAACAAAACCTTATAATAAAGTTACTTCATAAAAGCACTCATCATGGCAACTCCATCAGCTCCTGAGTTGTAAATTTCTTTCATGTTGTCTTGTTTTATTCCACCTAATGCAATTACTTTGCAAGAGACATGTTTTTTTATCTCTTCTATGAATTTTACACCTTTTCCTTTTAAACCTTCCTTACATTTTGTCTCATATATATTAGATGCTAAAATATATGTAGCTCCAAGTTTATCTGCTTTTATTGCTTCTTCTAAAGAATGAATGGACACTCCTACTATTTCATCCTTATTCTTTTCATACCCTAAAAACATTTCAAAAGGTAAGTGTATTCCATAAGGTTTCACTTTTTTATATACAAATTCATTAGAATTTATTATTAATTTACAGTTAGTATTTTCTATTATTTTTGTAATAGCCTTTGCATATTTTAATAAGACATTATCAGAAACATTTTTTTCACGCAATATTATTCTACAAACGCCATATTTTACAGCAGCTTCTATCTTTTGAAAATACTCTTCATCACTTTGTGCAAGCTGTCTATTTGTTATTAAATATATCAATTTCTTTTTCCTTCAATACCTTATTCATATTCCTAACGGCACACATTTTACCACACATTGTGCAGGTATCTGAATGTTCAGGCATAGATTCTTCTCTGTATCTTTTAGGTTTTTCGCTATCTAAAGCTAATTTAAACATCATATCCCAATCTAAATCTGCTCTTGCCTTGCTCATAGCGTCATCTAATTCTCTAGCCCCATTAATGCCCTTAGCTAAATCTCCTGCATGAGCTGCTATTTTAGTTGAAATTATACCTTCTTTCATATCTTCTATATTAGGTAATCTTAAATGCTCTGCTGGTGTAACATAACATAAAAAATCTGCTCCTGCCGCTGCTGCTATAGCTCCACCAATTGCTGAAGTAATATGGTCATAACCTGGTGCTATATCTGTTACTAGTGGTCCTAAAACATAAAATGGAGCATCATAACAAAGTTTTTTCTCTAAAAGCACATTTGTTTTAATTTCATCTAATGTCATGTGTCCAGGACCTTCAATTATAACTTGTACATTTCTTTCCCATGCTCTTAGTGTAAGTTCTCCTAATGTTATTAACTCCTTGATTTGAACCGCATCAGTAGAATCTGCATTACATCCTGGTCGGCATCCATCTCCAAGACTTAAAGTAACATCATACTCTTCACAAATGTCTAATAATCTATCATAATATTCATAAAATGGATTTTCTTTATTATTAACTTCCATCCATGCAAATAATAATGAGCCACCTCTTGAAACAATATTAGTTAATCTTTTATTTCTTTTAAATGTATCAGCTGCTTCTTTATTTAATCCAGCGTGGATTGTAACAAAATCTGCACCATCTTTAGCATGTTTTTCAACAACATCTAAAAATTCTTTCGCTGTTATTTCATCTAATTCCTTATCATAAAAACCAATGGCATCATAAATTGGCACTGTTCCTATAATAGCTGGTGAATACTCTACAAGATTTCTTCTAAATTCAGCAGTTTTTCCATAGTTAGAAAGATCCATTATAGACTCTGCCTTCATCTCTATTGCTTTTTTTACCTTTTCCATTTCTTTTTCTATAAAGTAACAATCCTTTGATATTCCTAGATTAACATTTATTTTTGTTTTCATTCCTTTTCCTATACCCTCAGGACTTAAAGATTTATGATTTTTATTAGCTGGAATTACTACTTGTCCTTTAGCAATTAAATCTCTTAGAGCTTGTACATCTATCTGTTCTTTTTTTGCTACTATTTCCATTTCTTTTGTAATTATGCCTTTTTTAGCTGCATCCATTTGTGTTGTATAATTCATTTTTATTCCCCCTAAATTCTTTCCCAATCTTTTAAAATTGGTTGATACCCTAATCCCTTTATCATTTTTTTCACATCTTCTGTACTACTTTGGTCACTTATTAAAAATTGTGATTCCCCTTTGCCCTTTGTGTCTTTACAGTGTCCTCCCACTTCTGTTAATACGCCAGCTGACATTTTATTAACTCCTAGTGGAATCAATTTTTCTCTAAAACCTGCTGATTCTCTTGTAGATATATTTATAACTGAGTTATTATGAAATAATCTTAATGCTAAAATACACTGAACTAAGTTTTTATCACTTACTGGATATATATCATGAAAAGTTCCAGCATGAGGACGTATTCTTGGTGCCGAAAAAGCTACATCTACTCCTGGGTAATTATCTTTAATATATTTTCCATGTAATGCTGTTAAAAACACTTCTTTTCTAAAATCATTTAATCCTAACAGTGCACTTACACTTATATTTCTCATACCTGCTTTTGCACCTCTTTCTGGTGCATCAAGCCTAAAATTATAATTTCTTTTTGGACCACCTAAATGTACTTTCTTGTATATTTCTCTATCATATACTTCTTGGTAAACTGTTAATCCATCAGCACCTGCCTCTATAGCTTTTTTATAATCTTCTTCACTTAATGGTTGTACTTC
Source organism: Clostridium senegalense (assembly GCF_018916625.1). Lineage (NCBI taxonomy): Bacteria > Bacillati > Bacillota > Clostridia > Eubacteriales > Clostridiaceae > Clostridium > Clostridium senegalense. The sequence goes on from NZ_JAHLNC010000010.1 coordinate 115,768, forward strand.
TAATGTAATTGAAGGAAAATAATCCTTAAGTACTTTTATTGCATCTACTAAATATTCTATTGGTGTATCTTTAGGACTTTCACCAGTTAAAAGAATTATATGTTTAAACCCTTCTTCAGCTATAGCCTTCGCTTCTTTTTCTATTTCTTCCATAGTTAACTTTGCTCTTAAAATATTGTTATCATGATTGTAAGAACAATAAACACATCTGTTAACACACATATTAGCAATATATAATGGTGTATATAAAAGAACGGTTTTTCCAAAATACCTATTAGATATTTCATGAGCTTTTTGAGCCATTTCTTCCAGATATTTTTCACCTTTAGGCGATATTATGTTTAAAAAATCCTCTTCATTTAATTTGTTTTTGTATATAGACCTTTTTATATCTTCCTCTGTAACCCTATTAAAATAATCTTCAAAATTAAATTTTTCGTATTTTTCTATAACCTCTAAAAATGACATTACTCTAAAAATCCAGTTAAAGGTGATGATGCGTTTCCAAATTTAGATACAACACCAGCTTTAGCCAAATATGCTTCCCTTCCAGCTTCTACAGCTTTTTTAAAGGCACTTGCCATAAGAATAGGGTTATTGCTTGATGATATTGCAGTATTTAAAAGAACTGCACTAGCTCCCAACTCCATTGCTTCACAAGCATGAGAAGGTAAACCAATACCTGCATCTACAATCACTGGTTTATTTAATTCATCTATCATTATTTCTATCAATTCTTTTGTTTTTAAACCTCTATTGGTTCCGATAGGCGCCCCTAATGGCATAACAGCTTCCGCACCTGCTTCTATCATTCGTTTTGCCATTGCTAAGTCAGGATTCATATACGGTAAAACTACAAAACCTTCTTTAGCTAATATTTCTATAGCTTTTAAAGTTTCTAAATTATCTGGCAAAAGATACTTTGAATCGTTTATTACCTCTATTTTAATCCAGTTTCCACATCCCATAGCTTTTGCAAGTCTAGCAATCCTCACTGCTTCTTCTGCATTTCTTGCCCCTGATGTATTTGGTAGCAATACCATATCTTTAGGTATATGATTTATTACATTTTCTTCTTTATCATCAAAATTTATTCGTCTTACTGCCATAGTAATTACTTGAGCTTCTGAACTTTTAACTATTTCAGGAATAATAGAATTTGATGCATACTTACCTGTTCCAATAAATAATCTAGAATTTAACCCTTTTCCGCCAATTATAAATTTATCATTCACAACATTTCCCCCTCTACACTTCACTGTCACCTAATAATATTCTCACTGCCATATTTGCCATATGACCTCCAGCTATACTTACTCTTGGAGCCATAAGACCTGAACCTTCTTTTGCCTCATTTTCTCCATCTCCACAAACATAAAATCTACTATTAATCTTTTTAGTAATTATAGAATTAGATGAAAAGCTACCTGCCATTCCATTTCCACTGATAATATATTTATTTGTATCAAGTAAAATAGCATTTACAAGCTCTGCTTTACACTTTGCATTATCAAAAGCTTCTATAACAACATCACAATCTTTAAATGTATAAATAGCATTGTCTTTATCTAAATATCTATCTACAACTTCCACTAAAATATAGGGATTAATTTCTTTAATAATTTCTTTAATTGCATCAGTTTTTTTCATCCCTATATGCCTTATATAATATTGTTGTCTATTTAAATTACTTGGCTCTACTACATCAAAATCTACTAATACTAACCTTCCGACTCCTATTCTTGCTAAAAATATTGCTATATTAGAACCAAGTCCACCTAATCCTGCAACACCTACTACTGACTTCTTTAGTTTTTCAAATACACCTTTTGTATGTCTAGAAATCATTAGTGTTTCTAGTTCTTCTTTTTTTGGTTTTTCACCCTTTTTTATAAAAGTCAATTCATCTTTATCTTTTAAAATCTTATCTTCTTTTATTGGAAACCCGTTTATAATTACCATATCTGAATTAGGATACATTTTTCCTTTTATATTATTTATAGATACATTTTCACTTATTTCAAAGCTTCTTCCATTCACCTTAATAAGCATTTATCCCCCTCCAACAAAAGCAACTATTTCTATTTTGTCATCTTCTTTTAATACTGTTTTATCGTATTCTTCCTTAGGTAATATTTTTAAATTCAGTTCAACAACAATTTTATCTGCATTAAGATCTAAATCTTTTATCATTTCACTAACTGAAAAGCTTTCATAATTCTTTTCTTTACCGTTTACAAGCACACTATTCCTCCTTTCTAAAATCATCTTAATAAAGCTACTATGGGGTTTTGCTATGTTTTTTGCATATAAAAAGAGCTTACCAACCGGTAAGCTCTTATGAAAATATATGTTATAATTTTATTTCAAATTTAAATATTTTCCTATCTTACTTCCCTACGTTGGTGTTAACCATATCAGGTTCAAAGGGTCGAAACTTAAAATTCCTCTCAGCCACTATTGGCTCCCCTAGCAAATCTTTATTAAGTTAAGTTCATTATACATCTACAAAACTATATTGTAAATACTTGTTTATTTATATATACAATTCCAATTAAAGCTATTGCACTTAAAAAATACTACATTCGTTTCACAAAAAAATTTCTAATAAGGCTAACATATTCCTCATAATTAACTAAACTAAGTTCCCCATGTCCCATTTTTTTAACTATATATAAATGACTATTTGAAATAGTGTTATGCAGTTCTTCTGCTGATTTTTTCATAATCTTTAACTCTTTTTCTCCAACAATAATTAGAACCTTAGCTTTTGTATTTTTAATTGTATTTTTCAATATATAATTTCCATTACTTAATGTAATATTAACTAAAGATTCTTTTGTTATATTTAAACTATCCTTATAATAACGTTCAAACATTTCTTCAGGAACATTTAGTATTTTTCCTTGTAATTTTGAAAACCATTTTTTCTTTATTAAACCATAAAACATTTTGTAAGTTGGTACTGCTAAAAATTTTCCATAGACCACCAAGATAATCCTCCACCGTGTAAAAATATTATGGTAGGTAATTCCCTATTTCCAAATTCCTTGAATTTCATTTTAATCTCCTATCAATCAATATAAACATTAAATGTATTACTTTAAAATTCCTTATATTAACATAAATATAGATTACACTATTTCACATTTAATTTAAACATATAAAAACTATTAATTAAAATAAACTGTTAACTAACAGTAGAATATTAATTTCAAATTTATTTTATTTGTAAAAATTGTTGTATTTACAAAATTATGTTATAATATTTTAAATATTTATTAAGAAACAGAGGGTAAGAATAAAATGAAAAATTTAGTTATATTAGAAATGAAAAAACATATGCTTGATCAATGTGTTGATTTATTTATAAACACATTTTCTAAAGAACCATGGAATGATGTTTACGACTCAAGAGATCCAGTAGTTAATTTCTTCAATAATCACTTTAATAATAACTACTTTCTAGGTTATGTAGCTATGTTAGATGACAAAATTGTAGCATTAAGTGTTGGTATGAAAAAGCCATGGATAGAAGGTATGGAATATTATATTGACCAATTTTGTGTTAGTTATGAAATGCAGGGAAAAGGTATTGGAAGTTGGTTCATGAAAGAAATAGAAAAAAATATTAAAAATCAAGGAATGAACGGAATGATATTAAATACCGAAAAAGGTTATCCAGCACAAAAGTTTTATGAGAAAAATGATTTTAAAATAATTGATGATTTAATAGTTTTTGGTAAATAATAATATTTTTTATATCTTTAAGTAGTATGTTGAATTAGATAAAACTTAGGTTTGGGAGTAAATATCAAGTAAAGATTAATATCTAAGTATAACACCGTAACAAATGGGACAGGCACGACAAATGTAGCACCATAAAATAAAACAAACTCTTTGAATGTAACTTCCATAAACAAAAAGGGTTAGCCAGTCCCTAAAGCAGTTAAGAGTTAATAAGTAATAGTTAAAAGTTGAGGTGGAAACTGGATTAAATCCAGTTTCTTTTTAATTTAATATAGTAAAATCTAAATTTAGGATATAAAACTAAGCTAAGATTATTATTTAAATGTAGCACCGTAACAAGAAGGACAGGCGTACCAAAGTATATTTTCCGTAAGTTATTTTGTGAGTGAAATCAATGGTTTAGCAATAAAACTTATAGAAATTGAAACCGGTCCTAAAAAAGTAGCATAGCTACGTAGATGTTTGGGACCGACTTTGAGTAGTATTGAAGATAAGCTAGAATCATCAAAAGCATCTATCCTAAAGCATGGTAAAATAGACCTTAACGCGTCTGTCCCTCTTGTAATGGAGGTAGAACTTTGAATAGTTGATTGTTTATGATTTTTATCTAGTTGAAGGTTAAAACTTGTTAATAAATTTGAATTAAATTTTCAGCTTATATCCCTATAATATAATTTTTCCCTATATTAAAAAATCAAAGCAGCTACTAACCCAAATATAAATAGTGGTATGTTATAGTGAAGGAATGTTGGCACGCAGGTATCCCAAATGTGGTCATGTTGGGAATCTATATTAAGTCCAGATGTTGGCCCAAGAGTGCTATCTGATGCTGGCGACCCTGCATCTCCTAATGCTCCTGCAACTCCAATTAATATAATTATAGATAAAGGACTAAAACCTAATTTAAGTCCTAATGGACAGTATATGGTTGCTAGAATTGGAATAGTTCCGAAAGAACTTCCTATTCCCATAGTTATAAGAAGTCCTACTAAAAGCATTAGTAATGCTCCAAGAAATTGACTTTGTCCTACTAATACGACTATAGAATTAACAAATGATTCTATAGCACCTGTTTCTCTTAATACATTTCCATATCCAGCAGCTACAAGCATTACAAAGGCTATAAAACCCATGATTTTAATTCCACCGTTCATCAAATTATCAATTTCATTAAATTTAATAGTTCTTGTTACAATTAAAACTATAATTGCACATAACCCACCTAATGGTAGCGACCCTGTCAAAATCTGAACCATAAAAGCTACTATAGCAGACATTAATACAGTCCAGTGAATCTTTGTCATTTTTGTATCTTCATTATCATTTGAAAACTCTTCTAAATTTACATTTTTATATTCTCTAGGTTTTCTATAGGTAAAAAATATAGCTATTAAAAGTCCAATAATCATAGCCACTCCTGGTATCCACATTACTTTACTTACCATGCCAGTTGTAACTTCTATATTGTTAGCTATCATTTGATCTCTTATAATATTTTGAAATATAAGTCCAAATCCTAATGGTATCGCTATATATGGAGCTTTCAATCCAAATGTTAAAGCGCAGGCAACAGCTCTTCTATCAATTTTCAATTTATTCATAATAGGTATAAGTGCTGGAATTAAGATTGGTATAAAGGCTATATGTACTGGAATAAGATTTTGAGAAAAACAAGCTATAACTGCTATAATTAATATAAAAGTAAACTTGTTTTCTTTAACTACCTTAGATATTTTTTTAGCTAGTATAGTTGAAAGACCTGTTTTATTTACTGTTACAGCCAAAGCTCCTAACAATAAATAACTAAGGGCTGTTTCAGAATTTCCACCCATTCCGTCTATTAATAAGGACATAGTTTGTCCCACACTTAGATTTGCTGTAATTCCAGCAACTATAGCTGAAATTAACAATGACAGTATTACATTTAATTTTAAAAGGCATAAAATTATCATTACTGTAATAGATATGATAACAGGATTAAATAAACTCATAATATGCTTCTCCTTTAATTTTAGGAAACTGGAATATACCAGTTTCCTTATTAGTTTTTAATTTCTACTTATCTATGTTTATAGGGTTCCAAATTAAATCTTAAATTTATTCATTTATCAAATGAGAAAATTCAAATTAATATTTTATCAATAACTAACAGATTATTTTAGTTAAAAGTTAAGAGTGAATAGCCTATAGCCCCCCTAATTGGATTGGACAAAGTTAATTTAGATATTTACAATTATATTAATGAAATTAGGAGGGCTACAATATGTCAAAAGTTGTTTTTAAAAGAAAGTTTTCAGAAGAA
>NZ_JAHLNC010000011.1:0-121444 GCF_018916625.1 Clostridium senegalense
TTCTTCTGAAAACTTTCTTTTAAAAACAACTTTTGACATATTGTAGCCCTCCTAATTTCATTAATATAATTGTAAATATCTAAATTAACTTTGTCCAATCCAATTAGGGGGGCTATAGGTCCTCAACTCTTAACTATTAATTCTTAACTATTAACTATCTTAAGGACCGGCTTTGATTGCTTTAGGTTTTATTAATAACATTATGATTTTACTGTGCAAATAACTTATGGAAAATACATTTTGGTACGCCTGTCCTTCTTGTTACGGCTGTAAACTTTGAATATAACTTTAGTTAGATTCATCTCTCAACCTTAAATTTTAATCCCTCTAATTCAAAGAAACTGGCAGTCCAGTTTCATCCTGAACTTTTAACTATTAACTAGTTAAACTCTTGCTTTCCAATTAAAAAAAGAGCTATCCTAAAGATAACTCTTTTCATATATTTTATTGTAAGCCTCTTGCCACTATTTCTGTAACAGCAAATGATGCAACATCATCAGCATATTTTCCTGGTCCAAATCCAGCATCATAACCAAGTTCTTTAGCTAACTCGTGAGTTATTCTTGGTCCACCACAAATTAATATAACTTTATCTCTTATTCCTTCAGCTTCTAAAAGCTCTACAAGATTTGTTAAGTTTTGTATGTGAACATCTTTTTGAGTTACTGTTTGAGAAACTAATAGAACGTCAGCTTTAAGTTCTATAGCTTTTTTAATAAATTCTTCGTTTTCAACTTGGCTTCCTAAGTTGTAAGCATCTATCATGTCATATCTTTCAAGACCATAGTGTCCTGCAAAACCTTTCATGTTCATGATAGCATCTATACCAACAGTATGAGCATCTGTTCCTGTACTTGCACCTATAATTACAACTTCTCTTTTTATGTGTTCTTTTATATACTCGCCAACTTCTTTCATATCCATTGTATCAACTTCTACAGTTTGTACATGAATTTCTTCATAGTTTACAGTATGAATTAATGATCCATAAACAACATAAAAAGTAAATTCTTTATCTAATGCTTCATGATGAGCTACGTTAGGATCTTTAAGTCCCATAGCTTTAGCTAATTGTATTGCAGCTTCAACACCTTTTTCATTATCCTCAACTGGAAGGGTAAAACTTGTTTGTACTTTTCCGTCATTCATTGTATCGCCATAAGGTTTAAGTTTAGTCAAATCAAGAGTTTTATCAAAATCTTTATTTTCTGTTGAATATAATCCACCACTCATTATTTGTCCCCTCCTAACATTAATTCTATAAATGGGTTGAAGTAACCTTCTTCTCTTTCTACAACACCTTGAAGTCCTTTTCCACCATTGAATGGTCTTCTGATTCCTGCAAATTTACCTTGTTCTATAGTAGTAAATAGACCTTCTTTTTCTATTTCACTTAATAAATCAGCAGCTTTTCCTAGAACTTCTTCTACTCTTCTGTCCATTATTCCATCTTTTTTAAATGTAACTTCGCTTCCTAAATCTTTCATTGTATTAAAGATATATTTAGCATTTTCTATTGAAATAGCTCTATCACTCATAAATGGAGTGTGTATAGCTTCTGTTAACATTCCAAGAAGATGTAATTTTTGTCCTGTCATTATTGTAACCATGTTAAATAATGCATCTTGAACTTGTCCTTTAAATATATCTCCAGTCATAAACTTAGTTGGAGGCATATATTTTAATGGAGCTTTTGGGAATATTTCTCTTGCCATTTGAGCTTGTGCTAGCTCATATAAGAATCCATTTTCAACGCATGGATTAATTTCAAAAGCATGTCCAAGTCCCATTTGTTCTTCTGGTAATCCTGCGAATAAAGCAAATTGTTCATTTATAAATTGAGAAGCTAAAACAGTATGTGCTTCTTCTACTGCATCTGCTGTTGTTAAGTAGTTATCTTCTCCAGTATTTATTATAACTCCCGCATAACCATTTATTATTCTTGAGAAATATTGATCTACTAGAGTTCTTTGCATGTTTATATCTCTAAATAGTATTCCATAAAGCGCATCATTAAGCATTACATCTAGTCTTTCTAATGCTCCCATAGCTGCGATTTCTGGCATACAAAGTCCTGAGCAGTAGTTACAAACTCTTATGTATCTGCCTAATTCTTCTCCAACTTCATCTAAAGCTTCTCTCATAAGTCTAAAGTTTTCTTGAGTAGCAAAAGTACCACCGAAACCTTCAGTTGTTACTCCATATGGTACATAGTCTAAAAGACTTTGACCTGTAGTTCTTATAACAGCTATTATGTCTGCACCTTGTTTTGCAGCCGCTTTAGCTTGTATTATGTCTTCATATATGTTTCCTGTTGCAACTATAACATATAAATATGGACCTGTTTTATCACCAAATTCTTTTAAATAATCTTCTCTTTTTCCTCTGTTAGCTTTTATTTTAGTTACTGTTTCTTTAGCAATTTTAGATATAGCCATCTTTATTTCAAAATCATCATGCATAGGTAATTTTGTTAAATCCAATTCACCTTTTGAAACTTTTTCTGCTATTTCTTGTGGAGAAAGTCCAGTCTCTACCATAGCATTACCAATAAATTTAGATGCTCCAACACCTAAACCATTTCCATTTTTTATATTCTCTACAACTATATTTGGTAGTGGAACACCAAATTCGTCTACATTATCAATTCCAAGTAATCTACAAATTGTTCTTTCAACTGCAACAGTTGTATGTCTATCTATAAACTCTTGAGTATCTTTAGCAATATTTTTTGCTGATTCTCTAGCTTTGTTTACAAGTTCCCAATTTAAATTTAATTTGCTTTCCATTGCCATACCCCCTATAAAAATAATAATAATTAAAATTAAGAATTAAGAATTGAGAATCTTATTAGACAAGAGACAAATGAAACAAAATGAAATTTCATTCCCAATTCTTAATTATTTCTAGCTTATGCCTTTTGTTCTTCATAAAATTCTTTTGCTATATCAACAATCTCATTATCAAGACCTAATAACATAGCTATGTTTAAAGCATCTTTAGGAACTTTATCTTCCTTTGATACCTTTTCTAATCTATATTCCATATGCTGTTGTATAGTCTCTACTGATTTTGTCTTATTTAAATCTATCTTATATTTTAGACTTTCAAAATCCATATTTTTAAGTCCTATAACTTGGTAATGTTCCATGTTTTCTTCAACAATTCCATCATAATGAGTGGATATTAAACTAATAGTTGAAAAGTTATTTAAATATAAAGCTAATGATTTTACAAGATAAAAACCTTCTTTTGGATTTGTTCCTCTAGCAAATTCATCTAATGCTACAAATCCATCTCCTCTTTTTACACATTCAACAACTTCTTTTAACTTTATAATCTCTGCTCCAAAAGTGCTAAGACCTTTGGATATAGATTGCATATCATCAGATATGAAATGTATAAAGTCTAAAATTGGGAAGGTGGCCTCTTTTGCAAATACGAAGAATCCCATTTGTCCTAAAAACAAGTTTAGAACTATAGTTTTTAAAGTTACACTTTTTCCTCCCATATTTGCCCCAGTTATTACTGTTGTGCCGCTTTTTATAGTAATTGTTTGATTGGTAAATTTCTTTCCTTTTTTATTTAAAACACTTTTTACTTCTGGATTAAAAGCCTCTACAAGTTCAATATTCATATGGTCTATAATATTAGGCCTTATAGCATTATAATCAATTGCCATTTTAGCTTTTGCTATTTTAAAATCAAGGATTCCTATACATTTTATGTTATATAATATGTTCTCTCCAAACTCTTTCAAGGATTTTGTAAGAGCTTGTCTTATTCTTAGTTCCTCATTTTCCTCTTCAATTACAAGTTTTAGTCTCTCTTCTTTTAAAGTACATATTGTATCTTCATCATCTGTTGAAAATATCTTCTTTTCTATATTTGATTTTTTTCTTCTAACTTCTTTTAAATCATTGGAATAATCGTCATATATATAAAAAGTAGGTATATTCTTATCTTCTGGGTCTAAAATCTTTATAACTTCTTTAAGAGAAATAAAGTTTATGGATTCAATTTGTAAGTTTAAGTCTTCTATAATTATTTTTAGTTCTTCTATAATCATGGAAAAATATTTTATTTCGTATAATTCTACTTCATCTAAAGTTTCTTCCTTTAGCATTCTTTTTATGGAATTCTTTATATCTTTTACTTTTCTTAAAAGTCTTTGTACTTCACTAAATTTATCTTTATTGTTATTTATAGCCTTTATAAGCTTATCTAAATCATCAAGTTCAACAATTAAATTAGCTCTTTCATCTTTTTTATACGGTTTTAACTTCTTTTTTTCTTCTAAACCATAAAATGTTATAGTTTGTAATTGTTCCATAAGAAAATCAAAACCAATTTGTTTTTTCTGTTCATTATCTAAAAACTTCATTACTATACTCCTCCAATTACATCAAAAACAGGTATATCAAGTTCTTCTTTTAAAGCATCAACAAATTTCTGCTTATCAAACTCATATCCATATGGAGATTTTGGATTTGTTGTAACACACAAAACCTTTATAGGACTTAAAACCTTTATAACTCCTCCTTGTTTTGTAAATTTGTATAAATTATCTTTTGATAAAAATAATTTAGTTCCATCTTCACAAAGGAAAGTTATGTTTTTATAAAAATTAGTAGATTTCATAATTCCTTCTATAACGCTATCTGTTAAAACACCTCTTATAAGGACATATGCTACGTTCTCATCTAAAAGTGATGATACTTCTTTTGCTGCTTCTAAAGAAGTTTTTATATTTAGAGATTTAAAAGTTAAATCTTTAAATATAATTCCAACCCTTTTATCTTCAAACTCTTCATTGCATATCTTTAATATATCTTCATTTGTTTCATGGGGTAAACTTAGAAGATTTACAGTATGCGAAGTTTCCTCAACAACTTTTCTCATGCTTCTTGAAAGTGCTGCTCCGGTGGATAAAATAGTAGCTTTTGTTATCGTGGGAGATGCAAAAGTCTTTCTACTTAAAGCACCATCAACAATCACTAAGTCGCATCCAAAGTTTAAAAGTTCATTTTTTATATCTGCCATATAAGAGTTTACAGAAGGACCTCCTAAATCAACATATCCATCACTTAAGGCCCTACATATAACAATCTCACCCATTGGAGTGTGTATATTAGTAGTTTTTAATATTTCTCTAGTTATATCGCTATTGAATAAACATTCTTTAGCTGTAGCTATAATCGTATCCTTTTCAACATAAATTCTTGGTTTTTCAGTTGCTGTAACTCTATCTAGTTCTTCTCCATCACGGCCAATTGAAGTTAATCCAAGAGTATACTTACCTCTTGTATCTTCTAAAATTTTATTTAATGTAGTGGTTTTTCCTACATTTTTGTTCATGCCAATGATAGATAAACTTTCATAGTCCTTTATTAAATCTAAAATATTCACTAAACTCTCTAATTAAGTTAAATTTTAGAGAAAAGAGAGAATACTCTCTTTTCCCTTTTAATTAACTTTAATATTAGTTTGTTTTACATGAAGCAACTTCACCACAGCTACATTCGCTTCCAGCATGTCTTTTATTTCTTTCAAGACCTACTGGTTCCATAGCCATTGCTTCTCCATTTAATAATCCAGCAACTCCAACCTTATGAGTTTCTTTGTCGCCTCTGCAAGCTTCGCAGTGACAGTCAGATGTATAATCTGAAGGTTGAGTATAAGTAGTTATAACACCTTCAAAGTTTCTTAATATAACTTTTTCTGGACTTTGAGAAATAACGTAGTTTGGCATAACTGGTGTTTTTCCACCACCACCTGGAGCGTCAACAACAAATGTTGGAACACAGTATCCAGAAGTATGTCCTCTTAAAGCTTCCATTATTTCTATTCCTTTAGAAACTGGTGTTCTAAAGTGTTCTAATCCCATTGATAAGTCACATTGATAAATGTAGTATGGTCTAACTCTTATTTTTACTAACTCATTAACTAATTTCTTCATAACATGAGCACAGTCATTAACACCTCTTAGTAAAACACTTTGGTTTCCTAGTGGTACTCCTGCATCTGCAAGCATAGCACAAGCTCTTGCTGAATCCTCAGTTATTTCGTTTGGATGGTTAAAGTGTGTATTTAACCATACTGGATGATATTTTTTAAGCATAGAAACAAGCTCTGGAGTAATTCTTTGTGGAAGAACTACAGGTGTTCTTGAGCCTAATCTTACTATTTCTACGTGTGGAATTTCTCTTAATTTACTTATGATATACTCTAAAGTTTTATCATCAACTAATAAACAGTCTCCACCAGATAATAATACGTCTCTAACTTGAGGTGTATTTCTGATATATTCTATTGCTTTATCAATTCTTGCCATTGGCATAGCATCATCACTTTGTCCAGCAAATCTTCTTCTTGTACAGTGTCTGCAATACATTGAGCACATATCAGTTATTAATAATAAAACTCTGTCTGGATATCTATGAGTAAGTCCAGGAACTGGTGAGTCTGTATCTTCATGTAATGGATCTTCAAGATCTGCACAAGATTTATTAAGTTCTAAAGCTGTTGGTATAGCTTGTTTTCTTATTGGATCATGTGGATCGTTAGGATCTATTAATGATAGATAGTAAGGAGTTATAGCCATTCTTAAAGTTTTTAAACATTGTCTAGCTCCTTCTTCTTCTTCTGCAGTTAAAGGTATGTATTTTTTTAATTCTTCAACTGTTTCTATTCTGTTTTTAACTTGCCATCTCCAGTCATTCCATTGCTCGTCAGTAACATCTTTAAATAATTCATATCTTCTATTTACCATGATTATTTTCCCCCATTTTTAAAATATTCTTTCTATGCTTTTAAAAAATATTATTTTGACAACCCTGTTTTTACAATGTTTTTATTATTTTATAATTGAAACGAAAAATTCCCCTATATTATAAAAATAAATCTTCAATTATTTAATTAAGCGTATAATTCTGTGAACATTTTTCTTAAGTTCTCATTTTCTCTTATTTCTTGAAGAGTTATTTCTGCATGTCCTATAGTATAGCCATTACCAACCATCATAGTTACGTCTTTACCTACACCTTCAGCTCCTAAAGCTGCTTTTGCAAATCCTGTTGCCATTGAGAAGAAGTAAACTGTTCCTCCATCTCTAACAGGTAATATTGTTGACATTTCTGTATTTTGTACATTTACACAGTTAAATGAAACATCAACTTCTTTTCCATTGTTATGAGCTAAAGCTTTTTCCATAACTTCAACTGGTTTAGTTGCGTCTCCTATAACTATTTCTAATGTTGGTCCAAAGTCTAATTTTTTAAGTCTTGCAGCTTCATTTTCATCTCTAACTAATGCAATAACTTTTCCTGTTGGTCCAACTCTTTTAACTGCTTCATAACAGCAAAGCATTCCTGATTTACCAGCTCCACCTAGTATTACTACTGATTCACATGGTTTAACAAGTTTTGCAACTTGTGCTGGTGCTCCAGCTACATCTAGTGCAGCTAATGCTAATGTTTCTTCCATATCTTCTGGAAGTTTTGCATATATTCCACTTTCAAATAATATAGCTTTTCCTTTTATTTGAACTCTGTCTATTTCTGGTTTAATGTCTATTATTTCTTCTATTTTTAATGGAGTTAATGATAAAGATACTAATGTTGCTATCTTATCTCCAACTTTTAAATCTATTTTTCCATCTAATTCTTTTCCTATTTTTTCTATAGTTCCTATTAACATTCCGCCTGATCCAGTTACTGGATTTTGCATTTTTCCTCTTTCAGCAACTATTTCTAATATTTTAGCTTTTATTTTTTCAATATCGTGTCCTGCTTCTTCTTCTATTTGTGTAAAACTAGCAGAATCAATATTTAAAGCTTGTACATCTATTAATATCTCGTTATCATAGATGTTCATATCATTGCTTATTTTTAATGCTGGTTGTGGTAATACACCTTTTGGTTCTATAACTCTATGTGTTCCGTATTTGCAACCTTTATTCATAATTATCCCCTTTCAAAATCACGTTTTTCAACACGTTTTTTCTATCCGTTTTTTATAATATTTCTCTATATAATTAAATTCCCCAAAATAACTATATTAAATCTAACCCTAATTTTTACCTTATTAACTTAATGGTTTAAGGTTTAATAACTCTCTAGCTTCAGCTGGTGTTGCTATTTCTCTGCCTAATTCTTTTGCTATTTTAGCTACCTTTTCAACTAATTGAGCATTAGATTCTGCTGGCACACCTTTTGATATATATACATTATCTTCAAATCCAACTCTTACATGTCCTCCAGCAAGTATTGACATTGCAGCTAATGTAAATTCATTTCTGCCTATTCCTGAAACTGTGTAAGTGCTTCCTGCTGGTATACTATCTTTCATGAATAAGAAGTCTCTCATGTCTGCACTTATACCACCATTTACACCCATTACAAAGTTAAAGTGCATAGGTTTCTTAATAAATCCCTTTTTCTCTAATCTTATTGCCATATCGATCATACCTTTATCAAAAACCTCTATTTCAGGCTTTACATCAAAAGCGATCATTTTTTCTCCAAATTCTTTTATTGTATTTTCTGTATTAACAAAAATTTCGTCTCCACCAAAGTTACAAGTACCACAATCAAGTGTTGCCATTTCTGGTTTCAATTCAACTGGTTGAAGTCTTTCTGCATTAGACATTCCAACCGCTCCACCTGTTGATGGTTGAATTATAACATCTTTACATCTTTTTCTTATTTCATCAATACAAGCTTTAAATCTTTCCTTACATTGAGTTGGTTTACCGTCGTCTTCTCTAACGTGTAAGTGAATTACACTTGCACCTGCTTTATATGCTTTATATGCTTCTTCACCTATTTCTTCAACAGTATAAGGAACATTTGGATTATTTTCCTTTGTTACTTCTGCTCCACATATAGCAGCTGTAATAATTAACTTATCCATATTTTTCCCCTCTTTTCAAAACACATTAATAATTTAATTTGGCGTCTGTATACACATACAAATAAATTATTGTTATTTTTTTAACAAGTTTTTTATAACTAAACGTTATCATAGTATGTTTAAAATTTTACTTTATCCAGTTAGTCTTTAGAACTTCCCTGTAATAAAGGTTTTTCCCATAATCTATTGATATTTTTAACCCTTTTAAACGTTCTTATTGAAATATTAATATATTAAACAATTTACTAAATCTTTTTATATAAAACTTTCATTCTATTTCTTATTTATTATTTCCTATTTTCTTTTTTTGTCTTTTGGTACTACACAAGTTCCGCTAGCTTTACAAACAACTATTGGTTCTTCTAATACGTCACAAGCTGAATCATTTATATCTGGTCTTGGAACTATAACTTTTCTAGCTTCAAAAACCATTTTTCTTGAACTATTTCCTACTTTAACGATTTCACCTACAGCTTCTATATAATCCCCTGCATAAACTGGTGCTAAAAATTCTACGCTATCATAAGCTTTGAATAATCCTTCATCACCATCATTGATAATTAATAATTCTGTTGCTACGTCTCCGAATAATTGTAACATACGAGCACCGTCAACTAAGTTTCCGCCGTAATGTGCATCATGAGCACTCATTCTCATTCTAATAATAGATTTCATATGTAATCCACCCCCATATAATAATTGAAATACAATGTTTTGTATAAAATAATTTTATACAAAATAAAAAAGCACTGAAAATTTCAGCACTTATCAGAGCATTATATAACATATTCTTTTAATTTCAAAAGATTATATAATACCCATTGATGCAATGAAATTTAACATAATTCATCACACAAATAGCGCACCATAAAATCTTATGACAGTTGCAGAAATATCCTTTCTACACCCAAGATTAAACTTAAGAACAACTTTAATCTTTCGGCAAATAAACCCTTCACAATTATTATCAGTGGTTCTTCACTTTATCACATAATTGTTAGCCTATTATTTGCTCCTCTATTTATGTACAATATTTAGTTTGGCTATAGAATAAATTTTAACGGCAATTTCACCGTCTATATATATTATAATATTCATTGTTTTAAAAATCAATATTATTTTCAGAAAATTTTATTTTGTTTCGACAATTTTAAGTTAAGTTAAGTATTTTTCGATTAATTTTTTATATATTTTTTCGTATATTTGAAATTAAACAACTTTTAGTTTAGTATCATTTTAATTTTTTTCAAATATTTTATTGAGCTAAAGTTTCATTTTTCATCATTTTACTATCATAATATCTTATTTTTTACATATTACTCAATTTTTAACTTAGATTATTCTGTCTCCTTCAATACTCGATATTAGACATAATCACTTTAGTTTTTATGATTAAATTAATATTAAAACTTTAAAAGTTGAAGAAAAAATCAGACAGGACTAAAATTAATTTTAATCCTGTCTGATTTCATAATTCTAATTGTATTTATTTAATATCTAAAACCCTAAATATGTCTTTTACTGTAACAGTTAAATTTACTTTTTTATCTTCACCATCTATTGTACCTATAAATTTATAAATACCAACTTTATTGCTATCTAAAGCAGTGCTATTCCAAACAATATTAAACTCTTTTGTAGTATTATCACTCATTGTAGCCTTAACTGTTGTAGGGAATGTAAATTTATCACCTTTTTCTATTACCGCACTTATGTCATCTAATTTTTCTATTACCGGAATTACTTTAACAGTTAAAGTAACTTCTTTACCCATAGCTACTCCAGTATAAGATTTTGTTCCTATTTTTGATGTATCAATCGATCTTACATCCCATTCAGCAAAAATTTCTTTTTCTCTTCCGTCTGTAAGTAATGCTGTCACTGTTGTAGGTAATTTAGCTTGTGATTTATGTTTTACTTCAATATCTTTATCTATAACATATTTTATTTCTCCATAGCCCATTTCCTTTTTTAACGTATCCATTACAGAATCATTTATTACAGTTTGTCCACCTAATATATATATTTCTTTTGACATTTGACCTCTTATATATTCAAAATTACCATTTTCTATAATGCTTCCATTTGTTAATATTAATGGTGACTTAGTTTTTCCTGCTAAGGCACTACCTGCTAAGGCATCAGGATAATTCATACCAGTTGCAACATAAGCAGTATCAAAGCTTATATCACTAATAAACTTTTTAAATATATTAGCATTTGTTTCAAATCTATTTGCACCTGAAATTCTTTCTATATTTTTAAATTCATTTGCCACATTTTCAGAAACTGCTGATGTTCCTCCAATCACATAGCTTTTTGAAATACTATTTTCTGTTATAAAGTTTTTCACCTCTGATGTAACAGAATCCTTAGGTGTTAAAATTATTGGCATCTGTAAGTTAGATGCTATAGGTGCTATTGAAAGTGCATCTGCAAATCCCATACCATCAGATACTGTTATACCATTTTTCACTCCAATTTCTTTTGCTATATTTACAGAAGTTTCATACCTATTAAGTCCTTGTATCCTTCTGATTTTTCTACCAAACTTATTTAAAGAATTTTCAACATTAGTATCTATGACAGCAGTTCCACCAACTATAATTATTTCATTAGGGTTCAATCTACTGATTTCATTTAAAATACACTGTGGAATTTCATTAGATTGAGTTAGTAAAATTGGAGCATCATACTTTCCTGCAAGAGGAGTTGCTGAAAGTGCATCTGCAAATCCATTCCCAGTAACTAAAATTACTGTATCACTTCCCTTTTCCCATCCCTTTTGAGATATTCCTACTGCAGTATCATATCTATCACCGTTTGGAATATTAGGTATTCTTTCACAAATTACAGGTTGTACACTTTTACTTTTACCAAATAAATCAAAAGCTTTAACATTTACAGGCATAATTGAAACTGTAGCCATAATTCCTATTAGAATAATGGATAAAAATTTACTTCTCTTTATCATTTTCATACTCCTTACTCTTAATTTTTTTATTTTAATTTTACTTTCTTTCAATTTTAAAATAACAATAACTATCTTCTATATTAGATTTTACCATTTTTCGCAAATTATCTAAAGTGTTTTATGTAATAATCTATTTATCTACATTTATTTCATAACTAAGGTACTGGTTCTTCGCTCTATAATTTATTTTATCTAGCCTTTTTATTGAGTACTAGAGTTTTTTATGGTGATACAACTAAGTGAACCTGTCCTTCTTGTTACGGCTGTATACTTTAAAAATATTATATATTTTTAGTTAAAATTTAACAGTGAATAGTTAACAGTTGTGGTTATTACTACTCACTTCATTCCTAGTAATTTTCAACGTACTTTTATATAAATTTGCAATGCAAATTATATTTATAGATTAAAAAGAAAATGGGTGCCACTTTCATCCTAAACTCTTAACTATTAATTCTTAACTATTAACTATCTAAAGCTCTCCTAACTTTAAGTTTCTACCTAAAAAATCAAAGCCAGTCCCCAACAATTCAAAAAAACTGACAGCCCAGTTTCTTTCATTATTGTCAATGCCTAAACAAATTGTCCTTTGTCCACTAACAATTTCTAAAAAGTTATCTAAAAATCTAAGAAAGTAATTCACCAAAATTTTCATACCATCACAAGAGGGACAGACGAGTAATCGGCTACTTTACTATACTTTATATTTGATCCTTTTGTTGATTTTAGTTTCTCTCCAATATTACTTGAAGTCGGTCCCAAACATCTACGCAGCAAAGCTGCTATTTTAGGACCGGCTTTGATTGCTTTATATTTTATTGATAACCTTTCAATTTCACTGTGAAAATAACTTATGGAAAATATACTTCGGTACGCCTGTCCTTCTTGTTACAGCTGTGAACTTTGGACATAGTTTTTAATTGGTTTTATCTCTCAAACTCAGATTTTACTCTCCTTAATTCTTAATCCTTAATTTAACTCTAGTTTCCTCATTAACTATTAATTTTTAAATCTTAACTACTTTGTACAAAAAAAGGTAACCTACAAAGGTTACCCTAATTTATTATTCTAATATTTTAAATACTGTTAAAGTACAACCAAATGGTACATTACATTGGCAACTTCCAATTACTAATGGAGAACATCCTATATTAATAAGCTCTAATTCTCCAGATTCTCTCACTTCAAATATTGCACTTCCACAGGTTGACTCTCCACATAAATTTCCTGCACTTGAGCCAACTATTTCTCCATTTAATACTAATGCTATTGCTGATGGACATTGTCCTTGATTAGTTACATTCCAGCTTGCATAGTAAAATCCTGGAGTTTCTAGTGGTATTCTATTTGTTGGAACTTCTATATGGTCATGACCAGTTAATGCTAATAATGTATTAAACATTATTGGATAATTTGGTCTTACAGTTTGGCAACTTTCTTCACCTGAAAAAGCTACTGTTACTCCAACTCCACCTGGAACTGGTCCTGGAGGGCCTGCTGGTCCTTGTGGTCCTTGTGGACCCATTGGGCCTGTTGCTCCAGTTGCTCCTGTTTCTCCTCTTGGGCCCATTGGACCTGTTGCTCCTGTTGCTCCTGTTGCTCCTGTTTCTCCTCTTTCGCCTCTTGGTCCTTGTGGTCCCATTGGGCCTGTTGCTCCTCTTTCTCCTCTTGGGCCTGTTGCTCCAGTTGCTCCTGTTGCTCCAGTTGCTCCTCTTTCTCCTCTTTCGCCTCTTGGTCCTTGTGGTCCCATTTCTCCTCTTTCACCTTGTGGTCCTGTTAATCCTCTTGGTCCTATTGGTCCTCTTGCCCCTGTCGCTCCAGTTGCTCCTGTTGCTCCAGTTGCTCCTCTTTCGCCTCTTTCACCTCTTGGTCCCATTGGTCCTGTTGCTCCAGTTGCTCCGGTCGCTCCTGTTGCTCCTCTTTCGCCTCTTTCACCTCTTGGTCCCATTGGTCCCATTGGACCTCTTTCTCCTCTTTCGCCTCTTTCACCTCTTGGTCCCATTGGTCCTGCACAACCTCTTGGGCCTCTTTCGCCTCTTGGTCCTTGTGGTCCTTGTGGTCCCATTGGTCCTATTGGTCCTTGTGGTCCTCTTGGTCCTGGATTACCTTGTGGTCCTCTTGGTCCTACTAAATTGTCTGGACATGGACAACAATGATCATGATGATGGTGACAATCGTCATGATGCGGTTTACAACAATTATTGTTATGGCAATTATCATTCCAATAATAATTGTCATTTCCACCATTATTATAAGCGCAAGATTCTTCTACATCGTAATTTTCTATAGTTTCATCTTCTATAATTTCATTTTCTGTAGTTTCATTATTATTTCCTTGCTGTTCATTAATAAAATTAACTATAGCTTCTAGTTTTCTTCTAGTATTATAATCTAACTTATTAACATCAATAGGTGATTTAAAACTCATAACACATATCTCCTCCTATAGTTCTCCATTAAACTACAATTAGTTGTAATGTTTTCTCTATATACTATGACGATATTATTTAATTTGTTACATAATAGGTAATTACAATAAGTTTAATATAAATACTTGATAAACTGTTTAATTATAAAATTTACACATGTAAATAAAAAATATTAAATTTAATTTTAACATATGCGAAGAAATAGAAAATTAAATATTTTAATCATATTTATCACAATATGAAAAGAGACTATAAACTCTAATCATAGTATTTTACTGATAAAATATTCATTACAAATATGTACGGGTACTGACTTATTTGTTAATTATTCCTAATTTAATGCTCTTATAGGATAAAAAATTCAATATTACTTTTTTAATTATAAAAAACTGATTAGAAGTCAACGCTTCTAATCAGTTTTATTTTATTTTATTTCTATTATTACATCTTTATCATTAGCAGGATCAACTTTTCTTTGAAATTTAAATTTACACTCTTCCATCTTAAGGGTTGCTCCATTATAAGCTTTTTCTGAGTAAATTCCATCAATATTCAATTGATAAATTATGCCAGATTTCAACTCCTCATCTAATATAATACTTGCTATATTACCATTGCTTACTACACTCTTAATTCCTATAGTTTTCTCTTCTCCATCTATTGTGTATTTTAAAGAGTAATTAGAATTGGTTTCTACATCAATTCTTGACATAGCCTCACTAAATTTAATATTTAATCTATCATATTTATCAAATACACCTGAAACTTCAGCTACCTGTGGTTTAATATTATCTATAGTAACCATTGCATCACTTTCATTAATACTTACACCTGTTGCATCTTTTACATTTTTTATTGTAAGTTTATAAATCCCATTACTACTAAAATCTTCTGTAGTTAGCATAACCCTTCCTCCTATAGTGCCAGTAGAGTATCTAGCTGATTTTATTCTAACAACTTCTGGAGTTTCTGTATTCATTTTAGTTAAGATATAATTATTTTTATCATTGGCAGTTCTTGCATCCATTTTAGTATCAAAACCTACAAGGATATCTTTAAATCTAGTTTCTGACTGTTGCAGTTCAGCACCTATAACACCTGGTCTATAAATTATATTAGTTTGAAGTGGTACTTTTGTAGGTAATAATTCTACACCTGTTGAATCTTTAACGCCTCTAACCCAAAGTGTATAGTTTCCAATTTCCGTTAATGTTTTGGTTGTAATTGTAGCTATTCTAGTTATTGGGTCGTATTTTACACTTTCTATAGTAACTTGAACATTATTCTCTGAAACTAATGAGTAATTTCTGATGTTCTGAACATCTTTATCATTCATAGTTCTATCAAATTGTGCTCTTATAATAAACTTATTTTCACCTAATTTATCAGGAGTATCATATGGAACTGGTTGTAAAATATTAGGTCTATTTAAATTAAGCATTAACTTAGTATCATATTGTTCCATAATATTTCCTACAGTATCTTTTATACCTTTTATTGTCATGTTACAGGTACCATCTAAAACAACATTTTCTATAGTAAGCCTTACGCTGTCTTTTGTAAGTTGATTAAATTCTATATCTTTAATCATTTTAGAATCAGTTTTTCCTGTTGAATCTTTAATTATATAATTACTAACAGTTGTAGCTGATTTTTCATCCATCTGCTTACTAAATGTTATATCAATAAATACTATATTAGATGCAGAAGTGTTAGTAATTTCAAAATGTATCACCTTTGGTTTTGTTGTATCTTTTAAACTTATAGTTTTAGAATATGGATCCATTATATTATTTGATAAATCTCTAACCCCTTTTACTTCCAATTTATAATTAGATGTATCATTGACACTTGGAGTTATTATGTTAACTTCACTAGGTACTGCTTTATTAAATTCTATTTTTATAATTCTAAGTTCTTCTCCATTTTTATCTGTTATTTTATAATTTTTTATATCTTTTGCATCCTCTTCATTAACATCTTCACTG
The DNA here is from genome assembly GCF_018916625.1 of Clostridium senegalense. Classification (NCBI taxonomy): domain Bacteria; kingdom Bacillati; phylum Bacillota; class Clostridia; order Eubacteriales; family Clostridiaceae; genus Clostridium; species Clostridium senegalense. The sequence goes on from NZ_JAHLNC010000011.1 coordinate 16,305, forward strand.
AACTTGATAGTTATTTTTTTCTTGACTCCGTTTGCACCTGTTCCATCAGCAAAATCTAAAACACTTATATTAGAAATTTTAGGTTTGACTTTATCTGTTACCATATCTTTTACTGGTATATCTTTTCTATCAAAGCCTATTGTAATATTTTTCCCTACAACATTACTTATTTTACCTTCTAATGTACTTATTTTACTGTCTGTCAAATCAGATTTAAATGTAAGTTGAACTTTGTCATATCCATCTATACATTCTGATTTTATTATATTAGTTCCTAATATCTCATAGTTTTCTTTTATATTAGCTGGAGACTCTTTTACTATTCCATTAAACTCCAATATTATATTTCTTCTATTTAATATAGTCATACTTTTAACTTTTGTTGCAATTCTATTATCAAATATTTGAGCAGAATCTAATAAAATATTATTTTCTACCATGCCTCCAACACCTACAACTTCATTAGCTGTTATACCTTTTAAATAACTTTTTTGAGATGATAATATTTTATTTGATACTAAAAGCAACGGCGATGACTTTTTAGCTGCTAACGGACCTGTAGTTAGTGCATCTACTGTTCCTGGAGGTGTTCCTTGAGCAACATATACATTATCATATTCTAAATAAAAATTAAATTTATCTAAAACTTTTAAATTAGTATCATACCTATCTTTTCCATATATCCTTTCAATTCGTGGTAAATCTGCAACTGTTTTATCATCTATAGTTTTGTTTGAAGCTATTACATATGTATTGTCCGGATATTGTCTATTTATCCAACTTTTAATATTACTTTGCATTTCTTTTTTAGATGTAAGTACCATTGGCATATTGTTTAATGCAGCCAATGGTGCAACTGAAAGTGCATCTGCACCTTGAGTACTTTCCTCTCCGGATATAACCATAATATTATTTATGTTTACAAACTTACTTAATTCTTTTGCAACTTCAAGAGATGTATCATATCTATTAGCTCCACCTAACCTAGATATTTTTATACCCATCCCCTTTATTTCTTTTTCTACCTTATTGCTTACTGCACCGGTTCCCCCTATTATATAAACCCTTTTAGCACCCAATCTTCTTAACTCATTTTTTGTATCAGTAGGTAAATTATTCTGACTTGTAAGCAAAATAGGTCCATCTATAGCTTTTGATAATGGTGTACTACACAACGCATCTGCAAACCCCAAACCGTTTGCTATTATAGCAACATCAGTATTTTTCCACCCTTCTTTGCTAACTTCCACTGCCGTAGCATATCTATCCTTGCCATATATTTTTTTCACATCTGTTCCAATATCTACTGCAGCAAAAGTAGGTATTGAACTCATTATTATACTTAATCCTATAATAAATGAAGACAAAATTTTAAAACATCGTTTCAAAACTTTCCCCCTCCTAACATAATTAGTTATATTAAAATTAAAAATTCTAATATAACTTTTATCGTAAAATATATAAATTTATTAAGCTATAATAGAAAAATGTACTGAATTAATCTTTTATCCCATAAAAAATATACAAATAACCATGATTTCTATACCTAACATTACCTTAATTTGAATAGGCAATCCCCTAACCTTTAATTTATAGCTTTTCATTTTCCCCTTAAATCTATCTTTTAAATTTCTATCATTATATCCAATAAATGCACCACATTTATCGCAATAGCTTGTAACCTTTTTAACTTTAGTACCACATTTAAAACATATCACAAAAATCCCCCCTGTCTTATGAATTGTTCTATATGCAGCATTAGAATAATATATCTTTATACTTATTAAAAATTTCAACTTTTCACTAAATTCTTTAAATTTTTAGGCTAAAATATCAAATAAAATTTTAAGAATACATATTATATATTCTTAAAATTTATTATTACAAAAGCTTGCCAACAAAATGACAAGCTTTTCTTTATAATATAAAAACAACTTTTTCATAACAACGTTTACAAATCGATTATAACTCTATATATTAGTAAAATCAATACTTTTACATACAGCTCAAGTACCAATGATTTACTTTACTATTTATCCTATCTAATTATTTTTATTAATTATGAAATATTGGATTATATAGTTTTAATTAACAATTATATATTTCTTTAAAATTAATATCCTACTTAATAACATTAAGTAGGATATTAATTATCTTTGAGATTAATTTAGTAAAGCTTTTCTTTCTGTTTTCTAAAAATTTCTCTTAGTCACATAACTGAAAAGTTACCTATTGCGTTAGTATAATATTTGTATTCGGTTATAATATATATTTTTACTACAATTTAACTATACCATATGTCATTATATTAATTTGTCGAAACTTGTAATGTAATATAGATTTTTTTATTTTTTTATTTGACTTATTATTTTTTTATTTGACCTTTTTCTTTATTATTAAATCTTAAAATTTATTTTTTATTTTTTTACATATTATAAAACTTCTTATTTTTTAACTTATTTTAAAACTGCATCGATATTTGTTGATTATTTTGCTAAATACTTGAAATCATTTTAATAAATTTTTAATTAATTCCAACAAAAAAGTTACCTCAAAATAAACTTAAAATTCTATTTTGAAGCAACTTTTTTTATGCTAAAATTATTATTACTTTTTAAGGAGCAACTTCAAATTCTACTGATTGCCTATCCATTATAAAATCTTCAGTATTCCTTATTCCATCTACTGTTAATTCATATTTAGCATCAGATATCACCTTATCTAAATATAATGTTACTGTAGATTTTCCACCATCAAATCTATAGTCAGCTCTTTCTATATAGGTATCTGCACTACCATCTTTAAATCTCACTTCATAATTTGAAGGATTTGTAGCATCATCTTTATTCAACTCTTGATTAAAGTTAACTATAACTACTCTTTTATTCTGATCACCTGTTTGTTTTACATATGGTGTATCAACTATTCTAGGTTTTTCAACTATTAAATTTCTCATTTCAAGTTTAGTTCTTGGAAGTGTATTTCCTGATAAATCAGTAACTCCTGAAACCTCTAAAGTATAGTCTCCATCATATTTTAGATTTATAAGTTCAACAGTAACTCTATCTCTAGAATATTCATCATAAACAATTGAACCAATTGATCCATTTATAGGTTTTTCTTGAGCATCTAGTAACCTATAGTTTCTTTCCTGTGTTGCCATTATCTTATCTAATTTCTTGTTAAATATAATGTCAACCTTTTTACTATTATGATAAGTTCCTGGTTTAACTTTATACTCAATAACTTTTAATGCCCCTGTGTCAAATATATCAAGATAATCACTATATGGTTCCATTATATTTTCTGCAAGATCTTTAATTCCATCAATTTCTATTAAATATCTACCTGCATAATCTAAACTTTCTGTATACAATATTGCCTCATCTTCCCTTTCTTTATTAAAGACAACATCGTTCACCCTTACATAACTTCCATCTCTTCTCTTAATTCTATAATTTTCAAGTCTTCTTGCATCTGACTCCATAACTTTTTCAGAGAACTTAATTAAAATTTTATTTCCACCTTCTTCTACAGCATCTAAGGTTTGTGCATATAGAACCCTTGGTTTATCTCCGTCAGTTACATTATCTTCTATATTAGTGTTACCTTTATTAAATATATAGTTCATATTTATTCCTAATATATTTTCTGCTTCACCTTCAAAATTTAGAAGAGCACTCTTATCTAAATCGTATTTTAATCTTAAAACAACAGTTCTATAATCTGGTTGTATTGTTGCTTCTTGTACCATACTTCCACATATAGTATAGTTGTTTTTTTTGGAAGCCTCATAACCATTAACAATTCCATTAAATTCAACTGTTATTCTTCTCTTATCATTTATGATAACTTTACTTACACCTGTTGCTATTTCCCTATTTAAAACTCTTCCTACTTGATATATAGTTTCATCTTTTAGTTGTCCACCAATAGCAGTAAGATGTGTAGGTGTATATTTTGATAAGAACTTTTCTTGTGTTAAGTCTAAAGTATCACTAACTAAAACTAGAGGATTTCCCTCTCTAGCAGAAATTGGTCCTGCTGTTAATGCATCTATTACTGATGATTTTTCTCCTTTAGCCATATAAACACTGTCAAAGTCTAAGTAGTTACTAAACTCTTGTAATATTTCTAAATTAGTTTCATACCTATTTCTGCCTTCTAACCTTTTTCCATTTGGAACTTGTTTAAACACATTGTTAGAAAGTGCAGTAGTTCCACCTATAACATAAGTTGCATGTACGTGTTTACTATTTAACCATGTTCTAGATGATGATGTCATAGAATTTTTAGGACTTAATATTATTGGCATTTTTGCATCTCCAGCAATAGGTGCAATAGATAATGCATCTACCCCCTGAGACACCTGTTCACCAGATGCAACTACCACATCTTTTACAGTATTAGTTTTATTTATTTCCTTTGCAACATTTAGTGATGTTTCATATCTATCACTACCGCTAATTCTACTAACAGCTAGTCCCATATCTTTTAGTTGGTTTGCAACATTAGCACTAACTGCACCAGCTCCTCCAACTATATATACTCTTCTTGCATTTAAACGTTCAATTTCTCTTTTCGTTGAAGTCGGAAGAGATGTTTTATCTGTTAAAAGTATCGGTGCATCTAATGTTTTAGAAAGCGGTGCACTACATAATGCATCTGCAAAACCAAAACCATTAGCTATAATAACATAATTACTATATCCCCAACCATCTTTGCTAACTTCAACAGCAGTGCTGAATCTATCATTTCCATGTAATTTTTTCATTCCCATTAAATCATTATTAGCTGCAAAAACTTCTATAGAACTTAATGTAGAACCTAAAACAATAGTTGAAATCAACAAAAGGTTGGCAACAAGCTTTAACCCTTTTCTCATAAATTTTCTCCTTTCAAAGAATATGTAAATATTAAAAATTACTTTATAAACAAATTCAATACAGTAACTTATAAAAATTATAATATTATACTCATTTTCCTTTAGTTTACTATAAAAATATATCAAATCCAAGAATAGCATATAATAATTTTTATAATTTAACTTCTTCTTAAATTATCGAAAGATGGGATTTTAAATTAATACATAAAATAGTAATTTAAAGAATTTAGCAAAATTCATAATCAATTAATTCTCAACATATTTTAAATCTAGATTTGCTAACAAAATCTAAGAAAGCAATCACCCAAAGTTAAACCTCCATCACAAATGGGGCTTTTTTAGTTAAAAGTGAAGAGTTAATAATTAATAGTTGTGGTTATTACTACTCACTTTGTTCCTAGTAATGCTAAACGTATTTTTATATAAATTTGCAAAGCAAATTATATTTATAGATTAAAAAGAAAGTGGTTGCCACTTTCATCCTTAACTTTTAACTATTAATTTTTAACTATTAACTATCTTAAGGACCGGCTTTGATTAATTTAGGTTTTATTGATAATCTTATGATTTCACCGTAAAAATAACTTATGGAAAATATACTTTGGTACGCCTGTCCTTCTTGTTACGGCTGTAAACCCTGAATTTAGCTTTGGTTAGTTTTATCCCTCAAGCTCAAAATTTTACTCCCTCTAATTCAAAGAAACTGGCAGTCCAGTTTTATCCTGAACTATTAACTATTAATTCTTAACTCTTAACTATCTAAACTCCATTTTCCTCTTCAATTATTAATCCTTAATTTTTTTTAATTGTCCATTATTAAATGTAAATTTTTAACTAATTGTCTTTTGTCTCTTGTCAATTTTTCAAACCCTCTAGTCATTAATTGCAATAAAAATACCCAAATGATAAATCATTTAGGTATTTTAATATAGAACTCATTAATCCACTTTTGGTTTTGTATTTAGAACTTCTAATATAACTTGATTGTCTGCTAATCCATTTAAGCTAGTATCATATATAAACTTATATCCATTCGCTGGATTAGTAAAATAAACTTGTTCTACTCCTAGACTTAATTTTCCAGGATTTTTATTAATGTAGGTTACAAAATTGTTAGTAGTTGAAGTATCAAAGCCTACAGTAACTACATTCCCTGATAAAGACACATCCGCTATTTTCGGATAATTATAATCTGACTCCATATATATATCATTTTTGCTATACATAAATTTAATAGAATTAAATAATCTATTTTGCCAATCATTTTCCGTAACTACAGCATCACTGAATGTTAATTCTAACTTTTGAGTATCTCTAAAAAATTGTCCCTTCATTAAAGTTGTATTTCCCTTTTGACTAACTTCTACGTTGGGCTTTCCTTTTAAATTTAATAATATTGGTTTTACATCCTTTTGTTTCAATTTCCAATCTCTATTATCAAGCATATCAGATTTACCAAAAACATCAAATTCTCCAGTCTTTAAGGTAATATCTTGTGCTGTCATCATATACTCCAAGAACCTTTGAGATGCCTCATTACCATTAATATCTATCTTCAAGCTTATATTGGAACTATCAACTGTTGGTAATAATGCTGTTACATTAGGATATGCACTTAATAATCCTTTATTACTACTCCCAAATTGTATAGAGTTAAATAAATATTTAACTGTACTACCCTTAACAGGTGTAGAAAAATTAAGCTCTAGTAGTTTCTGACTATAATTATAACTTGCATTTATAAGTTCACATTCCAAATTTTCTTTCAACTTAACATTAGTATTATATTTATTGATTAATGATTTTCCTCCGGTTGAAACAACATCAGTAACAATAATTGATGCCTGTTGATCTGATGATACAGTACTTCTACCAATGGTAACTGTTGCAATATTTTTATTTACACTTACGCTAATATAATCTGAATTTATATCCATATTGCTTGATTGTAAGTGAACTTTAATATTATGCTGAGTCATTCTTGGTTCCTCACTAAACCAAATTTCTAATTTATTTTCATTAGTTCCACCAATTTCATTTATATATGCTATATCAAGTTCAGTTCTAGATATCTCTTTAGCCTTCTCTTGCTTAGATTCAACACCATTTTCATCTTTTTCATTTCCCATTTGCTGAATCATTAAATCCTTTCCTGCCATCATGGCTCTAAAATTATCTGATATCTCAAACGTATAAGTTATGGTTTTCTTATCTGCACTTATATCTACAGCCGTTATTGATGATAAACTTGAGTTCGTATATTTAGTTTTATTAACTGTCGATGTTATTTCATATTTTTTAGCAAATTTAGCCACTTGTTTTAATATGGTCTCATCTTCAAAGTTCATTTTCTCACTATATTGAAGGGTTAACTTGCCACTAGATGCCTCATATTTTTGTTCTACAATAAACGGAGATGTATTATCTCTCACAGTTACTGTTCCTTCAGCGTATCTTAGAATTCTTCCACTTTGAGCTTTTATATCTTTAATTGTTAAATTTGCCAATTTTGGACCTGAACCCTCTGTTTCATCTGTTCCATCTGTTTTACCTACATTTACAGTACCTTCTCCAAAAGTTACTTTCACAACTTTAGAATCATTTACTTTTGTTTCTGGATTTTCTACAAATTCAATTAATGATGCCTCTGTAGCAATTCCTTCAAGTCCGAAGTTTTTACCAGTTGGTTTATTTATTTTTTCATTAAAGTAAACTAAGAATACATTTTCTCCATTTTTTCTATTATTTTTATCAAATATCTCCACTTTATCTACTTTAAATCCTTCATCCATAGGTTTAATATGAATTTTTTTAGGTCCATATTTTTGTTGAACGTTCTCTGCAAAGTCATTAGCATTTTCAACTGTTATCTCATATTCTTTGCCATCTGGCTCATCATATTTAACTAAGTTATGTTCTTTAATGGCTTCATAACTTATTGTTATAGAATCTCTAGTTGCTGTATTTAAAGTCATTTCTGTTTCTTTAAATGTTACACTCTTACCTTTATCTATATATCCACCTGTCATAGTTATTATTGGTTTTTTCTTTATAGGTTCTGAAAATGTTATTGTAATTTTACCAGTTCTTTCATCATATTTTATTGAAGTAACTTCTGGTTTTTTTGAATCTGATAATTTTACTGTTTCATTGTGTTTAACAATGTTGGCATTATCAATGGTCATAACATTCTCTGTTACTAAAACATTATATTTACCTTCAAAAAACTTATCATTATTAAAATCTCTTTTTATAACTAATGTTCTTTTATCTGGCGATAAGCTACCATATAAATCATCACCACTACCTATAATACTATCTTCTTTGTTATCTCCTACAGAAGTTATAGAAATATTATTTTTTAGTATTTTTCCATTAGAATCTAATACCGAATTTGGATTTATTGGTGATGCAAATAATATTTCCATTTCTTTAGAGTTTTTTAATTTTACACTTTCAACTTTTCTTTCCTCACTAGGTTTAACAAGTCTAATGCTTTGAGCATATCTTACCATTTCTAAACCTCTATAATCTTTTGACCCATCTACTATAATTTGAATAGTTCTACCTATTGATTCAAGTTCATTTAATTTTTTTCTATTTAATACAATTTTATCTTTAGTGTTACTAAAAGATACATTTTGATCTTCTGTTACATATTTCCCGTCTATAGTTATATTAGGAAATTTTTTAATAGGTTCACTAAAGTTTATTGTTAATTCTCCATAAGTATCATTATAAATAACACTTTCTACCTGTGGTGCTATTTGATCTACTATTCTAAGTCTTTCCACATAAGGCTCTAATGATAATCCATCTTTTGTTTTCACCTTATCAGATACTCTTATATCATAAGTTCCATTAAATATTTTTCCCTTACTAATATCTCTTGTTATTGTTAAGGTTTTCTTATCACTTTCAAGTCTTGCATAAAACTCATCTAAACCATCAATATCCCCTTCTATTGTATGGTCATCAGTTGCAGAAATATCTATTACATCTCTTTTTAACTTTCCATTATATATAACAGTACTTTCATCTATCGGTGAACCAAAATGTATTTGAATTTGCTCACAGTTCTTATAATCTACAAATCCTACCTCTGTTTCCCCTACATTTTTAAAATTTAATGTAAAATTTACTTTTTCTACAGCCTTTCTATTTAACCCATATCCAACTTCTGTTAAAAGTTTTGAATTTCTTGATTTTAAATATTCTTCTTGAGTACCATGTAACTCTGTTCCCAACAATATAACCGGTGAATTTTCTTTAGCTGCAACTGAACCTGCTGCTAGAGCATCTACTAATTGATTTTGATTTAAACTACCATCTTTAGCTAAATAAACATTGTATAAATCATTAGTATTAAAGAAATATTCTAAAACTTCTGCATTGGTTTCCCATCTATTTTGGCCAAATAATCGCTCTGAATTATTTAGCTTATTTTCTACATCAACAGAAATAGCTGCCTTTCCACCTATAATATAGCTTTTACTTATCTTTTCATCATTCATCCATTTTTCTGAACCCCATAAGTTATCTCTTGAAGATAAAATTATAGGTATATGTCTACTAGCTGCCGGTGATGCTACCGATAATGCATCTGCTAAACCTGTTATGCCATTTACAACTGCAACTTCACTTATATCTTCTTTCTTGTCCATTTCTTTAGCTACATTTAATGAAGTTTCATATCTATCTGAACCTGCAATTCTATAAACATTACATCCAAGTTTTTTTAAATCGTTAGCAACACTATCTGAAACTACACTCTTTCCACCTACAATATAGACATTAGAAGCCTTAAGTCTTCTTATTTCATCTCTAGTATCAAAATTTAAACTATTTTTTTCTGTTAAAAGTATTGGTGCATCCTTCATTTTTGCATAAGGTGTTGCCGATAATGCATCCGCTATTGATGTTCCATTTACTAGTACAACATTACTTGCTCTATTAAAACCATACTCACTAACTTTGACTGCTGTTTCATATCTATTTTCTCCTGCTAATACATACTTTTGTGTAGATGCAAAAGTTGTACCGCTAGAAAAAACTAAACATCCAGCTAAAATCATAGCCAATATGTTTCTTTTCTTCAATCAAATCCCCCCATTGGTAAAACTACCTCTTTATTTAAGAATTAAATAATTTAGTATTTATATTTAATTCTTACCCTATATTATCGGAATTTTTATAGAAAATTTTATACAAAACTCACTATAAATTGAAAATACCTCCGAAATTCAAAACTTCTAAGTAAGCAACTATACCAAAGTACCGTCTCCATCACAAGAGGGACTTCTTTAGTTAAGGGTGAAAAGTTAATAGTTGAGGGACTTTTTCAGTTAAAAGTGAACAGTGAATAGTTAACAGTTATGGTTATTACTACTCACTTCGTTCCTAGTAATTCTCAACGTATTTTTATATAAATTTGCAAAGCAAATTATATTTATAGATTAAAAAGAAAGTGGTTGCCACTTTCATCCTTAACTTTTAACTATTAATTTTTAACTATTAACTATCTTAAGGACCGGCTTTGATTGCTTTAGGTTTTATTGATAATCTTTCGATTTCACTGTGAAAATAACTTATGGAAAATATACTTTGGTACGCCTGTCCTTCTTGTTACGGCTGTGAATTTTGAATCTAGCTTTAGTTAGTTTTATCTCCCAAACTCAAATTTTACTCCCCTAAATTCAAAGAAACTGGTAGCCCAGTTTCCTCAACCATTGTCAAATGTCAATTGTCCATTGTCAATTCCTAATTAATTGCCCTTTGTCCATTGTCAATTTTTAAAACCGTCTACCTCAACTAAACAATCAATTACCCCAAGTTCTACCTCCATCACAAATGGGACAGGCACGGTAAATTTATTTTCTTCGTTAACATCTGATGCTCTCCTAACTTTATATTTCTACCTAAAAAATCAAAGCCAGTCCCCAACACCTGAATAAGCAATTTTTCTAAATTTTTAAGCCATAACAAGTGGGACAGGTTCATTTGTGGCTATTTTCTTCGTTTAAACTGTAGATTCCACAATCACTGTATTACCATAACAAAATAAGCAAAGAACCAGTACCTAACAGGTACGCTGCTTTGCAGCTCAAGTACTGGTTCTTTGCTCGGTAATTTATTTTATCTAGACTTTTTTATTAAGTACTAAAGTTTTTTATGGTGCTACAACCTAAGCGAACCTGTCCTTCTTGTTACGGCTTCACACTTTTAAAATATTATATATTTTCAGTTAAGAGCTAAGAGTTAATAATTAATAGTTGTAGTTATTACTACTCACTTCGTTCCTAGTAATTCTCAACGTATTTTTATATAAATTTACAAAGCAAATTATATTTATAGATTAAAAAGAAAGTGGTTGCCACTTTCATCCTAAACTCTTAACTAATTAAACTCCAGTTTCATCCATCATTGTCAATTTACAAAAACACTCATATCCTCTACAAGACATGAGTGTTTTTACATGTATTATTTCATTTTTAAATTACTATTTATTTCTTTTGCATTAGGTCTTTCTTTTTTATTTTTTAGTTCATCATTTTTATTTAAAGTTTCTGTTTCATGTTCTTTTGTTTTATCTTCATCTACTTTTTCTTCTATATTTATTGTTTCTGTCTTATATTTATCATTTTCTTTTTTCTCTTCTATATTTATTGTTTTCTTATCTTCTTTATCTTCTTTATTTTCTTCTATATTTATAGTCTCTTTTTTTTCATCTTTATCTTCTTTATTCTCTTCTATGTTTATAGTCTCTTTTTTGTCTTCTTTATCTTCTTTGTTTTCTTCTAAGTTTATTGTTTCTTTTTTATTATCTTTATTTTTTATTCTATCTTCTTTAGAATTTTCTTTTTCTAATCTTATCTCTTCAATAGGTTCAACTTTCTCATCAGTTTTTTCATCTTCTGTTTTTGTTGATAAAGAATTGTTATTTCCTATTAATTCAACCTCTTGAAGCTTTTCTTTAAACATTTCATTATCTATACTTTTAACATTAGATATCTTTATAAGTCCATTTTTATCTGGTTCAACTAAACTCTTTTCTACTGTAATTATTACAGTGTTACCTTCTTTTTTTAAAGTTATAGGAAGTTCTTTACCCATTTTAGTCATAACTTTAAAATTTTCTTTAGTTAGTGATTCATCAGCAACCTCTTTCTTAAACCTTGCTACAAAGATATTTTTATTTTTTTCACTACCATGTGTAATTCTAGGTTCTTTAATCATATTAACTTTTTCATTTTTAACTTCTTCTTTTACATTTTTATTTTCTTTATTATTTTGATTTTTATTATCAGTTTCAGCTGGTTCTTTCATATTAGCTTCTTTTTTTACTGATAAATTCATTGTAAATTCTCCCATTGGGTTTCCTGTAGCAGATTTAATATCCTTACTCAAAGTTATGACATATTCTCCATCAAAATCAGAGCCATCAATTTTAGTTATTACAATTGTCTTTCCATCTTCTGATAGCTTGCCTTTTACATTCTCTTTACCTTTACCATCTTTTAATGTTATAGACATATTTTGACCAATTAATCTTCCGTCTTTATATAAAATATAATCCTTATCTATTTTTTGTGAAAAAACTATCTCTAACTCCTTGGAATTTTTAAATTTTGCAGAGTTAACTTTAAATTCCTCAACTGGGTTAGAATTTAGAGTGTATACCATTTCAATTTGATTATTACCTTTAACTAAACTATCTTTAGCAAGCACAACTTTATAAGAACCTAATGTAACTGTAGTAGCTACTACCACTAACCCAAATAAAAATTTTTTCTTCATTGCTATATCGCTCCCTTTCTAAAAAACATAATACTCTTTTAGTTTTCCTAGAAGCGATAAAATTATTCAGTATTTTAAATTTTTTCAAAATTAAAAACCTAGCAAGTAGGGGATTTGCTAGGTTTTTTTGACAATACATTTAGCGAACAAAATATCATCTCTATGAAGTTTATTTCTGTATTGTACACATAGATGCTACGCATCTTATGAAATATTATATACTAAGAAGTTCAAAGTTGCAATTATTTTATACTTAGTTCTTATTGAATAATAATTATCCGAACGGACTTTAGTTAGTTAAATTTTAACTATTTAGCTTTTTACTGTAAATTCTATCCTCTCGCAGAAACTACTATATTTTCTAATTTCATAGTTTCTACAATTTCATTCATAAGATCATTATAATCCCATATAGCTATAATTTTATCATCTAAAAATTTAAATGATAAATTAAAAACTTTTTTTATACCTGTAGGTAGTTTCAAGCTTATATTCGCTTCTTCAAATCCAACATACCCTACATACTTTTCTTCACTATCTTTAAATTTTATATTCTGTTCATCATTAATTGCATACATATCGTTATTTATTTTTTTTATTTTTATATTACTATTAGTAAATAAATATCCAGCACCTTCCATAGTCATTTCAAATTCTTCTACGATACCGGAAAAATGAAATTCTGTTAATATCTTATTTAATTCCTGTCCACTAAAAAGTTTTACTTTCTCCTTTTCATTTTTTATAAAATATTTTACTATCTTAACATCTATTTTTTCTAAATCAACATTTTCTATTATGTTATTTTCAATAAACTTTATATCTATAGCCTTACTTAAATCAAGACTTTGAAAACTTTCAAACTTAATTTTAACTAAATTTTCTTCTAACTCTATTTTTTCAATCTTATTTACAAATTTAAGAAATTTATTATCCTCTTCCATTAAATTCATTTCGAAAATATCAAAGAAATCATTTTTTATTAAGTTACTATCTAAATTTCTATTTAAACTTAAAGAAAAAGTTTTTGTTAAAATATTATAGTCTGCATTTAAAATTTTTAAAGGTTCCTCTATAACTTCATTAACTTCTTCTACATGTTCACTTGCTTCATAACTTTCAATTTCTTTATTATTTAAATTCAATTCTATATCTATATTTACTTTTTCATCTAAAACTTCATCTTCTTCAAGTTTTAATATATTATTTTTATCTTCTTCCATAACTATTTCTATATCTTCACAACAACTATTTAACTCTTCATCACAAATTTTTTTTAAAACAATAGAAGATTTATCACCATAATCTTTGAAAGTCTTAAACTCAAAATTTTTATTATTAAATACAATTTCGACCTTATCTTCCTCTTCATTAAATCCTTCTATCTCCATAATTTCAGATAAATTTATATAAATCATAATAAAAGCCTCCCCTATTTTAAATACTTTTCTACATAACATAACTTGTTATCAACTTAACGCTTCAAATTTCAATTTAAACTTATGCTCTTATCAAATGAAAAAGTTACTATTCTCACAATACTAATGGATGTGGCTTATTCAAGTTGATGTTTTGTTAATAATTCTAGTGGTACTTTTTATAAACTTATAACAAAAATTTGATGAATAAACTTAATTCTAAGTTTGTATTCCCATATAAGAAACCCCTTTTTATTATAGTATATTTTAACATTTTTTCAACTTATTAGATAAACCATCCTATTAAAATAATTTAAACTAAGCCCTATGCTTAGTTTAATAATCTGTTATATAAATTTCTGTCATTAATTAGTTTAATAATTTTTAAATATACCCCTTATTAGTATAAACGTACTCTTTTCACTAAAACTTTAGTGTATATAGATTTTTCTATGAATTTATCATTTTAATAACTTATTTAACCACAAAAAAAGAAACTGGAAATCCAGTTTCTTTTTTTTACTCCCTTAAGGCATAATCAAATAAATAATAATTTAAATATGCTTCAAATTCTTGATATAGTATTTATTTTCATATACCTAAAATATAAATCCGCACAACAAAAATCCTAGTATTATTATTATTCCTGAATATATAAGGTCAACCAAACAATATCCCATTATATCTTTCGCTCCAAGACCAGCTATTCCTAGTGCAGGTAATGCCCAGAATGGTTGAATCATATTTGTCCAAGCATCTCCCCAAGCAATAGACATAGATGTTATTGCTGCTGGAACTCCTAAAGCCTGACCTGCTGGTAACATTATAGGAGCTTGTACTGCCCATTGTCCTCCACCAGAAGGAACAAAGAAGTTAACTATACCAGCACTTAAGAATGAGAATATTGGAAATGTAGTCTTAGTAGATATAGATACAAATCCTGTTGATA
Organism: Clostridium senegalense; assembly: GCF_018916625.1. Lineage (NCBI taxonomy): Bacteria > Bacillati > Bacillota > Clostridia > Eubacteriales > Clostridiaceae > Clostridium > Clostridium senegalense. The sequence goes on from NZ_JAHLNC010000011.1 coordinate 31,354, forward strand.
TAACTCCTGCCAATGATGCTCCATCAGCATTAGCTCCTATCATCATTCCTGTTATTCCTGCATAGAATGGGAACTGAAGTATAATTCCTGCTGAACCTTTAGCAGCATCCCCTATTGCTGCAACATAATTCCTTGGTGTTTTATGAAGCAATATACCAGTAAATAAGAATATAGTATTTACAATATCTAAGTTTAGATTAAATCCTTTAGTTATAAAATAATAAATTATATAAGAAAATCCTAAAACACAAAGAAGTATTGATATTACAGGGCTTGTCTCAATTTTATCTGCTGGCGTAACCGCTACAGAACTTGCAACTTCTTCTTTAGAATCCTCTAACAAAGATGGATCTATAACAACAGTATCCTTTTCACTTGGATGCATAGCTCTATTAACAAGTGGTAATGTTATCATAAGTACTATTAAAGTTACTAACATAACAGGGTTAAATATAGTCTCACTTGTTGGGATAGCTTTATCTATAACCCCTCTAGTTAATTGCTTAACATCTTCTCCACCACTTGCTACAGTTAATGGAATAGAACCAGAAAGTCCTGCATGCCAAACTAAAAATCCAGAATATGCTGATGCTATCAATAAACGATAGTCAACCTTCTTAACTTGACTTGCAACCTCTTTTGCAAATATAGCTCCTATAACAAGTCCAAATCCCCAGTTAATCCAACATGCCACTAATGAAATAAAAGTAACTATTATAATTGCTTGAAATTGATTTTTAGGCACCTTCGCCATTTTTTTTAGTAATTTGTTAAAAGCTGGAGCATTTGCAAGAGCATGTCCTAAAACTAGAACTAATGCCATTTGCATAGAAAAGGCTAATAATGTCCACATTCCATTTCCCCAGTGTCCAACCATTTGAACCGGTGTTTGACCTGTTAAAATCATACCTAGAACAAAAACTAAAACTGTAAGTACTGCTGCAAAGATAAATGGGTCTGGTAAGTATTTTTGAACTAACTTAACACAACCATTTGTAAATTTTTTAAACATAACACACCCTCCTCTTGCCTAAGCAATTGAGAATTAAGAGTATTACTAATTTTGTATAGTTATTTCCTTTATTGCGACTAAACCTATTTCATTTAAAATTCATCTAAAGCTACATATATTACAAAAACAAATACTTTGATTCCACCTCTCATTTCTTAATTACCTAAAACCTATTTGATTTTTTCTTCCTTGAAATTTATAGCAAAATAATATTTATTAATGCATTAAATATATAAAAAATAAAATTAAAATTATTTTGCTATACATCTCTGAAATTAAATTTTAATTTTGAGCAGCAAAAAAGTGAGCATATGCTCAAGTTCAATTTAAAATCAAGAAAATATATAATTTCTTGAACAAATTAAAAGTGGGAATATTTCACTATATTTGTTTTTCAATTCAAAATAATTATACAATTCTACAGCATATTTTTCAACTTATATATCTAAAAAATACAAAACCTTACAAATTTTTCACTAAAATTTTTTTATAACCTAATATTTTTCTATTATTTTTTTGAAAATCTCTTAAAATTTATAACTAATAACTTAGTTTACTAAAAAAATCTAAGTAAGCAATAAAATTATGGTCTTAGCTTCATCAAAAATGGGGCTTTTTTAGTTAAGAGTTAAGAATGAATAGTTGTAGTTATTACTACTCACTTCGTTCCTAGTAATTCTCAACGTATTTTTAGACCTGCAAAAGTAAAACTTCTAAATAAGTAATTATCCAAGATTTTTACGCCATCACAAGAGGGACAGGTTCATTTGTGGCTATTTTCTTCGTTTAAACTGTAGATTCCACAATTGTTGTATTCCCACAATAAAATAAGTAAAGAACCAGTACCCGACAGGTACGCTGCTTTGCAGCTCAAGTACTGGTTCTTTACTTGGTAATTAATTTTATCTAGCCTTTTTATTGAGTACTAGAGTTTTTATGGTGATACAACTAAATGAACCTGTCCTTCTTGTTACGGCTGTACCCTTAGACATCAACGTTCACTTAGTGCTATATAATAACTTTTAAATTTCTTCTATTAAGATATTTATATATAGTAAAGTAAAGCTCTTAAATAAGAACTTTTTCTAAGTGTGGTTCCATTACAAATGGGACAGGCACGGTAAATTTATTTTCTTCGTTAACACTTGATGCTCTCCTAAATTTATATTACTAACACAATAACTCAAAGCCAGTCCCAAACAATTTCAAAGAAAGTGGTTACCACTTTCATCCTAAACTTTTAACTATTAATTTTTAACTATTAACTATCTTAAGGACCGGCTTTGATTGCTTTAGGTTTTATTGATAATCTTTCGATTTCACTGGAAAAACACCTTATGGAAAATTTACTTCGGTACGCCTGTCCTTCTTGTTACGGCTGTGAATTTTGAATCTAGCTTTAGTTTGTTTTATCTCTCAAACACAAAATTTACTCCCTCTAATTCAAAGAAACTGGTTATCCAGTTTCAACCTTAACTGTTAACTTTTAACTATTAACTATTAACTAACTAAGGGACTGGCTAACTTTTTTTATTTACAGTAATTAAATTATAAGAGCTACTATCTATTTTATGGGTATACACCTTTCGTGCCTGTCCCATTTGTTACGGCTGTAAACTTTGAATATAGTTTTTGTTTGTTTTATCTCTCAAACTTAAATTTTACTCCTTTAAATTGAAAGAAACTGGACTAAAAGTCCAGTTCCCTCCTTAACTCTTAACTATTAACTACCTAAGCTCCCGTTTCCTCCATCCCTGTCTAACATCTAGACAACATCTTAGTATTTTTTACCACTGATATTTATATGAAACATATTCCTCTTCTAAAACGCGTAAAGTATAACCTTTTAAATCTATATTATACTTCTTAGCTACTTCAAAAACTTGTTGTGATACTTCATTCACTGTCATTCCAAGTTGTGAAATATTTAAATTTAACACATCAGCTTTATTTAAAAGAGAATTTTTTATTACTTCATCTAATTCTTCCTTACTATAAACTCTTACAAATTCATTTCCATTAATATCTGTTTCTAAAACATTCATGTTTTCAGCAGAATATTTTGTTCCATTAGCAGCTGGAAAACTTTGCTCATATTCCCCTCTTATATGATCTTCATTAAACTTCGCATCATCTAAATTAAAGTATCTATGGGACACCTTTAACATTCTATCACTAGAATTTGTGTAAGTAGGGTCGTCCCAAGTAGCATCCACATTATACCACTGTCCATCATCTAACTTAACCATGTTCCAAGCATGTCCAACATTACCTTCTAAATTTCCTGTAACATACTTACACTCTATACCTACAGCTGTTAATAGCTCATGCATTGCCTTTGCATAACTTTCACAAACCCCTATTCCATCAATTAAAACTCCATATGAATTATGGTCTTCTGGAACATATATTCCCTGTTCATAATTTTCCACATCATATTCAGCATTTTCTACTATATAATCATGTATAGCTAATTCCTTTTCTGCACTACTCATATCATCAGTTATAATATTTTTTATAATTTCATTAACTTTAACTTTTACTGCTGCTTTTTCCATATCCATAGTTTCTTTATCTAAAGAATACTTAAAATTTATATTTAAAATTCTTTCTGAACTATTGGTACCACCTGAAATATTTGCTTCTGCACCTGTGTATCCATAGTTTATATCTGGATTTTCAATAAGAACCTCGTTAATTTTTTTCAGGTTATAATCATTATCATCATAATTACTTATCTTTAAAACTAAATTATTATCAAACTTTTCTAATGCTGTTTTCAAGGCGGCTTTATATTCCTCCTGTGAATTTATAACTACTGTTTCATCTCCAGTAATACTTTTTTTCTTCACAGTAGCATAAAATTCTTTTATATCAGAAATTTCCCCTTTACTTAAAGTCGCTGTTAGTTTTACAGTAGTATCTTTTAATATTGGTCTTCTTACTTTTCCTTCACTGCTTATAACTACATTATTACTACTTGTCCACTTTATACTTACATCTTTTTCACCTTTTATAGGTAAATTCAAATTATCCGTTACATTTGATAAATTACCTAATGTTAAATTTTCTTTTGCCCATTTAACATCTTCACTATCTGTATTAGGAGTTTTTTTTGATTTTATACTCTTAATTAATTCATCTGATACAAATTTTTCTCCACCTAAAGCAATTATTTTAGTTTTATCTGTGACTTTTTCTTGTAAAACATTTAATGTTTTTTCAGTAATCTCATTGTTAGTTAAAACTATTGGTCCATTAGTATCTCCAGCCAATACTGATGCCGTTAACGAATCTACTAAATGATTATTATTTCCATTTGCTATATAAAGACTTTCTAAATCACTAGAATAAAACTTTTTAATAACTTCACCATTGGTTTCATATCTATCTTTTCCAAATATTCTTTCTGCTTTTAAGCTCTTTATTAAACTTTCTGACAATAAAGTTTCTCCACCAATAGCATATACCTTTTGTGCATCATAAGTTACACTTTTTAATTGTGATGAAACATTGTATTTATTCTCTGCTAAAATTATTGGCATAGAATTTTTAGATGCTATTGGTGCTATAGAAAGTGCATCTGGTATAGCACTTCCTGATACCAAACAAACATTTTTACAATCACCATTTAAACTTTTATATTCTTCTAATATATTTAATGCTGTTTCGTATCTATCTCCTCCACCTAACCTTACAGTTAATATACCATTTAATAAAAGTTCTAATTCAACTTTACGAGAAATATTAGACTCTCCTGTTGGTATATATACTCTTTTTACATTTCTACTTTTTAACTCTTTTAAAACTTCATTATTTACTTTATCTTTTAAATCATTTAAAAGAATAGGTGCCTTTAATTCATAAGCCAGTGGTGACACTGTTAAAGAATCAACTAAATTTTTATCAGCAGCTGGTGCTAGAATTGCTTTATTTATATTTAAAGAATTATTTTTATAAAATTCTTCTGCTACTTTAATTGAAGTTTCTATTCTATCCTCTCCTGCCAATCTTATAACTTCAACCTCATTATCTACAGCTAAAACAGGAATAGTAGTTAAAGATAACATACCTGCAATGCAAAGACTTAATAACCTTTTACTTTTTAATATCATAAATATTGCCCCTTTATATAATAAGTATTTTAAATTCACAATAACCTATTTATTATATCGTAAATTCATACTAAAATTTTACACTATAACAATATAACACTTTACAAAAGTTCAAAATTAAGCCTTAAATTATAAATAAATTTTTTTATTCATAACACATTTCAACTGATTTATCTACCACTACTCTAGGGTTCCATGTTGCCTTTTAAAATCAAAACAACACCTTAAATATTTAAGATGTTGTTTTAATAATTATTCTATCCAGTTATATTCTTGAACTCTATTATTATTTTGCATAAGATATGCTGGAACACAGCCTTGATTTGGTAGTTCATATACATTTCCTGAACTTAAACCTACTGCATATACCATTGACCATTCTAAATCTTGTGGTGCAGCAAAACAGATGAAATCTTCCTCTGGTATTCCCCAATGTTTTACTATCTCTTTCCAATTGTTATTATTACTATCTTCTATTATTCCAACAGTATGTCCTTCTTCTAAAAACTTCTTAACAAGATTTACATTTGCTATTAAAAGCGCTCTTGCCTCATCTGCTGTTATAACTTGATTTTGAGGTTCTTCTTTTTCTTCAATTTTTTCATCTACTTGAGATTCTCTATTTTCCTCTTTATTTTCATCTGATTCTTTTACTATTTCTTCTTCATATTGTGGTTGTTCTACTATATTTTCATCTATTTGGTTTTCTTTTTGAATTTCTTCTTGATTTTCTTCCATGTCATTACAGCCACTAATATCAGTTTTTTCTATATTGTTAGTGTTATTTTCCACCTTTAATTCTTCATTAACCTTAGTATCATTTCTCTTTTCCGTACTTATAGTTATAGTATTAGTTTGTTTATTTTTAGCATTTTTTGTTGGATATGCACATCCAAGTAATGTTAAAGCACAAAGTAAAATTGATATAATCTTTTTAAAATTCATAGTATAATTCCTCCTGAAATAAATCCAAAATAATCTTTTGATTAATATAAATAAATTAATTCTTTAATATAATAAAAATATTCATGCTCACATTTTATAATTTTTTTTATTAACTACCTTCTTTTCTATAAATTTAAGTACATTTTTACTAATCTAAAATAATACACAATGTTTAATAAGAAACTATTCTTTCCATTTATATTCTTTTACTCTTTCCCCATTTTCCATAACATATGCTGGTACACCACCTTGAGCTGATATTCTATAAACATTCTTTGAACTCATTCCAACAACATAATTTCTTATTACATGGGAATCATTCTTTAATATAAAATACATAAATTCCTCTTGTGGAATCTCCCAATGTTTTGAAACATCACACCATCCCATATCAGGTGAATATTCTACTTTATTTAAAATGCCTCCATCTTCTATGTTCTTTAGAACATCTTTTGAATCTGCAACCTTTATAAGGTCTTTTGCACTTTCTTCTGTTATTGTTTCATTTTTAGGCTTTGATACATTTTCATTTGATGTTTTTTCTTCTGTTATTGTTTGTTGTTGTGTATTTTCTACTGAACCATTTTCTTTTTGTGAAACGTTTTCTTTATCTTCACTAGCTGTATTCTTTTTTTCATCTTCCTTTTTAGTTTCTTCTTTTACTTTATTATCGTCTTTTTTCTCAGTACTTTCAGTTTTAGGTTTAGTTTCTTCTTTTTTATTTTCTTCCTTTGAAGAACTACATCCCACCAATGTTAAAGTACACATTAAAATTAATAAACCCTTTTTAAAATTCATTGTATAATACCTCCAAAATTAACTATTCTTGTTTTAACATTAATGTATAAAATAGTATATATTTATTTTATGTTTTTAAATTATTTTTTATTTTTATATGTTTTTTGTAATATGTTAGAGTTTTTTATTAAAAAAACTCCAAAATGAAACATAAATTTAATAAATTCTTCTTTAAATGTACACTTAAAATTAATTTCAACATCATTGTACTGCTAATATGTAAAATAGTACATAGTTTTTTAAAAACTGTAACTATTTTGTAATTTAAGACTTTAATACAATAAAGTTCTTTGTAATTTACTGTAATAATAGTAATATTAATTCCATAAAAAAAGACTATTTAATCTAACTTTTCTAGATTAAATAGTCTTACGTTATAAAGTAATTCTCAATTATCATATTTCTTATATCCAACTTTCTTTATTATTATTGTATTAATTTTCTTCCATCAACTAATATGCCTATAAATAATATTTTTAAAATCTCTATTGATAAATCTAAAAATTTTTTCATTAATTTTCCACCTTTCTTTTGTTAATCTAATTATATTTATTTTAATATGTTATTTTAATATGTTATTTTAATTATTGTGCTAACTTTCTTCCATCAACCAATACCCCTATAAATAATACTTTTAAAATTTCCATTGTAACTTTTGATATTTTTTTCATAATTCATTCCGCCTTTCTTCTTTTTATTATTTAATTAATTTTTTTATTTTGCTAAGCTTTTAGCATCTACTAATACTCCTATAAACATTACTCTTACTATTTCCATTGTTATTTTTGTTACTTTTTTCATTCGTCTCTCCACCTTTCCTCTTGTTGATTTAATTATATTCTCTTTGCTTTAAACTAAAAATTTATTTGGATTAAAATTAAATTTCATCTTTGTAATGTTTTCTTATATTAATGTAATAACTTTCTTCCGTCTACCACTACCCCTATAAATAATACTTTTAAAACTTCCATTGTAACCTTTGATATTTTTTTCATAATTCATTCCGCCTTTCTTCTTTTTTATTATTTATTTATTTTTTTTATTTTGCTAAGCTTTTAGCATCTACTAATACCCCTATAAACATTACTCTTACTATTTCCATTGTTATTTTTGTTACTTTTTTCATTCATCTCTCCACCTTTCCTCTTGTTGATTTAATTATATTCTCTTTGCTTTAAACTAAAAATTTATTTGGATTAAAATTAAATTTCATCTTTGTAATATTTCCTTATATTAATGTAATAACTTTCTTCCGTCTACCAATACCCCTATAAATAATACTTTTAAAACTTCCATTGTAACCTTTGATACTTTTTTCATAATTAACTCCACCTTTCTTCTTGTTGATTTAATTATATTTTCTAAATCTTAATAGCAAATAACCGTAATCTTAACTAAACATTAATTTAAAAAAATTACATTTTTTAGTTAAGATTTAATAGTGAATAGTTGACAGTTGTGGTTATTAATATTCGCTATGCTCCTAATAATTCTCAATCTATTTTTAAAATTTAGTTCTGTTAACAAAATCCAAGTAATCAATTCCTCCAAGTTCTACCTCCATCACAAGAGGGACAGGTTCATTTGTGGCTACTTTCTTCGTTTAAATTGTAGATTCCACAATTGCTGTATTCACATAATAAGACAAATAAAGAACCAGTACCTAACTGGTACGCTGCTTTGCAGCTCAAGTACTGGTTCTTTACTGGGTAATTTATTTTATCTAGCCTTTTTATTGAGTACTAGAGTTTTTTATGGTGCTACAACCTAAGTGAACCTGTCCTTCTTGTTACGGCTGTAAACTTTGAATACAACTTTGTTTAATTTAATATCATAAACTTAGAATTTAATTCCTATAGTTCAAAGAAACTGGCAGCCCAGTTTCAACCTGAACTATTAACTTTTAACTATTAACTCTTAACTAACTAAACTCCAGTTTCATCCATCATTGTCAAATGTCAATTGTCAATTTTTCAAGCTCCCTACCTCAACTAAGTATGCAATACCCCTAAGTTATACCTCCATCACAAATGGGACAGGCACGGTAAACTTATTTTCTTCACTAGCACTTGATACTCTCCTAAATTTACGCTACTTGCTAAAACACCAAAGCCAGTCCCCAACAACTCCAAAGAAAGTGGTTGCCACTTTCATCCTGAACTTTTAACTATTAATTTTTAACTATTAACTATCTTAAGGACCGGCTTTGATTACTTTAGGTTTTATTGATAATCTTTCGATTTCACTGTGAAAATAACTTATGGAAAATATACTTTGGTACGCCTGTGCTTCTTGTTACGGCTGTGAACTTTGAATATATCTTTAGTTTGTTTTATATCTTCAGCTTAAATTTTACTCCCTTAAATTAAAAAGAAACTGGTGATCCAGTTTCATCCATCATTGTCAAATGTCAATTGTCAATTTTTCAAGCTCCCTACCTCAACTAAGCAAGCAATCACTCAAAGTTTTACTTCCATTACAAGAGGGACAGACGCGTAATTGGCTACTTTACTATTCTTTTGGATAGATACTTTTGTTGATTTTAGTTTTTCTCCAATAGTACTCGAAGTCGGTCCCGAACAACTACGCAGCAAAGCTGCTATTTTAGGACCGGCTTTGATTGCTTTAGGTTTTATTGATAACTTTTCGATTTCACTGTGAAAATAACTTATGGAAAATATACTTTGGTACGCCTGTCCTTCTTGTTACGGCTGTAAACTTTAAATTTAGCTTTGGTTAGTTTTATCTCCTAAACTCAAATTTTACTCCCTTAAATTAAAAAGAAACTGGCAGTCCAGTTTCTTCCTTAACTTTTAACTATTAACTTTTAACTCTTAACTCTTAACTCTTAACTATCTAACTCCAGTTTCCTCCTAAATTCTTAATTCATAATTCTTAATCCTTAATCTTTTTAATTGTCCTCTATTAAGTTTCCTCTTATATCTAAATCTTTTAAGCTTTTCATTTCTTTTATAGATTTAGGTAATTCTTCTATATAATTTACTTTCAATGATAACACTCTTAAATTTTGCAAATTTGTTATCGTTTCTGGAATTTCTTTTAATTCATTAGCACATAAATATAACTTTTCTAATTTATCTAACTTTCCTATTGATTCTGGTAAATAACTCAAGTTATTTGCTTGTACTATAAAATCTTCTAAATTATTTAGTTCACCTATACTATTAGGCAACACAGTCAATTGATTATCAGATAAATATAACTCCCGTAGATTTTTTAATTTACCAATATTATCTGGCAACATAATTAATTGATTATCATCTAATTCTAAAGTTCTTAGATTTTGTAATGCTTCTATTTCATTAGGAATAGTAGTTAAATGATTACTATTTAAAATTAAAGCTTCTATATTTTCTAGATGTCTTATTCCATCTATATTAGATATACCTTTATCTTCTAAATCTAAGACCCCACTCATATTATTAAGATCGCCAACAGTAATCCCTGCATCAAAAGGTTTTCCTAATTTTTCATTCAATGCCTTTTTAAAATTAGGATCTGAAAACTTTACTATATCTGTTGTATTATCCTCTACAATATATTCTACATTATCTATATCTATTTTATATTTCTTATCATCCTCGACACACGTATCCTGATGGGTCCATTTAACCAACTGAGTATCTTTTACATTATCACAAGCTAATACATATTCTTTAGGTGCTAATATAATGCTACTTAATATAGCTGATAATATTATTAATTGTATTTTCTTCTTATTCAAAATTTTCCCCCCACTTCAAAAATACAAACTTTATATAACTTAACTCCATGGATTAATTTTAATTATTATTTAATACTTATTGTTGTAATATACATATCGACAAATTTAGATATTTATTAACACTTTTTTTACAAATTTTAAATATATACACTTTGTTTTTTCTAAAACCATTTATATATTATAAATATTTTTAGAAAAAAAAACACGGCTAATATACATATATATACTAGCCGGTTGTATCATTAACTCCATATATTTCAGATACCCAAATACAAAATATACTTCATTGTTTCATATATAATTACAAAGTAATATAATTATTCAGTTTTATTAACAAAATTATACATTGTTTTCATTTCTTTTTCAATACTCTAAAAAATTTGCTGTTCATAAGGATAATTTTATCACTCAAAGGAATAATCGTGCTTATGTAATATTTCTTTAGTAAAACATCATAAATACTTTATATTATCTTTTAAACTCTAAATTAAGCATACTTAAATCAAATTCACTTAACTCTTTATTACTGCAATCTATAATAAAACTAAATAATTTTGCTTTATTAGAATTCAACTCTATTCCATCTATTTCTAGAGTAGTTGTATGTATTATTTCATTATTCTTATCGTATATTGTTATAGGTAATTTTTCCACCTTAAATGTTTCATTTTTACCATTCCTAACTAAAAAAGTAACTTTTATTTTATTGTCTTTTTCCATATATACTTCATATGTAGTCAAATCAACTTGTCCCTTTTCTATTGGTGGCAATGTATTTAATGATTGTTTTAAAAACATCTGCATTTCAAAAGGGATGTTTTCTATATCTTCATATTCAATATGTGCTATATTTAAAGTTTCTATTTCTTTACTAAAGATAATTTTACAACCTTTATTTATATTTATATTTTCAGGCATGTTGGCCTTACTAAATAATATTTTATGTGGCCTTGCACTATAAGCAGGTACTTCGCCTAACGAATCTAATCTAAAAGTTTCTGACACTAAAATATTTTCATTTTCATCAACCAACGTTAATGGCAAAGTAGTAAAGTGAAGGTCATCCTTTGTAGCATTTCTAAAAAAAACTCCAATTTCAATGTTTTCACCATCATCAAAAACATAAGACGTTCTTATATTTACATCGTTTTCTTTTATACCATCAAATTCCTCTAACTCTTCTTCTAACATCATCTTTTTTATATCTGAAACTAAAGCTTCTTCATCTGGATGTAAAGATAACTTCAATTTTACAAAATTTACATCACTATTACTCATAAAAATCCTCCGTATATAATTATTACACTTTATCTTTATTGTTTTTATCCATATTTAGTCATACAGATATAATTATACCATCATTGACTAACATAATTAATAGCAAATGCAAATATAAAAAATTTATTTTTTTAACTTTCTCCCTCAATTAAGCAAGTAATCACAAAAAGTTCTACCACCATAACAAATTGAACTTTTTTAATTTAGTCTTCTTTTAAAATTCTTCTTGCAGTAGCATATCCATAATATGATGATGACATTTTCACAACATCTCCAGGCCCTGGTGAATGTATATACTGTCCATTACCTACGTACATCGCTACGTGATCATAGTTATCTCCAGAATAGCTAAAGAAAATTAGATCTCCTGGTATTAAATTTTCTTTATTGACCTTATATCCTTTACTCATTTGATCCACTACTGTTCTTCCTATATCAACTCCAACTTGTTTATATACATATTGTGTTAATCCAGAAGAATCAAATCCTTTTTCTGGAGAATTTCCTGCCCATACATAAGGTATTCCTCTTAAATCATTAGCTATTAATACTACTCTGTTTCTTTTCAAATCATTATTACAGTTTTTAGAAACATAATCTACATATTCTTCTATAGTTTGAACATTATCTAAAATATTAGAAGATATAGCTCTATCTCCACCTAATAAATATACATTTGTATCATTAGATACATTTTTCTCTAAGCTTTCATTTATATTTTCATCTAAAGTACCATCACTTAAAATTATAGGACTTTTATTTAATGCAGCTAACACAGACACTGTTAATGAGTCTACCAAATGATTATTACCTCCATTAGCTACATATAAATTTTTAAAATAATCATAAGATGAAGGAATACCAATTAAAAATTTATCTTCAAAGGATTTAGTACCTTTATTAAAATCAAAATTAAAATATTTACAAATTATAGTGTTAGTTTCATATCTATTTTCTCCGCCTAATCTAATAGCCCTTAATTTGTTATATACTAAATCATCTGATATGACTCTGCTTCCTCCAATAGCATATACTTCTCTAGCATTTAGAAGAATATTTTCTCCCATACCAGAAATTTTACTTTCAGTATTAGCTAAAACTATTGGCATAGATTTACTACAAGCAATTGGTGCTATAGATAAAGCATCTGCTAGTCCATTTCCAGAAACTAAACAAGCACTAGAAATATCTCCACCTTTATTAATATATTCCTTTAAAATATTTTCTGATGTCTCATACCTACTATCTCCGCCTAGTCTTATGACTTCTATGTTATTTCTTAAAAGTTCATCTTCAACTTTTGTAGATATAACACTTGTACCTGTAGGTATATATACACATGTTATGCTGTTTTCTATAAGTTTATTTAAAACCAAACTATTTAATTCATCTTTAGAATCATTTAAATATATTGGAGCACCTACCTTATAAGCTAATGGTGCGACGGCTAAAGAATCGACCAAATTCTTATCATTTGATGGTGCTAATATAGCACAGTTATCATCATAGCCCATTTTATTTCCTCTATTAGCTATAAATTCATCTGCTATAGCTATAGCTGTTTCAACACGAGTCTCCCCTGCTAATCGTGTGTATTTTATACTTCCTGTTTCTCCAAAAACAGTAGCTGAACTAAAACACAAAATTCCAGCCATACATAATGTAATTATTCTTTTTTTAAACATCACACATTCCTCCTTCTACTTAACATTTGAATTATATTAAATTTTACAGTAAAAATCAAACAAATTTTTACAAAATTTATAATTAATTTTATATAAACCCAAATTATTATTAATAATAGTAATAAATTTAATTACTATAAAAAAGTCATAAGTTTTAAACTTATGACTTTTTTAAATTTATTTAATTTATTTTGCAATCTGCAAAATTTACATCTGCACAAGTCGAGCTCTTTATTTTAATTTCAAACTTTTCAACTCCACTTACATCTATATCTACAATTCGTGGTAAATCCCCATTATTAAATTCATAAATTCCTCGGCTTTCATCATCACAGAAAAATTCCACACTAAAACCTGCACCAGATCTACATCCTAATATTCCACTTATACATTTATATTTTTTCCTTAAATTAAAAGAATTCACCCCTGTATATGATGAGAATGAATATCCTTTTGTATACGAGTTTCCTCCCATTTTTAAATATTCTGCATTATTTGTTCTATAGCCACATGATGAATAATAAGGTGTCAATATGTCACTCATATAACCTTCTTTGTGTTCTTTATCAATTGTATCAATATCTGTTATACTTCCTTTGCTATCCATAACTACATTAGCAAAATTTACATCTGCACAAGTCGAGCTCTTTATTTTAATTTCAAACTTTTCAACTCCACTTACATCTATATCTACAATTCGTGGTAAATCCCCATTATTAAATTCATAAATTCCTCGGCTTTCATCATCACAGAAAAATTCCACACTAAAACCTGCACCAGATCTACATCCTAATATTCCACTTATACATTTATATTTTTTCCCTAAATTAAAAGAATTCACCCCTGTATATGATGAGAATGAATATCCTTTTGTATATGAGTTTCCTCCCATTTTTAAATATTCTGTATTATTTGTCCTATAGCTACATGATGAATAATAAGGTTTCAATATATCACTCATATATTCTTTTTCCTTCATATCTAATTGTGCCAGCGTATTAGTATTTATTGCAGATTCACCACCTAATACTATAGATTTTTTTATATTATTTTTATTTTCACTAATAATTTTCTTAGTATTAATATCAACAGTTTCTGAAGTTAATACTATTGGAGAATTAGTTTTGCTTGCAATCCCTGCACCTGATAACGCATCTGGGAAATTACTTCCTGTTGCAACATATATATTATTAAAATCTAAATCATTTTTAAATTTGTTTAAAATTTTATAATTTGTTTCGTATCTATTATTTCCAGCAATTCTTTCTGACGATGGTAAAGATTTTAAAATCTTATTATTTATTAATTTTTCTCCACCGATTACATAACTTTTAGATATTCCATTATTTTTTATGTATTGTTTTGCATCAGCATTTAAATTGCTTTCTTGAGATAAAATAATGGGACTATTTTTAGATGCAGCTACTGTTGAAACTGACAACGCATCAGCAAAACTATCCCCTGTAGCTACAAATACTTCTTCAGCTTGTCCAATTGTTTCTGCAACTTTAACTGAAGTTTCATATCTATCATTCCCATTTATCCTGTTGGTTAATATCCCCATACTATTAAGTGATGTTTCTACACTATTACTTATAACCCCAGTTCCCCCAATAATATATACTGTTTTAACTCCTAACCTTTTTATTTCATTCTCTAATTCTGAAGAAATTTTATTTTTACTTGTTAGTAAAATTGGAGCATTATACTTTTTAGCAAGTGGCGCTGAACTTATCGCATCTGGATAATTTTCACCAGTAACTAAAACTGCAACATCTGATTCTGACCATCCTTTTTGTGAAACTTTTATAGATGTTTCATATCTACTCATTCCAGATATTCTATCTGTTGAAATTAATTCACTAGCATTAGCATTTACACAAATAAAACTCCCCATAATAGCTGTGCAAATTCCTAATAATATTTTTCTTTTTTTCATATTATCACCTCTCCTAAATTTAAACAAAACCAACAATATTGTATCATGTTTTACAATGTATTACAAAATATGTATATATTATATATTTTGTATCAAATTTAAATTTAAGTAATAAGATGCACTTTTCTTAATTTTATCTCTCGAACCTGATTTTTACTCTACTCAAATTTAAAGAAACTGAAGTCTAGCTTCTTCCACCATTGTTAATTATCAAATTTTTTAAACTTTTAAAACTTTTAAAACTTTTAATTCTTAACTATTAACTATTTTAGGACCGGCTTTGATTTGTTTAAGTTTTATTGATAATCTTTTGATTTCACTGTGAAAAATAACTTACGGAAACTATACTTTGATACGCCTGTCCTTCTTGTTACGGCTGTAAACTTTGAATATAGTTTTAGTTTGTTTTATATGTTTAACCTTAAAATCTAATCTATTATAAACACTTTGAATCTACAAAAATAAAACTCCTAAATAAGAACTTTTTCTAAGTATGGTTCCATCACAAATGGGACAGGCACGGTAAACTATATTCTTTTCTCTAACATATGATGCTCTCCTAACCTTATACTTCTATCTAAAAATTCAAAGCCAGTCCCGAACAACTACGCTACATAGTAGCTACCTGGGGACTGGCTAACTTTTTTTTATTTATGATAACTAAATTGTAAGAGCTACTTTTTAGTTTATGGAAATACATTCTTCGTGCCTGTCCCATTTGTTACGGCTGTAAACTTTGAATTTAACTTTAGTTAGATTCATCTCTCAAACTTAAATTTTACTCCCTTAAATTCAAAAGAAACTGGCACCCCAGTTTCCTCCATCATTGTCAAATGTCAATTGTCAATTTTTTAAACCACCTATCTCAACTAAGCAAGCAATCACTCAAAGTTTTACTTCCATTACAAGAGGTACAGACGCGTAATTGGCTACTTTCCTATTCTTTTGGATAGATACTTTTGTTGATTTTAGTTTCTCTCCAATAGTACTCGAAGTCGGTCCCGAACATCTACGCAGCAAAGCTACTTTATTTCAAAGAAACTGGTGATCCAGTTTCTTCCTTAACTCTTAACTATTAACTCTTAACTATTAACTATCTTAAGGACCAGCTTTGATTGCTTTAGGTTTCATTGATAACTTTTCGATTTCACTGTAAAAATAACTTATGGAAAACATACTTTGGTACGCCTGTCCTTCTTGTTACGGCTGTAAACCCTAACTATAGCTTTAGTTAGATTCATCTCCCAAACTCAAATTTTACTCTGTTAAATTGAAAGAAACTGGACTAAAGTCCAGTTTCCTCCTTACCTTTTAACTGTTAACTATTAACTCTTAACTAGTTAAGTTCCAGTTTCTTTTTAGTTTTTTACTCCCTAAACTCTTACTCCCTAAACTTTTTAAATTGTCCTTTGTCCATTGACTAAAGTCCAGATTCTTCAAATTTGTGTTCCATTCCATGTGATAGTTTGTGTAATGGTTTCTTTAAGAACCCTATCACTAAGAATATAAATATTATTAAAAACAAGAATAGAACATCTTTTTTTACATGTGAACCAATTGGTCCTGCTATTGCTTGTCTAAATCCGTCAATAGCATACGTAAATGGCCACAATGGTTGTAACATACCAAATATCTTTGGATTAGTTTGTATTGGATATAGACCACCAGAACCTGCTATTTGCATTACCATTATTACTACTGCAACTGCTTTTCCTACGTTTCCTAAAACAGATGCTAATGTATATATAATCATTACAAATGTTAATGATGAAAGTAATCCAAATGCCATCATTAACGGGAAGTTTGCTGGTTTTACACCTAATATAAATACATCACCTAGCACAATAATTATAGTTTGGATTGCTGAAACAGTTAAAAATGTTAACATTTTTGCAAAGTGTCCCATCATAAATGAAAGTTTCTTATTGCTACCTTCTATTGGTTCACATTCTACAGTTAACATAGATGATAGTAACAACGCTCCAACCCATATAGCAAGAGTTGTATAGAATGGAGTTAATCCAATACCAAATGTACCAACTCCATAAAGCTCTGTTGCTTCTACTTCAATCGGTGAAGATATAAACGACCCCATAGTTTTTGGATCTTTAGACATCAAGTCAACCATATCATCTATATTCTTATCATTTAAATCTTTTGTTTTATCACTTAGCTTATCAACTTTCTCTTGAAAATCTCCTAGTTTATCTGTTAATTTATCTGCTTGGTCGCTAGCTAACTTACTAGTACTTATTCCAAAATTAGTTAATGCAGTTAATCTAGGAACAACTCCACGTACCCCATTTAAAACAGAATCTATAATATTCATTCCTCCAGATACTTGATCACCAAGACTATTTAAAACATTTAATCCACTATCAAAGAATCTATTTGATAGATTACCTATGCTGTTAGAAACCTTTGTATTCGCTTCTGTCAAAGCATCTATCGCCATGTTTATATTTTCTTTCGTTTCGCCTTTATTTATAGCAGTCCTTACATCTTCTATTCTATTTTTTTGATCTACTAATGACGATTGTATATTTCTAAATATATCTGTTATATCATCTAATACAGGACTGCCTAAAGCACCATTAATAGCCTCTAAATTTTCAATATTTCTATCTGTTATAGATTTTAATATATCCACCATAGTATCCATATCATCTAACACTTTGTTAGCATTTTCTGGTGAAAATTCATTATTTTTATCTCTTAACTTATTTAAAGACGATTGAATATTATTATTTATACTTTGCAATTCAATTACATCATTACTTAAGTTATTTGATAAAGTACTTAAATCTTGCTGTGTGGTTGTTATTAACCCTTTACTAGCATTAGTAACTTGTTGAAGACTATCTATTTGATTAGTTATTAATGGTAAATCATTTTTAACCTGATATAAATAAGTCTCAAAACTCTTTGTATTTTTATTTGCATTTGCAATATGGTCTTTCACACTTTGCAAATTATTATTTGTAGAAGTAATTACATCTTTTATTTCTAATATTTTTGGTTTATTATCCTCTACTTTAACCCCTAGTTCATTTAAAGTTTCAAAAGCTTTTTCATTTACTGTAGTTACAAAATTAGTTTTTATCTCATCTGTAACCTTACTTTTTACTGCACTAGTGATTTTTGTAGCAATGGCATTTGCCTTTTCGTTGTTTTTATATATAATATTAGGTTTTTGAGGAGTAGTAGTTGTAAGACTTACTAGTCCTTTAGAAAAATTAGCTGGTATTTCTATTAAAGAATAATACTTTCCTTCATTCAAGCCATAATTAGCTTGCCATTCATCTAGAAAAATCCAATCTATTGAGTCATTTTTCTTAAGGGATTCTATTACCTCATTACCTACATTAATAGTCTTATCATTTATTGTTGCGCCCTCATCTTTATTTACTACAGCCACTGGCATATTTCCAGTGTTAGCATAAGGATCCCAACAAGCTTTTATATTAACCCAAGCATATAGGGATGGAATAATACAAAGCCCTATAATTATTATAAGCGTAGGTTTATTTGTTAATATAGCTTTTAAATCTTCACGCCAAACTTTAAAAATTTCCTTCAAATGCATTCACCCCCTCGAGTCACTTTATTATTCTGCTACTCTTGACTTTTTAAAACTATCTTCAAAACTTCTTACCTTGTTATGAAGTGGTTCCTTAAAGAAGAATCCTATTAGTAAAAATAGTATTGTGTAAATTATCAATATAACGAAATCTACTATAACACTACTCATAAGTGGACCTGCTACAGCCTCTCTAAACCCACCTACTGCATAAGTAAACGGGAAGAATGGTTGAAGTACCCTAAAGAACTTAGGATCTACTTGTATTGGATAAGTTCCTCCACATCCAGCAAGCTGAATAACCATAAATACTATAGCTATATCTTTTCCTATATTTCCTAGTACAGAAACTAAAGTGAATACAATAGTTGTAAATGCTATTGATGTAACAATACCAAATGCCAACATCAATGGGAAGTTTACAATATAAACATCTAAAAGCAGTTTATTTCCTAAAGTAACTATAGCTCCTTGAAAAACGGCTAAAAGTACAAAAGTC
Source organism: Clostridium senegalense (assembly GCF_018916625.1). Taxonomy (NCBI): domain Bacteria; kingdom Bacillati; phylum Bacillota; class Clostridia; order Eubacteriales; family Clostridiaceae; genus Clostridium; species Clostridium senegalense. Next base: position 50,950 of record NZ_JAHLNC010000011.1, read on the forward strand.
ATTAACTTTCCAAAATGTCTTTCTCTTACTCTTATGTTTGCTCCACCTTCAAATTCTGGTGGTTCTGTTTTTAATATTGATACTAAAATTAGAGCACCTACCCATAATGCCAAAACTGAATAAATTGGAGTCATAGCTGATCCATAGTTAGGCACATGGAATACTGGTTCTTCCTTTAATTCAAATGGGCTAGAAATAAAATCTCCCATAAGACTTGAACTACCTTGCATTACACTTATAATGCCGATAATATCATTATCATTTATTTTTTCCAACTTATTACTTAGCTGACTTATAACATCTTTAAATGAAAGTAAGTCTTCCTTTAAATCAGTAGAAATTTTAGCAGCAAGCTCACTTCCTTCTGCTCCTGATTTTAATAAGTTGTCCATTTGTGGAACCAAACCTTTAGATGTTTCTAAAAGCTTACATGCATCATCAGTAATACTTACAAAACTATTTGTTATTGTATTAAGCGCTGGTCTTGCATTTGAATCAAAATCACTTACAGCTTGGCTTATATGTGTATTAACATTTTTAATACTATTTAAAGTAGTTAACATAGCACTATCATTAATTTCGCCAGTTGAACTCATTGAATTTTGTAAGTTTTCTACGTTACTTTTAGCTTCACTTAATGCATTTTCAGCATTATTTAAATAGGTTATATTATTCGAAATCGCCTGATTAGGTTGTGCCTTATTTACTTCATCTAAAAATTTAATATCAGATGAAATAGAATTATTTAGTGTATTTATATCTCTACTTATTTGAGATACATTTCTTTTTGAATCATTTGAACTTCTATTTGAATTTATACGCTCTGCTAAATCATAAATTCTATCTATAGAAGCTTTTGATTCCTTTAAACTAAGTTGCAAATTGTCTATAGTATTATTAAAACTTTTTTCTGTATCTTGCATTATATTACCAGTACTTTGTGTACTATCTTGAATACCTGACAAACTATCTGTAATCGATGGTAAAGTTGCTCTAAAATCTGTTAGGAAGTCGCCTAAGTTTTTAGCCGAACTATCTACCCCTTCTAACAAACCTGTTATAGAATCCATATTTTTATTTACAGAAATAATCGCCTTTTTTAAAGCAAGTATATCAGTTTTATTTTTTTCTGCATTCTTACCTAATATATTTAATTCGTTAAACACTTCTTCATTTACTGTACTTATGAAATTTGTAGTTATTTCATTTACTAATGAGCCTTTTGCAGCATTACTTATACTAGTTGCCACAGGATTTAATTTTGTGTTTACTTTATATTTTACTTTTGGCTTAATTGGATTATCTGATGTTAAGCTTGTTAAATCCTCTGTAAAATCTTCTGGTATCTCTATCATGGCATAATAGGTTCCATCTACAACACCCATCTCTGCCTCTTTGGAATTAACAAATTTCCATCCAAGTTTATCATTATCCTTTAAATTATCTATTACATCATTTCCAATGTTTAAGTCCTTGTTTAAAAAGTTTGCACCTTTATCCTTATTTACTACAGCTACTGGAAAAGTACTTGTAGTTTCATATGGGTCCCAACTTGCCTTTATATTTACCCAGGCATAAAGAGACGGTAAAATACATACTCCTGCAACAATTAAAAGTGCTACTGGATTTTTGGTAATGCTCTTAAGGTCTCGCTTAAACACTTTTAACGCATCCTTCATCTTTAACCTCCATATTCATTGCTAGTTTCTAAATTTAAACTTGTTTCAAGATCATATTATTCTAACATAATAATATAAAAACTTAATTTAAAATTCTTCTTATGCTTTCAAATAATATTGGTTTCATCTCCTCAATAGAAGCTGGTTCTTCTAATATAATTGAACTATAACAAACTCCGCTAGTTAATTCAATTATTAAGAACAATAGTTTTTTAGCATCTTCGTTTTTAATATTCTCTTTTTCTTGTATTCTTGAAACAAATTCTTGATATATATGTTCAAACTCCTCATACTCTTCTCTCTCAGATATCCCTCTTTTGTATATACCCCAAGATAAATTCTTATGTATCAGTTTTAATAACTTTTTATCTTCTTTTAAATAGTCAATAATATAGTTGATAAAAAATATTACTTCTTCTGATAAATCATTAAATTTATTCTTGTTAGCTTGTTCCAAAGCTTTTTTTAAAATTAAACAACATTTGTTAAGTATTATAATCTCCCTTAAATAATACTTGTCTTTAAAATATAAATAAAAAGTACCCTTTGCAACTCCAGCCTCCTTTGTAATATCACTTATATATGTATCGTTTATACCTTTAGTTACAAAAAGATTATAAGCTACTTCCATTAAATTTTTCTTCTTCTCTAGCTTATTACATTCAGATTTTTTCAGTTTAGATTTGATCCCCTTACTCAACTTCATTCCCCTTTCAAAATGACCTTTAGTCATTTTTAATCATAAAATTATTATAATCCTCTTTTTTCAAAAAATCAACGATTTTTATGTCCACAAGTCATTTTTCTAATCTTTTAATAATTCATTTTAAACCGACAATTTCCCTTCCCCCTGAAAACACTCTGCATCTCAAGTACTGGTTCTTTCCTCAGTATTTTTTTATCTAGCCATTTTTATTGAGTACTAAAGTTTTTATGGTGCTACAACTAAATGAACCTGTCCTTCTTGTTACGGCTGCACATTTTGAAAATATTACATATTTCAAGTTAAAAGTTAGGAGTGAATAGTTATCAGTTGTGGTTATTACTACTCACTTCGTTCCTAGTAATGCTAAACGTACTTTTAAATCTACAAAAATAAAACTTCTAAGTAAGTAATAAATTATGATCTTAGCTCCATTACAAATGGGACTTTGTGAGTTAAGAGTGAAAAGTTAAGAGTTGTGGTTATTACTACTCGCTTTGCTCCTAGTAATGCTAAACGTATTTTAATTCTAGTTTTGCTAAAAAAATCTAAGTATGCAATCACTCAAAGTTCTACTTCCATTACAAATGGGACAGACGCGTAATTAGCTACTTTCTTATTCTTTGGGCTAGATACTTTTGTTGATTTTAGTTTTTCTACAATAGTACTCGAAGTCGGTCCCAAACATCTACGTAGCAAAGCTACTATTTTAGGACCGGCTTTGATTGCTTTAGATTTTATTGATACCCTTTCGATTTCACTGTGAAAATAACTTATGAAAAACATACTTTGGTACGCCTGTCCTTCTTGTTACGGCTGTACACACTAAATTTAGCTTTGGTTAGTTTTATCTCTCAAACTCAAATTTTACTCCCTCTAATTAAAAAGAAACTGGCAGTCCAGTTTCAACCTGAACTATTAACTTTTAACTCTTAACTATCTAACCCCAGTTTCCTCCATCATTGTCAAATGTTAATTGTCCATTGTCAATTTTTCAAGCTCCCTACCTCAACTAAGTAAGCAATCATTCAAAGTTCTACCTCCATTACAAGAGGGACAGACGCGTAATTGGCTACTTTCCTATTCTTTTGGATAGATACTTTTGTTGATTTTAGTTTTTCTCCAATAGTACTCGAAGTCGGTCCCAAACATCTACGTAGCAAAGCTACTATTTTAGGACCGGCTTTGATTGCTTTAGATTTTATTGATACCCTTTCGATTTCACTGTGAAAATAACTTATGAAAAACATACTTTGGTACGCCTGTCCTTCTTGTTACGGCTGTACACACTAAATTTAGCTTTGGTTAGTTTTATCTCTCAAACTCAAATTTTACTCCCTCTAATTAAAAAGAAACTGGTAGTCCAGTTTCAACCTGAACTATTAACTTTTAACTCTTAACTCTTAACTATCTCAGGGACTGGCTAACTTTTTTTATTTATTATAATTAAATTATAAGAGTTACTCTCTATTTTATGGGTTTACACCTTTCGTGCCTGTCCCATTTGTTACGGCTGTAAACCTTAAATTTAACTTTAGTTAGATTCATATATCAAACTTAAATTTTAATCCCTCTAATTCAAAAGAAACTGGACTACCGCCCAGTTTCTTCCTTAACTATTAACTCTTAAACTATTAACTCTTAACTATCTAAACTCCAGTTTCCTAATTAAATATTCTTCTTGCAGTCATATATCCATATCCTATTGTAGATACTCTAACTACATCACCAGGTTGAGGACAATGTATATACGAATTATTCCCAACATACATCCCTACGTGCTCTGCTTCACCATCACCAGAGTAAGTAAAAAACACCAAATCTCCTGGTCTTAAATTTTCTCTTGCTACGTAACTACCTTGATTTACTTGAGTATATGTTGTTCTCGTTATTTCCACACCAAAGTGTCTATAAACATATTGTGCAAAACCTGAACAATCAAAACCAGCTGGACTATCTCCACCCCATACATAAGGAGTTCCTAAATAATTCATAGCATAATTTACAACTTCTTGTCCCATATCTTTAGGTTTCTCTATTGGTTTATCTTCTGGAGGATTCTTTATATTATCAATAGTAATTGAAGGAACAAATGCCTCTCCACCTAAAAAAGTCATATTAGTATTGTTTGTAACTTTTTCATTTATTGCATTTGCTGTATCTTTATTTAACTTATTATCAAGTAAAACTATAGGTCCCTTACTTCCTGCTACTAAAACTGAAGCAGTTAAAGAATCTACTAAATGATTATTGTTTCCGTTAGCAAAATATATATTTTCAAAGCTGCTACCATAAAATTTCTTAATTACTTCAATATTAGTTGCATATCTATTTTTTCCTGCTAACCTCTCTCCTTTTAAATCATTTACTAAGCCCGCAGATAATACACTCTCTCCACCTACTGCATAAACCTTTTGCGCATTGTAAACAACTTCCTTTAATTCACTAGCAACATTGTCACTATCCTTTGCTAAAACTATTGGCATAGAATTTTCTGCTGCTATAGGAGCTATTGATAGTGCATCTGCTATTCCATTTCCTGAAACCAAACACACATTTGTAGCTTGTCCGCCTAATTCTTTATACTTATTTAATATATTTAATGCTGTTTCATATCTAGTTGCTCCCCCAAGTCTTATAACATTCATTCCATTTGCTATAAGTTCCTCTTCAGCCTCTTTAGATATTATTCCCTCACCAGTAGAAATGTACACATTTTTTATATTTCTACTTTTTAATTCATTTAATGTAACTTCATCTATACTATTGTTAGCGTCATTTAAAAAGATTGGAGCTTTTAATTTATATGCTAGTGGTGAAACTGCTAAAGAATCTACTAAATTTTCATCTGATGCTGCTGCTAAAATTGCATTTCCTGTACTATCAGAATTTTTATTATAAAATTCTTTAGAAACCTCAATAGCTGTCTCCACACGTGTCCTGCCACATAATCTATTGCTTTCAGCTGCTAAAACAGTTATATTTCTAAAACATAACATTCCCATAACTAATAGTGCTATCAATTTTTTTCTCTTCATAATAAAATTAAGTCCTTTCTTAATTTATAGATATCCAAGTTGACTCTTTAAATTATCAATTCTAAAACTTGGATACCAAAAATAGTGAGACATGCTCCGAATCACTTAGAATTCAACATGCATATTATATAAAAATATTTTAAAGTTATTGAACAAATTTAAATTGGAGCTTGTTTCCCTATAACTTTCTGAACCAATATATAATATTCCATAATAATTTTAAACATTTATTTAATATTTTTCAAGCGTATAGAAGATGTTTTGTAAATTTTTTCTAGATTGAATACTGATTACTTTATTTTTTATTATTTAACTCTTCATTTTAATGAAAAATGAATTCTATGAACCACATTTTATTACACCTATCTCTACATTTTAAATATAAAATTACACTGAAACTCGTATTTTGGTAAAATAACAGATATGCTGTTTTGCAGCGGAAGTACTGGTTCTTTGCTCTGCAATTTATTTTAACTAGCATTTTTAATGAGTACTGAAGTCTTTTTATGGTGATACAACAAAATGAACTTATCCTTCTTGTTACGGCTGCACATTTTGAAAATATTACATATTTTCAGTTAAAAGTTAAGAGTGAATAGTGACGAGTTGTGGTTATTACTATTCGCTTTGCTCCTAGTAATGCTAAACGTATCTTTTAATCCTAGTTCTGATAACAAAATCTAAGCAAGCAATCCCCCAAAGTTCTACCTCCATTACAAAAGGGACAGACGCGTAATTGGCTACTTTCCTATTCTTTTGGATATATACTTTTGTTGATTTTAGCTTTTCTCCAATAATACTCAAAGTCGGTCCCAAACATCTACGCAGCAAAGCTGCTATTTTAGGACCGGCTTTGATTTCTTTAGGTTTTATTGATAACTTTTCGATTTCACTGAAAAAACACCTTATGGAAAATTTACTTTGGTACGCCTGTCCTTCTTGTTACGGGTATACATTTTAATTAATAAAATTTTATAGGTTTTAATCTTAGCTAAAAAACTTCGATATGATTTTTAAATTTAATTTGATTAAATATTATAGTTTTGTCTAACATTTAAATAATAATATTTTTAAGTAGGTGCTTTTTTATATGTCTACATATGCAAGAAAAAGATCTGATAGTAAAATTTATCATATAATTGTTAAATCTCCATCAGATATTCTTTTATTTAAAGAAATTAATGATAAAATTAAATATTTAAGAATAATAAAATATTACAAGAAACATTTTAATTTTAAAATATATTGCTACTGTTTAATGGATAACCATGGTCATTTTTTGATAGACGAATGTGATTCTAGTATTTCAATTTTTATGAAGCTAATAAATCATTCTTATGCTAATTATTTTAATAATAAATATAATCATATTGGCAGAGTGTTTAAAAATAGATTTTTTAGCATTCCAGTAAAAAATGATAGTTATATAATACAATTATCATTTTATATTCATAAAAATCCCCAAACTTTATACAATTTTAAAGACTCCCCGGAAAAATATCCATTTTCAAGTTTAGGAATATATTTAAACTTAAAGAAAGATTATTTCAATTTAATTGATTCAGATAGAATATTAAATTATTTTAGTAAAGATACAAGTACTGCTAGAAATTTATACTTTGAAAATATTACAACATAATTTAAATGCCATATGTATATTATCTTAGATTATTACAGCTCCTAAGTAAGCAATTATACAAAATTTTCACGCCATCACAAGAGGGACAGACGCGTAATTGGCTACTTTCCTATTCTTTTGGTATAGATGCTTTTGTTGATTTTAGTTTTTCTCCAATACTGCTCGAAGTCGGTCCCGAACATCTACGCAGCAAAGCTGCTATTTTAGGACCGGCTTTGATTTCTTTAGGTTTTATTGATAACTCTTCGATTTCACTATAAAAATAACTTATGGAAAATATATTTTGGTACGCCTGTCCTTCTTGTTACGGCTCTACATTTTGAATATAGTTTTTGTTTGTTTTATATCTTTAACTTAGATTTTACTCCTTCTAATTAAAAAGAAACTGGTAGTCCAGTTTCCTCCATCATTGTCAAATATCAATTGTCCATTGCCAATTTTTCCAAACTCTCTACCTCAGCTAAATATCTAATCACCCAAAGTTCTACCTCCATCACAAGAGGGACAGACGCGTAATTGGCTACTTTCCTATTCTTTTGGATAGATACTTTTGTTGATTTTAGTTTTTCTCCAATATTGCTCGAAGTCGGTCCCGAACATCTACGCAGCAAAGCTGCTATTTTAGGACCGGCTTTGATTTCTTTAGGTTTTATTGATAACTCTTCGATTTCACTATAAAAATAACTTATGGAAAATATATTTTGGTACGCCTGTCCTTCTTGTTATGGCTACACATTTTGAATCTAACTTTGTTTAATTCAATATCATAAACCTATAATTTACTCCCTTAAATTCAAAGAAACTGGTGATCCAGTTTCATCCTGAACTCTTAACTATTAATTCTTAACTATTAACTATCTTAAGGACCGGCTTTGATTTCTTTAGGTTTTATTGATAACTCTTCGATTTCACTATAAAAATAACTTATGGAAAATATATTTTGGTACGCCTGTCCTTCTTGTTACGGCTGTAACCCCTGACTATAGCTTTAGTTTGTTTTATCTCCCGAACTCAAATTCTACTCCCCTAAATTCAAAAGAAAGTGGGTTCCACTTTCAACCATCATTGTCAATTGTCAAATGTCCATTGTCAATTATATAATTTGTTACGGCTATAAACCCTAACTATAGTTTTGTTTAGTTTTATACCCTAAACCTAGAATTTACTCTCTTAAATTCAAAGAAACTGGACCAAAGTCCAGTTTCCTCCTATAATTTTTTAATTGTCAATTCTCCATTGTCAAATGTCAATTCCTAATTAATTCTCCATTGTCAAATGTCAATTTTTTTCAACTCTCAATTCTTATAATTTTAACTTTTAACTATTTTAGGGGTTTGCTAATTTTTTATTTATATATTTTATGTGTATTTATAATAGATTAATTTTACTAAACCAAACTAGGGAGTTAATTTAGTTTAAATTATTTTACTTTTTTCTTTCAGCTGTTATTGTATCTGAGTCTGTATTTGCATTATTAAATTTATCTCTTATAGGGTGCATTTGCTTTATATCAAACTCCTCACAATCATCTTCAACTGGTTCTTTTAATGTAAATATTACAGTGTCACTTAAACCATTTTCACTATTACTTTCTATAGAATCTATTTCATAATCGCCTAAATCAAAAGTAGCTAATGATACATAATCCATTCTTACTTTTTCTGAGAATTTTATTTCTATTTTATTTCCATTTTCTATTATATTTGCCTCTTCAACAATTGGCGCAGATTTATCTACTAATTTATCAACTGAATTATCACCTAATTTAAATTCTATATCTTCTAATGATGATGATTCGTTTACTGTTGTAAATACATCTTTTCTAAATGACAATACACCTTCTTTTATAACTTTTTCTTCATCATTTTCATAATTTACTGTTCCATCAGTATTAAATATATCATCATCAAATTTTAAAGTTATTCTATTATATAATTTTCTTTTTGATTTCTTTTCTTTTATTTTGTATGAACTTGGATTTAATACTTCGTCACCTAGTTTAAATTCTATACTTTGTAAAGTTATATTAGATATTTCCTTGTCTAAATAGAATTCTATTGTATTTTTATCTAGTACTGATATTTTTCCTTCTTGTGCTATGTCTAAGCCTTCAATAAAATGTATTTCAGGCATACTAATTATCCTATCATTACCAACGGTATCAATACTTATACCACCTAATCCAGTAAACTTACCATTAGCATCTGCTACTGAACCAATGTGAATTTTTACTTCTTTCTCTGTATCTATTTTATCTGGTAATGTTATTTGAACTAAATCATTATCCCCTTTTATATCAATTTCAGCATCCTTTATTTCGTCTAATTGTTTAGCTTCTTTTCCATTATAAGTTACAAGATAATTTTTCTTATCTAGCACTGAACCTGTACCTTCAGTTCTCATAGCTTCACTAAATCTTACAAATATTTGGTCACCATGCTCACCACCGTAAGTTACCATCTTTACCTCTGCTTCAGTGGTATCTGCAACTTCTATTTCTAGGGATGTTTCCTCTACTGGTACCCTAGCAACAGTAGTGTCTCTAATTTTATTTTTCACTATTTCTAAAGTATACTTTCCTTCAAAATCAGATGCATCTATAGTGTATTCTTTTTTACCATCATCTTTACATTTTATTTCAACTTCCTCTAAATCTTCTTCATCACCATCAGCATTTGTCAAAATATAGGATTCATAATCATCAGCACCTGTAACTGCCTTACTAAATTTCAAATCTATAGTCTTATTAAATCTATTGTATTCAGCTTTTACAGTAGGAGCAGTTTCCCCCTGAAGATTATAACTTATAGAAGTTTCTTCAAGTTCTTTACCCCACAAATCTTTTATTTTATCATCTTTCTTATTTTTATATTTAATAACAATTTTATGGTCACCTAAAGGGAATCCGCCATAACTAAGAGTTACTTTATTATCCTCTACTTTTTCAACCTTTAGTTTATAATCTTTATTTACATAATCTAAATAAAATTCCACATTATCATCTTTAACAGTATCTATATCTAAACTCTTATTAAATTTAAGTGTAAGCTCATCAGATTTAACTTTATCTACTACAGCAGTAATATTACTTTCGTCTTTTACAACAGTAAAGTTTTTAATCCCTTCTTCACACTTAAATCCACCATAATTATATATTCCATCTTTAATAGTCAACTCATACTCGCCATCTTTTAATTCAGATGAAGTTATCATTCTTACCACATTAGCATCTAAACCAAGATTATCTATTCTTGTTTCAATACTTGATGGATATTCTTTATTAACTCTTAAAGCATTTCTAATTTCGTTACTATTTTTAGCTGTAACTGGCTCTGAGAATGTTAAATTATATTCCTTTGGTCCCACTTGCTTAATGTCTAAAAGTTCTGGTAATCCAGTAGATAAAACTCTTACCTCACTTTTAAAATCAGCAACTTTTTCTTTTTTATCCTCAGTATACACGTTGCTAACTTCCACATCTAAGTCTACTTGATTATATTTTATTCCATAATCCTGTCTTAAAGTTATAATAGCTGTTTTCTTATCTTCCTTTAACTCAATTAAAGAAGTCTTCTTCTCACTATCATTTAATACATCCTTATTATCTTCATCTTTTATCTCATAATTAAATAAATCTGTAGCACTATCCTCATCTACCGGTTTATTAAATTTAACTTCTAATTGAATGCCATTTATAGCCTTTACTGAATGAACTTTAGCTGCTTCGTTTGGATCTGGATCTGGCTCCGGTGTAACTTCTTTAATACTTAAAGCTTTAATTATATTTTCAACAGTATTAGCATTTATACCATTACCTACCTCATATAAAGTTTTAACAGTTTTACTTTCTAAATAAGTTTTTTGGCCACCACTAATATCTTTTCCAACTAAAACTAATGGACTTTTTTCTTTCCCAGCTACAGTTGAGATAGATAGTGCATCAACTAACTGACCTACATCTTTGCTGCCATCTTTTGCAACATATATGTTTGAAAATTCTTTTTCGCTATAGAACTTTTCTAAAACCTTACTATTAGTTTCTCTTCTATTTTCCCCACCTATTCTTTCAGCCTTTGGAAGAGCTTTTTCAACTTCTTCTGAAATAACTCCTTTTTCACCTAAAACATAAGAACTTTCTATCTTCTTTTCCTTTATATATTCTCCAGTTTTACCCAAATTATCTTTAGAAGAAATTAAAATAGGCATTTGCTTATCTGCTGCCACTGGTGCTATAGACAATGCATCAGCAAGACCAGTATATCCATTTACCACAGCCACTTCTTTGCTATCAATATTTTTTGCTATGGCTATTGCGGTTTCTTCTCTATTACTACCAAAAATTCTTTCTGTCTTTATTCCCATATCATTTAACTCTTTAACAACATCTTTAGAAATAACTGAGCCACCGCCAACTATATAAACATTTTCTGCTTGTAGTCTCTTAAGCTCATCTTTTGTAGAATCTGTTAGAGCCTTACTAGTTGTTAAAAGAATTGGAGCATCCTTAAGCTTTGCAAAAGGTGTTGCTGCTAGAGCATCTGAAATAGCTGTAGAATTAACTAAAACTACATTTTTAGCACTAGTCCAACCATGCTTACTAACTTTTACTGCTGTTTCATATCTATCTTCTCCAGCCAACATTTTTCTTTCTATTGTTTCCTTAGACTCAACTGCAAATACACTATGTCCCATTGTTGAAAGTGTAGCACCTATCAACAATGTAGAAATCACCCTCGATTTTTTTCCCATAAACTAAAATCCCCCTTTTATTAAAATCCCCCTATTCAAACTTATAAAAATACCCCAACTTACCATTTAACTTAATTTCCTAATTTTATAAGTTTTTCATAGTAAAAAAACGAGTAACTTGATTTATTTACATTTTAAATATTTTTTTAAAGTTTTATCCTATAAATATTTAAAAATACAAATACAAAATAAATATAATTCACAAAATATTTTTGCAATTTTAAAATCATTTTCTTTCATGCTATAAATATAACAAATTACTTAAAATTCGTAAAAAATTTATCTAACTCTAACTTTTTCTATAAATTTTGATTATAACCTACATAAATATTTTAAATTTCACAAAAATAGTCCATAAAATTCCAAACATTCACGGAATCATATATTTTTAAATTTTAGATATTTATATTATATAATTTAGTTTGCTGATATATTCTTACATTTTTACAACTTTAAAATAAATTAATTCATTTTTCTCAATTGTCTTAATTTAATAAATATTGTTTTCATTGAGAATATTATCATTTCTTCTAAATACTGTCAATATCGTTCTTAGAATTTTAATAATCCACGGAAATTATTTAAAATATATTTACAAAGTTTGTATAAAAATTACATATAATTTACTATTCCCTACTAGATAATTTTCTTTGTTTGTGATAAAGAAAGAAAAGCCAGTCCCCAACACTTCAAATAAAGTGGGACTTTTCTAGTTAAGAGTGAAAATGCTTTTCTAGTTAAAAGTTAAGAGTAAATAGTGAATAGTTGTGGTTATTACTATTCGCTTTGCTTATAGTAATTCTAAACGTACTTTTTAATTTAGTTTTATATAAAGATTTAAGCAAGCAATTCACCAAAATTTCAACTCCATCACAAATGGGACAGGCACGGTAAGTTTATTTTCTTCGCTAACACTTGATGCTCTCCTAATTTTTTATTTTTCCACTAATAACTCAAAGCCAGTCCCTAACAATTCCAAAGAAAGTGGTTTCCACTTTTCTCCTAAACTCTTAACTGTTAATTTTTAACTATTAACTATCTTAAGGACCGGCTTTGATTGCTTTAAGTTTTATTGATAACCTTTCGATTTCACTGAAAAAATAATTTATGGAAAATATGCTTTGGTACGCCTGTCCTTCTTGTTACGGCTGTACATTTTAAATCTAGCCTTATTTTTTTTATATCTCAAACTCAAATTTTACTTCCTCTAATTAAAAAGAAACTGGCAGTCCAGTTTTAACCTGAACTATTAACTTTTAACTATTAACTCTTAACTAACTAAACTCCAGTTTCCTCCATCATTGTCAATTGTCCATTGTCAAATGTCAATTCCTAACCCAATTGTCCATTGTCAATTTTTTTAAAATTCCCTACCTCAACTAAGTATGCAATCACTCAAAGTTCTACCTCCATCACAAGAGGGACAGACGCGTAATTGGCTACTTTCCTATTCTTTTGGATAGATGCTTTTGTTGATTTTAGCTTTTCTCCAATAATACTCGAAGTCGGTCCCAAACATCTACGCAGCAAAGCTGCTATTTTAGGACCGGCTTTGATTACTTTAGATTTTATTGATAACCTCTCGATTTCACTGAAAAAATAATTTATGGAAAATATGCTTTGGTACGCCTGTCCTTCTTGTTACGGCTGTACATTTTGAATACAGCTTTAGTTTGTTTTATATCCTAAACTCAGATTTTACTCCTTTAAATTCAAAGAAACTGGCAGTCCAGTTTCATCCTGAACTATTAACTTTTAACTATTAACTCTTAACTAACTAAACTCCAGTTTCTTTTTCCATAAAAAAAGACTGCTTCTAGGTAGAATTTTTTTCTACCTAAAGCAGTCAAGTCTTAATTATTTAATTTTATTTCACTATTACTTTAAGGTTATCACCTGTTTTACCAGGTTTCTTTGCTTGTAATATTACATCTTTATTTTTTGTTTCTTTTACTTCATATTTTTTTGTCCAGTTTGCATCACTTTTGTTTAATGTTTTTCTAACAACTGATGCTACACTTGTTGATATTGATTTACCTGGTACTACTACTTGAGTTTCCTCTTTTTTACCATCCAATTCAACAACTACAGTTATTGTTTGTTGGAAAAGTGTTCCCGAAGTAAATCTAATACCACCTTCTGCTTTTGTTGATATATCTTCTGTTACTATTGGATTTGTTGCTCCTGAACAGAATAATATCGGCGGACAATTATTCGCAGCTTTTATAAGTGTAATTATATCTTTTAAATCTAATTTATTTATTTTACCTTTTATAACTTCTGAAACTTTTTTCTCACCATTTTTAATAGCATTTTTCTCTTCTGTAGTTAACTTTAATTTTCCAATAATTACTTCAAGCTGTTTACTATTAACATTATCTAGTGCTTCACCTAAGTTTTTAGGTTGTGTAAATCCATTATTATAAGATACATCTACACCTTCACCTAATGCTTTTTGAACATCTTTAGGTCCAATAACATTTAATGATTTTACTAATAAACTATTCAACTTATCCATTATTTCATTTTTATCTGGTTTGCTAGAACTTACAACTCCATTTATCATTTGCATTAAGATATCAGTAGTAATTGTTCCTTGTACAGGACAAACAGGAGAAATTATAGTTAAGTTTATTGTTTTAGAATTCTCATCAACAGTTTTAATAACTGGATTATTTATTGCAGATAACATTTTATCTAAAGATTTTTGGATTTCATTTGGTAGCTTATGTGTTTGTTGATACCCAGCTAAAATAGCTGAAATTTGTTTTAAATCTAAACCACTTATTAAATCTTTGCCACCTTCAACTTCCACTATAAAATCAGGTATTTTATTATCCACGTTTATAGTATAATCTTTATATTTTTCATCTTCTCCAAACCCTACATCTATTGGTTCTGAAGTAAAGTTAGGTATTTTAGATGTTATAGCAAATCTACTTAATCCATTTTTTAATTTTGTTTGATAATTAGCTTTCTCTGCTGCATCAACACCATCTTTAAATGGGATTTGTTCAGTTTCTATATCACCTATTGGTAAATCTGGTTTTTCTGGTGCTACACCTTCTTCTATATCTACCTTAATTCCATCACATGGTGTACCTAATTTGGTTTTTATAGCACCTTCTTTAAGTTCTATACCTTTTAGTACAGCACTCTTACCTTCATCATCAAAAACTCTATTTTTAAAGATTATAGTTAGTTTACATACATCACTACTAACCCCTCTAGTAAACGCTGTTAAGATTTCTGGTTTGTTGCTATCGCCAATTATTCCACTTGTTATATTTTCATTATTTAAATCAAAATATATCTTAGATAAATCAACTCTGTTAACACCTATAAATTCACCATTTATATAGATATCTATAGTTCTAGAATCCATAACTTCTGGTTGTCTTGAATTTATAGTTATTTTTCCGTCTCTTTCAACTAATATTGATTTATCTAAAGCACTAGTATCTAGTGTTTTGCCTTTAGCATTTTTAACCTTACCAACTTTTAATTGTAAATTACCTGAATTACTTTTTTCATTACTTCCTGTAATAGTTTTGCTCACTGATTGAGGTAATGTTATAGTAACTTTTCTACTACCTATACTACTAGAAATTTTAGCTCCTGATATTTTACTTACAGATTTAAATCCCTGTCCATTTACGTTTATTTCATAAAGGCTTTTATCTGTTATAGAACCTTTACCAGAAGTTCTCATCATCTCATCATAGTTTATAAATATTTTATTTAAATCTTCTCCACCATACTGAACACTTTCAATTGTTGGAGCTTCTACATCATCTAAATCTGGGAATATAGGTTTTACATTAGATATAATTCTATTTTCTTCTAATATTTTAAAAACCCTAAGAACATTAAATTTATTTATTCCATCACCAACTGTAGTGATTTGTTCTGATGTAACATTTTTTAAGAATTTTTCTTGTTTAGGTGATAGTGATTTTCCCACTATCATAACAGGGCCTTCATTTTTAGCTGCTAATGGTGATACAGTTAAAGCATCAACTAAATCTGAATCCTTTTTAGTTCCATCTTTAGTTAAATATAAATTATCAAATTCACCATTTCCGTAGAACTGTTGTAGCACTTCTCCGTTAGTTTCATTTCTATCAGATCCTGCTATTCTTTCAGAATTTGAAAGGGTATTTTCTAAAGAATATTTTACAACCCCTTCTCCACCAATTATATATTGCATTTTGCTGCTATTTGCTATTTCTTTACCTGCTCCCAGGCTATCACCACTCTCATTGGTTAAAAGTATTGGAATGCCATTAACAGCTGCTGGTGCAGCCATAGATAGAGCATCTGCCATACCATTTACACCATTAACAATAGCTACTTCATCTTTTTTGCCCATTTTTTTTGCAATAGCCACAGCTGTCTCTATTCTATCGTTACCACCGATACGTTCTACAGTAAGACTCATAGATTTAAGCTCACCTTCAACAGATGAACTTATAACCCCTGTACCACCAATTATTATAACTTTACTTGCTTTAAGTTTTTTAATTTGGTTTCTTGTTGCAGGTGTTAACTTATTGCTTTCTGTATACAATATAGGTGCATCATTTTCGTATGCATAAGGTGATGCTGGAAGAGCATCAACTATATTATATCCATTAACTAAAACTACTGTATCTGCTTTTTCCCACTCTTTACTTACTTCAACTGCTGTCTCATATCTTGTTTGACCTGAGATGTTTACTATCTTATCTCTAATAGCATCATCAGAGTTATTAGCAGCCAAAACAGTAAAATTACTACATGTTGATATCATAGTAGCCAAAAGTACTGATGCAATCACTCTCGAACTTCTCATCAAACCATCCTCCCTCATAAAAGTCATAACTAAATTTTATTTTTTTCAAATTCAAAGAAACTGGAATCCAGTTTCAACCATAATTGTCAATTGTCCATTGTGCATTGTCAATTCCTAAATAAATTTTCCATTCCCAACCATAATTCTCAACTAAATAACTTTCTACCAAACTGAAAGTCTAATTAATGTAATTTGTTATGAAAACATAGTTTTCTATACTATTACAATTTGCAAAGCAAATTACACTATCATTTCAAAGAAACTGATTGATTCAGTTTCAACCATCATTGTCAATTCCTAATTTAATTGTCCATTGTCAATTTTTAAAGACTATTAACTGTTTAAAGTTCTCCTAAATTTGCACTATTAACACAATAGCTCAAGGCCAATCCCAACAATTCCAAAGAAACTGGTTAATCCAAGTTTCAACCATCATTGTCAATTGTCCTTTGTCCATTGTCAATTATTTTAATTCTTAATTATCTAACATTAATGTTAGTTGGCAAAGTAATTTTATAAAAATTTTTAACTTGCCACCATTAAAAGTTTACCTCATAAGTATATTTTATCTAATTTGTAAATATATTTCAATATATTTCTCAAAAGTTAACTATTTTTTCAAAATTATTACTTAAAAATATTTAAGGAAAAAAGCCAAGCAAAAATGCTTGGTCTTTCTTCTCTATTTATTATATTTAATTCTACTATCCGTTTAGGGAGTAAACCTAACTAGGATATTGTGTTAACTTTGATTAATTATTATACTACTGGAGTTACTGTAACATCTCCTGTTACTGGAACCTTAACTGTGAATGTTTTAGCATCACTTACTCCACCTTTAGTAACTTTAACTGTAACATCAAATGTTTTGTCTGCATCAATAGGTTTTATTATAGCTATTGTTCCATCTTCTAATTTTGCTAAACTTTCATCTACACCTGTTAATACTAATACATATTGTGCTCCATTTGTATGAGCAGTTGGAGTAGCTATTTTTAAGTCTCCACTAACTACTAAAGTATTTAATTCATCTTTAGCGCCTTTTACTGCTTCTAAGTCAGCAATTTGCTTTAATAAATTATCTAATAATGTTTTTTCAGCTGTTAATTTTTCTTGTGCTTCTGCACTTAATTTTCCTAATGCTGTTTTTGCCTTTTCTACATCTGTTTTATTTTCAGCTTTTACTGTATCAATTTTTAATGCTAATGCTACCGCATAATCTTCTTTGAACTTATCTGCTTCTGCTTTTGCTGTTTTATCTGCTTCTGCTTCTGCTTCTGCTTCTTTTGTAGCTTTAGCTACTGCTTCATCAATATCAGCCATAGTTTGGAATTTCTTAGTTCCTTTGATTTCAGCAACTTTTTCAGCAACTACATCTTCCATACCTTTTGGTAATTTTATACCTATTGCTTCTAATTTAGCTCTCATAGTAGTTTTATCTGCACCATTTACAGCATCAAATTCTGCTGTTTTTACAACTCTTTCTATTTGGAATGTATCCATTTCATCTGTTCTATTGTTATTTATGTCATATATAGGATTTGCTAATTCTACATCTAGACTTGCATCTCCATCTTCTGCATTGCAACTGCTCTTACCATCAAGAGTTAGTATTACTACTGAATTATCTTCTCCATATCCAACACTCTTAACTTTATAAGATCCATTATCTATTTTAAATGTATCAACAGTTACATTATGAACAGGTGTAGTTAATCTAATTACTACTTTATCTGCTATATTTTTCTTATCGCCTTCATCTTTAACAAACATTGTAGCAGAATCATCTACATATTTAACAACTTTTTTGCTTGATTCTTTTCCAACTGTTAATGTAATTCTACTATCTTTATCTTCATTTAAAACATAAGCTTGTGATTTTGTATCTAAATTTGTTGTTATTGCTTCAGCTTCAAGTTGAAGTTTATTAATTGTTTCAGAATTAATTTCATTTTTGAATTTTAATGTTAATTTTGTTGCTTTCACATATTGACCTTCATCAACTTTTAAATTAACTGATTGTGATTTTACTTCAGTACATTGATTACCATCAAGTTTTATTGAATCAGCAACTACAGATGTAACATCACCTTGTACATAAACTTCTATCTTTTTAGAATCAACTATATTAACATTTGGATATATAGTATTATCATGTTCATCTTTTGATGCTTCTAATATATTATCATCATCAAGTTCTTTTGCACTTAATATTCTTACAGTGCTATCTGATATAGCTTCAAATTCATTTCCAAATTCTCCTGAATTTACATGGTTCATTATTTTATTATTTTCAAATCCATCTAGATTTACAAAGTTTCCATTAGCATCACATACTCTACCAATTTTAACTTTCAAAGCAGAATTTTCTTTGTTAATATTATCTTCTAAAGTTATTATTACTGCATTATCTCCAACTGCTTCTATTTTAGCATCTTCTATATCATCTAAAGTCTTATTAACATCTTTGTATTTATTTTCTTCTTTATTTTCTAAAACGTCAGATTTATAATTTACATGATATAGTGATTTATCTGTTATAGAACCTTCACCTTCAGTTTTCATATCTTCACTGAATTCTACATATATTTTGTTAAGATCCTTATCTCCACCATATCTTACTGAAGTTACTGATGGTGCTAATGAATCTAATGTATCTAATTCAAATGAACATTCTTTAACTGCATTTTTTTCTACACTTGTGTCGTGAATTTTATCATTTTTAATAGTTAGTGTATATTTTCCTGATAAATTTTCAGCATCTATTGTATAAACTAGGCTATTTCCTTCTTTTTTATCTACTGAAGATATATTTTTGAAGTTACCTTGTTCATCTTTTAATGTATAGTTACTTGCTGTTGTAGCTTCTTTATCTCTTACAAGTTTACTATATTTTATTTCTATTTTTTTATCACTTTTATTGTAAGTTACTGCAGCTGTTGGAGCTACTGTATCTTTAGCAACTGTGAAACTTATTTCTTTAGATGCAAGTTCATTTTCCCATAAATCTTGAACTTTATCTTTCTTTTCATTTCCATAAACAACTAATACTTTATGCTCTCCTGATGGTATATCTCTATTAAATGTAAGCTCTAACTTACCATCTACCATTTCAGCTTTTTCTGCTTTATATCCTTTATCATTTTTATAATCTAAATAGTAAGAAACGTTAGAGTTTGCATCATTTCCTACTGTCTCAGCATTTTCAACTTCTCTGTTAAAGTCTAATGTTATTGTTTGACCTGAAGTTTTATAAACAGAAGCTGTTAAATCATTTTCTGCTTTTTTAGCTTCAAATTTTGTATCTACTGCTTCAAGTTTTAATCCAGCATAATCCATTAATTTATTTTCTTTTATAGTTAATGTATGCTCTCCTTCAGCTACTTCTGAACCAGTTTTTATTCTAACTACATTTGAATTTATTTTTTTAGCTTCAACATCATTATCAATTCTAGTTTTTGCTGTACAAGTATATTTTCCACCATCGATTCTTATAGCAGAAGCAATTGTAGAAGCTCCATCAGCTGTTACAGGCTCTGTGAACACTAAATCAAATTCTTTTGGTCCAACTTGATTAACTTCTTTTAATTCTGGTAATGTATTATCAAATAACTTAACTTTTTTGTTTTCATATTTTTCAAATACTTCGTTTTTGTTTTCAGTCATTATATTTTCAACTTTAACTCTTATAGTTTCTTGATTAAAGAACTTAGCATTTTCAGCTAAATAAGCTTGTGGTAAAGTTAATATAACTGTTTTGCCATCAGCTTGAACTTCAGCTTTTCCTGCTTTAGCAATAGCATTTTCTTTTCCTAATTCTTTTAAATAATTTTCTGTTTTTAATAAATCTTCACTTTTACCATCTTTTTTAACTTCGTAATTTTCTAATTTTTCAGCACTATCTTTATCTACTGCTTCGCTGAATTTAAATTCTACTTGATTAGCGTTTAATATGCTAACGCCTGTTACTTCAGCTTTATCGCTTGGAGTTTCTTCTTTAACTGTTAATGCTTTAACTATAGCAGAAACTGTGTTTTGGTTGATTCCTTCTCCAACTTCTACTAAAGATTTAGCTATTCTATCTTTTAAGTAAGCTTCTTGAGCTTTATCTAATTCAGAACCTGCTAATACTAGTGGGTTTCCTTCTTTTCCAGCTAGTGGACCTGCTGCTAATGCATCAACTAATTGGTTTTCTTTAGCTGCTCCATCTTTAGCAACATAAACTTTGTCTAATTCTTTTGCATCGTAGAATTTGTTTAAAACTTCTGCGTTAGTAGCATTTCTGTTAGCTCCAGCTAATCTTTCTGCTCCTAATTTTTCAGTTAATTCTTTAGAAACAACTGTTTCTCCACCGATAACATATTTTGTTTTAGCTTCATCAAGAACTTTTTGACCAGCTCTTACTGATGTTCCATCAGATAAAACTATAGCCATTCCTTCTTTAGCAGCTGGTGCAGCTACTGATAATGCGTCAGCTAATCCTTTTATTCCGTTAACTACAGCAACTTTTTCAACTTTTCCGTCTTTTCCCATTTCGTTAGCTACTGCTTCAGATGTTGCATATCTGTCTTCTCCTGCAACTCTTTCAACGTCTAATTTTAATTCTTCTAATTGTTTAACAACGTTTTTAGAAACTGCAGTTTCTCCACCAATAACTATAACTTTTTTAGCTTCTAATTTAGCTATTTGATCAGCTGTAGCTTTTGTTAAGCTTCCTGCTTCTGTTAATAATATTGGAGCGTTTTTCATTTTAGCAAGTGGTGTAGCTGCTAATGCGTCAGCTATTCCAGTATAGTTAACTAAAACTACTGTGTCAGCCTTTCCAAATTTGTTACTAACTTCTACTGCTGTTTCAAATCTAGTTTCTCCAGCTAATTTTTCTTTGATTATTTCTTTTGATTCAACTGCGAATACTCCTGTGCTTGCAGATGCAACTGTAGCACCAAGTAATAAAGTTGAAACTACTCTTGAACTTTTCTTCATTCTTTTTACTCCCCTTTTCTATTTAGTAAAACTAATATTAGTCTAATGTTCTTAAATGCATCTCAGCATTTTATAGAACATAGAACATAGATTAATACACATATCCTAGTTTTTAAGAAAGCTTATAAAGTTCCTTATTGAATCCTATCTTAATAAAAGCCGCCTAAATAAAATGCTTGTCCATAATGGTTAACAAATTAAATTAAGCACATGACAATTCACAATCTTCAAATTATTATGAAGTTTCCGAACCTAATGTACTTCGTCTTTTCTGCTCCATGCATTTTTAAGCAAACAATTCTTAATCTAGGTAATTGTATTACATATGTTCCATAATCATACTGAGATTTGAACACTAGATAATATCATTTAATTTTTTTATTTTATTTGAATGTCTAATTAATGTCTAAGTTAAATATATTCACAAAATATTAAAATATAACTTAATTAATACATTATTAATACATTTTATTTTGTAAATAATTTATAATGTTATCTTTATACGTATATCAAATTTAATGATGGTTTTTTTATTATGTATCTATATCTATTTTTTAATATTAATAAATATATTTGTAATAATTTTTTATGCTTAAAAATATTCTATAAAAAAACTTGTCCATCTGTTCTCTTATTATACATTTAGTTGTTGTATATTTTAAGAGCCTTACCACTGTTTTTTTAAGTTTTTTTCATGTTTTTGAAAGTTTTTTTTGATTTATTTTTTTTATTAAATTTAGTTAAAATTAACTTTTAAAATAAATAGGTTTTTGCATTTATTTACCTTACATTTCGACAAGTTAACTCTTTATTAAAATATTTAAAATTTTGCAAACATTTCATTTCTCTATTTTTTAACTATGAAATTAAAAAATTAAACAGAAATATCACATTATTAATTGAAACTTAATAAATCCCCTAAACAAAATACATAGTATGCAAATAGCAATAGAAGTGTTACATAATTATCCAATACTTTTTTAAAGTACTGGTTCTTTGCTCGGTAATTTATTTTTATCTAGCCTTTTTATTGAGTACTAGATTTTTTATGGTGGTACAACTAAATGAACCTGTCCTTCTTGTTACGGCTGTACATTTTGAAAATATTACATATTTTCAGTTAAGAGTGAATAGTTAAGAGTGAATAGTTTTGGTTATTACTACTCGCTTTGCTCCTAGTAATTCTCAACGTACTTTTTTAGGACCGGCTTTGATTAATTTAGGTTTTATTGATAATCTTTCGATTTCACTGAAAAAATTACTCATGGAAAATTCACTTTGGTACGCCTGTCCTTCTTGTTACGGCTGTGAACCTTGAATACAGCTTTTATTAGATTTATTTCTCAAACTCAGATTTTACTCCCTTAAATTCAAAAGAAACTGGTAATCCAGTTTCCTCCATCATTGTCAATTGTCCTTTGTCCTTTGTCAATTTTTCAAACTATCTACCTCAACTAACCAATCACGTCCTCCAAGTTCTACCTCCATCACAAGAGGGACAGACGCGTAATTGGCTACTTTGCTATTCTTTGGTATAGATGCTTTTGTTGATTTTAGTTTTTTTCCAATACTACTCAAAGTCGGTCCCCATCACCAATTTTAGCAATACACCTAAACAATCAAATCCTTACAGTATTAGCTCCATCACAAGTGGGACAGGTTCATTTGTAGCTACTTTTTTCGTTTAAACTCTAGATTCCACAATTACTGTATTCCTATAACAAGATAAGTAAAGAACCAGTACCTAACAGGTACGCTGCTTTGCAGCTCAAGTACTGGTTCTTTGCTCGGTAATTTATTTTTATCTAGCCTGTTTTATTGAGTACTAAAGTTTTTTATGGTGGTACAACTAAATGAACCTATCCTTCTTGTTACGGCTGTAAAACTGGATTTTAGCTTTTGTTTAGTTTAATCTCTCGAACCTAGAATTTACTCCTTCTAATTCAAAAGAAACTGGTAGTCCAGTTTCAACCAACATTGTCAATTGTCCTTTGTCCATTGTCAATTTCTAACCCAATTGTCCTTTGTCAATTATATATGCCAATCCTCACTTAGCTCTAATGAAACTTCTAAAACGAAAAAACCAGTCCCTGATATGTAATCAAGTACTGGTTCTTGCGTTTTAATATTATTTAGTTTATGTGAATTAGTTACTTTAGTTTTTATCGGTTATGGTAACTTTTAGTTTAGCTTGTTTGCTTGTGTTTTTTATTGTTCCAGTTAGTGTGTTTTCTCCACTTAATAGTTCATCTATTGTTTTATCCCATGCTACATCTACTTTTCCAATGGTTCCATCGTTGTATGTTACTTCTACTTCTGATGGCAGTTTTATTTCTGCTTTTTTACCTATTATGTTTTCTGGGTTAGTTATATATTCTATTGCTTTTTTTATTACTTTTGCTTCTACTGTGAAGTTTTTCAATTCATTGTCATTGTTATCTGTTATTTTTCCAACTTGTTTTATCACAACTTTATCTATGTTAGTTTCTTCTTGTTGTGAGTTAACATCTAAAGTTAGTGTAACTTTTCCATTTTCATCACAGTTAGCTGCTTTTACTTTATAACCATCTACTTCAAATGCAAATTCATTTACACCTTTTACAGCTTCTGATAATGCGAATTCTACTTTTTCTAGTTTACCTTCTTCATTTTTTATAGCTTTTGCTGTATCTTTTTCATATTGTGGTACAACTTTATCTATTACTGCTACTTTTTTATAATCCTCAAAACCTTTGTTGGTTCCAAGTTCAGTTACAGCTGCCCCGTCTTCAAATTTAATTTCTATGTTTCCAGATGGGTTAGTTGTAAAGTTGTCGTTGTTATCCACTTTAGCAAATGTTAAGGTTAGTTTTGTTTTTCCATCATCATTTTTAGTTATATCGTAGCTTGCTATGTTTAAATCTTTATTATCATCTTTTCTGACTTTTATTTTAGAAACGTCTTTTATAGTTGATTCTGTAACTATTTCTATTTTATTTCTATCTATTACATTAGTTCTATCTTCTATAGTTACTGCATCTTGTTTTATTGTATCTATTGTCACTGTTTCACCTATTGGTGCAGTGTTTCCAGCTAAATCTTGAACTGGTCCTACTCTTAGTGGCGTTGTAGCGTCTAACTGTTTTTCTTCTGGTAATGTTATTTTTATTTTAGAGTTATCCTTTGACATAAGCTCTATTTTTGCATTTTCTATGGTATTTAAGTTAACCCATTTATTTCCTATTTGTACTTCATACAATGATTTATCGAGTATTGAACCATAGCCACTAGTTTTCATAGCTTCACTATATTCTATTATCATTTTGTTTTGGTTTTCTCCACCAAGTATAACTTTATTAATTATTGCTGGAGTTTTATCTGGAGCTGATATTTTAAAGGTACATTCTGAAAGTTTATTTTCATTTACAGTGGTATCTGTAATTTTGTTACCTTTTATTAATAGAGTGTAATCTCCTTCGATTTTTCCAACAGTTAAAGTTGCTTTACACTGAGTATCATCATATGATGCATCTAATATATTTATTTTTTCACCTTTAGAGTTTTTTAACTCATAGGCATTTTTATCATTAGCACCTTTTACATCTTTACTAAATGTAATATGTATTTTATCAGTATCTTTATATTCAACTTCCCATACTTTTGGAGCTGTAGTATCATTTTCAACTTCAAACTCTATTTCTCCAGCTGATAATTTGTTACCCCATAAGTCTTCTATTTTAGTTTCATTATCATATTGGTATTTAATAATGATTTTATGTTTTCCTGGTGTTATTATTTTATTAAATTTAATGTCTATTACATCTGCTACGCCTTCTGCTGTTTCTATTTCACCAGTAAAATCATTAGCTTCATTTACATAGTCTAAATAATATTTCACATTAGGATCTGTAAAGTTTTTAACCTTTTTATTGAATTTTACTTTCCCAGTATACATATTTGCTTTAGCTTCACTGATTATTACTGGTGAAGTATCTTTTTCCACTATTAACTCTTTTTCCATAGTATCGGATTTTAATCCTACAAAATCTACAAAAGATCCTTCCCCTATTTCTAGGTTATAAACTCCATCCTCTAAATCTACTCCTGTACTTATAGTTACAGTGCAATCTTCATAGTTAAACTTTTTATTAGCTACTGTGTATATGTTACTACCCTTTTTTATTTCTATATCAAATTTAGAACCTTCTTTAACTGGTTCGTTAAATATAACATCAAACTGTCTTGGCCCTACTTGTTTAATTTCTTTTATTACCGGTACTTCTGTATCTAGTAATTTTTTCGTAGCCTCAAATTTAGGAAATCTTTCAGATTTATCTTCTGTTAGTACGTTTTGTACCTTTATATCAACATTTTGTTGATTCTTATAATACTTTTTCTCATCTAAAGTTAGTATAACTGTTTTTTTATCTTCTTTAACTTTAGCTGATTTTATTGTTAGTTCTCCATTTTCACTACCTTTTAAAGTATATCTATCTATAGATTCTGCTGAATCTTTATCTACATTCTTATTAAATTTTAGTTGAACTTGTCCACCATTTAAAACCTTTGCAGATAATATCTTAGCTTCTTCTATATCATTAACTTCTAAAGCTTTTATTATATCTTCAACAGCATTTTGATTAATTCCATTTCCTACTTCTATTAATTTTTCAGCTGTTCTTTCCTTTAAATAAGCTTCTTGTCCATTATCTAACTCAGAACCAACTAACATTACAGGGGCTGCTTCTTTACCTGCTAGTGGACCTGCTGCTAATGCATCAACTAATGAACTAGTGTGATTTTCACTTCCTACACCGTCTTTAGCAACATATATCTTTTCTAATTCACTTTGGTTATAAAATTTTTCTAATACTTCTGCATTAGTTTCATTTCTATTTAATCCTGCTATTCTTTCACCGTCTATTTGATTTTTCAAATTTTCAGAAACAACAGTTTCTCCACCGATTATATATTTTGTTGAAGCGTTATCTATAAATTCTTTTCCTGCTTCTATAGTTTGTCCATCAGTTAAAATTATAGCCATGTTTTCTTTTGCTGCTGGTGCTGCTACTGATAGTGCATCTGCTAGACCATTCATTCCATTAACAACAGCAACGGTTTGAATGTTGCCCATATTCTTTGCAACTTCCTCAGCTGTAGTATATCTATCAGTTCCTGATATCCTTTTAACTGTTTTTCCCATAACATTTAATTCTTTTACTACGTTTTCAGAAACTACTGTAGTTCCTCCAACGATTATTACATTCTTAGCATTTAATTTTTTTATTTGGTCAGCTGTAGCCTTTGTTAAACTTCCTGCTTCCGTTAATAGTATTGGAGCATCTTTCATTTTAGCAAGGGGTGTTGCTGCTAATGCGTCAGCTATAGCTGTGTAATTAACTAAAACGACAGTATCAGCACTCCCAAATTTTTCACTAATTTGAACTGCTGTCTCAAATCTATCTATTCCTGCTAATTTTTCTCTTACAATTTTATTTGATTCAAGTGCAAATACGTTAGCATTTATACTTGTTAAGCTAGCACCTATTAAAAATGTTGAGATAACTCTTGAACTTTTTTTCACTAGGCTCACTTCCTTTTCTACTATTCTATATAATGCTCTTGGCATTATATAGAACATAGGGCTAGAGTCTTCACACTTATTCGTTAACACAATATCCTAGAATTTAATTCTCCCTAAACATGATTTATCTAGCTATGTTCTATATTGATACCTAGAAATTATGTTAGCTAAATTTGAAATTATGAAACTTACTTATTTTTTTATTCCAAAGTTTTAATATTTAGAATATTATTTTGCGTATTGGATTAGTTATAAAATTTTACTTTTATAACTAAATTTTATAGCTAACCATTCCTATATTTTGTATTTTCACAGATTTTTTTTTCATTGTCAACGATTTTTCGTATTATTTTTGATTTAATTTTAATTTAATTATTATTTTCTTCAAATTATTCCTTTTTGTATTATTATTCGACAATATATTTGTTTTTGCAAGTCATTATTCGACATATTTCTTATTTCTATTAATTGAAGAAAATCTATTGAAGTTCAAAGAAATTGAAGTTCAGTTTCAACCATCATTTTTAATTTCTAAGAAGACATCTAAAAACCTAAGCAAGTGATTATCCAAAACTTTTACGCCATCACAAGAGGGACAGGTTCATTTGTGTCTATTTTCTTCGTTTAAACTCTAGATTCCACAAATACTCTATTCCCATAATAAGATAAGTAAAGAACCAGTACCCCTATTTGGGTTTTAGTAAAATTTCTAAACAAGCAATTGCCCCTAGTGTTGGCTCCATAACAAATGTGACTTTTTTAGTTAAAAGTTAATAGTGAATAGTTAGCAGTTATGGTTATTACTAATCACTTCGTTCATAGTAATGCTAAACGTACTTTTTTATATAAATTTGCAAAGCAAATTATATGATTAGATTTAAAAGAAAGTGGTTACCACTTTCATCCTGAACTCTTAACTATTAACTCTTAACTTTTAACTAACTAAACTCCAGTTTCACCTTCAATTTTTAACTATTAACTAATCAACCTCCAATTTCTTTCATAATTATTTCCAGCATAAAGAAACCCAATGATTTTTAATCATTGGGTTTCTTTTTTATTTATTATATTTAATAACTACCCTTTAGGGAGTAAAACCTAATAGGATATTGTGTTAACTTTAATTATGATAAATTTATGGTAAGTTTATATGTTTTTATGCTAAAGTCACTGTGATTGTTCCTGTAACTGTTCCTACTGTAGCTGTTACTGTTACTGTTCCAGCTATAGCTGTATTATCTACAGTTAATTCTCCTGTTGATGGATTAATTGTTACTCCAGTAGCTGAAGTTACTGACCATACTACATTTTGTCCAGTCATTGCTGCTCCATTTTGATCTTTTACTGTAGCAATATATGTTTCTGATACATTATCTGCTCCTGGAATTGTTATGTTACTTTGTCCAGCAACTTCTACTGTAGTTACTACTGCTTCTTCAGTTTTTGCTTCAACTTTTGCTTCTGCTGTAAATCCTTTTATTTCATTATCATTAGCATCAGTTATTTTAGCAACTTGTTTTACAACAACTTTATCTAAATTAGTTGCTTCTTCTTGTGATTTAGTGTCTAAAGTTAATATAACTTTTCCATTTTCATCACATGCAGCTTCTTTTACTTTGAACCCTTCTACTTCAAAAGAGAATTCATTTACGCCTTTTAATTTTTCAGAGAATGATAATTCTACTGTTTCTAATTTTCCTTCAGCATTTTTAATAGCTTTTGCAGAATCTTTTACATACTCTGGAGATATTTTATCAACTAAAGCTAATGCTTTAAAGTCATCAAATCCTTTGCTTGTTCCAAGCTCTGTAATAGCTGCTCCGTCCTCAAATTTAACTTTTATGTTTCCTGATGGATTAGTTGTAAAGTTATCATTATTATCAACCTTAGTAAATGTTAAAGTTAATTTTGTTTTTCCTTCGTCAGTTTTAGATACATCATAGCTTGCTATATTTAATTGTGTATCGTCATCTTTTGTAACTTTTATTTTAGAAACATCTTTTATAGTTGCTTCTGTGATTATTTCTAATTTATTTTTATCTACTACATTAGCTTCATCTTCTATAGTTACTGCATCTTTTTCCACAGCTTCTATTGTTACTGTTTCACCTATTGGTGCAGTGTTTCCAGCTAAGTCTTGAACTGGTCCTACTCTTACTGGTGTTGTAGCATCTAATTGTTTTTCTTCTGGTAATGTTACTTTAACTTTAGATGAATCTGAACCTATTAATTCGATTTTAGCATCATCTATTGTATTTAAGTTAATCCACTGTCCTCCAATTTTAACTTCATATAATGACTTATCAAGTATTGAACCTGATCCACTAGTTTTCATAGCTTCACTATATTCTATAGTCATTTTATTTTGATTTTCTCCACCGATTACAGCTTTTTTAATTGTTGCTGGAGTTTTATCTGGAGCTACTATTTCAAATGAAGCTTCTGCTAATTTATTTTCATTTATTGTTGTATCTGTGATTTTGTCACCTTTTACTACTAAATTGTGAACTCCTTCAATTTTTCCAACTGTTAAAGTTGCCTTATATGCACTTGCATCATACTTAACATTTGATATAGCTATTTTTTCACCTTTAGAGTTTTTAAGTTCATAAGCACTTGTATCGTCTGCACCTTTAACATTTTTACTAAAGTCAACTTCTATTTTATTACTATCTTTGTATTCAACTTTTGATACTGTTGGCGCTGTAGTATCATTTTCAACTTCAAATGCTATTTCTCCAGATGCTAATTTATTTCCCCATAAGTCTTCTATTTTAACTTCATTTTCATCTGCATATTTTACAATAACTTTATGCTTTCCTGGAGTTATTAATTTATTAAATTTAACATCTATTTTATCAGTTGTTCCCTCTGCTGTTTGAACCTGTCCAACAAATTCATTAGCTTCATTTACATAATCTAAGTAATATTTTACATTAGCATTTGTAAAGTTTTTAACTTTTTTATTGAAGTTTATAGTTGCTACGTTTCCAATTGAAGTTGCTTCACTCATAACTACTTCAGAAGTATCTTTTTTAACTGTTAATTCTTTTTCCATAGCATCTGATTTTAGTCCTACAAAATCTACGAAGGATCCCTCACCTACTTGTAAATTATAAGCTCCATCTGCTAAGTCTACTCCTGTATTTATTGTTACAGTGTTTTCAGCATAATTAAATTCTTTATTTGCTACTGTGTATACATTGTTTCCTTGTTTTATTTGTATATCGAATTTAGCTCCTTCTTTAACTGGCTCGTTAAATACTAAATCAAATTGTCTTGGTCCTACTTGTTTAACTTCCTTTATTACTGGTACTTCTGTATCAAGTAGTCTTTCTGTTGTTTCAAATTTAGGGAACTTTTCTACTTTATCAGCAGCTAAAATATTTTCAACTTTTATATCAATATTTTGTTGATTTTTATAAGTTTTACCTTCATCTAAAGTAAGTATAACAGCTTTTCCATCATTTTTAACTTTAGCTGATTTAACTACTAGATTTCCGTCTTCACTGCCTTTCAAAGTATATTTGTCTATTGTTTCAGCTGAATCTTTATCCACATTTTTATTAAAGTTTACTTGAATCTGTCCAGCATTTATAATTTTTGCAGATACTATTTTTGCTTCTTCTTCTACATCTTTAACTTCTAGAGCTTTTATTATAGCCTGTACTGAGTTTTGATTTATTCCATTACCTACTTCTACTAATGTTTGAGCTGTTCTTAATTTTAAGTATGCTTCTTGACTATTAGCTAATTCAGAACCAACTAACATTACAGGTGCTGCTTCTTTGCCTGCTAACGGACCTGCTGCTAGTGCATCAACTAATGAACTAGTGTGATTTGCACTTCCTACACCGTCTTTAGCAACATATACTTTATCTAACTCAGTTTCACTATAAAACTTATTTAAAACTTCTGCATTAGTTTCGTTTCTATTGTCTCCTGCTATTCTTTCTGCACCAATTTTATTAACTAGTTCATCTGAAAGAACAGTTTGTCCACCTACAGCATATTTTGTTTTTGCTTTGTCTACAATTTCTTTTCCTTCTTCTACATTTTGTCCATTAGATAAAATTATAGCCATATCCTCTTTTGCTGCTGGTGCTGCTATTGATAGTGCATCAGCTAAACCATTTATTCCATTAACAACAGCAACTTTTTCAACATCACCCATATTTTTAGCAACTTCTACTGCTGTAGTATATCTATCTTCTCCTGCTATTCTTTCAACTGTTTTTCCTGATTCTTTTAATTGCTTTTCTACATTTTCTGAAACTGCTGTAGTTCCTCCAATGATTATTATATTTTTAGCTTTTAATTTTTCTATTTGGTCAGCTGTAGCTTTTGTTAAACTTCCTGCTTCTGTTAACAATATTGGAGCATTTTTCATTTTAGCAAGTGGTGTTGCTGCTAATGCGTCAGCTATTCCAGTGTAGTTAACTAAAACTACTGTTTCTGCCTCTCCAAATTTCTCACTAACTTGAACTGCTGTCTCAAATCTAGTTTCTCCAGCTAATTTTTCTTGAATTACTTTGTTTGATTCAACTGCGAATACTCCTGTGCTTGCAGATGCAACTGTAGCACCAAGTAATAAAGTTGAAACTACTCTTGAACTTTTTTTCATTCTCTTTACTCCCCTTTTCTGTTATTTTATATAATATTCTTGGCATTACATAGAATATAGCCTTATGATTTTTCATGTTGAATAATCTTTACAACAATATCCTAGAATTTTAAATTTTTAACACAATATATAGTTATACTCTAATAGTTATGCCTAAGAATTAATTAACCATACCATAGCCTGATGGAAGTTTTTTATGATTTGTAATTCTTTTTTTCTAATATTTAGAATTTTTTTCATATAAATATTTATTTATAAAAATTTATATTTATACGAAAATTTATCTATTTTTTTGTATATTTTGTATTTTTGCAGAATTTTTATCTATTGTCAATGATGTTTACAAAATATTTTAAATTTAATTATTGTTTTTTAATTATTTTTTAATATTTTAATATATTTCGACAATTTACTCGTTTTTGCAAGACATTATTCGACATATTTCTTATTTCTATCAATTGAAGAAAATCTATTAAATTTTAAAGAAATTGAAGTTCAATTTCAACCATCATTTTTAATTTTTAAGAAGTTATTTAAAAATCTAAGTAATGAATAATTATAAATCTTTATTCCATAACAAATGGGACTTTTCTAGTTAAAAGTTAAGAGTGAATAGTTAAGAGTTGTGGTTATTACTACTCGCTATGCTCCTATTAATACTAAACGTACTTTTTTAGGACCGGCTTTGATTAATTTGGATTTTATTGATAACCTTTCGATTTCACTTTGAAAATAACTTATGGAAATTTCACTTTGGTACGCCTGTCCTTCTTGTTACGGCTGTAACTTTTGAATATAGTTTTAGTTAGTTTTATATCCTAAACTCAGATTTTACTCTCTTAAATTCAAAAGAAACTGGTAGTCCAGTTTCACCCATCATTGTCAATTGTCCTTTGCCCATTGTCAATTTTTTAAATCATCTACCTCAGCTAAATATCTAATCACCCAAAGTTCTGTCTCCATCACAAGAGGGACAGACGAGTAATTGGCTACTTTGCTATACTTTGGGATAGATGCTTTTGTTGATTTTAGTTTTTCTCCAATACTGCTCGAAGTCGGTCCCCATTATTCAGTTTTAGCAACACACATAAACAAGTAATATCTTTAAGTTTTTATTCCATAACAAGTGGGACAGGTTCATTTGTGGATATTTTCTTCGTTTAAACTCTAGATTCCACAAATACTCTATTCCCATAACAAGATAAGCAAAGAACCAGTACCTAACAGGTACGCCGCTTTGCAGCTCAAGTACTGGTTCTTTGCTCGGTAATTTATTTTTATCTAGCCTGTTTTATTGAGTACTAGAGTTTTTTATGGTAATACACTAAATGAACCTGTCCTTCTTGTTACGGCTGTAAACTTTGAATATAGTTTTAGTTAGTTTTATATCCTAAACTCAGATTTTACTCTCTTAAATTCAAAAGAAACTGGTAGCCCAATTTCCTCCATCATTATCAATTGTCCTTTGCCCATTGTCAATTTTTTAAATTATCTACCTCAGCTAAATATCTAACCACCCAAAGTTCTGCCTCCATCACAAGAGGGACAGACGCGTAATTGGCTACTTTGATATACTTTGGTATAGATGCTTTTGTTGATTTTAGTTTTTCTCCAATACTGCTCGAAGTCGGTCCCCATTATTCAGTTTTAGCAACACACATAAACAAGTAATATCTTTAAGTTTTTATTCCATAACAAGTGGGACAGGTTCATTTGTGGATATTTTCTTCGTTTAAACTCTAGATTCCACAAATACTCTATCCCCATAACAAGATAAGCAAAGAACCAGTACCTAACAGGTACGCCGCTTTGCAGCTCAAGTACTGGTTCTTTGCTCAGTAATTTATTTTATCTAGCCTTTTTATTGAGTACTAGAGTTTTTTTATGGTAATACACTAAATGAACCTGTCCTTCTTGTTACGGCTGTAAACTTTGAATATAGCTTTTGTTTAGTTTAATCTCTCGAACCTAGAATTTAATCCCTATAGTTCAAAGAAACTGGCACTCCAGTTTCATCCTCAACTCTTAACTATTAATTCTTAACTCTTAACTAACTAAGGGACTGGCTAACTTTTTTATTTATATAACTAATAAATTATAAGAGCTACTATTTATTTTATGGAACTACATTAGTCGTGCCTGTCCCATTTGTTACGGCTGTGAACTTTGAATATAGTTTTAGTTTGTTTTGTCTCTAAAACTCAATTTTACTCCCTTAAAATTAAAGAAACTGGCAGTCCATTATCAATTTTTTAAATCCTCTACCTCAACTAAATATCTAATCACCCAAAGTTTTGTCTCCATCACAAGAGGGACAGACGCGTAATTGGCTACTTTGCTATACTTTGGGATAGATGCTTTTGTTGATTTTAGTTTTTCTCCAATACTGCTCGAAATCGGTCCCCATAACCAGTTTTAGCAACACACATAAACAAGCAATATCTCTAAGTTTTTATTCCATAACAAGTGGGACAGGTTCATTTGTGGATATTTTCTTCGTTTAAACTCTAAATTCCACAAATACTCTATTCCCATAACAAGATAAGCAAAGAACCAGTACCTAACAGGTACGCCGCTTTGCAGCTCAAGTACTGGTTCTTTGCTCGGTAATTTGTTTTTATCTAGCCTGTTTTATTGAGTACTAGAGTTTTTTATGGTAATACACTAAATGAACCTGTCCTTCTTGTTACGGCTGTAAACTTTGAATATAGCTTTTGTTTAGTTTAATCTCTCGAACCTAGAATTTAATCCCTATAGTTCAAAGAAACTGGCACTCCAGTTTCATCCTCAACTCTTAACTATTAATTCTTAACTCTTAACTAACTAAGGGACTGGCTAATTTTTTTATTTATATAACTAATAAATTATAAGAGCTACTATTTATTTTATGGAACTACATTAGTCGTGCCTGTCCCATTTGTTACGGCTCTACATTTTGAATATAACTTTAGTTTGTTTTATATCTTTAACTTAGATTTTACTCCTTCTAATTCAAAAGAAACTGGCAGTCCAGTTTCCTCCTGAACTTTTAACTCTTAACTATCTAAACTCCAATTTTGTTGATTGTCCTTTGTCCATTGTGAATTTTTTTAATTGTTTATTGTGGATTTCTAAAAATCCACTTAAAACTATCCACATGTTATTTAATAACTTTTCACTCAATTTGTATTTTTTGAAATTTTATCCCCAATTTGCTTTTGTTTTATGTGCTTTTTGTTGATAATCCGAAAAATTGTTTTATTTTTGTGGATTATTTTGAAAATATAAAATTTATGTTTAATGTAAATAGTTTTATCTAAAAACTTAAACAAGCAATTACTCCTAGTGTTACCTCCATCACAAATGGGACTTTTCTAGTTAAAAGTTAACAGTTAACAGTTTTTGTTTCAAATAAAAAAACTGGCTAATGCCAGTTTTTATAAAGATAATTTTTAGAATTATCTTTTATCTTCTTTTATTTTATTTTAGAAAAATTTTATATTATATATTTGTAATTCTTCTAATTCTAAATAATCAGCAACAAATTCCTTTGGAAATTGTTTTGCTAAAATTTCTTTAAATTTTGCTAATTGTTCTTCTTTTGGTTTTTCTGTATTTAGTTCTAGTTTTTTTAGATCTGTTTCAGTGAATAAATCATTTTCTACTTTATAAGTTACATCATGGTTTGATAGATATAATTGATTTTTATCTAACATTAATGAACCTACTATAACTTGTGGTACTGTAGTTGATTTTATATTTGATAATTTATATTCTTTATCAAAATCAGCCAAGTAAATAGTATCTGTTACTTCCCCTGTTGTTATATCAAATTTAAATGTTTTAAATGCAAGTTTAGAAAAATCTTCTGAAAGAACTGTTTCTTGTATTTGCTCATCTTCATTCTCTAATTCATAAACAAGTTTATCATTTATGTATATATATGATTTAGTTCCTTCTGTATCTTTAACTTCTTTAGTATATAACAGTTTATCTCCATCATTATATGTGTTTAGCGAGTTTCCTTTTGCAAAATTTACTTCTTTTTTCGTATTTACATCATAAACGCCATAAGCAAGTACTGACGGATTTATATGTGATTTTATTAATATTCTTTCATCATTTATCCACTTTATGTCAGTTATGATTTTAAATTCTTCATTGTTTATTGGCAGTTTTTCTATTTTTCCATTTTTTAAGTTCTCTACAACAATTTCTGGCTGTTTATTGGAAGTATCGTCTGTTTTAATTTGATAAACAATTTTTTCATTATTGGGGCTTACTGATAATAATTCTTTAAGTGTACCACTTTCACCTAATTCTTTTATCTCTTGTTTCTTTTCATCATAATAGTAAATCTTATTTTGCCTTTCAAATACTGCTTTCAAGTACTTTTTATCGGAAAGGCTTACGTTTGCACTATTACACCCAACTAAAAGCAATGTTATCATCACTATTAATAGCAATGTAACTTTTGAAAATATTCTTTTTCTAAGTCCTTTTCCAATATTCATTCTCACTTCCAACCCCCGAACAAACGATTTTAAAAATAATTTTTTATTAAAGATTACTGTCTCTAATATGTAATTATTTTAGGCATATGAAAACTTATTCATACTATATGTAAATTACCAAATTACGAGAATAACCTAGATAATTATACTCCTTTAGTATTGTACATTCAATAAAGAAAAAAACATTTTTTACAATTTTTTTAAGGAAATTTATGTTAATATTTTTTGAACTTTTTTACATATGTGCACCTTTGAATTTTTTTACATTTTTATATCTATATTCCCATTATATTAATTATAATTCATATACATATCAGTATTGTTACAAAATAGATACAGAACTAAAAAAATTTAAAGAAAAAAACTGGCATTAGCCAGTTTTTTATGCTACTTTATTTTCTTTTACTATTTCTTTATTTTTTTCAGATTTCTTATATATAAACCAATATGTTAGTCCTATTAAAATAGAACCACCAATTATATTTCCTATTGTTACTGGTATTAAGTTATGAATTACTCCCATTACATTTAAGTTCGCTAACTTTTCTGCTGTTTGATGTGAAGCTTCTACATACACTGGGTTACCTTTTGCTAATAAACCTATTGTTAAATAATACATATTGGCAACACAGTGTTCAAAACCAGATATTATAAATACAAATATAGGAATGAATCCCATTAATACTTTTCCTGAAATATCTTTTGCTGTATAAGAACCCCAAACTGCTAAGCAAACTATTATGTTACATAGTATTCCACTAAATAGAGCTTGAGTTATTGTAAGATTAACTTTACCTGTGGCAACCTTTATTGCATATCCTCCAACTGCCCCTGAATTAAAATCTAATAATCCTGCTCCATAAACAAGAAGTGCTATTAATACTGTTCCTATAAAGTTACCTATAAAAACTATAAGTAAATTTTTAGCCATATCCTTTATTGATATTCTTTTTTGAGCTACTGCAACTGATAATAAACAATTTCCTGTAAATAATTCCGCACCACAAATTAAAACTAGTAATAATCCAACTGGGAAAACTAATCCTGCTACAGTCTTTTGTAACCCAAAATTAGTAACGCTATGTGAAGCTACTGCTGAACCAAAAGCACCTAATGCTATATAAGCACCTGCTAAAATTCCTAAGAATAAAGTTTGTATTGATTTATTCTTAGCCTTTTTTACCCCTACTTCTTCAACATATTCTGTTACTTCTAGTGGTGATAACATATTTTTACTCATTTCTTTGCCCCCTTTTTAATACATTTTTATCCATTTGTTTGTATTTTATTTTAAGTTTTACAACTTTTTTAATGATTTATTTATATTGTTCAAAACTTATTTATTAATCATTCATAAGTATTGTTTTACAGTATTTTCTTAATCTCATTTTTTAGTCATATTTAATCTTTTCACGACAAAAAACATTATATTTTAGCAGCTATATAAAAGTCAACTGTATAAATGCTATAAGTTTACATTATTATTCCATTTATTCAATTTTAATCTATTTATTGATTTAATTTTTATTTCTATATTTAATATTTTATAGAATCAAAATTTATTTTTAATTTAATTTATCTTTATATAGTATTTTAAAAATATATATCTTTTTATATTAAAGTTTCTATTTTTCTTTAATTGTTCTTTATAATTGTGTAATAATTTCCATTTACACTTTTTTAATTAATTATTTATTAAGTATTAGATTATGTTGTGATAAGGTATACATAAAGAAACACAATAAAGGTTTATTTGACAATAACTTTTATAAGTTTCTAATTTATTAGTTAGTCAACTAAAATAAATTCTTGGAGGTATTTCATTATGAGTAAAAATGATAAAGATTTACTAACTAAGGAGGCGTTTAGGGAAGCAGCTAATGAAAACAATGGTTCTTCAAAATATCACAAAAGTATAGAAATATTAAAAAATAAAGAATTATTGGACAAGCTATTAGAATCTGCTCAACAAGGTGATGAAAA
This sequence comes from Clostridium senegalense, assembly GCF_018916625.1. Taxonomy (NCBI): domain Bacteria; kingdom Bacillati; phylum Bacillota; class Clostridia; order Eubacteriales; family Clostridiaceae; genus Clostridium; species Clostridium senegalense. Next base: position 89,238 of record NZ_JAHLNC010000011.1, read on the forward strand.
AGCAAAGAAAACACTAATATTAGGATTTAAACCCTATATTGTAACTTTAGCTAAAGGTGTTTTTATAAAAGGTTATGAACTTGAGGATTTAATCATGGTTGGGTATGAAAGTGTGCTTAAATGTATTAAATTTTTCACTCCATGTCAAGGGGCTTTCCTAAACTATACTATGCGAGCTATTAAACTAAATTTTAATGCCCTAATAAAAAAGGAAGCTGAAAATAATTCTGTAAGCAGTTTATCTTCACCCATTGGTGAAGGTGTAACTTTAGTTGATACTGTTATCGATTCTTTTGATTTAGAAGAGAATTTTTTAAATAAATGTAGAGGTAAACAGCTTGTCGACTTGATAAATGATTTACCTAAAGATGATAGAGATTTGATATATTATTGTTATGTAACAGAACAAGCAACAATAAAAGACCTTGCTAAAATTAAAGGAGTAAACTATAGAACTTTACTTAGAAGAAAAGATAGGATTTTTAGAAGATTGTCACATTTGTTGATGTAACTTTTTTAGTTAAGAGTTGTAACGCTTTGCTAGTTAAGAGTGAATAGTTGGGGGACTTTGTCAGTTAGGAGTTAACAGTGAATAGTTAATAGTTGTGGTTATTATTAGTCACTTCATTCCTAATAATTCTCAACGTATTTTTTTAGGACCGGCTTTGATTGCTTTAAGTTTTATTGATAATCTTATGATTTCACCGTAAAAATAACTTATGGAAAATATACTTTGGTACGCCTGTCCTTCTTGTTACGGATGTGAACCATAAATCTAACTTTATTTTGTTGTGTATCTTTAATTTTGAAAGCTATTTATATAAGTATTTTTGAATCTACAAAAGTAAAACTCCTAAGTATGCAATCACTCAAAATTCTACCTCCATCACAAATGGGACAGGCACGGTAAGTTTATTTTCTTCGCTAACATCTGATGCTCTCCTAAATTTATACTTATATCTAAAAATTCAAAGCCAGTCCCCAACAATTTAAAAGAAAGTGGTTGTCACTTTCCTCCTGAACTTTTAACTATTTTAGGGGACTGGCTAACCTTTTTTTATTTATGGTAACCAAATCTAAAGAGTTACCCTCTATTTTATGGGTATACACCATTCGCGCCTGTCCCATTTGTTACGGCTGTATATTTTGAATATATCTTTAGTTTGTTTTATTTCTCAAACTTAGATTTTACTCCTTTTAATTCAAAAGAAACTGGTAGTCCAGTTTCCTCCATCATTGTCAAATGTCAATTGTCCATTGTCAATTGCATAATTTATTACGGCTGCAAAACTTAATTTTAACTTTTCTTAGTTTTATAATTTAAACTTGTAATTTACTTCTTTAAATTATAAAAAAACTGGCTAATAGCCAGTTTTTTCATAGTGAGAATTTATTTTAAAGCTTTGTTTATTTTTTTAAAGCTTCTTTTACTACTTTTGTTACTAAGTCTTCATCTGCTATATATGGTATTGTTATATGGTCAGTTTCTTTGTTGTCTTGGTTGTATTCCATTGATGTTTCTATTGAGTGTTCATTTCTTGCCCATGCTCTTCTTGCTACGCCACCCATTACATCCCATGCCATAGCTGATTTTATTATTACATCTACTTCTTCACTTCCATCAAGAACAAGTCCAAATCCACCATTTATAGATTTACCAATTCCTACACCACCACCGTTATGAAGTGCTATTAAGCTCATTCCTCTTGCTGCATTTCCTGCAAAACATTGAACTGCCATATCTGCCATTATATTACTTCCATCTTTTATATTTGATGTTTCTCTAAATGGAGAATCAGTTCCACTTACGTCATGGTGATCACGTCCAAGCATTATTGGACCTACTAGTCCTTCTCTTACCATTTTGTTGAATTCTAGTGCAATTTTCATTCTTCCACCAGCATCTTGGTATAGTATTCTTGCTTGAGTTCCAACTACTAATTTATTCTTTTCTGCATCTCTTATCCAGATGTAGTTATCTCTGTCTTGTCCTCTTCTATTTGGATCTATACATTCCATTGCTTTATGGTCTGTTTTTATTAAGTCTTCTTCTTTACCACTTAAGCATACCCATCTAAATGGTCCATATCCATAATCAAATAACATTGGTCCCATTATATCTTCAACATATGATGGATATATGAATCCGTCTTTTTCATCTACTCCATTTTTAGCTATGTCTTTTCCACCTGCATCATATACAGCTTTCATAAATGAGTTACCATAGTCAAAGAAGTAAACTCCTCTATCTACTAATATTTTTATTAATTCGTAGTGTTTTAATAAAGTTTCATCTACTAATTCTTTGAATTTTTCTCTATCCTCTTTTAATAGTCTAGTTCTTTCTTCAAAGCTTATTCCTACTGGAGCATACCCTCCATCATATGGGGCATGACAAGATGTTTGGTCTGATAATAAATCTATTTTTACATTGTTATCTACCATGTATTGTAGTAAGTCAACTATGTTACCATGATATGCAATTGATATAGTTTCTTCTTTTGCAGCTTTTTCTTGAGCTACTTTTATTACTTCTTCAAGGTTATCTGATGCCATTGCAACCCAACCTTGATCTAATCTTGTTTGTATTCTTGAATAGTCTACTTCTGCAACTATGCCTACACCATTAGCTATTTCTATAGCTTTTGGCTGAGCTCCACTCATTCCACCAAGTCCTGATGTTACGAATATTTTTCCTCTTAAATCTCCATCATCAGCAACACCTAATTTTAGTCTTCCTGCATTTAGTAATGTGTTAAATGTTCCATGAACTATTCCTTGTGGTCCTATATACATCCAACCACCAGCTGTCATTTGTCCATAGTTTGCTACTCCTAATTGAGTTGCTCTGTGGAAATCATCAGCGTTATCAAACATACCTATCATAAGTCCATTAGTTGTTATAACTCTTGGTGCTTTTTTTGAACTTCTGAATAATCCTAGTGGATGTCCACTTTCTACTACTAATGTTTGTTCTTCTGTGATGTTTTCTAAGTATTTCATTATTAATCTGTATTGCATCCAGTTTTGACATACTTGTCCTGTTTCTCCATAAGTAACAAGTTCATATGGATATAATGCAACATCAAAATCTAAGTTATTATCTATCATTACTTGGAAAGCCTTACCTTGTAAGCATTTACCCTTATAGTTATCTATAGGCTTACCACTAAGTTTTCCTTCTGGTCTGAATCTATATCCATAAATTCTTCCTCTTGTAACAAGCTCTTCCATGAATTCTTTAGCCATTTGTTCATGGTATTTCTCCGGTATATATCTCAAAGCATTTTTAACAGCAAGTTTTGCATCTGCTTCGTTTAAATCAAATCCTCTGTCTGGAGCTCTTCTTATTCCTTCTACAAATTTAGGCATTTCTGGTAGTTTGTCATCTAATTTGATTACCATTGCATCTTCTATTTTAAAATTTTCCATCATAATAAAATAACCCCCTTAAAATTTAGTCTGTATATGATAAATAAATTTAAATATTATATCCTTTAGTAAAAATTTCCCCACATATAGGACATATTCGAATCAATATTAAAAAGATTCAGTATATTTTGTATAAAGAATAATAGCTATTATCTTTTTCAGAATTATGTATTATGCAAAATTTGACAAGAATATTTAAATATTATCCTACTAAATATACTTAACACACATTTTGAATTAAAATGTTATATTTTATGACTAATAACCCTATATAAAAATATTCTTTATAATTTTCAAAATTCCTTTTCAGTTCAAATTTTGTTAACAATTTATTTTTGTTAATAAATTAGCATGATAAAGCCATAATCTAAAAAATTACTAGGATATGTAATTAAAACTTATAGTATATATTTACTATTTTGTTAATATTTTTATTAAAGAAGTATTTAATTTTCATTTTATTTACTTCTTTAGTATTTAACTAAAATTTTAATTTAGTTAAAGATATTCTTTTAACTATCTAAACTCCAGTTTCATTCTAAATTCTTAATCCTTAATTGTTTTTATTTTATTCCCATAACAAAATAAGAAAAGAGCCAGTACTTGATATGCTTCTTTGCATTTCAAGTACTGGCTCTTTTCTTAATAATTTATTTTAAGGTCTATAGTCTTGTGTTATTTTTGATATTTTATTATTTTCAAATTCAACTTGGAATAGTGGATGTCCACTCCAATTAGTTCTAGTTTTTAATTCATCAAAAGTTATTGGATTAGTTCCAAGTAAATTATTAGGACTTATTTTTTCATCCTCTATTACTTTTATTTCTACATTATCACTAATTTCTACTTTTACAGGAGTACTCATTGGTATATCCTGACCGCAATCTGGAATCCATGGTTCTCTATCTTCTGTATATATTACATGAGATTGTAACTTATAGAAGCTACAATATTCCTCTACTTCTTGAGTATCTTTACTTAACTTATTAAAAGTTCCAATCATGTATTTTTTACCATTTTCTTCGTAGAATGATGTTGCTTTAAATGAAAATTCCTTTTCATTGTTTAATCTTTGCTCTGTAAAAACTTCTACTGAAAACTTTCCACCTAATATATTAACCGATTTATAATCATCTAATTGTGGTTTTGAATTGACTATACTTTGTGATTCTGATAAAAGTATTGGTGATTCTGTTTTTGCTGCCAAACTAGCTCCTAGTAGTGCATTAGAAAAACTTTTTCCACCAGTAACAAAGATATTTTCACCATTTAATTCTTCTTTAAAGTAATTTAACACTTCCATAGATGTTTCATATCTATCTTCGCCAGCTAAACGTATGACTTCACTTCCTTCTATATTTGTTATCATATAGTCGATTTCATTTTGTATCTCGTCACTTATTGCTTCTAAACCACCAGCTATAAATACTTTTTTAGGCTTTATTTTTCCTATTTGTTCAATTGCACTAGGTGATAAAATATATTCGTCTGTTAACAATATAGGATATTGCTTAGCTCCTGATATAGATGACATACTTAGTGCATCTGCAAATTTCTCTGAACTTGCTATTATAACAGGTGTTCCTTCTTTTATCTCAGCTTTTTCTACTATTTTTTTATTAGTTTCAAATCTATCATTTCCACTAATTCTCTCTATATTTTTATACCCAAGTTTGTTAAATTCATCAACATAACTATTTGTTAGTAATTTTTCTCCACCTAATAAATATATTGTTCCATCAGTTTTTAAGTGCGTTTTAATAAATTCTATCTGCTTTACACTATTTTTAGGAGAATACCTAAGTGAAATTATTGGGGCATTATATTTTTTAGAAAGTATTGATCCAGTTAATGAATCTGGATAATCATCTCCCTCTATAAGAATTACCGCATCTATTTTTTCATCTTCTATAAATTTTTCAGCAATTTCAATAGATGTTTCATATCTGTCAGTTCCACCTATTCTAGTAACCCTATCATTAGTAGCATACGCATTTATAGGTGCAAAGCACATTCCTGTAACCATAGCACCTATAAGTAAACAAGTTACTTTTTTATTCACAATCAACCATCCTTAAATCATTATTCATCATTTTAAATATATTAATTTAATTCATAAATTATTCCAATAAATTTAAAAATTTTTAGGTTCTAATTGTGATTTTTATAGTACAATAAATAAAAAAACTGGAATAACCAGTTTTTTTATTTATATTTAATTTTCTAATGGTCTATTTAATTCTTCTGTTCCTTCTACTACAAATCTTCCATCTCTTATTATATCTATAGCTTTTCCTTCTTTAGTTATTACTGATATTAACTCAATATCATCATATGGAAGTGTTATATCCGTATGACAACTAGTGTATGCATTTTCTATATCAGTTTTTCTTAATATAGATTTTTCATTATCTCTTGCTATTATTTCTTTTCTATCTGAGTTATATACTTTTACATCTTCACATTGACTAAAGCAAGTATCACCTATTGCAAAGTGTGGTCCCATTTTTTCTACTATTAGAATCGGTAATATATTAACTATTTGATGCTTTTTAGATATTACATATGCTAAAGTATTTGTTCCTATAGCAAATTCTCCCAATGGCAATGTTTTATGTGGGAAAAGTAAATTCTCTTCAATATATTTTTTATTTTCTTCTTCATCTATAAAGTTTGTGCAACTATATTTTTCTACATATCCATCTTTAAATGTTAAGCTTAAATTTTTATATTTTAAATCACCTAAATATACTTCTTCTACATGAAGTAATCCATTTGTTCCTTTTAATACTGGTGATGTGAATACTTCACCTACTGGTATATTTACATCTGCTACACAGTTTTCAAAATTAGTTTCTTTTTCTGAATTTTTGATTTCATGCATTTTTACTTTTATATCAGTCTTATTATTTCCAAAACCTTTTACATGGATATAGTCACCTTTATCTAAAACATCTATTATACGTTTTTGTATTTTTTCATATTGTTTGCTGTCTAATAAATTAATTTTTAATGTATCTTCAAATATTTCCTCAAAATTCTCTCCTATTTCTGGAGTTGGGAAGGCTATTATTGTAAAGCTAACTTCTGACATCGGAATGTATTTATCTTGTTTGATAGCCATTGCTGATTGATATTTTTGATATATTTTACCTTGCTTTTCATTTAATTTTAATGCTTCTTTTTTGCTTTCTGGTGCAAAAGGAGTTTCCCCAAATTTTTCGAAACAAAGTATTCCACTATACTGCTTTAACTCTTTTTTATATTTTTCAAATAATTTTTCATTAGCCTTTAGTTTAGATTGGCCTATTTCTTCATCATAAAATAATCCTATATCGAATCTATGGTCGTAATCAAATTGTTTATTTGGTGATGTATATACAAGTTGGTCTATTATAGGTTCTAATGAGTACCTTCTTAGTCTTTCTATAAGAAGTTTTATAATTCGTTCTTGTCCTACGTTAGCAAAAATTCTTGAGGTAGACTTGTTGTTATAATCTTTATTGTCTCTTTTAAATCCTTCTATATAACCGTTACATACAGTATCTGCAATTAAATCTATATTTTCATATTTATTTAAAAACTCTGCTGTTTTTATTTCATTATCACTTATATAGTAACCATATTTAAAAAGATATCTTAAATCATCTAAGTTAGACGTTTCTATTATATTTTTAACATGACTTTCTTTATTTATTAATTTGTCTTTTAAGTTGTGTTTACATAAAAACTCTTGATTATTTAAGTTTAATTCTTTTAATAGTGCTCTTATATCTTCTGGGTTTTCATTATTATTATATTCAACAAAATTATAAATACTCAAAAAATGTTCATTATAAAAATGCATCATTTTTAAGTTGTGAGAAAATGCGTATGTTATATATCTTTTAGATATATTGTATAAAAAAGTTGCTATTTTTCCTAATTCTTCACCGAAAACTTTTACTGCATAAACTGGGTTACAAAAACTAGTATTGTACCTTTCCCCTATTATATCTTCATAAAGCTTGTGATTATCTTTTAAAAGTTCTTCAAATGGCTTATTAAAATAGTTGTTATCTAATTGTTTTTCTAAGTTACACATTTTACTTGCAAACCTTGCTTGGCTCTGTAAAAATTTTATAAATTTTTTTGGCTCTTCTTTATATTGTTTATTAGCAATTTCAGATATTTCTTTTACCGTAAAATTATAATTTTCCTTGTCAAATTTAAACTCCATAAAACTTCCCCCTTCTATTAGGCATAATCTTACATTTATAAATATATCGTATCACTGTGAAAAAATACTTGCAATATTTGGAGAAATTTTTATAAAATATTAACTATTTCTAATGTGAAAAATTGTTGTACTTTTTAGTTAAGAGTTGTAACGCTTTGCTAATTAAGAGTTGACAGTTGCAACGTTTTGCTAGTTAAAAGTTAACAGTGAATAGTTAATAGTTATGGTTATTACTACTCACTTCGTTCCTAGTAATGCTAAACGTACTTTTTTAAAATCTAGTTTTACTAACAAAATTTTAGTATGCAATCACTTAAAGTTACATATCCATTACAAGAGGGACAGACGCGTAATTGGCTACTTTACTATACTTTGGGATAGATGCTTTTGTTGATTTTAGTTTTTCTCCAATGGTACTCGAAGTCGGTCCCAATTATTCAGTTTTAGTAACACACCTAAGCAATCAATTCCTTACAGTATTAGCTCCATAACAAAATAACCAAAGAACCAGTACCTGACAGGTTTGCCCAAGTAATGGTTCTTCCAAGGAAACAAATATATATTTATGGTTGTTCATAGTAAAATTCATTTTTTATTTCTAAAAATTGTTCCAAGTCATTCAAAAATTGATATAGCATAGCTCTATTTTCGAATTCTTCTCTTGTTGTTGGTAATTCGCTTTCTTTAAATTTTTCTCTTAGTTCTTTTAAGTCTTTTAATAACATTTCACAGGAGTTTTGTTCTGCTAAATTTTCTCCTACTTTTTTAGTGAAATCTGCTATCATCTCAGTCTGTTCATAGGTCATAAAGAATTTTTCAAAATGTGAACGCATTCTTTTTACACATTTAAACTGTTTTATTCTCATTTCCATATACTCAAGATAATAACTTTCATCAGACATAAAATAGTTGTTTAAGTTTATGTACGCTTTCTTTTTAGCTGCATATAATTTTTTTTCTAAATCATTAAATTTTTTATCTTCTTGCAGTGAAACTGAAAGCTCTCTTAATGCTCTAGACATATCTATAAATATATCTTTTAACGCATCTTCTATGTATTTTTTATCTCTTATTATATATTCTTCCATGTTTTTCATGTACAAATTTAATAATAAAGCTACACCAACGCCTATAGCTATTAGTCCTAATTCATTTATAATTAGTTCTTTAGTTATAGCTCCTTCACCTAAAAAGTGTGTAGCTAAAACTGAACTCATTACAATACCTTCCGAAATATTTAATTTTACTGCAACAGGTATAAATATAAGCATAAAAATAGCAAATACTACTGGATTAAACCCTAGAAGTTGCATTAATATTCCTGATATTAATAATCCTATAATACAGGCTCCTATCCTTTGTAAAGCAACTTTAAAGGATTTACGTTTTGTATTTTGTATGCTAAGTATTGTAATAATACCTGCTGATGCATAAAATTTTAACCCTAGAAATTGAGCAATTAGCATTGAAATACCAGTGCCTATAGCTGTTTTTAATGTTCTATTTCCTATTTTCAAATTAACACCACCTTTTAAGCCATATATTTTATAATTTCATTTTAATAATAAAAATATTTTTATAGTTATAAGATTTTACTAGTTAAGAGTCAAGGTACTTTTTTAGTTAAAAGTTAACAGTGAATAGTTAATAGTTGCGGTTATTACTACTCACTTCGTTCCTAGTAATTCTCAACGTATTTTTAATCTACAAAAGTAAAACTTCTAAGTAAGCAATTTACCAAAGTTCCAGCTCCATCACAAGAGGGACAGACGCGTAATTGGCTACTTTGCTATACTTTGGTATAGATGCTTTTGTTGACTTTAGTTTCTCTCCAATGGTACTCGAAGTCGGTCCCAATTATTCAGTTCTAGCAACACATCTAAGCAATCAATTCTTTACAGTATTAGCTCTATAACAAGTAGGACTTTTTCAGTTACGAGTGAAGAGTTAATAATTAATGCAATTTATATATTATGTATTATATCACTTATTATTTCTTTTGTTTTTTATTTATTTTTAATTTTTTTAAATAATTTCTTGGTATTCTTTCATTTTATGTTTATTATTTTTATTTTTGGATATTAATTAGAGAGTACAGTAGTATATAACTGTACTTTTATTTTGATTTTAAGGAGGTATTTTTATGAGTAAACAAGTTTGTTCTTTATGCGCTGGAAAAAAATTAGTTAAATGTGATTGCACAACTGACTGTGTTAAAAATCATTGTACTTGCTGCGGAGGTTCTGGTCAACATGCTTGCCCTGAATGTGGCGGTAAAGGTTACACTGAAAAATAGAGAAGACGGGTTTTCCCCATCTTCTCTATTTTTTTAAGGTCTATATTCTTGTGTTATTTTTACTATTTTATTATCCTTAAATTCTATATTGAAAATATTACTTCCTCTAAATCCTTGATTATTTTTTAGGTTGTCAAATGTTATTTTTTTAGTAGCCATTACATTTCCATCGCCTACTTTATTCCAATCTATAACACTTATATCTACATCATCACTAACTTCTACTTTTGTTGAAGTACTAATCGGTATGTCTTGTCCTCCATCAAGTATATAGGATTTTCCGTCCTTTTCATTAACTATAGCTGTAGGTATTTTATAATACTTACAATACTCATCTACTTCTTTTATATCTGTGCTAAACTTTTCAAAATTTCCAGCAACATAACTCTTTTCATCTTCTTTAGATGCCGAATTTATATAAAATAAGAAGCTTTCTTCATTATTTAATCTTTGCTCTGTAAATTTTTCTACCGAGAATTTACCACCTAGTATATTAACTGATTTATAATTATCAATTTCTGGCTTTGAATCAACAATAGTTTGTGAATTAGATAAAAGTATTGGTGATTCTGTTTTTGATGCTAATGCACTTCCTGATAATGCATCTGGGAAAGTTTTTCCACTAGCTATAAAAATACTTTCATCTTTTAATTCTTTACTAAAGTGATTTAATATTTCCATAGATGTTTCATATCTATCTTTTCCAGATAAACGTATAACTTCATTTCCTTTTGTATTGGCTATTATATCTTTAATTTCATTTTGTACTTCATCACTTATAGCCCCTACTCCACCAGCTATGAATACTTCTTTAGGTTTTATTTTTTCTATTTGTTTGATTGCACTACTTGTTAAAGTATCTTTTTCTGTTAACAATATTGGATATTGCTTAGCTCCTGATATCGGTGACATACTTAATGCATCTGCAAAGCTTTTTGAACTAGCTATTATAACTGGTGTACCTTCTTTTACTTCAGCTTTTTCTACTATCTTTGTATTGGTTTCATATCTATCTGCTCCACCAATTCTTTCTATGTTTTTATATCCTATTTGTTTTAAATAGTTAATATAATTATTATTTATATTTTTTTCTCCACCTAATAGATATACTTTTCCATTAGGATTTAATCTTGATTGAATAAATGCTATTTGCTCCATACTAACTTTAGGATCATAATCAACTAGAATTATAGGAGCATTATATTTTTTAGAAAGTATGGAACCTGTTAATGCATCTGGATAATCTTTTCCACTTGCAAGTATTACAGCATCTACACTTTCATCTCCTACAAATTTTTTCCCTATTTCAATGGATGTTCCATATCTATCACTGCCATTTATTCTATTAACTCTATTATTAGCAGCATATACATTAATAGGTGTAGAGCAAACGCCTGCAACCATAGCACTTATCAACAAATAAGTTATCTTTTTCTTCATAACTCAGCCACCCCTTTTATACCTTAATAATCATAAATATATGTTAACAAAATTTACAACTTATGTAAATGAAATTGACAGCTTTAATGAAAAACTTTTTGTATAAATTTATAAAGCAAATTATACAATTAGATTAAAAGAAAGTGGTTGCCACTTTCATCCTAAACTCTTAACTATTAATTCTTAATTTTTAACTATCTTAAGGGACTGGCTAACCTTTTTTATTCATGATAACCAAATCCAAAGAGCTGATTTTTATTTTTATATAGATAAACCATTCGTGTCTGTCCCATTTGTTACTGCTGTAAAATTAGATCTTAGCTTTTGTTTATTTTATACCCTAAACTTAGAATTTACTCCTTCTAATTCAAAAGAAACTGGCAGTCCAGTTTCAACCAACATTGTCAATTGTCCTTTGTCCATTGTCAATTTTTTAAAACTCTCTACCTCAACTAAGTAAGCAATCACTCCTAGTGTTTGCTCCATAATAAATGGGACTTTTTCAATTAAAAGTTAATAGTTAATAGTTATGGTTATTACTACCCACTTCGTTCCTAGTAATGCTAAACGTACTTTTTTATATAAATTTGCAAAGCAAATTATATGATTAGATTAAAAGAAAGTGGTTGCCACTTTACTCCTAAATTCTTAATTAATAATTCTTAAACCTTAATTTTTTTATTTTATTCCCACAACAAGATAAGTAAAGAACCAGTACCTCTATTTTTCTTTTAAAAGTAAGTTTTGTGGCTTGTTGAAAAATTTAAGATTTACTTTTAAACTATACATATAAGTTACATATATATATTCAATTATAGTTTGGAGGATTTTATGAGTTATGCAAAAGTTATAGTTAAGGGTTCCCCTATTTCAAAATCTAATTTTAAGTTATTTAATATGAATGGTAGGGCTATTCTCCCTTATAATTCTGGTAAGTATCATGATAGATATGCACTTTATGAGGAAGAAATTGCATATGAATGTAGAGTTCAAAACCCTGGCATTGTTTTGTCTGAGGCTTTAATTGCAGTTTTAAAAGTTTTTTATAAATCGAAAAAACGTCATCCTGATACCAACAACATAACTAAAAGCATTTTTGATGGTGTAGAAAAAAGTGGTCTTATAGTGAATGATGCTCAAGTTAGACGATTAATTATAGAAGAATTTTATGATGAAAAAAACCCTAGATTTGAACTAGAGTTATTTGGTGAAAGTACATATAAGATGAACTATTCAATAGAAGAACGTGATATAACGGATGAACCTATAGAATATAATCCTCCTTCTAACTCAAAAACTAAAAGTCCTAATCAATTAAAAAAAGTTACATCTTCAAAGTCTGTCTCCAAAGAAGTTTTATGTTGTGAGATATGTCAAAGGTCAGTATCTAAGGAAAATGCTATATCTGCAAATAAAGGAAAAACTATTCTTTGTAAAAAATGCTTTAAAAAACTGTTCTAATATTTGATTATAAAGCTTATAAAAGTATATAATCATAATAGAGTTTCTCTTATTAGACACATAAAGAAAAATACTATAATTAAACTTTTTATTTAATTAAATGTGTCTTAATTGAATTGTCATAAAAATGAGGTGTTTATGCTATGAAAGAAAATTTTAAGATATTATCTATAGAATCCAGTTGTGATGAAACTTCTGCTGCAGTTGTTGTAGATGGTAGAGAAGTTTTGTCTAATGTTATAGCATCACAAATTTCTACCCATGAAAAATTTGGTGGTGTTGTTCCTGAGGTTGCTTCTAGAAAACATATTGAAGCAATCAGTGCCGTTGTTCAAGAAGCTTTAGATGAAGCTAATGTTACTTTAAGCGAGATAGATGCTGTTGGTGTTACTTACGGACCTGGTCTTGTTGGTGCTTTACTTGTTGGTCTTCAGTATGCCAAATCTTTAGCTTATGCTCTTAATATACCTTTAATAGGAGTAAATCACATTGAAGGTCACATAAGTGCTAACTTTATTGAATATAAAGAGTTAGAGCCTCCATTTGTAACACTAGTTGTTTCAGGTGGCCACACATTTGTAGTACATATGAAAGATTACGGTGAATTTGAAGTTATGGGTGAAACAAAAGATGATGCTGCCGGTGAAGCTTATGATAAAGTAGCTCGTGCTTTAGGTCTTGGTTATCCTGGTGGTCCTAAAATTGATAAAATAGCTAAAGAAGGAAATAATAATGCAATAAAATTTCCTAAGGCTAACTTTCATCAGGAGTGCTTAGATTTTTCATTCAGTGGAGTAAAATCTTCAGTTTTAAATTATCTAAATAAAGCTGAAATGAAAAATGAAGAAGTTAATATACCAGATGTTGCTGCATCTTTCCAAAAATCAGTAGTTGAAGTCTTAGTTGGAAATGCTATTAAAGCTTGTAAAATAAAAAATGTTGATAAAATAGCTATAGCTGGAGGCGTTGCTTCTAATAGTTGTTTAAGAGCAACTATGATAAGTGAATGTGAAAAGGAAGGAATAAAAGTTCTGTTCCCTAAACCTATATTATGCACAGACAATGCTGCAATGATAGGAAGTGCTGCATATTTTGAATATACTTGTGGAAGAACATCTGATTTAACATTAAATGCAATTCCAAATTTAAAATTAGGACAAAGATAAACAAATAACACCAGTTTAACTGGTGTTATTTTTGTTTTTATCCATTTTTAGGAATGTTTAATTCAAGACAAAACTTTTAAACATTCCAAACTTAAAGCTATATGGTTAATTGTGCTAATTTAAATTTATCACTATCCTCGTAAAGTGTAAACCTCTCTATCCATATTTTATAAAAACTTTACCATTAAGTAATTTTTTGTAATTTTTTCAATATATATATATGTAGGATTTCAATCTAAGTTTTTAATTTATAACTTTATCAAATGATAATTGTTAAATTAATAAAGTTCTTTTAAACCAATATTTTCAATGATTTTTACCATTTATTTTTTCTTAATTGACAACTAAATTTTAATAATATAAGTTAAAAAGTTTTATTTAATATTTAAGGAGGTGTTTTTATCAAGAAAATTACTTTTAAATCTAAAATAATAGGGCTTTTAATAATTGTTATAGTTGTTCTTTTATTTATTCTATCTTTTAAAGCTCCGTTAAAATCTCACAGAAAAGATTCTACAGAAACAATATTTCAGCAACTTGTAAACATTAATGAGCTTGTTACTGTTAAGTACGATTATTCTAATATTATTTCTGTGAAGGATAATTTAAAGTTTAATGATATAGATATCCCCTTTACTGAGAAATCTTTTGTTTTAAAATATGATGGATATATAAAAGCTGGAGTTTCTTTAAAAGAAAGTAAACTTAAAATAAATGGTGATAAAGCTACTCTTTCCATCCCTAATTCAATAATTTTAGATAATGTAGTAATTGAAGATACAGTTTCTATTTTAAATGAAAAAAATCCCCTTTTTAATCCTTTAAAAAGTAGTGAAATCTTTAATGAAATTTGTAAATCTAAAAATGAAAAAGAAAATGAAATTATTGATAAAGGCTTTCTTGATGAAGTAAATATATCTACTGAAAAATTTTTAAAAGATTTTTTCAAAAATTTAGGATATGATGTATCAATAAAATTTTATTAACATAAAAAAAGTTATGAAAATAGGAATCTATTTTCATAACTTTTCATTTTACCAGCTTCCTGAAGAACCTCCACCATTTGAACTTCCTCCACCGAAGCCTCCAAATCCACCACCTGATGAACCTCCTCCGCCACCAAAAGGTCCGAAAAAGTCATCATCATCATCTTTACGATTATTTCTTATAATTGGTCCTGTTCCATAATAGCGTCTTCTTCTACTTAAGAAAAGCAAAGATATTAATCTTCCTTTATTGAAAAGCGCATCACCTAATATGATAAAGACAATTATACCTATTAAAATGGCTGATTCACCATCAGATTGTGAACTTTTTTTATAATTTTCTTGTGGAGAATAATCATAGGATAATGTTTGATTATATTCTGTTGCAATATCTTGTGCAAATACTTTATATGCATTTAATAATCCTGTTGAGTAATCACCTTCTTTGAAATAAGGTTTTGCTTCACCTTCCATTACTCTATTACTATAAATATCAGTTATTGCGCCTTCTAATCCTCTACCTACTTCTACTCTATATTGTTTATCTTCTATTGCCATTAGTATTAGTAGTCCATTATCTTTTTCACTTGTTCCTATTCCCCACTGTCTAAAAAGTTTATTTGCATAATCTTCTATTGAATTTCCTTGTAATGAGTTTATTATTACTATAGTTGATTGTGCTGAAGTTTTATCTTCTAATTCTTTACCTATAGAAATAATTTCATCCCTTGTTTTTTCATCCATTATTCCAACATAATCATTTATATATTTATATTTTGTTGGACTCTCATATTCTATTGAAAATGCACTTAATGGAGCTATACACACAAATAAAAAAATTAAAAATGCTGATATCTTTTTAGTTAAATTTTTCATATTAACTTCTCACTACTTATTGAATTCAACCTTAGGAACCTCTGTTGCTCCTTCGGCTGCTTTGAAATATTGTTTTTCTTCAAAACCAAACATTGATGCTACTATGTTGCCTGGGAACCTTTTAATTTTTTTATTATATTGTGAAACTACATTATTATAATCTTCTCTCTTTATGGCTATTCTGTTTTCTGTACCTTCTAAAGCTACTGTTAAATCTTTAAAGTTTTCATTTGCCTTTAATTCTGGATAATTCTCTACTACAACTAAAAGTCTTGATAAGGAATTAGAAAGTTCTGAATCTGCAGCTGCTTTTTCTTCCATTGTTCCTGCACCTGCAAGCTTTGATCTAGCATCTGCTATAGATGTTAATACTTCTTCCTCATGTGTTGTGTATCCTTTAACAGTTGAAACTAAATTAGGAATTAAATCCGCTCTTCTTTGTAATTGAGCATCTAAATCAGATGCAACAGTGTTTACTTGTTCTTCTAAACTTACAAAGTTATTATAGCTTGATACTAGTGGGAAAATTATAATAGCTATAATTACTAGTATTGCTATAACTATACTCATCGATTTCTTTTTCATAAAATCCCATCCTTTTTTTATATTTAGATATTATTATATACTTTTTTCAGAATTTGAAAAGTAATATTTACAATTTTCTTGTAAATATGCAGTGTATAGTTTAATTTGCACTTTTTAATCCTATATATTTTATGCTTATATATATAATTTTAAACATAAATTTAAATTTTTATTTATTTTTCTTAAATATTTAGTTAAAAGTTGTAATACTTCGCTAGTTAAGAGTTAACAGTGAATAGTTAATAGTTATGGTTATTACTATTCGCTTTGCTCCTAGTAATTCTCAACGTATTTTTTAAATCTAGTTTTACTAACAAAATCTAAGTATGCAATCACTTAAAGCTTTACTTCCATCACAAGTGGGACAGGTTCATTTATGGCTATTTTCTTCGTTTAAATTGCAGATTCCACAATTACTGTACTCCCATAACAAAATAAACAAAGAACCAGTACCTAACAGGTACGCTGCTTTGCAGCTCAAGTACTGGTTCTTTGCTCGGTAATTTATTTTATCTACCCTTTTTATTGAGTACTAGAGTTTTTTATGGTGGTACAGCTAAATGAACCTGTCCTTCTTGTTTGGCGCTATACCTTAAATTTAGCCTTAGTTTTTTTATATCCTAAACTTAAATTTTACACCCTCTAATTCAAAGAAACTGGTAGTCCAGTTTCAACCAACATTGTCAAATGTCAATTGTCCTTTGTCAATTTTTTTATATGTTATTTAGTTCTACATATGCACAATGATTTAATTCTATGTTTAATCCTAAAGCTCTTGCTTTGTCTAATACTTCTTTATCAAATGATCCTGGTTGAAACCATACATTTTGTATTCCAGCTTCTTTTATTTGATCTAAAGTACTTAATGATATTTTAGGATTTACTATCATGTTAACAACATCTGGCTTTTCCGGTAAATCACTTATCAGTGGATATACTTCAATTCCATCTATTGCTTTACCTTTAGGATTTATTCCATAAACTGTATACCCTTTTTCACGTAATCTTTTAGGAATTTTGTATCCAAATTTACTTTCATCATCGGAGGCACCTACTACAGCCCAAACTTTTAACTGTAACATTTCATCAACCATTTTAATTTCTCCTTTGTATTTTTACTTATAGGTTTTCTTAGTTTTAAATAATTTATTCAATTAGATTGTTTACCATATAAATAATTACTTATTTTCCAAAAATAAATGTTACATTATTTGACTATATGTTATATACTATTAATATAAATGATACATTATTGTGTTTAAATATAGTTATATAGTGAACAAGCTCAAATCTAAATGTCTTTTATTGTACTTAAGATGTTTTAATACTTCAATTACTATAGTTGTGAATTTGGGATGTTTGAAATTTATAATGCATAAAATAAAAGATGACTTTAACATCCTTATAGTAAAATAGGATTAAATCAATTTAATAAACTGAAATTTATTTAGAAATTAAGATACTTTGAGCATATGCTCACTGTTTTTTGGGTTCAATTTTAAAAGTCAACTTGGAACCCTATAATTAAATCATGAAATTTACTGAGGACAAATGAAAATTAATTTTATTCATTTTAATACTCAATTTAAACTATAAATTTTTCTGACTATAAATTTGTCTAATTCGAAAGGAGTTTTCTTATGTTAGCTATGAATGAAATAAGTGTGGATATGCTTGAAGATGATTTAAGATATCTTAAACTTTTATCACATAAATTTCCTACTATTTCAGATGCATGTACTGAAATAATTAACTTGCAGGCTATTCTTAATTTACCTAAGGGTACTGAACATTTTCTTACAGATATACATGGTGAGTATGAGGCTTTTAACCACGTTCTTAAAAATGCATCTGGAGTTATTAAAAGGAAAGTTAATGATATTTTAGGTAATACTTTAAAAGAAAGTGAACGAAAAGAATTATGTACCTTAATATATTATCCTGAGCAAAAGCTAGAACTTATAATAAATCAAGAAAAAGAAGTTGATGATTGGTATAGAATCACTTTATATAGACTTATTGAAATTTGTAAAATAGTTTCTTCAAAATATACAAGATCTAAGGTACGAAAAACACTACCACCTGATTTTGCTTATATTATAGATGAGCTTTTAAATGAACAAGAAACTAGACCAAATAAACTAGAATACTTTAATGGAATTTTAGACACAATTATTAGAATTGGTCGTGCTAAAGAATTTATTATAGCTATATGTAATGTAATTCAAAGATTAACAGTAGATAGACTTCATATTGTTGGGGATATTTATGATAGAGGTCCTGGAGCCCATATAATTATGGAAAGTCTTATGAGATATAGTTCTATTGATATTCAATGGGGAAACCATGATATTTTATGGATGGGAGCAGCTGCTGGAAATGAGTGTTGTATATCTAATGTTATTCGTATTTCTACAAGATATGCTAATCTTGAAACATTGGAAGATGGTTACGGTATTAATTTACTTCCACTGGCAACTTTTGCAATGGATACCTATGGAAATGACCCTTGTAAATCATTTAAACCTAAAATAACCGCTGGAAGTTATAAAGAAACAGATTTAAAACTTATGGCTCAAATGCATAAAGCTATTTCTGTTATTCAGTTCAAGTTAGAAGGTCAAGTTATTAAAAGACGTCCTTCATTTAATATGGAACATAGACTTCTTTTAGATAAAATGAACTTAGAAAAAGGAACTGTGCTTGTAGATGGAAAAGAATATGCTCTTAATGATACTAATTTCCCTACAATAGATATGAAAGACCCTTATAAACTTACTAAGGAAGAACATTCTTTAGTTTTAAGATTAAAATCTTCTTTTATAAATAGTGATAAATTACAAAAGCATGTTAGATATTTATATTCTAAAGGAAGTTTATATCTTGTTTGTAATTCTAACCTTTTATATCATGCATGTATTCCTCTAGATGAACATGGTAATTTTAGGAAAGCTAAACTTTCTGGAAAAGAATACTCTGGAAAGGCATATTTAGATATGGCTGATAGACTTGCTAGAGAAGGCTACTTTAATAAAGGTAATTCTGAAAAAGATTTATATTCATTAGATTTTCTTTGGTATTTATGGTGTGGTGAGGATTCACCGCTGTTTGGTAAAACTAAAATGGCTACTTTTGAAAGATATTTTGTTGACGATAAAACAACTCATACTGAATGTAAAGATGCTTATTTTAAGTTTAGAGATAAAGAAGAAATTTGTGATATGATTTTAACTGAATTTGGACTTGATCCTTTAGATAGTCATATAATAAATGGTCATGTGCCTGTTAAAGTTGTAAAAGGGGAAAGTCCTATAAAAGCTGGAGGAAAACTTTTAGTTATAGATGGAGGATTTTCTAAAGCATATCAAAGAGAAACTGGACTTGCTGGTTACACTTTAATATATAATTCTTATGGATTACAACTGGTATCTCATGAACCTTTTGAATCTACACAAAAAGCTATAGAAGAAGGTAAAGATATTTTATCTTCATCTGTTATACTTGAAACTACTAAAACTAGAAAAAGAGTTATAGATACAGATATTGGTAAAGAACTTATTGAGCAAATATCAGAACTTGAAAAACTTCTTATTGCCTATAGGAAAGGTTTAATTAAAGAATTAAAATAACTAAAAAAGATAGCTAAATTAGCTATCTTTTTTTGGGTTTGTATAAGTTAAAGGGAGATGAGGTTAATTTTTGTAACCTATAATATATATTAACCTATCCATTATCAAGGAATTTTATTGGTCTATTAACAATAGATTAAGGGGGATCTTTTGTTAACTCATCGTCGTAAAATAATGGATTGGTTAGGCAAAACATAAAGTTTAAGTTAAGCCTCAAGCTTTATGTTAGCTTTCATAGTTTTTCCGTCCCTTATATATTCTACAGGGACTGTATCATTTTCTTCATGTTTTTCTTTTAGTGCATTAATTTCAGCTACTGTTTTGACATCTTTTCCATCAAATTTCACTATTACATCTCCAGGTTGTATTCCAGCCTTTTGAGCTGCACTAAAATCTTCTACTC
The DNA here is from genome assembly GCF_018916625.1 of Clostridium senegalense. Taxonomy (NCBI): domain Bacteria; kingdom Bacillati; phylum Bacillota; class Clostridia; order Eubacteriales; family Clostridiaceae; genus Clostridium; species Clostridium senegalense. The sequence goes on from NZ_JAHLNC010000011.1 coordinate 109,731, forward strand.
CTGCAATATAAATACCTTGTGGGATATTATATTGTTTGGATAAAGCTTCATCGATATCTTTACATTGTATTCCAAGTTTTAATATTGGTTTTGTTAAGATATCAAGCTTTTCTTTTGCCGCATTTATTGGAATTGAGAATCCTAATCCTTCAACGCCTTGCGCTTGTATTTTTGCTGTATTTATTCCTACTACTTCACCTTTTGAGTTCAGTAGCGGTCCTCCACTATTTCCTGGGTTTATAGCTGTGTCTGTTTGTATTAATTTCAATGTTTTTCCATTTTCAAATTGCATTTCTCTATTAACAGCACTAATAATTCCTGTTGTTACTGAACCTGAGAAATCTTTAGATAATGGACTTCCTATAGCTATAACCTGTTCTCCTACTTTTATATCATCGGAGTTTCCAAATGTTAAAACTCCTGGTATTTTCACATCTTTTTTAGTTATTTTTACAACTGCTAAATCTGCATCCTCATTATAGTTTACAACTTTAGCTGAAACTTCCTCACCGGTACTAAGTATTACATTAACTTCACTTGCACCTTCAACAACGTGATAGTTAGTTAATATTAGTCCTTCTTCATTAAATATAAATCCTGACCCTATACCTTCTTGAGGAGATGTTTGCCATCCTGCAAAGTTTTTTGGGAAAGATTTTGTTGCAACACCTACTACTGCTGGTGATACTTTTGCAACAACATCTGGTATGTTCATATAATCGCCTGCACTTATAGGAGTTGTAGAAACATTATTATTTGATTTTTCTTGAACTGTTGGTGACTGATTATTATGTCTTAACGCTGTATAAGTAACTGCGCCTCCAATTCCGCCACCTAGAGTAGAGCATATAAGCCCTATTGCTATATAAGGTCCAACACCTCTTTTTTTCTTCTTTTTTTTCTTTGGTGGTGGATTGTATGAATAGTCATTATCATTTACTGTATATTGTGCATTATCTATAAATGTTTTTTCTAATTCTTCATTAGTATTATTTTTAACTTCCATATTGTTTAAGTTGTTTTCATTTGTATCGTTCATGTTATCAACCCCTCACTTCAACCTTATGACTAAATTTTAGTTCAATTTTATGTCAATTTTGTGTCTTATAATTGACAGTTTAATGACTTCTATTTGACAGTTTAAAGACAAGCTTCTATATTATAGAGTTCCAAGTTAAGTTTTAAAGTTATTCATTTATCAAATGAGAAAACTCAAATTAATATTTTATCAATAACTAACAGATTGTTTTAGTTAAAAGTTAAGAGTGAATAGTTTTTAACTAAACTTATTTTTATCAACTGATAACAAAAATTTGATGAATAAATTTAAATGGAGCTTGTTTTTCTATATCCCTGAATTAAATTCTATTTATATTATTATCTTAATCAAGTCTTATAATACCTATATAAATATAAAAAAGATGACCAAATTTAGTCATCTTTTTTATATTTATTATTTATTAGCATATAACTCTATTATTTTTAATACTACTTGAACTGCACTTTCCATTGATTCTTTTACAATGTATTCAAATTTTCCGTGGAAGTTATGACCTCCAGTAAATAAGTTTGGAGTTGGAAGTCCTTTAAATGAAAGTTTTGATCCATCAGTGCCACCTCTTATTGGCAATACTAGTGCTTCTATTTCTAGTGATTTAATTGCTTCTACTGCAGTTTCTACTATATGATATTGCTCTTTTATTTTTTCAGCCATATTATAGTATGTATCTGACATATCTAAAACAACTGTACCTTCACCATATTTTTCATTATATTTTTTAACTAAAGCTTCCATTGTAGCCTTTTTAGCTTTGAATTTATCCATATCAAAGTCTCTTATTATATATTCTTGAACAGATTTTTCAACTGTTACATTCATATCTGTTAACATAAAGAATCCATCATAACCTTCAGTAGTTTCTGGTCTTTGATTTTCTGGTAACTCATTAAAGAACTCCATAGCTATTATTCCAGAATGTTTCATCTTTCCTTTAGCTGAACCTGGATGTACGTTTACTCCATTAAATGTAACTACTGCTCCAGCTGCATTGAAAGTTTCGTAAGATATTTCTCCAACTTCACCACCATCTAATGTATAAGCAAAATCAGCATTAAATGCTGGAACGTCAAAATTATTACATCCTGTTCCTATTTCTTCATCTGGTGTGAAAGCAACTCTAATAGCTCCATGTTTTATTTCTGGATTATTTATTAAGTATTCCATAGCTGTCATTATTTCAGCTATACCAGCTTTATCATCCCCACCTAATAATGTTGTTCCATCAGTTGTTATTATTGTTTTGCCAACATACTTTTTGATTTCAGGAAAATCTTTAACTGATAATGTTGTATTTTCATTTAGTTTTATGTCTTCTCCACCATAATTTTCGATTATTTTAGGATTTACATTTTTACCTGAATAATCTGGTGCTGTATCCATATGAGCTAAAAATCCTATTGTTGGAACTTCTTTTTCCATATTTGATGGTAATGTTGCTGTAACAAACCCCATCTCATCAACCTTAACATCACTCATACCTATTGTCTTTAATTCTTCTAATAAAATTTTTCCAAATTCTAATTGACTTTTTGTGCTTGGAAGTGTTGATGATGCTTCATCACTTTGAGTATCATATTTAACATAACCTAAAAATCTTTCTAGTAATTTAGACATTATTTTTCCCTACCTTTATCAAAATTTGTAATACTTTCTATTATTATAACATGATAGATTTACAATTTAAAGTATTGTTGCTTTACAAAAAATACATTCTTTTCATAAAATTTTAACATTTTTCTTCAATTATATTTTCTCTATTAATTCAAATTTTATTCTATATTTATATTGTGAGTCACAATAGGGTTCCAAATTAAATTTTAAACTTATTCATTTATCAAATGAGAAAACTCAAATTAATATTTTATTATTAGTTAATGCTTATTTAGTTAAAAGTTAAGAGTGAATAGTTACTAGTTGTGGTTATTATTACTCACTTTGATCCTAGTAATTCTAAACATATTTTTCTAGGACCGACTTTGATTGCTTTAGGTTTTATTTATATTTTTTCTTACCTGATAACAAAAATTTTATACTTCCCCACACTCACTTGTTCCTATATTTCCTCCAACATTAACATTGTTATTACTTTCAATATCATTTATATTATCATTTTTTATTTTCTTCTTTTTATTTTCCTTGACCATGTCTTCTTTTTTCATATCATTAAGAATTAGTATATCCATCATACTAATATTTTCAACTTTTGATAGCACCTCTGGACTTGCTTTTTTTAATGAAATTCTATCAACTAGTTTTTTCTTTCCTTCCTTATCAGTAGTGTAAACACATACATATCCCATCTCTAGAACATACTGAAATTTATTTGAATTACAACCTCTAGAATTATTTTTATTCATACTTTCTTCCATAACTTTTTCATGAATTTTATTCATATTGTCTTTTAACATTTGTAATGGCTTCATTTTATTTTTATTTTTTTTCATATGATTAACTACCTTAACTGAACTACTATTATTATTTTTGGAAACTATCACAAAAATTCCCCCTTAATTATAAAAAATACTTTTTAATATTTTTTTATATTATGTATTATATTTAATTTGTATCATATAATCATTATCGTAATTAATTTTCTTGCTCTTTAATTTTCAAATTTAATATGATAATATTTTTGTAACTAATTTTATAGGAGGCGCTTTTTATGCTAGATTTATCAAAATCTCTAAATTTTAAAGAATATTTAAAAAAATCCCAAGAAAACTATGGGGACATTCAAAATAAAGCCTATGAGAATACATCTTTATCAGAATACTACAAAGACAGCATAAAATCTTTAAATGAAGAAGTTAATGTTGTTGTTTTTACAGAAGGTTTCTGTCCTGATTGTATAGTTACAGTACCTTTTATTCAAAGATTTAGTGAAGAAAATGAAAACTTAAAAGTTCATTACTTACCTAGGACTGGATATGAAGATTTTTTAGAGGAAGCTGTAGGAAGAAAATCTATACCTACAGTTATAACTTTTGATAAAGATATGACACCTAAAGGTGCATATGTTGAAATTCCAAAAGAACTTACTGAAAAAATGATAAAATTGTCTAAAGATGAAAGAGAGTCTCTTATTAATGATTATAGAGATGGTAAATTTAATGATTTAATAGAAAAGGATTTACTTGAAATAATACTGTAAATACAAAAATAAAAGAGTTCTAACATTAAGTTAAAACTCTTTTACACTTTTTAGAACTGGCTATATATATATTCACCTGTTTGAACACCTAATATTAGGAATGTACACATTAAACTTACTATTACCATAGAACAAAATATAGATAAGTATATATTATTGTTTAAAATAATTGACTTAGTTTTCATTATAATATTGGTCAATCTCTTCATTTATGTATACCCATCCTTTCCAGCCTAAATGCATTATGTCACATAACACATATTTTTCATTTTCCTTTTTAGATAAATCCAATAGTTGTATATTGTTTTTTAGAGCTATTTCTCTTATTTTTTCATAATATTCTTCTTTATTATTTTTATCAAATCCACAGTAATCATACCACTTAGAATGTACCGGAACAGATATTAATAATGGTTTCACACCAGTTTCTTTACATATTTCTATCAATAAATCTAAATCATTGTACTCTGGTGATTCTGTATATTTTAATGTTTTATATGATCCTTTAAGTTTTTCATAATCATTTTTTATATATTTTTCAAAATAACTATCATAAACACCATATTCATTATTAGTTGCAGCTTTTTCCCCTTCTTTTACTGCTTGTTCTAATTCATTTGTCCAATCTATTGGCTTTTTATTGACTTTAGATTCTTCATCTTTAACTTCATTTATTTTATCTAAGCTTTGTTTTAAATCTAAAGTATATAATGCTTCCTCTTTAATATAATAATATGGTTTTAAAAGTCCTAAACCTATATTAGAAATAACATTATTGTTAGAGTATAGCTTTGAATACAATTTTATGTTTTTTAAGTTAGAAGATTCATCAGTAAACTGGATTATTCTATCACATATTTTTAACTTTAATTCTTTACTAATATTTTTATTATTCATTAATTTATAAAATTGAAGTTCAGAAAAATTAGCCTCAAATCCTTCTTTAGATAGTCCATCTTCTGTAAACCACTGCGGTGATAGTACAAATGCTATTTTTTTATTGCTAGAAGTATTATTTAAAGCACCTGTGTTGATAGCATGTATAATACTTTGGCAATGTCCTCTTCCTATAACACTAATATTATAGTTACTTTCTTTATCTATATAAAAGTTATTTGGATGCTGTGGTATAAATGTTGTTGATAGTTCTGATGAACCATACAACATTAAATTGTTATTTTGAAGTTCCTTATTTTGTATATATATCCCTTGGAATTTATCTACAGATAAATCTTTAGCTAGTGCTTTATCTACATTGTCATTATATTTTGATTCTAATTTTGACTTTAAATAAATTTGACTACCAGTAAGAAAACCTATGGATAAAACAAAAAATAATCCTATACCAATTATAGTTCTTACAGCGTTTTTCATAACTTAACTCCTTTTAGTAATAAACTCTATTGCTTTATTTGGAGTTTCTATATCCTCTCTTTCAATTTCTGTTGGCTCAATTTTTAGACCTAGTTGCTTCTCTACTTCAATTAAAAATTCTACTATTGCAAGAGAATCAAAAATTCCTTCTTCAAAAAGTTCAATGTCTAAATCCTCTTTTATTTCGTCTACTCCTGTAATTTCAACCATTATATCTAATATTTTTTCTTTCATATTCATTATCCTCCTAAAATTAAAGTTTTTATATCTTATTTAAATAAATATCCTGAAAATATTAAAAATCCAAAACAAACTAAATTGAATGTTACAAATGTTGTTAAACATACATACCAGTTTTTCTTTTTATTTTTCTTGTGAAATTTACTCTTTCTTTGATAATAATCCGTTAAGACTATTAAACATCCTTGATACAATCCATAGATTATATAAAAGATTTCAGTTCCATGCCATATTCCCATTGTAGTCATTATTAATATGAATCCTATGTAAGATGCTGTGTACCTACTTTTAAACCATTTACCTTTTAGTGCAGCCATTACAAATCTTGTATAGAAATAATCCCTAAACCAAAAGGATAAAGACATATGCCACCTATTCCAAAAATCTTTTATATCCTTACTTATAAACGGTAAATTAAAGTTATCTGGAGCTTTTATCCCCATAATATAACTTAATCCTATAGCCATTAAACTATATCCTGCAAAATCAAAGAATAAGTAAAAACTATAGGCATACATATAACTTGCTATATTAAATAAATTTTTATCTTCACCAATTTTACTCATCCATAAACTATATATAAGAGCGCCTATTACAAATTTATATAAAACCCCAAGAAAAATCTTTAGTATACCTTCTTTTAAAAGAAGTTTATATTCATCTTTTTCAATTGGCTTGGATATATCCTCTGTAAATCTTCTTGATCTATCTATAGGCCCTGAGCTTATTGTAGGAAAAAATAACATAAAATAAGTAAAATCTAATATTTTAACCTCTTTTATTAATTCATCATATATTTCCATTAGCATCTGTAATGATTTAAATGATAAATAAGAAACCCCTAAAAATCCAAAAAATCCTTTAGGTTGACTTGATATAACATGTCCCCATTTTACTAGAATTAATGGTAATAATGATAAAATTATCATTACCCAAAGTATTTTTCTTGAATCGTTACGTTTACGTATTACAATATAGCTTTTAACTAATAATAATTGTAATATATAAAATATAACTAACTGTCCTAATTGCTTTTTGGAACTTGAAAAAATCATAATTATCATTATAAGATTTACTAACATACTGTAATTAGTGATTTTTTTACCTTTGAGTCCCATAATTATAATAGGTAATATTAATAAAGAGACAATATAAAAGAATAGTAATCCATCAAATGGTATCATTTCATTTCCTCCATTAATGCTCTTCTATTAACTTTTCCATTTGGAGTCATTGGTAATGTTTCTTTAATTATAAATTTTCTTGGAATCATATATTCTGGTATATATTCTTTCAATTTGTTTTTTATATTAGATACTATTTTAAAATCTTTTTCTTCAACTCTTTTAGTTAATGTTACTACACCTATTAAATATTGAATTTTCCCTTCTTTTTCATGTGGCAATACTATTGTATTATCTATAAAATCTATATTTTTTATGTTGTTCTCTATGTCTTCAAGTTCTATCCTATATCCATTTAGTTTTACCTGAAAATCTAGTCTTCCACAATAAAATAAAAGGTTATCTTTTATATATCCTTTATCTCCAGTCTTATACATTCTATATTTTTTACCGTCAATTTCCATAGTTCCAAAAGACTTTTTATTTATCTCTTCGTTGTTCATATACCCTATACTTACGCTATCTCCAACTATTATGATTTCTCCTTTTTCACCTTCTGGTAATATGTTTTTATTTTCATCCACAATATATAGCCATGTATTTTCTTTGCTATATCCTACAGGTAGTGGAGCAAAATCTTCATTTACTTTATCAGTAACCTCTATAGAAGTTATCGCCACTGTAGACTCTGTTGGTCCATAAGTATTATATATTTTCACTTTTGGAAATGCTTGTCTTATTTTAGAAACTGTGGAATTAGTTAAAGTTTCACCACAAAACAACATAGTATCTAATTTATTTAATAACTTTTCATTAAAGTTACTATCTGACAAGCACATATCAGCAAAAGATGGTGTAGATATCCAAGTGGTTATATTAGATGTTTCAAAGCTTTTAAAAAGTTCTTTCATATTGCTTATCATCTTTTTATTTATACTATAAAGTGTTGAACCACTTGCTAAACTTAAGTAAGTATCCATAACTGATAAATCAAATGAAAATGGAGCTTGGTTCATGAATACCTTTTCTTTATTATTACATAAACTTAATCCCCACTTAACAAAACTTTCAAGACATCCTAAAGTAATTTGTACTCCTTTAGGTCTACCTGTACTTCCAGATGTAAATATACTATAATATACATCCTCTTTTTTTACGTAGTACTCCTCCGCTATGCTTTCCACTTCACTAGTTTTAAATATTTCTATAAGAGTGTTATAATTTATTATTTTTATATCGTCTAATTCAAAAGGCATTTCTTCAATGGATATAATTATATGTGGCTGAGATACTTCAATTATATCCCTTACTCTTTCAACTGGTAGTGAACTATCAATAGGTACATAAGAATGTCCAGATTTCACAATACCTATAAAACTACAAAGCATTTCATTTTCTTTATGACCATAAACTAATATAGGTGTGTTCTCATTGCCATAATTTTTTAATAAGTAATTTGCTAATGCATCAGAATACTTTTTCAAATCGCCATAAGTTATTAAATTATCTTCACTTATATGGGCTATTTTATTGCTACTATGTATTCCATAATCGTCTATACATTTAATTAAGCTCATTTTTTTCCTCCACTTATTATATTAATTTTCTAATTATATTAATTTTCTAAACTAACTTTAAGTATACTATTCTGTTTATTTATTGTAAATATTTTATATATATTAACATATATTTTAATATTTTATTAAATATTAATTAAATAAAATAAAAAATGTCTATTCATATGAATAGACATTTTAGGGTAGTTTGAGAAAATTGGAAATTATTAAATCATTTCATATAGGCATATAAATTATCTTGAACTTAAAAAAGTTATAATTTATATGCCCAATGTAATTAAGATGGGTAATTATATTATTACCTTTTTATTTTTTTATATTCATAAATTTTAAGAAAATAATTTTATTAAATTCTTGCTACTCCACATTCTTTTGCTATTCTTTTTACTTCTTTTGAAACTGAATCTGAAACTCTTTTATCTAGAGCTTTTGGTATTATATAAGTTTCACTTAATTCTTCTTCTTTTATTAATCCTGCTATTCCTCTAGCTGCAGCAAGTTTCATTTCTTCTGTTATTTCTGTTGCTCTAACTTCTAATGCCCCTTTAAATATTCCTGGGAATACTAGAACATTATTTATTTGGTTGTCAAAATCTGAACGTCCTGTTGCTACAACCTTTGCACCAGCTTCCTTAGCTAAATCTGGCATTATTTCTGGCACTGGATTTGCCATAGCAAATACTATAGAATCTTTATTCATTGAACTTACCATTTCTTTTGTTAATATTCCTGGTGCTGAAACTCCTATAAATATATCTGCACCTTTTATTACATCTTTAAGCTCACCCTCTGCCATTTCTCTATTAGTAACTTTTGCTATTGCTTTTTGAGCATCATTTATAAAATCTTGATTTTCTGTTATTGCTCCATGTCTATCACACATAATTATGTTTTTAGCTCCAGCATTTAAAAGTAACTTACAAATAGCTATACCTGCTGAACCTGCACCATTTATTATTATTTTAACATCTTCTAATTCTTTGTTTACAACTTTTAATGCATTGTATATTCCTGATAAAACTACTACTGCTGTTCCATGTTGATCATCATGAAATACTGGTATATCTAATTCTTCTTTTAATCTTTTTTCTATATAAAAACACTCAGGCGCTTTTATGTCTTCTAAATTTATCCCTCCAAAAACTGGTGATAATAGTTTTACAGTTTTTATAATTTCTTCTGGGTCTTCAGTATCTAAACATATCGGAAATGCATCTATACCTCCAAATTCTTTAAAAAGTAAAGCCTTTCCTTCCATTACTGGTATAGAAGCTTCTGCCCCTATATTTCCAAGTCCTAAAACTGCAGTACCATTTGAAACTATTGCTACTGTGTTTCCTTTAATTGTATAGTCATAAACTGCGTCTTTATTTTTTGCAATTTGAACGCAAGGCTCTGCAACACCTGGAGTATAAGCTAAAGATAAATCTTTGCTACATTCAACTTTCATCTTACCAACTACTTCTAGTTTTCCTCTTTTTTCTTTGTGTATTTTTAAAGCTTCTTCTGCTATAGACATTTTTAAAACACCCCTTATGATATATTAAGTAAAACAAGCTAACTTTTTAAATCATACGTCAACTTGAAATATTTATAAGCTTGTCATCAAATTTCCAAGAACTAAAATCTTCCAGCTGTGATTCAAGGGTTGATTTTAGATTCCTATTTTATAGGCTAAAATAAAATTTATTATTTATATAAATTATAACTTATGCTAGTTATTTTTTCCATTGTAATATTCGCAATATTGAATAATTGGACATGTTTCACACTTTGGTTTTCTAGCATTACATATTTTCCTTCCATGCCATATTAGGTAGTGATGAGCATCGCTCCACATATCTTTAGGAATGTTTTTCATTAATTTTTCTTCAACTTCTTCTACATTTTTTCCTTTTGCTATACCTATTCTATTTGAAAGCCTAAATACATGAGTATCTACTGCTATAGCTGGCTTTCCATATGCATTTGACATAACTACATTTGCTGTTTTTCTTCCTACTCCAGGTAATTTTATAAGTTCTTCCATTTCACTTGGCACTTTGCCATCATATTTTTCTATAAGCATTTTACAACAACCGATAATATTTTTGCTTTTATTTCTATAAAATCCGCAACTTCTAATTTTTTCACCTAGTTCTTCTTCTGTAAGCTCTAATATTGCCTCTGGAGTATTATAGTCTTTATACAACTCTTTAGTAACTATATTTACCCTTTCATCAGTACATTGGGCAGATAATATAGTAGATATTAATAATTCAAATGGGCTATTAAAAGTTAATCCACAAGTAACACCAGCATAAACTTCACTTAATATTTTTAAAACTTCGTCTCTAGTTTTTTTATTCATAATTTTAATCCTTTCATTAATATATAATTTTAAGATTATAAATCTAATCAATAATTTTTATTTGTTAATATATATTATAGCATATTTATGATAATTTAGTTTTCTATGTAAATCAATTATTGATCACTATTTTTATTAGTTTTATCTCTTGAAAGAAAAATTAATCCTATTAAATAATTTAAATAAAGTACAAAACCTAAATAAGTAATTATCAAATATTTTTACGCCATCACAAGAGGGGCTTTTCTAGTTAAGAGTTAAGAGTGAATAGTGAATAGTTGTGGTTATTACTACTCACTTTGTTCCTAGTAATGCTAAACGTACTTTTGAATCTACAAAATTAAAACTTCTAAACAAGTAATTATCCAAGGTTTTTATTCCATCACAAGAGGGACAGGTTCATTTTTGGATATTTTCTTCGCTTAACTATAGATTCCACAATTGCTGTATTCCCATAGCAAAATAAGCAAAGAACCAGTACCCTTATTTGGTTTTTAGTGAAATCTTTAAATAAGCAATTACTCCTAGTGTTGGCTCCATCACAAATGGGACTTTTCCAGTTAAAAGCTAAGAGTTAATAGTTAACAGTTGTGGTTATTACTATTCGCTATGCTCTCAGTAATACTAACCGTATTTTTAAATCTAGTTTTGCTAACAAAATCTAAATAAGTAATAAATTACGATCTTAGCTCCATAACAAATGGGACAGGCACGGTAAATTTATTTTCTTCGCTAACATCTGATGCTCTCCTAAATTTATACTTATATCTAAAAATTCAAAGCCAGTCCCCAACAATTTAAAAGAAAGTGGTTGTCACTTTCCTCCTGAACTTTTAAC
>NZ_JAHLNC010000012.1:0-63054 GCF_018916625.1 Clostridium senegalense
TTAGGTATCCTTGGATTGGGTAATGAAGCTTTTAGCTTTTTCTCAAATTTCTTTTCAAATATTGTAACAGCTTTTACAGCTAATGGTAATGTGTGGGAAGTAGTAAAAATGATACCTGATTTTGCGTTTATGCTTGTAAGCTTTGTTCCTGCAGTAAAAGTCGTATCTCAAGCTTATAATCTTGTAATGTTAGCATAGAACTTGTATTGAGACAAAATAAATATTTTTAAGGGGGAAATTGTATATGTTAGTAGAATATGTAAATGGGTCAATATCATGGTATGGTGCCATTAATAGAGGATTAGGTATCCTTGGATTGGGTAATGAAGCTTTTAGCTTTTTCTCAAATTTCTTTTCAAATATTGTAACAGCTTTTACAGCTAATGGTAATGTGTGGGAAGTAGTAAAAATGATACCTGATTTTGCGTTTATGCTTGTAAGCTTTGTTCCTGCAGTAAAAGTTGTATCTCAAGCTTATAATCTTGTAATGTTAGCATAGAACTGTAATGTTAGGATAGAATTAAATTGTTTCAATCTCCTATTTTAAATAAAAACAAATGGAGGGTTTATAATTTTGCAGACATTGAAAAAACTGTTAAGGATAGTATTGATTGTATTTTTTGGAATTATAGCTATTATAAATTCTTTTATGACCAAGGTATATTTTTCGGTTATTGTTGGAAATTATGATTTTATAAAAAAGATGAATATACAGGATAGTACAAAAGATAATCTTATTGCCTCTTGGAAACCTATATGTGGTTTTATTGGATTGCTAATTATTTTAACTGGGATAACCATAGTAATTCAATTGATTAGAAAAAAAAGAAATTCATTTTTATTGATTTCTTTATATGGAGTATTAGACTTACTATTAATTTTCCTAAGAAAATTAGAATTTTCTAAGGGAAATATAATTCCTGATATTATTTTAATAGTCATTGGAATAGTTTTTTATTTAGTATATAAGGAGTGGAAAGACGATGAAAAACAAGAATAAAGCTATTATGATAATATTATCGCTTTTAATGCCAGGTTTAGGAAATCTTTATATTGGAGATAAAAAGAAGGGGTCAATCTTACTGGCTGTATCTTTGATAACTACAGCGGTTTCAGATAAATATAAAATTATAACAGGTTTGTTTATTATTTACTATATATATGCAATATTAACTTGCTTATCAACTTACAATAATCAATTAGAATCGTAAGATTTAAAATTTCGATTTGACTTGTGATGTAAAGGTGTTTATAAAATGAATGGGACTGTTTCGCTAAGTGAAAATTAGTACGCAGTCCCTTTTTTATGTAAAAAAACAAATTCTAATTCTAAGATCTAAAGAGAATGGATTTTGTGGTAAGATATATTTATACAAGAAAATAATATTTTGCAGAAAGATTATACTTTAAATCGAAAATTTTTCAATTAGAGGGATAATGATATACATGTAAAAACAAGTAGTTTTCATATCTTCAAATGTAAATAAAACTCCATCTTTAGGTAGCTGATCAATAGAATTTTTTACATCCATTACATTATGAAGTATAACAGCATTAGATAAACGCTCATTATATTTTATAATTTTATTTTGTTCTTAAGAATCATGCTTGCAAACAAATCCCTCACTACTATATAAAAGCCATTACTTTTGTATAAAATTGTTTTAGAATAAAAATTTTGATATTATTAAGTGTAAAATGAGGTGAATTTATGAAGATAGAAGAATTATTAAAATTATTAACAACTGAAGAAGGCAGAAAAAAATATGACGAGATAATTGCAGTTGAAAGTGAAAAAGAATTAAAAAGAACTAAAGAATTAATAGAAAAGGAAAGGGAAAGAAAAAATGATGAATGCAAAAAATGATTTCCCTACATATACAATTTTAGCTGGCTCTAATGGTGCGGGTAAAAGTACATATAGAGCCTTTATGCATATAACAGATACGACTATAGATCCAGATTTAATAGCAAGAGTTAATAAAATAAATGAATTTGAAGCTGGGAGATTAGCTGTAAATGAAATAAGAAATTGCTTTAAGAATAAAGAAAGCTTTGTGCAAGAAACTACATTGTCTAGTAGTATGAATTCAAATATTGATTTGGCTAAATTGCAAGGATATAAAATAAATCTTATATATGTAGCAATAGATAATCCTGAAAGGGCAATATCTAATATAAAAATTAGAGTAAAAAAAGGTCTCCATGATATACCAGAAGAAACAGTAAAGAGAAGATTTCCTAAAACGTATAAAAATCTTATATCTGTATCAGAGAGAGTGGATAATGTAATTGTAGTAGATAATTCCAATAACTTATATAATAATATTTTACATATTAAAGATAGACAAGTTATATATAGAAATGAAAATACTCCAAGATGGCTTAATACTACAATTGATAAGGTTATAGAAAATGCAACTAAGCCTAAAGGAAAAGAAATTCTTAAAGTTAATAAAAAAGAATTAGGAATGTTAGAAGCTTTAAAAGCAGAAAATTCTAAAATTAAATTTAAGACAAATCCATATGAAGCTGATAAAGCGACAACATCTATAATTGCACAAAATAGTACTATTAAGTTATTTAATAATTTTTTGAATAAATACAGGGGTATGGAGCGCTAGTTTTAATTTTTAATTATATAGGAGGCAAGTAAATGGCATTAGAATGTGAAATAACAAAATCTTTTCAAAACGAAATTAAAAAATTAATTAAAGTATATGAAGAAACTGGAATTGTTACTAGAAATGATGTAAAAACAATGGAAAGTTATTCTAGTTCAAAAAGATTACATAAGGCCTTATTGGAATGTGATTACAATGAATCAATCTTAATAGAAGTATTTTCATCAAAGCACTTAGATTACTCAAATATAATATTTAATTCACAAAAGTATTCAGTTGAAGAAGCAAAAGAATACATGTTTAAATATATATTTAAGTAAATATATATTTATAAATAGATATACGGTATTTTTCTATATCATAATATAAATATCGGGTACAGCCGACATACGTGTAAAAACCGGCCTTATTATGGATGTTTGTTCCAATACATGGCCGGTTTGTTATTTAATCGTTATTAAAATACTAGTGTCTATTGCATAGTCCCAAAATCTTTTTATATGCCTTGTGATATATAAACTAAGAGCTTCTACATCTTTTCTTGAAAATTCAATTCCACTATAAGAAAACTCTCTAAGTATATATGGCATGTCTACTACATTTTATAGAATTAAAACATTAGCTATTAAATCAGCTTATAATTCTTTTGAACATTCAACATATGTGTCAAAATGATTCATAGCGTTTGTAAAATGTTCTTTTATTTTATCACCGTGTATATCTTTTATATTATCATTATCAATTCTAGCATTAAGCTCCTTAGCAGCACCACCTAATTCCTCAATTGATTTTCTTAAATAATCTAATGTTTCATATGCAGCTGAATCTTTTTCACAATCTTTCAGACATTTTTTTAAATCTTTGTTTGCTTCAGTACTTACATTAATTGCAGTTTCAAAATTTTCTACCACTTCTTCTTTATTATTGCTCTCCAGTCCTGCTTTAATTTGACGTGCAAGAAACTCCTGTTTTAAATGATATATTTCCATTACATCTCGTACCGTGAATGTTTCATCATCTAATGTTAATTCATCTGTCCCCATAGTTACTTTTTCTTTATTGCAACCTATACAAACAAACATTGTAAGTATTAATAATACAATAATCTTTATAAATTTTTTCATACCCATTTAAACCCCTTACATTATTTTGTCAATATTATTATAATATATTTTGAACCTTATAACAATATTGACCATTAATGTATGAAATTTCTTATATTTAATGTAGTACTACTATTAAATAACTACCTTTTAATTCCTATTGAATCTTTTTTATCTATATGTGCAATAGGAGTTATGTTATCACTCTAATACATAGCAACCACCATTCGTAAACCACGTATATAATAAGTATATATAAAGCTGTAAAAACTATTTTCAATGATTTCACAAACCATTGAAAATACTATAAAGCAGCCTGGAAAAGTATAGTTTTGAGGTTGTAAAATTGTATAATCTAAGCAATTGCCCCCAATTATGTAATTGATTTTCATACGTATGTAGACTATACCTGAATTAGGCAAACATATTCAATAAGGTTCTAGAACGTGTAGCATTAATTAATTAAAAAGTTACTAAAGTTAACAATAAAGTAAGTTTACATAATTTAAATTATGTGCATTATGGATTATGTAAACTTAAGCTAAACACTCTAAAATACCAAATAAAACTATGTTATAATATCATTATACTTATGAAATTTTATTTATATAAATGTTATATTAAAGTATAAATATTTATTATATGGAGGGATACTAGTGGATATAAATTCTTTAGATATTAACGACTTAGTTAAATTTATAAATTTAGAGTTAAATAAAAATAAAAACTTAAGCTTAAATAAACTAGCTGATAAATGTGGTATAAAGAGGTCAACTTTGAAAAGTAGATTGCATAGAGAAAATTATATGTATAACGCTGCAGATAGATCATATAAGAAAACAATAAAAAAGCAATTAAATGATAAAAAAACTAAAACTTCAGAACCTAAAAATACTAAAGTTAATATTATCCCTAAAGAAAAAAATATATCTTCAAATAGTACTCTTGATATAAGCCCTTTTACAGCAGAAGATTTAAAAGAATTGTTAAAAATGAAAAAGGATTTAAAGAATATTATAGAAAACTATAATATTAGTATAAATGATAATAAGAGTAATAACTTAGAAATAGATATTTCTAAATTTAGTAAGGAAGTTAGCAGTAGACTTGTAAAAGTTTATTCTAATGTAAATTCTCAGTGGATTGAATTTTGCAAAAAACATAATCAATATAAAATGCAAGACTTATATAGTTTGGCCTTAATAGAGTTTATAGAAAAGTATAACTAAATTTATACTTTTCTACTTATACAAAAATAAAACAAGCTAACCAATTAGCTTGTTTTATTTTTAAAAGTTTTTATCTTTCTAAGCACTTATTATAAAGAAAATCGCATATATTATCTGCATTTAATGTATTGTAAAATTCTATCATTAACTTATTAAACTCTAATTTATCTTTAGCCTTGATATTTAATACACCTTGACCATATGATAATAAAATTCCGTTAGCCATTAATCTTCCTGTCCTTTTATTTCCATCATAAAAAAACTGATTTAATGCTACAAATAAAAATACTTCAAATGCAAGTTCTGTTTTACTTTCACATCTCTCAATTATTTGTGGAAGTTCATTGTTATATATATCTTCTAGATTTTCAGCTTTAGGTGGCATATACTCAGTTCCATTTATTCTAACTTGAGAATCCCTAAATTGACCACTTACTAATGCTTCATTTATAGCTACTTTATAATTTATATTATTAAGAACTTCTTTGTTTATTTCAAATTCATTCTTTTGAACTAACTCAAATAAGTATAGCCAACTATTTCTTAAATCAAATATCTGTTGCTCATCTGAAACTCTATGTCCACCAACAGTTATACCATCTAATAATGTTTGCACTTCTGGGAATGTATAAGGGTTATTTTCTAAATTTCCCATGTTAAATACTACATCTGGTAGTAATTTTTTCACTAAAAATATAAGCTTTTTTATCTCTAGTGGAGGTATTCTATCTTTATATTTGTTATCTCTCACGAATAACATTTATTTTTCACCACCTATCTTTATATATTAATCTGGCATATCATTATAACAACTATCTATTCCAATTTCTAAGTTGTCATTTATCATTACTTCTTCTTTGTTTTCTTTAATGTTATTATTATTATTTAATAAGCTTTTTATTATATCTTCTATATTTTCATTTTTATTTTTCATAGAAAGTATCATTCTCTCTAATGCAGCTGATTTACTACTTAACTTATTTTGTTTTTGATAATTTTCTATAGCTTCTATTATATCTTCTTCTAAGCTGAAGCTAACCGTTTTTTTCATAGTATTTTCACCTACTATTTAAATTTTTTAGTTCCCACTAAGTACAAGCCTTTAGCTGTTGCCATTTGGGGTTCTTCTACAATCTTAAAATTTTTATCAAAATTCATATTTAAAGCAGTACCACCTGCTATATATACGTCCATTTCATCGAGGTTTATCCAATTGTCTTCTACATCTTGTGCAACTCTTTCAGATAATACTCTATATGCATTTTGTTTTAAATCTTCATAATCTGTAGAAGTATCTATTTCATTTAAATCTTTTATTATATTTTCATTTTCAAGTACATTTTGAACATATTCTAAAGCACTTCTATTGCCTTGTTCTATTGTTTTTGATCTCTTATCATTAAATTTAAGGTTTTTATCAAAGTAACTTAATTCAGTTGTTCTAAATCCTACACTAACCATACCTATAGGATTATTATTATTAGGATTATTTCTAGCCTCCCATAACAGAGCTGCATCCCCTTCCCTAAAAATAGATATATCAGCTATTGTTATGTTTTTGTATCCACCTTTTATCTTGTCTTTTATTTTTACTTCTTTATCTTTATATTTTGAAATAACTTCTTCTAATGTAGTTTTCTTAAATAGCTTATAAGGTACACCTAACATAATTTTAACATTATCTGCTACTGCTATTTCATTTAATGCTGCATACATTAATTTTTCAACTGTTGCAGTTGTTTTACTATCTCTACTATTTCTTGTAGGCGTATAGCCTTCTTTCTCAGCTAGCATACCTGCAAAGTACTCTTCATTGTCTACTTCAACATATATTGGATTTTCATAATTACTAAAGTCTAAAGCTCTTCCTAATCCAATAACGCTTTTAAATAAGCATTCTTTCTTCATACTATTAAATTCAGAATATGCTTTGACATATCCCCTACCTAAATCCATTCCTATTATTTGTATATCATCTTTCATCTTCTCCACCTCACACCTATTGAATTTATAATAGCATTCTATTGACTTATTATATTGTACACTTTCGCCAATATATTTTCAATAGTTTTCTAATATATTTCTAATATATAGCTTTATTTTTAAATTTATTCAATATTAAACCAATGTATTTCTAATATGTTTCTATTGGTTGAAATTATATTTTTAAATTCAATAGATTCTCAATACTTTTCTATTATTATAATCATAAATAGTTAAGTAATATATGTTTACAGATTTTAATCCCTATAATATGCCATTATTTAAAGTTTACATTAATTGTCAATTTCCGTAAACTTGAATTTACTGGGAAATAATTCAAGTTATTTTTCTTCTTTCGTTTCTTCTTTTAAAAACTTATATCTATCATTTAATAAACTTTGAAGTTCTTCTAAATCTTCTAGTGTAGATTTTTTTCTTATGAAACTACGTGCTCTACTTCTATCCTTCAAATAATTAGAATACTCTTTGTTCTTTTCTTGCCATTTTTTATTGGCTTCTGTTTGTGCATTTACCATTTCTACTTCCTCCTTTTTTTATCTAAGAAATATATTATTACTAGTATTAGTGTTGTAATTACTTTTAAATAAATATTTTTACTTATAACAAGAAAAAATAAAGTAAATACTGCAAATGCAAGAATGAAATCAAACTTATTACTTTTCGTTTTTTTCAAAAGATGTTAGAATACCTTTAAGAGTGTAGAGAGAAAGACTAGGTCTAAGCCCTAATCCTCATCAAAATATCTTGCAACTGTAATTGTTGTGGTGACAATTACAATTGTAAGGTATTTCAATTATTATTTTTATTATTTCCAACATCCTTCTCTCACCGTTACAGAAAACTTATAAAAAGTTATAAAAATAAACTTTTAAGTTTCATTCCTTATTCAACATGTTCGCTTTCAAATAAAATTCTACTAACGTGGTCTTAACACTTCCAAGGCTTAAATTCCCGATTAACGTATCGGTACATATTAGCAATATCATACTATTGATTAATTGCTAATTGACCATATTTCATAAGATTAATACTAGCATTTTTATCTCTATCAATTACAAGCCCACATTCAGGACAAATATAAGTCCTATCTGAAAGTTTTAAATCTTTCTTAATTGCACTACAGCGACTACAAGTTTTACTTGAAGGATAAAACCTATCTGCGATTATGAATTTTATATTATTCCATAAGCATTTATATTCTATTTGTCTATAAAATTCATAGAAACTCTGCTCTTGAATTGATTTTGCTAGATGCTTATTTTTAATCATGCCTTTTACATTCAAATTCTCCAAAACAATAAACATTGGTTTTCTGTTTACTATTTCAGATGTTGTTTGATGTAAGTAATTATGACGTATACCATTAAGCCTCAAGTTTATTTTTCTTAATTTATTTTCTAACTTTTTCATGTTGCAACTTTTCTTGTAACTGCTCCCTTCTCTATTCATTTCATATTTTTTTGAAATTCTACGTTGCAACCTGCATAATCTCTTTTTTATTTTTTTAACTTTTTTATTTTTATTAATATTTTTATAAGGTTTATCTATATCAGAACATATTGCTAAGTCTTTTACTCCTAAATCCACACCTATGCCTTCATTACTTGGAAATTCATCATTTTCACTACATTCAACACCTACAGAAATCCACCAGTTAACACCATCAAAGCTAATTCTAGGATTAACATATTTAATATCTTCACCATAAGGTATTCTTATATGCTCTGCTAACCTAATCCAATTAAATTTTTGTCTATTTTTTTTTCTGCTCACAGTAAGTTTTTCTAATTTTACATGTGTATCAGTAAATTGTATTTTATCAGTATCTTGATAAAACTTAGGTGATGATTTTTTTCTGCTTTTAAATCGTGGAAATTGACTATATCCTTTGAAAAATTTATTATAAGCATCACATGCATCTTTAATAGCTTGTTTAGTGATGTTATTAGAATATTGATTTAACCACTTAAATTCTTCAATTTTTTTTAATTGTGTAAATTCCTTCCTCAAATTTTT
This sequence comes from Clostridium senegalense, assembly GCF_018916625.1. Classification (NCBI taxonomy): domain Bacteria; kingdom Bacillati; phylum Bacillota; class Clostridia; order Eubacteriales; family Clostridiaceae; genus Clostridium; species Clostridium senegalense. The sequence continues at coordinate 8,977 of NZ_JAHLNC010000012.1, forward strand.
ATCTTTAATAAATTTACCTCCATTTTTATAATTATATTTTTGTTTTTCAAGTGTCCAATTATAAGCAAACCTTGACACCCCTGCACATTGAAACAAATTACTTCTTTGCTTGTTATTTGGGATAAGCATAACTTTAATACCTTTAATCATCTTCTTCAATTAACTCCTTCACCATTTTTCTAGCTTTATTTGCTCTTTCACCCTGCACTCCACAACCAAATACAGTTATTATTTGAACTAAATCTTCAATAAGTTCTTGTTGCTGTGTTTTTTCAGTAGAATCAATTATTTCTATTTCACAATTATTAAGGTATGCAATATATTCAACCAATTCAAAACCAAATCTTAATAATCGGTCTTTATATAAAACAACTACCTTTTTAACTTCATTATTTATTATTTTTTGTATTAATTTTTTCAATCCTTTTTTCTTATAATTAATCCCACTACCTATATCAGTTATTATTTCAAATGGTTCTCCTTGTGCTAAAAGATAAGTTTGCATATTTTCTACTTGTTGTTTTAAATCATCTTTTTGCTTATTTGAAGATACCCTACAATAACCTACAACTTTTCTATTTTTATCATCATTTAAATTTAAAACTTGTTTTAATTGTTCATTTGAATAATATCTGTATCCATTTGAGCCAGTATGATGAGGCTTTAATTTTCCACTCTTATCCCAATTTCTTAATGTTTGAGTTGTTCTTCCAATTAATTTAGCAAATTCATGTATAGTATAATATTTCAAATGCATCACCTCTAACAATATTATACCATATAACATTATAAAAATAAGCCAAATTTTATAACTTTTTATAATTTTTTATAACTTATTTCTGATTTTTGTTAACCTACCTATACTTGAAATATTTAGAAAATACTTTTGTATATTATCCATTTAATGTAAACAAGTTATATTTGTGATAACCTATGAATTATAATATGTTTACATTAATTGTTAATTTCCGTAAACATAAAATGGAGGCTATTATGACTAGAAGGTTTATTATTTATATATTATGATATTTACAATATATTTACTTTAATAAAACGTGACTTTAGTCGTGGGAGGTTCAGGTTAATTAAAGATATTAATAAAGAAAATCTTTAAATCTTATAATACATTCTTTCTAGTTTATAGCCTTTTATTGTAAACTAATTATAATTATGGTAATATATGGATTATAAAGTGTTTACATTAATTGTTAATTTCCGTAAACATAAAATGGAGGATGTTATGGCTAGGGGGAGAAAAAGAGAAAAAGATTCTAAAAGAGAAGTAATTTCAATTCGAATTACTGAAGAACAAAAAGAAGTTCTAAATAGGAATATCTGGATTAAAAAAGATATAGATAAGTTAGTACGTGATTATATTAATGTTTTTTTACAATAAAAACGACAAAGAATAAGAAGTGTTACTTCAACACTTCTTATTCTTTGTCGTTTAATATAAACATCATAGAGTTATAATGGTATTAAAATTTACAAATTTCATGATATCATCAATTATATTTTTTGTAAACATTTACTAAATCGAGGTTTTTTTTAAATCTCTATCCCCTTTGATTTTAAGTATTCTACAGCATCTGATTTATATATTATCCATCTACTGCTATCTTTATTTCCTTTAAGCCTTCCAGCTTTAATTTCTTGAATTATATATTGTTTGCTATATCCATCTGGTTTTTCTTTAGTTTTAGTTAAATCTATGAATTCGGTCACAGTATAATATTCATTCTGAGAATAACTCATACTATTTAATATTATTTTACCTATCTCAGTCTTATAGAAGCTTATAGGGATAGTTATTTGTTCATTTTCAATAAGACCATAAGGGTTAAATAATTTTCCTAAAATATCATCTAATATACTATAACAAGAATCATTTGATTGTTCTTGTGTCTGATTATATAACATTATTAATTTTTCTTTTACAGAATCATTATCTATATTTTTAAGTTCTTCATTAAATTTTTCAAAATTTATCATTATAATAATCACCTCATTTTTAATTTAGTTATATTCTATCATTTTATTTAAAAAAGTAAACAAATCTATTTCATTATTTTAGTTATACAAAAGTATAATATTTCTATAATATTGTACTTAGCTTGAAATTAAGCCATTCTAAGAATAAATTAATTATATTTTAATAAAAATTATTTAAGAAACTATTTAAAAATTTAAATAAAACTATTGACATTTTTAAATAAATATGGTATTATATAACTATAGGGAGGTGATATTTATGAAAAAAAATAAGAAAAAAAATAAGGGTAAAAAAACAAACATTCAACTAATTGAATTAATAACAGGTCTGACCAATCTGCTAATAGCTTTAGTAAATCTAATAATGTTATTATTAAAAATAAAATAATAATTAGATTTATAGTGGAAGGGGTGCAACCCTTCCTTACCCTTAAAATTTTTCTTATTTAGTAGTATTATATCATAAAGGGGTGATAAAAGTGAAAAAAAATATCATAACTTTCTTAAATATTGCAACTTTAACTATAAATTTAACTATAACTATAATTTTACTTAGCCTATAATGCCCTTATTGCTAATAAATGGTTCTGATATAGTTCTAGGTGCTCTAAGCGAGAAATGCTGTCTGAGGTGATTTAATGAACTTTTAGAAAGATGCATTATACAATCGTAAAATTTGTATATAACGAGTAATGTAAAATGAGAGTTTGAGATAATATTTTCAACAGTGGAATGGAAAAAAGACTATGTAGCATTAGTGTATCTAATACAACTCACCAACTGGAGCAATGGAAGTGGTCAATGAAATGTAATGGAATTGACAAGGTGTCCATTGTGGAAGGCGGTAGCAACTATCTAAAGATAAGTTAGGCAACTTTTGTCTTTCTTATCTTTTTTGTTGTCTATGTGTTTACAAAAAACTCTTTTAGAGGTAAAATTAAAACAAGTTTTAACAATTTTTTAGGAAAATATTAGTAAGACTATTGTATATAAATGTAAAATTGCATAGCAAAAAAGAGCTGACTTTTTAGTTTGGCGACTAACAGCTCTTTTAACCTTAAATACTTCATAAGAAGAATTTTTATATCTTTTTTTAAGTATATTCATATTTTAATACAAATATACTTGATTGTAAAGAGTTTAAATAAAAAATCCTCCTTATGATTGTATTTGCTATAAGTTTATTTTGCAATGCAATTGAATTAAGGAGGATTTTTTGTCATGGAGAATACTATAGAAAATAAAACAACATTAGAAAAATTTGCTTATCTTATGGATAAAGATAATTACATTATAGAAAACAAGATATTTATAGATATGATGTGGAATATCGCCAAAACCACTTCGAGTAAAGCTAAGAGCAGTACAATTAGAAATGCATCAATAATGATTCAACAAATATTCTATTGGCATTTTAATGCTGTTAAAAAAGGTTTAACTACAACTTATCAGTATAAAGGTAAAAATACTATAAAAATGGATTTTGAGGATTGGTGGAATAGTTGTAGGCTAACAGACAGAGAAGTTACTACTGCAAATAAATTCCTAAAAGAAAGCAATTTAGTAGAAATAGTTAAAATGAGAATTAAACAAAAAGATACAGATGTATTCAAGCCTAGTAATTGTTATATATTAAATGTATCTAAAATTGAAGAATACTTAAATAAGATAGTTGAAATAAATAAAGAATTATACTTTGAAAAAGTAACTGAAATTAGAAAAAAGAATAATGATAGTTCTAAAAAAAGCAGGGGGAAAGTCAAATTATCAACAGAAAATGACGTTACAACGCAAAGCGAGGTAACCAGTAATTTAAACACCGTAGATAATGTTTATAATGAGTTATCAACATTATCCACAGAAACCACATGTGGAAAACCTGTGGATAATATTCCCGTTACAACGCAAAGCGAGGTAACTGTAGTTACAACGCAAAGCGGGGTAACTAATAAAGTTACAACGCAAAGCGAGGTAACTAATAAATCTAATACTTCTTCTAATACTTCATATACAGATAGAAGTAGAGCTGTCCGTTCCAACTCTATTACTAAACTGGAGTTATTGAATGTAATAGAACGTAGAATTACTAATGTCGCATATAATACTTGGTTTATATCTGGTATTGATAAAATAGAAATAACTAAAGATATAATGACTTTAGTTGCTACAAGTGAATTTGTTAAACAAATATTAGAAACAAAGTTTTTAGAAATCATAAAAGATTGTGTTAAGGATATAAGTTCTAAAAAATATAAGGTGGTGATACGATGATGATGGAAATATAATTAACATAAGAGAATTTTCAGATGATGTTTTATTTGACTTTATTAATCAACAAACCAATAGTAATAAAGCTTTAAATAGATATGATAACTAACTCAGAGGTTGAAAAAGTGGTTGTTCTATATAAAGATAGGTTAATAAGATTTGGCTATGAACTTATAGAAAATCTATGTGAGAAATATGGAACAGTTATTGAGATTATAGATAATACTAAAAAAACAGAAGAACAAGAGTTAGTAGAAGATTTAATTCAAATTGTTACAGTTTTTAGTTGCAAACTTCAAGGTAAAAGAGCAAATAAAGCTAAGAAAATGATTAAGGAGTTGGTTGAAGATGATACTGGCGAAGAAGATTAGAATTAAGCCAACAAAAGAACAAGAGCAACAACTTTGGAAATCTGTTGGTACTGCAAGGTTTATTTATAATTGGACTTTAAATAGACAAGAAGAAAACTATAAAAATGGTGGTAAATTTATTTCTAATAATGATTTAAGAAAAGAAATCACACAACTTAAAAAGTGTGAACTACCTTGGCTTAAAGAAATATCTAATAATGTAGCAAAACAGGCTGTTAAAGATGGCTGTGATGCCTACAGGAGATTTTTCAAAAGTTTATCAGATAAGCCAAGATTTAAAAGTCGCAAAAAGGCTAGACCTTCATTTTATAATGATACATCAAAGCTAAAAGTTAAATCTAAAATGGTTCTTATTGAAAAAGTAGGTTGGATTAAAACATCAGAACAAGTGCCTATAAATGTTAAATATACTAATCCAAGAGTAAGTTTTGATGGGAAGTATTGGTACTTATCTGTAGGTATTGAAAAAGAAAATCCAATAGTAGAGTTGACAAATGAAAGCATAGGTATAGATGTAGGTGTTAAAGACCTTGCTATATGTTCCAATGGAATGATATTTAAAAATATTAATAAAACAAGATTAGTTAAAAAATTAGAAAAAAGATTACGTAGGTTACAACGTAAAATATCAAGAAAATATGAATTAAATAGAGAAGGGAGGAAGTTCGTCAAAACAAGTAACATTATAAAACTTGAAAAGCATATTAGGTTAATTCATAGAAGATTATCTAATATTAGGAACAATCATTTACACCAAGCAACTACTAAGATAGTGAAAACCAAGCCATTTAGAGTAGTTATGGAAACACTTAATATTAAAGGAATGATGAAAAATCGCCATTTATCAAAATCTATAGCACAGCAAGGATTATATGAGTTTAAAAGACAACTTCAATATAAATGTGAATTTTATGGAATTGAATTTGTTGAAGCTGATAAATGGTATCCATCATCAAAAATATGCAGTGAGTGTGGACATAAAAAGACAAAATTATCATTATCAGAAAGAACTTATATCTGTGAAGAATGTGGAGCAGTAATTGATAGGGATTTTAATGCTTCAATCAATTTAAGCAGATATTCAGCATAACTACCTAAACAGTTATGTTTGAGGTGTAGGATTCGTTGTATCCTAAGTTAAGCCCTTGGAGTACTATACAAACCAAAATAGCTTAGGCAAAATGGAGTACATTGAACAGGGAATTAAACAAGCTTTATAGAGTTTTATAAGGTTTTGGCAACGGTTAGATGCTATGCAATTCATTATGACTGCATTAAATGATAAAAGAGCGGATAATATAACAGATCTAATAAACTTGTATGAAGAACATTTAGATTCTAAGAAAAAAGAAAATTTATTGAGAGAAATACGTGATGAAAATCAAAAGATGAATCGTCAATTAAGTGGAATAAACAGAGAAGCAAGAAGAATTAGAAGAAAAATTTAAAAGTTAATAAATTTAGATATAAATGTTTTAGAAAAAAGAACGATAATTCGCGTTCTTTTTTATTTTGAAAAATGTGTTGACATAAAAAGGTTTTTTATGTTAATATTGCTATGAATATAAAGGTTATTTCGAAAAAGGAGATTTGTCCCCGTTTTCAAAAAAATTTGCATAATTATATTCAAATTTAATAGTTGTTATATAAACATCTAAGTAATTACTTAGGTGTTTTTTTAATATAAAGTAATATGGGAGGTATCTATGGTAAATAAGTTGAGAGATTTAAGATTAAGCATGAATTTATCACAGATTGATGCAGCTGCTAAAATAGGTTCTAACGATATATTCATTTCAAAGGCTGAAATGGGTAAAACGGAGATTAAACTCAAGGAAGCGGTGAGGTTAGCGTATATATATGGTGTTACACTAGATGATATATATATTGCAACTAAATCTCAAAGTGAATTGTGTAGATAAAAAGAACATCTAAAACTTTAGATGTTCTTTTTATCTATTTTTTTAATTTAATTTGACTAATTATATTATCTAATTCTTCTATTTTATCTGGAATTGAGTTTTGGATTGAGTTTAATTCTTCTTTTTTAGTTTCAAGAAAACGAATTATATTCTCACTAAAATCATCTAACTCTTTTGATTCCGAACATTTATATAATTTAGTTATATTGGTAGTAGTATTATTAAATACAAGAAAATCAATAGAGCAGTTAAAAAATTTAGCTATTTTAGTAATGGTGAATATATCAGGATCACGAGTGCCTTTTTCGTAGTTAGATAGTGCTTGACGAGATATACCCAGTGAATGTGCCAATTCACTTTGTGTTAAGTTGTTTTTATTTCTTAAAGCTTTTAAATTTTGAGATATGTTGTTAAACATAAAAAAGTTCCTCCTATTTCTTTAAATACATCTATTAGAATAAATAACTATACGAATATAAAATACAAAAATAAACATATTGATACATAAATATGTTTCAAATGTAAACGAATATTGACATAATAATTACTTTTATGTTAAAATGTGTTTAAATTTGTAAGATATATGATAAATTATAAATTATGTAATATATTTTACAGGTAAAAAATAAGAATACCTAAATATTCAGGTATTCTTTCAAAGTAATTATTACTTTTCCTTGTATTAGTATTGAATTTTTTTTCAAATCATATTCTTTAATTTTGTAAGATGGATCATTACTTTGAGGAATAAGTAGTATAGAATTGTTTTTATATTTGATTTTTTTTACTGTTGCTTCAGAGTTATTAATGAGTACGACGGCAATATCACAATCATCTACAACAGAAGTATGTTCGACTATCAAGGTTTCGCTATCATTGAATAGATTATTCATACTATTTCCTTTAACTTTTAAAGCGTAATAGTCCTTTGAATGGCATAAAGGTTTTTTAAATTCAATAGGTATGTAATCTTCAATGTTGCTTTGAGCAAGTATAGGAGTTCCAGCTGCGATAGTACCTATCAATGGAATAGAATAAATTTTGTTTTCTAAAGTACATGCGTGAGGTAGGTTATCATCCGGCAAGGCACTTTCTAAAAGCTTTATTAAATTATCAATTTCATTAATTTTTTTAGGAATTTCTACTTCTAACTTTTTAAATGAATTAATGTAATATTGTTTAGTATTTTTTAATTTATTAATAAATTCTTTTGTAAATTTGTCATGAGAAAATTTATCTATATTAAATTCATCAAGAAATGAAATTTTATTTGCAGTAATGGTTTTATCTTTATCTAGAATGACATCAGAGAATACTAAAGAATCTATGGAGCAATCAAAAAAATTACTTATTTTCATTAGAATATATAAATCGGGTTCGTTTACTCCGTTCTCGTAATATGAAATAGTGGAGCGAGCAATGCCTAACTCTTTTGCTAAATCACTTTGACTTAAATTATTAATTTTTCGTAGGGACTTTAAATTATTACTAAAATTATTTTTCATTTAGTTCACCTCACTTTTAATTATTATAAAAATAATTAGTTATATTAACTAGTATAACTATGTTGTTTACAAATATAAATTATAGAGTAAGAAAAAAAGAAATACACATTATGTGATTACTTACTACAATGTTTTAATTAATGAATAATGTAAATTTAGGTCAAATATTTGACATAAATATAAAAGTTGTGATATTATATGATTAATGAAAAGTCGCCAAACATCAATTATATGTGGGATTGTTGTCCCTAAATTAAAAGAATTAATAAAGTATAATTAAAAATAAAAACGCTTAATTTAAAATTAAGTATTTTTATATATAAATTTTGAAATAATTAAAATTATATTAAATAAAAGTTCTATGGGATATGAAAATGTCCCCAAATTAAAAAAAATTTGTATAACTATACCCATTTTTAAAAATAGTTTTCAATATAAAAGCGAAAGCTTTTTTTTTTCTGTAAATTTAAATATATAGTTAAGGGAGAGAATTTTGTGTTAGATAAAAAAAGGGTTAAAGAATTCTACGGTTTAGGTTATAATGCATCTGAAATTGCTAATTTTCTTGCTGTTAAAAGGGAAACAGTAAAGAAATGCATTCAAAGAAATTTTAGAAATGACATAAGTTTATTTGAACAACACATAAAAAATAGGGAAGAAATAAAATTAAAAAGAGAAGTGTGGAAAGTTAGGGAGTGTAAGAGAGCTATAGATTCTACCAATAACAAATACATAGGGAATGCTCAGTTAATCAATTGGAATAGACAGAGCTATAAGACTAACAAAAGTGGACGACTTGTATTTGATACGAGCCGGGGTGCAATACCTGGAGATTTGCCCAAAAGTTATAGGCAAGTCTGTTATTAAGAATTTATAAGTATAAGTTTTGGAAGTAACTAAAATATAGTTAGTTCTTTTTTTTATCTGTAAAAAGAAAGGAGGGGTAATTTTTGAAGGATTTTTCTAAAAAAACTTAAAATTTTATAAAGGAGGAACAGTTTATGTTTAAAAACAAAGAAGAGTATTTAACAAAGCAACAGCAAATGAAGCGAAGTTTCCTAAAGGGAATAGCTATAGGAACTATTGCTGTTATTTGTGTTGCAGGAACATATCAATTTATTGTTATACCTAAAGCAGTATCGTCTAAAACACAAATAGCTACAACTGCTAAAAAAGAAAACCAAGTTCAAGCATGGGTATTATCAAAAGATGTAAAACAAGGTGATGGCATAACAAAGGATATGCTAAAGAAGGTTACTGTAGATAAGGCTATTTCACCATCTGATGCAATATTAGATGATAAAATAGAAAATAAAGTTTTTAAGATGAATCTAAAATCAAATAGCATATTAACGGATTCAATGCTATTACTAAGTGAGGATAAGTTAACTACAGATTTAAGAAAGCAAGATTATTCTCATATAACTCTAAATGTTAATTTAGAGCCAAATATGTATGTTGATATACGTTTTAAGAAAAAAGATGGAACAGATTTTATCGTTGCTTCTAAAAAGAAAGTAATTGATAGAAGAGATGAGATTTTAATTATCAATATAACAGAAAAAGAAAGACAATACATTAATAATGCTACTGTTTTAGCAGCGTTAACGGAAGCCACAATGTATACAACCATTTATGTTGATGGTGAGAATCAACCTGCTGCTAAAGTTACTTATGAAATAAATGAAGAAGTAAAAAGCATGATAGATAATGATCCAAACATAGTTAAAGCTTCAGAGATTCAGATTAAAGATAGAAATGAATCTTTAAAGGCAAATAGTCATTCAGAAGAAAATAAAGATAAAAAAGTAGAAGAAAAAAAAGATGATTCTAAAAAAGAAAAAGATGGTGATAAAAAACCTGTATTTGTAGAGTAGGGGTGATTTTTATGACTAAAAGGATTTTATTTTTAGGTGCAGATGGTGTAGGTAAAACACATTTAATGCTTTCAATTGGAAAAATATTAAGTGGGCTTAATAATGAAGTTCTACTATTAGATAGTAGTAAAAGAATTTATAATTATTTTACTTATAATTCAGATGTTGAAAATGAGATTGCAGCAACTAAAGATGGGACCGTTAGAGAAGATATGTATATTGCTTCAGATATTAATTTAATTGAAGAAAATAAATATGATTATATCTTAATAGAAGATAATGTAGGAAAAAATTTAAATTTACAAGAATTTTTCAAAGTGTTTGTTGTTCAAAATTTTGATAAGGATGCATTAATGGAAAATAAGAAAATTATACAAAAGTATAACAATGGCGTAAATGATTTTAATAATGTTCATTTCATATTTAATCAGATGCTAGATACTACATCAGGTAAAGATTTTCTTCTTCAAGAATTATTAAGTGTTTTAAAAAATAAAACACAAATTATGAATAATGAAGATATAGAGATTGAATTCAATGAATCTGATCTTGTAACAGCTTCAATTAATAAATGGAATGGTAATGTAAGATTTAAGAAATATTCGCCTGAATTTAAACAAGCACTTTATCAGATAACTAACATTATTAATGAGTTTGACAACAAACAATTTAAAAAGATAATTGAAAGGAGATTTTAAAATGCAAGTAGCGTTTTGGTCTAATTATCATGGACAACCAGGAACTACAAGTAGTGCTATAGCAACAGCATTATCACTAACTACAAATTTTAATTTAAAAGTTTTGTTATGTAGTATGCAATATAATAAAAATAATATGGATAGTGCATTTTTAAATGGTCAAGAGTTAAGTGAATTAGAAAGTGGTGTTGATGCTATAGAGCGTGTGGCTAGGGCTAAGGATTTAAATGAAGAAAACTTTAAATTCTATACTACTACACTAATAAAAGATAGGTTAGATTTTCTAACTAGTAGTTCAAAAGTTAGCTATGATTTGTTTAGTAAGATTAATGAATCAGTTAAGGATATATTCTATACAGCAAATAAATTATATGATTTTGTAATTGTAGATGTAAATGCAGGTATGGAAAACGAAGTAACTCAAAAAGTATTAAAGGAAAGCGATATCGTTATAGTGAACCTGTCACAAAATGAAAAAGTGATAGGTGATTTTTTTTATAAAGATAAAAAGCAATTAGAAAAAAGTATAAGTGAAAATAGGATGTTAATAAACATAGGTAATTACGATAGTAAAATAAAATGTTCTAGAAAATATATAAATAAGTTTTATAAAAATAAAATTGATATATTCTATACTCCGTATAATAGTAGTTTTAAAGATTCTATAAATAATCATAAAGTGATTGATTATTTTAAAATCAACGTAAATAAAGAAAATGAAAATGAATTTTTCTTTGAAGAAGTTGAGAAAATGGCAAATAAATTAATGACTATAAATGATAAAAAAGCAGAAATTTTAAAAGAGCCTGTAAAGAAAGTAACTTTTGCTCAAAGGTTTAAAAGCATATTAGATATTTAAATCTTGAAAAGGTGGTGATTTAGTGTTTTCTAGAAGAAAGATATCAGAGAGAGAATTACTTGATTTAAATAACTTAAAAGAAATAGTTAAAGCTCTTATAAATGCAACATTAGAAAATGAAATAGAAGACGTAGGTATATCAGCAGAAGAACTTGAAAAAAGAGATGAAAGAAAAGCATTATTAGAAGAATATTTAAGACTTTGTGGTACTGGAAGTCCAGGGGTTAAAGAATACTTAAAGAACTATATAGAAGATTTATTATCAAGAGATTGTGAAATAGATGAAGATAGAATAAATTATATTATTCCATTTGATAATCATGATAAATTAAGTATTCAAGACAAATTCGAAATTCTTATACTAAAGTATAAAAAGAAATATAAAGATGATGCTTTTAAGATGCTTATAAAAAAGTATAAATTTGATAAGCTTCGTGATTCTGAAGAACAAAAGAAATTTTTTATATCAAAAGAAGATGTAAATAAGATTTTTGAAGAAGAATGTCCGAAGCTTGATTATGAAGATAAACTAGAAATTTTGGCACAAAGAATTTATCAAGAAAACTATGGTTTAGGTGTAATTGATGATATCAGAGATTTAAATATAAGTGGTTTAAGTTGTGGTGTTTCAGGTATTCCTGAAAGTTATTTACCAGGACTAAAACGTACTGGTATGACGCAAGAGCAAATAGATAGTATTCCTAAATCATATGATAGTGTTTGGCTTTATTTCGAGGGAAAAGAAATTCATTTATCTTTCATGACTTTTGGAAGTTATGAAGAACTGGAAAGAGTATGCAAACTTGCATATAAGTACAATGATCCAGGGCAACTTTCAGAAGCAGAACCTTATAAATTTAATACAACGGCTGACCATTATAGAGTAGTTGTTTTTAGACCTCCATTTTCAGAAACTTGGATTTTAATCTATAGAAAATTCAACGTAAATGGCGATTTGAAAAAAATGATAGTTGGTGATAATGCAAAAGAAATATTAGCATTAAATGACTTCATTCTTAAAGGTGAGCAAAATGTATTTATTTTAGGTGGACAAGGTGCAGGTAAAACAACTTATTTAAAAGGACTTCAAAATCTACTAGGTATGTTTTACACAAGTAGGGGGTCTGAGTTATTCTTTGAAATGCATAGTAGAATGTTAAATCCTAATAGAAATACTTTATTTTTACAAGATGTTAAAGATGTTCCTAGAGAAGAAGCACTTGATTCATTAAAGAAAACGAATGGTCATGTAGTAATAATAGGGGAGGCAGCCGAAGCTAAGGATTTAGGATATGTTTCTCAAGTTTCTCCAACATCTAAACTTGTTATGGGAACCCATCACGCAAAATCAATGCAAGATTTTATTAGAGCAGAGAGAAACGCATTATTAAACATTGGTCTTTTTAATGATGCAAGGTTAGCTGAAGAAGAAGCAATTTCTATGACACACTTTACTATAAGTTTACGTTCACCACTTGAAGGTGGCCAAGGGATACTTTCCATAGATGAGTGTATTCCAATTGAAGAAGAAGATTATAACATGGACTTTGAGAATATAGATAAGTTAGATGAAAAAGTTAATGCGTTCATGAAGACTACTGTTCAGTTTTTTGAAAAAATGACTAATAGAAAAAGATATAGGGTAAATACAATACTTAAATATGATATAGATATTGGGAGATTTTACTTTCCAAATAAAATTTCTGAAAAGAGAAGAAAAGCTATGGAAGAAAGTATGTTAAAAGAAGATAGAAAGTCATTTAGAAAGTTTTGTGATGAAGTTCTAGGAAGAGACAGGTGTATGCTTGATGAATAAGTTGATATTAGTAATATTAGTCTGGACTTTCATAGGATTTTTAGCCTTTGGAAGAAATACTAAAACTTCTATCAAAGTTAAAAAGAATAGTAGTTCAATTTACAAAAAATTACCTAAAGTTTACGAGAAACTAACTAAAATACCTTTAGTTGGAACTTCACTTATTAATATAAAAAGAAGATTATATATTAATCAATATGATAGTGAGAGAGTTTTAAGAGCAAAATCTGTTTTGTATTATGGTATATCATGGTGCATATCATTAGTATTATTTGCCTTTTTATTTTTCATATATAGAAAAGATTTATATATAGTTTGTGTACTAGCATTAGTATGTATATATTTACGTGTAATTGTAGTAGATATTTTAGTTGGTGATGATACAAAGCTTTTAAAGGAAATGGTTGATTTCATTAAAGATTTAAAACATCAATTTAATTTAAAAGGATCAACTGAAACAGCACTATATGAAGCAAGTAAGCTTGCAGGTGAAGTAATGCAAGTTCATGCTAAAAATATGTGTGAAGCAATTAAAAGTAAAAGAGCATTAAATACTTACTGTAGACAAGCTCCAAATAAATATATAAAACTTTTAACTGTATATATATACTTAACAGCGGAGATGGGTGACGCAAGTATTGATGGCAGATCAGCGTTCATTACTAATATGAACTATCTAATGAAGCAAATTAAAATGGAAGTGGATAAAAGAGATAAATTAAAATATTGGCTTAAAGGTATAAATATTTTAACTATATTACCACTTGCATTTACTGATTATATAAAGAATTGGTCATTACCTAAATTTCCACAAGCTACATTCTTTTACAATAGCTCATTAGATATAATGGCAAAAGTAATATTACTAATAATTTCAATGATTTGCTTTATTACCATAAGAGAAATTGAAAGAAATTCAGATCAACAAGCAAAAATTAATCTGAAGAAAAACAATTGGGAAGCCAATCTATTAAAAATTAAGCCTATCAGAAAAGTTGTAAGTTTCATAACACCTAAAAAAGATACAAAAGAGTATATAAAAATGAAAAATCTTATAATAGATTCAGGAAGTCAATTAAAGATTGATTGGATTTATTTACGAAAGTTAGTTATAGCTCTAGTTGCTTTTATTGTAGTTATTTTTTCAATAATAGGTCTTAAAAGCTTAAATGTAAAAAATGTTATGAATAATACATCACATATGTTTGTTACATCAGAAGATTATATAACTGTAGGAAAAGAACAATTAGAATTAACACAAATTGATAGACAGATTTTAGAAGAAAACTTAGATAGAAATTATACTAAAGAAGATTTAGTTCAAAGTGCTAAATCTAAAGGTATAACGGATGAAAAAGAGTTAAATAAGTTGGTAACTAGAGTAGATAATAAGTTAAGGTATATAGAAAATGAACATTTTAAAATATATGATTTACTTTTGACTATACTTTTGTCAATATTAGCAACGTATATTCCAAATGTAAAATTGTATTTTGAAAAGAAACTAAGAAAAATAGATATGGATAGTGAAGTATTTGAGTTTTATATTATAATACTTCTTTTAATGTATCATAAGAGAGCGTCTATTGAGATGATATTGGATTGGATGGAAAAATTCTCTTATACATTTAAAGATCCAATTAGAGTTTGTAGAAATAACTTAGGAAAGGGAGTTTTTAAAGCTTTAAATGGTTTAAAAGAAACTTGTAAATATAAGCCGTTCCAAAGGCTTGTAGATAACTTAATTATTTCAGAGAAAATAAGAATAAAAGATGCTTTTGAATCTCTTGAATCAGAACGTAGTTTCTTTGAAACAGAGCAAAAGGAACTGAATGAAAGAATTGTTGCTGAAAAGAGAGAATTAGGAGATTTATTAGGTGTTGTTCCAGCGTTGGCATTAATAACAATTTACTTATTAATACCACTTGGATGGGCGTCTCGACTTCAATTCAATAGCATTTATGAAAACTTGGAGTAAAAAGAAGTTAACAAATAGTTAGCTTCTTTTTATTATACAAAAATATAAAAGGAGTATAAGGAGGGATATAAAATTTATGAAATTAACAATTATAACATTTTAAGTGGGAGGATACTATATGAATTCTATAAAAAACCAGTAATACTTGTTACTGGAAGCGTAGTATTATTAACTCTTGTTTTAAAACTTCATCAAAAAACAAAAATAAAAAAATAGGTATACAAATTAGGAGGAAAAAAGATGGGAACTATAAAGAAAGTAATTTTATTCATAATCGGTTTAATTTTCACAATGGCATTTATTGCAGAAGGCTCTGGTTACTTCAATAAATCAATGGCGTTATCTAAAACTACTAAAGGCTCATATGATTCATCGGTGGATAGAATATCAAGTTCAAAATACGGAGAATTTGATGGAACTATAGTGTCAGGTGCAGATGCTATTAGTGCAATAAGATTATATGCAGATGAAAATTTCACTGTATCTGTACAAACTAATAGAAATACAACAGTATATAATAAAGCACAATATAGTGTAAGTGATATAAGTGCTAGTAACTATATTGAACCGACAGCTAAATTTAGTGCTAAATTAGAAACAAATGATAATGGTAGTGTTAATGGAATAACATTAACTCAAAAGAAATAGAAGTATATAGAATTGAAATAGAAGTATCTAGAATTACCCCCTTGTAAAATCAAGGGGGTTAAAAACTCTGTTTAGAAAGGGGTGTAATCTTGTGCCTAATATACTATCTAAACTTGCAAGTCTTATAATGGCTGTATTACTTATAGTAATAATGATGTACGATAGAACTAATTATGTTGAAAGATATGTATCAAATCAAGTTAATGTAAGTGTTAATAGGTTTCAAAAAGAAGCTAGAAGAAAAGGTTATGTTGATAAAGAGCTTTATGATAATCTTTTGAAAGAACTTAATAATACAGGAAGACTTTACGACGTAAAGATACTCCATAGAGATATTAAATATTATCCAGTGGCTAATGTAGATGAAAATGGCTATAAAGTAGAAATGTTTAGACATAATGAAAAAGAAATTTTAGATAGAATTTATAACAAAAATAAAATATATCTTATGAGATATGGTGATGACTTTCAAATCACGGTAAATGAAAAAGGCGAATCCGCAAACAATATTTTGTGGTCAGTTTTATCAGGTGATAAAGCAGACTATAGTATATTTGCTTCATTTGGGGGGGCTGTGGAAAATGAAATTAACTGATTATTTAATATTTGCAGTTATTATAATATCCTCCATAGCGTTACCTGTTAAGATAAGGCAAGACAAAATGCTAAAAGCTGAAGAATTAAAGATAATCTACAATGAAGTAGTTGATAATTCAGTAAAAGATGCAGCTAGTATGCTTTTAGAAGCAGATGATAATGATTCATTAGAAACATTATCTGAAGGTAGGAAAATTAATTTTAAACAATCAAATTTAAATTTAGATAAATCATTATGGCGATTTTATCAAACACTGTATTTAAATTTGAATATAGAAGATAATTTCGCAGGACAAGAAGCTATAAAGAGTAAGATACCAATAAAACTTGCGGTAGGTTATGACGGCTATTATATTAATTCATGGCAAGAAATTAAAGTAGGTAAAGAGATTAAGGAAGTATGGCACCCTAAAAGTTCATTCATGTATTTTGATAAGAAAAATAATTTAAACATAAACCTTACATTAGATGATACAGTTTATTTATTAGATAATCAAGGAAATAAAGAAGAATTTGAAGCTGAAGACTTAATTGGAAAATACGATAATATTTTATTTTCAAAGGATATAGATAATTTTAATAAAATAAGAAAGCAAATTATTATTGAAAAGATACAAAAGGACTTAGAACTTTATAGTAGTGTAAATAATAAAATTGCAGTTACAAATGGTTTAGAATATACATTTCAATTACCAACAATTGATGAAAGAGCAATAAATGATATAACTTTTATTGCATTTTTTCAGGGCAACATGCTAAATGGAATAGATATGTATAATACTTATGGACTAGGCGTAGCAAGGATAGTCAGACAAAAGTATATATATGGATGTACAGATGGAAATGGAAAAAAATATTATCATAATAATACATGCACAAAAAATTATAATTTTGATTTAATATTTGATAATGAACGAGATGCAGCGAGTAATGGATACTACCCTCATGAGTGTATTTTCCAAAATAAATAATAATAATTTTGTGTATGTATATTATTTACAACATACACAAAATATGTTATAATAAATATATGGAAAAAGAGTATAGAAAAGTAAATGGAAATGTAAGTTTTATAAAATATCATTTTGTTTTTTGCACTAGATATAAAAGAAAAATTTTTAATATTCAAGGTGTTAAAGAAAGGACTATTGAATTAATTAAAAATGAATGTGAATTATTACAAATTAATTTATGTTATATAAAATGTGATATAAATCATGTTTATTTAATTTTGGAGGCACTTCCAACTATATCTGCAAGTGAAATGATGCAGAAGATAAAGAATAATACAAGTGGGAAAATAAGAGAAGAGTTTGAAGAATTAAGTAAGATTCCGAGTTTATGGACTAGAAAATTCTTTGTTTCTACCGAAATTAATAATGAAGAAGAAATTCAAAAATTTATAAATGAGCAAAAAACAAGATAATAGGGGGAATTATTTATGAGAAGTAAAAAAATATTAAAAACTATAGCAATAGCTTGTGCATTTGTAATATTATCAAGTGGGTCAATGATTAAAAATGTATATGCAGATGAAAATGGAAACTGGACTAAAGATAGATTATGCGGTTCAGATAGATTTGAAACTGCTAATAAAATAGCAGATGAATTTTGTAAAACTAATGAGGAACTTGGATTAACCTTAGAATATGGAGAATATTTTTATCCTGATTGTGCAACTACATCAGTAGATACAGTAATTCTAGCTAATGGATTTAATTATCCTGATGCTTTATGTGCAACTCCGTTAAGTAGGACATTAAATGCACCAATATTATTAACTCATCAAGATAATTTAACAGATTCAACTAAGAAACAAATAGAAAAAATGAAAATTAAAAATGTAACAATAGTAGGTGGAGAAACTGCTGTAGGTGAAAGTGTTGCGAATCAGTTAAAGTCTATGGGGATAAATGTTATAAGGCTTGGCGGAATAGATAGATATGAAACTTCATATGTAATAGCGGAAAAGGTTGCAGAAGGAAAAAAACTAAAAGGCGCAACAATTGTAAGTGGAATGGATTGGCATGATGCTATGATAGCTTCACCAACAGCGGCTATAAAGGATATACCAATGCTTTTAGTTCCAATGTCAGATAATCCAGTACTTCCTAAATATAAAGATTTATTAGAAAGAAATAATTTAAATCTTGACCGTGTATACTCCTATGGTGAATATAAAAAAGAAACAACTCCAGAAATACTTAGGAAAATTATACCACAACCAATTGGAAATGATGGAGGTTATAAAAATTCAACTGGAACTTTTGAAAATAAGTATGTAAATTGCTTTGCTATACTTAATCATCAATATCAGAGAATTCTCCCATATAGTGTTGGAGAAAATGTATTTTTAACCCGTGGAGATGATTTTGCTGACAGTTTAACTGTTGCACCATTAGCAGCTAAAATGAGTTCACCAATAGTTTTTGGAACAACTGTGCATAAAGGATGGAGTAAATGGGACGAATTTAAAAATGATGCAGAATTAGAAACTATAAAAATAGATTATCCGATAACACCAGAAGATGGAAAAATATTTTGTAATAAAGTAACAACAAAAATTCTTCACACAATGAGGAGTACAACATTAATAGGTGGGCCATCTGTTATGCCTGAAAATGCTGATGATATATTTAAAGGTATATGGAAATAAAAAATAAAAATTAATATAAAAAGGAGGAGAATTTTTTCTTCTTCTTTTTTTATTGGGAGGTTTGAATTTTGTATAAATTTAAGAAGGTGATTTCTTTTTTTATATGTTTTATATTTCTTACAGTTCTTCTTCCAACAAAAATATTGGCACAAGAGGATACTGGGTGGGTAATTGTAGATTATAAAATGGAAGATGGAAGCGATTACCCTTGGGGGGATGATGTTACAGGGAGTCAAACTAAATTTATAAAGTTAGAAAATGGTCAAGGATTATATTACCCTGAACAACCAGATAACGCACGTGTTGAAATTGTCTCAGTTAAAAGTGACAATATGTCAATAGATGAGAAGACTGGAAAATTCATTGTAACTTCTGTTAATAACAATGCAGAGAATGCTGGAATAATTACAGTAAAATGTAAATGGAGAGAACAGTTAATAGCTCAGATTGTTAATAAATGCTACGATAAAGACGGAAATTTGCTATATGAGTCAGGAATCGAAACAAGAAATATAAAACAGGGGGATGTATTTACTGATGAACCTAGAATAAAATATTATGAAGAAAGGGGTTATAAATATAAGGAAAGTATTGTATATCAAATAGCTTATGATGGTTATACAGAAGGTGTTCAAGGGAAATTTAATGGTAATGTATCTTTTAAAGTTGAAAATACAGCAGGTGGAAAAGGATACTTAATTGAACATAAATATGTTTTAGATAAATTAAAACAAGGAAATATAAGAGTTTCTGTATCAGACCAAGCTATAATTGATGGAGAAGTTTACAGATTGCATGGAACTGATTATTTTAAAAGAACTATAGAAACCTATAAAAGTGATACAGATGGTAAGTTACATCTAACTGTAAAATCTCCTAGTGGTGGAGTTTATAAGGGAAAAGAACTAGACTTTATGAAAATAGTTCTTACTAATGGAGCAGGGGAATTTTATCCTGCATGGACAGAATCTAATGTTATAAAAAAAGTTGATAAAGATGATAATCCTAATGGATATCAATCTTTTACTATAGATGTAGATACGTCTAAGGAAACATGGTATGTTCATTGTTTCTGGGATGCTACAAAGATAAAAGATGAACTTGAAAAACCAGATCCAGATCCTGACCCACCAGTTGGCGAGGGGGATGGAGTAATTAAATTTGACCCAAATGAAACCGATTGGACTAATAAAGGAAAAATTAGTGAGGGTGTAGGTAAATACCCAGTTAAGGTTTATTATGAGGGGCAATATCCACGTGGACAAGAAGCTACTTGTAAATGGAAGCAACATTACACAGTGAAAAAATGTTCAGGTAAAGGAAAAGATAAAAGTTGTTGGCGAGAAGATAAATGGCGTAGCAAAACTTCTAAATATATAACTTATTGGCTATTAGATAAAATAAGAGTTACTGCTCATAATACTGATATAAGTCCTACTTATGTTAATGGCAATTCTGGGTACATTGATATTTTAAAAGAAAATGAAGGTATTTCATTAGACGCCGTTGGTGATTGGCAAAATACGAAAAAAAGCAGTACTCATAAAGAAGTAACTGGACAAGACATTCATGTTAGTGATAGTGAACCTCAGCCAAAAAAGCCAATTGGGAAAAGTGGTAAGTATAATATTGACTGGACTAAACCAGATATTAAAATTGATGATCCAAATTCTAAGTGGGTTAATAATCCAAAGCCTTATGTTGTGAATTTAGGAATAGATGAAAATTTATCAGGGTTTAAAATAGGAAATATTAATGTAACGGATTCATCTCATTATAAACGTAATTCTTCTGATTCAGTGCAATATGCAGCTAAAGTTTATAATAAAAAAGTAAAATTATACGATGGAATATATGCAATTAAAGCAGATGTTACTGACAGAGCAGGAAATAGTAATACTATTACTAAAAAGACATATTACGTTGATTTTGAAAAGCCTGAGTTTGATTTTAATATAAAACCAGGAATATTTTCAGAAGAAAATGGAGCTATCAGAAAGCCTAGTAAAAAAGGGATTGATGATGGCTTTTATGGAAAGCTTACAGCTTCCGATAATTTGTCAGGAGTAAATAAAATCGAATTCGGTTGGACTTTTGGCAATGAGAAAAATAAAGTTGAATACGAAACATTATATTCTAGTCCTTATACTTATAATGATAGATACAAAGAAAAAATAGAAAAAGAAATAGAAAAACCAGTTGGAGATAATCTTTACTTACACGTAAAGATAGTTGACACTGCAGGTAATAAAGATTATAAAGTGTTTGGACCCTACGAAGATCCTATTAAGCTTCGTGATTTTGAGATATCAGATGTAAGGGATCCTAAATGGAAAAATGTTTTTTGGGACAAGAATGGAGATCCAACGAATGTTAAATTTGGAGCAAATAAGTTACCACTTGATAATACAAGCAACCCAATTTTTAAAAACGCAGACATAAAAAAAGGGTATGCTTTTTACTTTAATTTAACTAGTGAATATCTTTATAGAGATGAAGATAGGATAACGCTTAGACCAACTTTCTATTATGTAAATGGAAAGGAACGATTTGAGGTGGATATGTACTATCAGCTTAATAACAATCCATTTATAAAATGTGGAAGTGATGATGATACTGTAAAGTTAAAATTGAAAGTTAAAGATAAGCTTATGAAAGTGGACGTAGGGAAATTTTCTCAACTAACTCTGACTAAAGATGTTAGAATTTGCAAAGGTAAAGAGTGGTTAGGTCTATTTGGTTGGAAGCATAAATATCCTGCTGATGTTCAGTATAAGGACGGTAAAGAACAATATTGGTATGGAAAGTATTACGTTCCACAAACAGCAATATTTGTTAAAAAAGGTGAGGAGCCACGACCTGAAAATCTACTTGAAGATGGAGAAATACTAATAAACTTTGAGATATTAGGATACAAAAATGGTGAGGAAACACTTAGTACTGACCAAATATTTGTGTATGTACCAAAACAATGGCAAAAGGAGGGAGGTCCTAAAAGCAATAAGTTCGAACCAGGAGATATAATAAAATATAATAATAAGAAAAACGTTTTAAATGATTTTAAAACGCAAATAACTTATTAGTTGTTAAAAAGCTAACTCAATAGTTAAGCTTTATTTTTTTGGGTTTCATTACTGATTCCCATTTTTTTATTGTAAAAATTTAATTTAGGAGGTGAAATTGTGTCTGATTTATATGCTTTTGAGTTAGATAAGAAATATATACCTAAAAAACGCATATGTGTGTACGCTCCAATAGAATTGAGTAAAAAAATTGATAAATGTGCAAAAATGGAAAGTGAAAAATCAAACAAGAAAGTTTCTGCAAATAAGCTTATTTTGAAAGTATTACAGGATTTTATTAGAGAGTATGACATAAATGCATAAGGGAGGAATGGTTTATGGCTAAGAAAAAAGTAAATAACGAAAGTAAAGAGCTAGCTAAAACAATACTTAATGTTAAAGGTATTGACTATGATGAGTGGCTTGAAGAAAAACATAAAGAAATAATTAACGAGAATGTTAGTCTTTTAATTGAAAGTCTACAAGTTAAAGCGAATTAAAAGGAGGAATTTGTATGAATGGAATAATAGGTTTATTAGGTGGAGGTGCAGTTGATGAATTAAATGCAGTATTAGTAGCACTTGTAAAGGGAATTCAGTCAGTAGGAGTTCCTGCAGTTGCAATTGCATTTTCAATAGGTGGTATATATCATATTTTTGGAGGACCTGAAGGCACTAGGAAAGCAAAACCTTGGTATATAGGAGCAGTAGTAGGATTATTAGTATTATTAGGTGCAGGTTCATTTTCAACATACTTAGAAGAAAAAATGGAATTTTCAGAGCCTACAACAGGAACTAAGACAAGTAGTATTATACAAATGCAAAAGAATGTTTAGAACTTAGAAATAAAAGTTATAGAGTTAAAAATATTAACTCTATAGCTTTTAAATATTAGGTGGTGATTATTTGAAGGAAGCTAATAAAGAAATTAAAGCAGTTTCAAAACTTGCAGATAAAAGAATAATGATAGGATTTTGTGTATGTATTTTTTTATTTATAACTTTTATAGTAAATTTAACATTGGAATCACTAGGATGGGCATCCAATGAATTAAACGGTATTGAATATGATAGAAGTGTAATATTAGCATTATTTAAATTTAAAATTATAAGTTTTCCTATTGTATATATAATTGCATATATAATGACTTCTATAGTATTATTTAAATTTTTATTTAATATTAAGGCGTCATTTAAAGATATTAAGGAAGGACAAAAGGGTACTAGTAGATTTACTACAATAAATGAATTAAAGGAACAATATAAAGCTGTTCCTGAAAAAGGAGAAAATTTTGAAGGCAAAGCAGGTGTTCCAATATCAAGGTATAAAGATAAGATTTTCATAGATGATAGTCCTGTAAATAATTTAATTATAGGTACAACTAGAAGTGGTAAAGGCGAAATGTTTATTTTCCCAACAATTGATATATATTCAAGAGCTGAGAAAAAAGCTTCATTAATAATAAATGACCCTAAGGGCGAACTTATTGCTGCTAGCAAAGAAACATTAGAAAGAAGGGGGTATGAGGTAGTTTTACTTAATCTTTTAAACCCACTAAATTCTATGAGTTACAATCCAATGCAACTTATTATAGATGCATATGAGAAAAAGAATTATAGTGAAGCACAAAGTTTATGTAAAACATTAAGTTATACCCTTTATTATAAGCCAGGAGCTAAGGATCCATTTTGGCAAAATTCAGCTATGGGTCTAGTGAATGCTTTAATTTTGGCAGTTATAGATGATTGTTTAAAAAGATGTGAGCCTTTGGAAGAAGAAATAGAAAAATTAAAAGAAAAGAAAAAAGAATTACTAGAAAATAGTGAAGATAATAAGCTTGAGGTTAGTAAAATTGATGAAAAGATAAATAAATTAAAATCAAAAATAGAAAAAATAAAAGCTAAAAGAACTTTATACACGGTTGCGAATATGCTTTCAGAACTTGGAAGTAGAGAAGATGCTTTTGGAAATAATGAATTAGATAATTATTTCTCAAAGCTAGAACCTCAATCAGCAGCCAAAATGCAATATGCAACATCAAACTTTGCTAAAGGACAAACTAGGGGTGGTATATTTGCAACGGCTATGTCAGAGCTTCAAATTTTTACTATGGATGAAATAGCAAAAATGACAGCTAAAAATTCAATGAATTTAAAAGATATAGCATTTAATAAAGAAAATAAAGTTAATAAGCCTGTAGCATTGTTTATGGTTACACCTGATTATGATGTTTCTAACCATGTAATAGCTAGTATTTTTATACGTCAGTTATATTATGTTTTAGCAAAAGAAGCTTCATTAAGTGCAACTGGAAAATGTGATAAAGAAGTAATATTTCTTTTAGATGAATACGGAAATATGCCACCAATTGAGGGCATGAGTAACATAATTACTGTATGTTTAGGTCGTGGAATAAGATTTAATATGGTAATTCAAGCTTATTCTCAACTTAAAAAACTATATGGTGATGACTATAAAACTATAGTTGGTAACTGTGGTAACCAAATCTATATACTTACTAACGAAAATGAAACTGCTGAAGAGTTTTCAAAATTAATAGGTGAAAAAACAATAGTTAATTATTCAAGAAGTGGTGAGATTTTTGATATAACTAAACATCAAACTGAAAGCGTTGATTCAAGAAGATTAATGAAGGCAGAAGAATTAAGAGCTTTAAAAGAAGGCGAAAGTGTTGTAGTGAGAGTTATAAAAAGACAAGATTTAAACAGAGAGAAAATAATACCGTATCCAATTTTTAATACTGAAGAAACGAGAATGAAATATAGATATGAATATTTATCAGATGATTTTAATAATAGTAAATCTTTGTTATCTGTTAATGTAGATTCAATTCATAAAGATGTTGATTTATCAGAATTATTATTTGTAAATCAAGAAGAAATGGAAGAAATAGAAGAAGATGATGATATGGAGAAAAATATCCAGGATGAAAAGGTAGAGCCTAAAGAAATTGAAAATATAAATAAAGATTTTCTTCTTTCAGAATTATTTACGATTGATGAAATTTTTAAAATAAAAGATATAATTGATAAATATTTTGATAAAAAAATGGATGGAGAAACAAAATGGTCAGCGTTTAGAGAGTTTGCAGAAGAAGAAGATAATAAGTATTTAAATGAGTATTTAGAGATTGGTTATGAAGAATTTAATAAGAGAATTGAGGTGAGTTAATACTTGGATGTTAAGGAAATTCTAATAAATTTAAACAAACAAAATATTATTAAGCTAACGGATTTTGTAGATGGTGTTATTAGATATATGCAATGGGCTTTTTTAAAATTCTTAGCAACTTTGTGTAACGGATTGGAAAACTCGGTAACAAAAATATATACTTTGAATGGATTTTTTGAGAGTGCTGAAGTAACAAAATTTATAGATGGTTATAAGCCATTAATATGGAGTATATTAGCTATATCTTTAGCTATAATAGGACTAAGGATAATTTTAAATAGAAAGCAAAATAGGGATCAATTACCTACAAATATTTTATTTTCTATTTTTGTTATAATTTTATTACCGTTTGCTATGATGACCTTAAATGATATTACTAAAATTATTGTTAAGGATTCAGCAAGTAAGTATGAAACGTCAGCAAATGAGATAATTAAGAATAATTTAAGTGATTTATATTATTTAGATAAAATAGATTTTGAAACAAATGGAGCACTAAATAACATACCTTCAAAAAACATATTAAACATACGAATAAATGACGAAATAGATATAAGTAAAATTAGTAGTAAAAATAAAGATATATTAGAAAAAAAGTTATCTGTATTAGATAATGGGGAGTTTGAAGTCGTAGATTTAGAAAAGCATTGGTTTGGATTTGATGAGAATTATAATAGGTTTAATATTAAATCATTTCCAGTCGTTATTATATCCTTATTAACCACGTGCATAACATTTGTATCAGTAGCACTTAAAGTTGCTAGACTTGAATTTGAACTTGCTTTTAATAAGCTTTTTGCAACAATATTTGCTTTTGCAGATATTAATGATGGAAAGAAAATAAGAGAAATAGTAAAACATATAGGCTCAATATTTGCGGTATTAATTACTATGTCAATATTGATCAAACTATATGTTATTTTTAATGCTTGGATTTCAACTTCACCCAGTGCCAATAGCTTAGATGAGATAACAAAATTAATAGTTCTAATAGGTGTTTCATTAGGTGTTGTTGATGGACCTAATATAGTAGAAAAAATAATTGGAATCGATGCAGGACTTAAAAATGGTTGGCATGCAATGATGGGTGCTTATGGTGCAGCTCAAACGGCAGTAGGTTTAGCTAAAGGTGCAAAAGGTGCTGCAAAAGGTCTTGCTAAGGGTTATAAAAAGGCAGAAGGTTTAGCTGACAAAGCTGCAACAGGAGTAGCAGGTGGTATAGCAGGAATAGCAGGTGCAGCTATTGGTGCAGCAAGTGGATTTAAAAATGGTAATGGTAAGGTTAGTGATGAAATGGCTAAGAAAAAAAATAATGGAGCTAATGGCGACAAGAAAACTCCATCTTTATCAGAGCAAATGAAAAATCAAAATAAAGATCAAAATACAAATTCAGATAGTAATTCAGGAGGTAGCTCAAGTAAGAGTAATACAAGTAATGATATGGGTAATAAAGTTAATACACCAAAAGAATCATTACAAGACCAAATGAGTAGTGGTAAAGATTCTAACAAAGAAAATAGTAATGGATTAATAAATTCATTAAATAATGGAGCTGAATCTCAATCTAATGGAACAGGCTCAAATGAAAATAGTAATCCTTTAGATAATAACTTTGGTGCAAATGGAGGAGATAATGGCAAAGATGAAAACTCATTATCAGATAAGATGCAAGAAGGCTTAAATTCTTCAGGACAAGCAGAAGCAGCAAGTACATTACAAGATGAGATGAATAACTCAAATAGTAATGCAAGCTCTAATGATGGAACAGCTTCTAAACCAAATATGCAAAATGAATTATCACGAGATACAGGCAGTAAAGCAGTAGATACTCCGAAAATTCAAACTAATAATATGGATAGTAACAGCAATGGTGCTAGTCAAAATGGTGGAAGTTCTCCAAATGAAGCTGATAAAGTTTCAATGGCCAATAATGGAAATATCGATAAGTCAAAAACTTTAGATGGAGATATGAAAAATATATCAGGTACCGATACAAATTTAAGTGGGGTAAGTGAAAGTGATGCAACACAAGTCCGAAACAATGGTGAGGAAGCACCATCTTTAGATAGCGAAATGAAAGATAAAGAAAATACTGGTGATAAGAATAAAGAAGTTAAGGAAACTAAAGAAAATAGAACTATAGGTGAATATTATAAAGAAAAACTTGATAATAGACTAAATAATTCAAAGTCTTTAAATACGGTTGAGAAAGCTTATAACTTAGGAAAAAACACAGGGAATAGATGGGCTGTTAAGCATAAAGAAAAAAAGAAAGGAGATAAGAACTAATGAGGTACAATATTCCAAAGGAAATTTCATCAGAAATGAAATTTACAAAATCATTATATCTTTTCGATATAATATGCGTATTAAGTGCTATGGTATTTGCGTATATAACAAGCCCTTTAGTTTATGCAAAATTAGTGTTTCTTTATTATATATTTATTGCTTTATCAGCTATTTTTTTAGTTAGTAAGAGTTTATCAAATCCAGGAAAAAGAAATTTTCAAAGTATTTATTACGCTATAAAAAGAAATAAATGTACTTATTATAGGGAGTAACTAATAAATGACCACATAGTAAAAACTATGTGGTTATTTAAATACCAAAATAATTAACAACTTGAACAATGGAAGTGGTCAATGAAGTGTAACGGAATTGACAAGGTGTCCATTGAGAAAGGCGTTAGGAGGGAGGAAATTTATGAAAAAATTCAAGCATGTTGATATAAATTTAGATAAACCTAAAGTTACAAAAGAAGATAAAATTAAATTAAAAGAAGAAAAGAAGAGATTAAAACAAGAAAAAAAAGATTTAAAAAAAGAAAATAAAAAAGTTTTAAAAACTACAAAGGATTTCCTACCATTTTTAGATATAGATGATGACGATGTATTTATAACTAAGTATGGATATATGGAAATATATCAGATTGAAACAAAAGATATATATTCTTTAAATGATTATGAAATGGAATTGCACAAGTTTAGTCTTATTACATTTTTAAGAAATTGTGTTTCGGATTTTAAAATAGTTTCAATGAACTTTCCTGTTAATACTAGGACACAACAAGAATATATAAATAATAAACTAGAAAAAGCTAATAATCCAATTGCTATAAAATTTTTAGAAGAAAAGAAAAGTCAATTTGAATTTCTTGAAAGTAATAGAACAAATCAAGAATACTTTTTATTAGTTTTTTCAAAAGATAAAAAAGAAGTTACTAGAAATATAATGCAACATCAAAATAGAGCTATGACATTTAATCAAATAGATATTGAAAAAAAGTTAAAGATTCTTTTTAAATTAAATAATCTTAATACTAAATTAATGTAATAAATGAGGGTAATTGTATGGAATGGTTAGTAAGTCATCAAAAAAATGTAGCTAAATATAGTTATAACTTAGGAAAAAAAGTAAAATTAACAGAAGATGAGTTGCTTAATTTAAAGATAGCAGCATTACTACATGATATCGGAAAAAGTAAAATAAGTAATGAGGTATTATGTAAAAGTGGTAGATTAACTTTAGAAGATATATATACACTAAGAAAGCATCCTCAGTTAGGTGCAAAAATACTTGAAGATGGAAGATATAATAAAAATATAGTAGAAGCTGTTTTATGCCATCATGAGAGAATAGATGGAAGTGGATATTATGGATTAAAAGGTAATGAAATATGCTTGTTCTCAAGAATAATAGCAATAGCAGATTCATTCGATGCAATGATAAGTGAAAGACCATATAGAAAACCTAAAACTAAATATGAAGCTTTAAAAGAAATAAAAAGTAACTTAGGTACTCAATTTGATAAGAAATTGGGTACTATTTTTATTGATTTAATTAATGAAGATTATCGTAAAGTTTTAGATATATCAATAAGTTAGCGAGGTGATTTAGTGGATTTTAATAATATATTTGGATTATTACTACCTAGTATTTTAATCTGTACATTCTTTTTCTTAAAATATCAGATTATAAAGTACAAATATAATAAATCAGCATATAAAAAAGAAACTAAAATTAAATTTAAAAAGATATTTAAAGATAAAGGGATGTTTGGTGAATATCTGTCCTTCGAAAAATTGGCATCTTTACCAGGATATAAAAAAATAGTAGCTAATAGCTATATTCCTAAAAGAAATGGACAAACAACGGAAATAGACTTAATTTTAATACACGAAACGGGAATTTATGTTATAGAATCTAAAAATTTTAGTGGATGGATATTCGGAAATAGTAAAAATAGATATTGGACACAAACATTAGGTAAAGGTAGAAAAAATAAATTTTATAGTCCCATTTTTCAGAATCAAAACCATATAAAACATCTAAGAGAATATTTAAAAGATTATAATGGTGTTTATTATTCCATCATTGCATTTAGTGAAAGATGTGAACTGAAAAAAATAGATAATTCAAGTAATTCAAAGGTAATAAAGAGAAATGAAATGGAAAATACATTAGAATCTATGATTAAAAAGAATGATAATTGCTTAAGCAAGGAAGAAATAGATAAAATTTATGAATATCTAAAAAAAAGTACGGATATATCGGAGCAAAAGAAACAAGAACATATAGAAAATATAAAAGAGTGGAGTGTGTAATAATATGAAAAAATTAATTATAGCTGAAAAGCCTAGTTTAGCCATGAATATAGTAAAGGCAATAAATGAAAAGTTTGAAAAGAATGATGGCTACTTTGAAAGTGATAACTATATAGTTAGTTTTGCTTTTGGACATCTATTTGAACTATATAATATTGAAGATTACACAGGTAGTGAAGATAAGAAATGGACTTTAGATATACTTCCTTTTATACCTGAAGAATTTAAGTTTAACCTTAAAGATGATTCAGGTATAAAAAAACAATATAAAATTTTAAGAGATTTAATAGGTTCAGATGAAGTTGACGAAATAGTATCCTGTGGTGATGCAGATCGTGAAGGTGAAGTTATTATTAGACTTATAATAGATAATGCTTTTAAAGAAAAAAGTATAAATAAAAAAGTAACTAGACTATGGCTGCCTGAACAAACGGAAGTTTCCATAAGAAAAGGATTAGAAAGTTTAAAACTAGCAAAAGAATATGACAATCTTGCAAATGAAGGCTTCGCAAGGACTTATATGGATTGGTTATTAGGAATAAACTTATCAAGGTATATAACACTTAAAGCCAATAGTAAATTGCCAGTAGGTAGAGTTCTAATACCAATAGTTAAAGCTGTCTATGACAGGGATATGAGCATTAAAAACTTTAAACCTGAAGATTACTATCAAGTTGAAAGTAATGAACAAACTAATAATGAAGCTATAAAATTGGTTATAAAAGAACCAATTTTCAAATCAAATGAGTTAGATAAAGCTGAAAAGTTAGCAGAAGAATTAAATAACTCTGAAGCAATAGTAACTAATATAGAAACTAAAGAAGTAAAAAAACAACCTAGCAAGTTGTTTTCGCTTAGTAAGCTTCAAGGATTATTAAGTAAGAAATATAAAATGACATTAAAGGAAAGTTTAGATATAATCCAAAAGCTTTATGAAAAAGGGTATGTAACATATCCTAGAACAAATACTGAGTATTTAGCAACAGGAGAAAAGGATAAGGTTAAATCCATAATAAATGCTTTAGAAAATGAAGGACATATTATTGAATTTAAAGATAAGAATACTATATTTGATGATACTAAAATTGAAAGTCATAGTGCTATAACTCCAACAACAAAATTACCAGGAGAAAATGAACTTTCAAATAAGGAATTAGAAGTTTACAATACTATTAAAAATAGATTTATATCAAATTTCTTAGTTGAGGAAACTTTAATAGATAGAACGATAATGACTATAAAGGTAGGAGAAAATAGCTTTGAGCTTAAAGGTGATGTTATAAAGCAAGAAGGATTCCTGAAATATGAACCTATGAGTAAAAGTAAAAATGATAATGAAATTACATTACCTAAATTAGCTGTAGGTGACAAAGTGAACATAGATTTTAAAGCTTTATCAAAGAAAACAAAAGCTCCTAGCAAACTAACAACTGAAATGTTAAGTAATTATCTAAAAAATCCTTATAAAAATGAATTAAGTGAGAACGAAGATGATGATTATAAAGCAATGCTTGAAGGTGTTGAAATTGGTACTGAAGCTACTAGAACTGGCATTATAGAGAATGCTAAAAAGTATAGTTATATTTCAGAAAACAAAAGCACTTTATCAATAGAACCATTAGGTATCAAGCTAATAGAGACACTGGATAAGCTTAGTATAAACTT
Source organism: Clostridium senegalense (assembly GCF_018916625.1). NCBI lineage: Bacteria > Bacillati > Bacillota > Clostridia > Eubacteriales > Clostridiaceae > Clostridium > Clostridium senegalense. The sequence continues at coordinate 40,686 of NZ_JAHLNC010000012.1, forward strand.
ATATAAAGACAAAACTATAGAACTTTCAAAGAGTTTAAAGAAAGTATATAAAAATGAAATAGAAATATCAAAAGCTGTAGAATTGGCAGCAATAGAATTAAAAGAAATAATAAGTAATGGCAAAAACATAGAAATAGAAAAAGTAAAAGTAGAAAAAGAAGTTATAGGCAAATGCCCACGTTGTGGTAAAAATATATATGAAAGTGATAAAAGTTTCTATTGTGAAGGTTTTAAAGATGATCCTAAATGTGGTTTTTCTATTTGGAAAGAAAATAAATTCTTTAAAGATAAAGGTAAAAAAGTAACTAAATCAATGGCTAAATCATTTTTACAAGGTAAAAGCGTTAAGGTTAAGGGATTAAAGAAAAAAGATGGAAGTGGAACTTATGATGCAAATATAAGCATAGATGATACTGGCAAATATGTTAATTTTAAAATGAGTTTTTAAATATAATTAGATAAATAAAAACCTAGATTATTTAGGTTTTTATTTTTTTACTCGAATTAAATAGAAGTGGAGTGATCTTGATTGGCAATTTTAAATAAAGAGATAGAGTATAATCCATACTTACTAACTAAAATTCAACCAGTAGGAGGTGTGAATTTTCGAGATAGATATGTAACTAAAGGTGATGGATATGAAGCTTGTATTCAAGTATATGAATATCCTACGTATGTAAATCTATTTTGGCTTGAAAAATTATTAAGTCTTGAAAATGTAGTTTGTACTTTAGATGTTACAACAGAAAATAAAAAAGTTGCATTAGAGCAAATAAATAAGTCTTTAACTGAACAGTTAACAAGAATAGCGGAAGTGAATAATAACATAGATAAAATAGAAGCTTCAACTACATTTGCTAATTTAAAAAACTTAGTTGAAGATATAACATCTCAAGATGAGATAATAAAACTTATAACTATAAGATATTATATTTCTTCAAAAACAAGAGAAGATTTAGATATTAAAATTAAAGATATTTTAGAAAAACTTGAGGGGTTAGGATATAGGGGTGCTGTTTTCTTAAATGAGCAAGAATATGAATTTAAATCACTGTTTTTAAGTTCAGAAGAGCAGTTTTCTTTACCAAATAAAAGAAAAGGAAAAGCTATTCCTTCAATTTCATTAGGTGCAGGGTATCCATTTCATTTCACTGAGCTTAATGATCCAACGGGAATGTTTCTTGGTACAAGTAGAACAGGTGGAAATATTATTTTTGATTTATTTACAAAAGATGATATTAGAAAATCTTACAATGCATTAGTTATAGGTCTTATGGGCTCGGGAAAAAGTACATTCTTAAAAAAGATTCTTACCAATAATGGAATAATAGATAATACAATAAGAATTCTAGATATAGCAGGTGAATTTAAAACATTAGTTAGGGAGTTAGGAGGAAAAGTTGTAGCGTTAGATGGTTCAGATGGAATAATAAATCCACTACAAATATTTGCAACTGTAATTGATGAAGAAACTAATATGGTACTTGAAGAACAAAGTTATATGCAACATCTATCTAAAGTATCTATGATTTATCAGTTCTTGTCACCACAAGCTACTCAGCCAGAATTAAGGGAATTCGAAAAAATTTTAAGTGAGTTTTATATCGAAAAGGGTATACAAAAAGATAGAGCAACTATATATAAAACAACTGAATATCCAATTATGGAGGAACTTTTAGAGTTTGCTAAAAATGAATTATATGAAGATGTTTTTAATCAAATAGTAAGAAAGAATATTACTCAAACTAGACAAGAAAGGCTAGAAAGTATAATACTAACAATCGGTGGTATAGTTAGGGATTATGGAACTTTATTTAACGGACATTCAACAATAAGGGATATAACTAAAGAACAAATTGTTTCATTTGAAGTTAGAAACCTAGTTCAATTTGATAAAAGAATATTCAATGCACAAACATTTAATATTTTAACAATGCTTTGGAATAATGCTCTAATACAAGGATTACAAGAGAAAAAAGCTTTTGATAATGGTGATAAATCAGCAGTAGATGCTAAAAAGTATTTATTACTTATAGATGAAGCTCATAAGTTCATCAATTCAAATAATATAATGGCAGTTGATTATTTAATTAACTTTGAACGTGAAGCAAGAAAATACTTTGCAGGGTTAATGTTTGCAACTCAAAGTATTAGAGATGTTGTTCCTGATAACTCAAGTAGTGAAGCATTATCTAAAATTAAAACATTGTTTGAATTAACACAATATAAATTTATTATGCAGCAAGATAACAACTCTAAAAAAGCATTATTAGATATATTTGATGGACAATTAACTGAAAGTGAAATTGAAGCTGTACCATTTATGGGAACTGGTGATTGTATTCTATCTATAAATGGTGGTAAAAATATTAGATTTTATATCGAGGCTTCAGATGAAGAATTAAAATTATTTAAGGGCGGTGCTTAAAAAATGGATAATATAAAAAACATTTCTAAAAAATATAAGTCAGCTATAACTATAGGTTTAGTATTTATACTTGGCTTTTCAAGTGGCTATGTATTAAAGGGAATGACTACACCAAATGAGGTGGATTCTGTGGCAGTAAATAAAGAAGTAGAACCTAAAAAAGATACTAATAATAATGAAGATGTGTTTTCAGAAGATAATGAAACAGATAAAAAAGAAGAAAAAAAAGATGAACAAAATACTGAGGATAAGGGTGATAAATTATCTACAAAAGTTGAAGAAGGATTTAAAACAACAATTGTTAGTGGAAGTTCTGATGAGGAAATAATAAAAAATAATAATTTTATAACTGATAGTAAAATTTCTATTCAAGATAGATTAGAAGCGAAGAGAGTTGCTGAAAATTTTGTACAAGCAATAACAGCCTTTGACATAAGTGATGTTGAAGGAACTGCAAAACGACCTGTTAAATATGTTTCAAAAGATAAGGTTAAAGAGATTGAAGGTTTGTATTTGTTTCTTGGAAAAAGTAAGGAGATTAAGAAAAGTATAATTGATGAGGTATATACTACTGAAAAAGAAAATAAAGATGGTAATGATTATATATACTTTAGAGTTACTGTTGAATGGCATTGCATAGATAAAAATGATCAAAAGATAAGTGGTGGAGATGAAAGTTATATGTGCCAATTATTAAAAGAAGATGGAGTGTATAAAGTATTTCAATACCATGTAGATTAAAAAAACTGGATTAATTTAATCCAGTTTTTTATTTTATAAAATTTAAGAAATAGGTGATGGAATGGGTGGTAGTAAGGAAAAAAAGTTGGTTAAAAAAGCTATAAAAATATTAGCTGGTTCTCAAATAATATTTTTTTTGATATTTATAATTATGATATGTAGTCTTGCTTTAGTATTGCAAAAAAACAAGAATTCAGATGGTGGATTTGGGGATTTTTCTGACATTGGTGCTTTAGGTGTACCTATTAAATTAGTACCTTATTTTAATGAAGCTTCTAAAATAACAGGCATACCTAATTGGGTTTTAGCAGCAGTAGCAAAAAAAGAAAGTGGATTTAGACCTGAAGCAGCAAGTTCAGATGGTGCATATGGACTTATGCAAATTCAAAAGATAGATCATGTAGGAAGTGGGGCAGATTTATGGCAGTACTTAATTGATATAGGACTTGGAGAAGAATATAAAAAAGCTGGATATAAATTTTCAGGTGCGTCAGATATGTGGTCAATATATTTAAAAGATGCTAGAGCACAAGCTATAGCAGGTGCTTATGAAATGAGATATTATGCAAATTATGTTTTATGGAGAAAAGATTTAGTATCAAATTTAGATTATAATAGCACAGAAAATATGAAGTTAATTAATTGGAAGGCAAATGAAAATGATAGTACTTTTAAAGAATTACTTAAAAGAACTTTTGCTTGTTATAATGGTGGACCAACCTATGGCATGAATGTAAATTTAGATACAGCTCAAAACAATTACCCTAATGATGTTTTTAAATTTGCTATGGAATTTAGAAGTGCAGGGTTAACTAGTGCAGGTGGAAGTGGAATTAAAGGTGATAATAAAACTATAGAAAAAGCAATTGAAGCAGGTATGAAATGGGTAGGAAAATCACCATATTGTTTTGGTGGGGGTAGAACACAATCACAAATTGATGCAGGTGTTTTTGATTGCTCATCACTAGTACATTATTGTTATAAAAGTGCAGGTATTGAACTTGGAGATGTAATAGGGGTAACCACATTTTCACTACTTAATTATGGCAAAAAAGTTAGTCCAAAAGATATGAAAAGAGGAGACCTTATATTCTTTGATACTTATGTAATTAATGGACATGTTGGAATATATCTTGGCGATGGAAAAATGTTAAATGACAATTCTACTCAAGGAGTTTGGATAGATGATTTAAATACTCCTTATCAACAAAGTACTATTAATGGAGAGGTAAGAAGAATAGTTAATTAAATCAAGATAGGAGGAAATATTATGACAGAAGCAAGAAAATCTAATACAAAAATAGATAAAATTTTAGAGAATTTTAGAAATAACAAGTCATTTTTTTACTATATTATATTTTTTATAATAGTAGGAGGATTAATATTTTTTCTAAATTCCAATGCAATTTTAAATAAAGAAAATAACTTAATGAGTTCAGAATTAAATAAAAGACAAAATATAAATGATTATGTTTTAGAGTTAAATGGAAGAGAATTTAATACTACTAATAATTTAGTAAAACTACATTTAAAGTTCAAAAACACAAATCCAGTTAGTAATAATTCACTTGAATTTAATTTAATTGAACGTTCAAGGTTAAATGATTCTATTCCAACTAACGTTATAGAAGTAGATGATTCTAATATTGTTGTATATGCAATAATTCCTAAAAAGTGGACAACATTAGCATTGCAAGTTACAGAAAAAAATACTAAATCAGCAACTAAATTTTTCACTGATTCAAGAGATATAACTATAAATAATAATCTTATTGAACAGAAAAAATTAGATTTATCCGTACAGATAGCTAATGAAGATATAAATAAAATAAAAAAGGAATTATCAGAATTCGATAAAGAAATATCTGATAAAAATTCACAAATTAAGAATTTAGAAATTGGTATTTTGGATTTACAAGAAAAACAAAAATACCAAACAGAAGATGAAATACTTGAAAGTAATTCAGAAATAGGAAGAGTTAAAGGTAATATTGAAGCCTTAAAAATAGATATTAGTAAAATAGAAGAAAAGAAAGTTGCAAGACAAGAAAAGATTAAAAAGATAGAAGAAAAAAGAGGAGATATTTTAAAAAGCAATAAGAAATAACCTATAAATATAGTGTGTGAAACCTGCGTAAAAGGTGTGAAAAAGGTGTGTTAAAGGTGTGCGAAACCTGCGTATTTGGAAGAAAGTCAGTACCCTTGTAAACACTAGGCTTTGCCTAGTCACACAATGAAATTGGGTGCAGTTTCCCCTTATGCTCTTAACTAAAACCTTAATGTAGAATTACCATTAGGGTTTTAGTTTAAAAAATAATTATAAAAGTTAAAGAAAGGATAATTAAAGATGAGTATTAAAGACACTACTAAAGAAATAAAAGTTCGTTATTTATCTCCATCAACAGTAGTAAAATTAGATGAATTAGCTACTAAAAGAGGTCTAAGTAGAAATGACTATTTAAAAAATCAGTTAGAGCTTTTGGCAAGTTCAAAGGAAATTTTTGAATTTCAAAATAAGTATAATATTCTAATAGAAAAAATACTTAAAGTTCTAGAATACAATACAGTAACATTAAAAACTTTTTTAGAAGAAAATTTAATTGATTTAGATGAAGCAATAGCAAAAGAATTTTTAAAGGATGGTGAAATTGATGAGTGAAAATAGAGAAAGAAAACACTATATGCTTTCCCCAAAAGCTATTAATTATATAGAAGAAACAAAAAATAAAAACCATTTAAAATATAATAGTGAAGCAATTGAATTAATAATAAGAGAACATGAAAGAAATTGTGAGATAACAACAGATTATTTAATAAAAATAATTTCAGATAAAGTATCAGAGAAAATAAAATCAGATATTATTGGAATAAAGCAAGGAGTAAACTCTAATGATAAAAATTCACAAGTATTAATTGAATTGGTTAATGCTATATTCTTTAAACAAAAGTATGGAAAAATAGTAACTACATCAGAAGATGTTTCGGAAGGTTTGAAAATGGCTATAGATGAAGTCGAAAAAAGAATTATAACTAAAAGAAATATTAAACTAGATAATAAGTTTTAGGTAGATAATAATGGTTGGTGTTGTTCATAAAGTTAGATTTATTTCTAGTAATAATAAAAAATTTAATAACTATATAAGTTATATAGGAAGAGATGAAGCAACAAGAAATCATAATTTTGAAGATTTTTCATTATACAATGATTATATGGGTAATCCTGAAAAGTCAGGAGTTTTATTTACAAGGAATAAAGACTTTTTAGATGAAAAAGACAGTGAAAAATTAAAAGAATTATTTTCAAAGGCTCAAGAAAATAAAAGTATAATGTGGCAAGATGTATTTAGTTTTGATAATAAATGGTTAGAAAATCAAGGATTATATGATAGTAAAACACATACAGTAGATGAAAAAAAAATAAGAGAATCTATTAGAAATACTATGAATGAATTGATAGAAAAAGAAAAACTACCTAGCCTTTTATGGAGTGCTTCACTTCATTACAATACAGATAATATACACGTGCATATAGCAAGTGTTGAATTAGATCCGAGTAGAGAACGTGGAAAAAGAAAACCTAAAACATTATTAAATATGAAAAGTAAATTCGTAAATAATATTATAGATAGACAAGATGAATATAAAAAAATAAATGATATTATAAGAAAAAATATTATAGAAACTGATAAAAATTTTGATTTAAAAAAAGATGTTCAAATCAAAACGATGGTTAAAGATATAATATTAAAATTACCCAAAGATAAAAGACAATGGCATTATAATTACAATACAATGAGCGAAGTTAGACCTATATTAAATAAATTAACAAGTTACTATTTAGAGAATTTTAAACAATATGAATTTAGAGATTTAAATAATAGACTTGATAAAGAAGAAAAAATATTAAAAGAAACTTATGGAGAAGGGGAGAGCTTTAGATATAAGGATTATAAAAAAAATAAAATTGATGATTTATATACTAGAATGGGAAATAACATTTTAAAAGAAATAAAAAAAAGTTTAGCAGATGAAAAGTTAAATAAAAAAGGTAAGAGCCATATAAGTGATAATTATATAATAAAAGATTCTAAAACATCTAAAGAAAATAATAAAAGTGAGTCAAAAAATATAGGGAATAAATCTAATATAAATATATCAAGTTTTTTAAATAAAAGTGGAATAAACAAATTAAAAAAATCGTTAAATAAGGATTTCGAAAGTATTAAGAACCAAAGATTTTATGAAAAGCTTGAAAATGAAATTGAATATGAACGTTACTAAAACAAGTATAAAACTTGTTTTTTTTTATATAAAGAAATTAAAATGGAGGTCACATTTTATGGATGTTTTTAATAACTTAGCTATAGTTAATAATATTATTAATGACAATAAAGTTAGTGTATTAGTAATTGGAGATACTGATAATGTTCATAGAAAAATATTATACGCAAGCAGTTTTTACATTGAAGGTCTAAAAGAATTATTAAAAAAAGAAGAATATGTATTCGTTAATTTTAACCCGGATGATGATACTATAATTGAGGATGGTGAGAATTAATGGCAGAAGAAAAATATATTAAAAAATCCATTGAAGAAAAGAAGAAAGAAATTGAAAATCTAATAAAAAATCTTGAAAAAAGAATAAATAAATATTTTGATACTCCTGAAAATATTAAAGAGTATCTTTTATTTATGTCTAAATTTCATAACTATAGTTTAAGTAATACAATTTTAATAGAAAGTCAATTCCCAGGTGCAAGAGCAGTAGGTTCATTTTCATTTTGGAAAGAAAATGGATTTAATATAAATAAAAGTGAGAAAGGTATAAAAATTATAGTACCTAAAGTTACCAAAGATAAATTTTTAAATAAAAATAATGAATGGATAAGTATAGATAAAGCTACAGATGAAGAAAAGAAACAAATTGCTAAAGGAAAGTTAGAATCTAGAAGAGGAAATGTTTATTTTTCACAAGGATATGTATTTGATGTTCTGCAAACAAATGCAACTCTAGAATATCTGCCTAAAATTTTTCCTGATAGATGGATAGATGGAGATGTAAGAAATTATGATTTAATGTATAAGGGGATGGAAAAAATAGCTGAAAAGATAGGTGTTAAAATAGTAAAACCTAAGCATGAACTTGGTGCAGCAAAAGGTGCTAGTTATCCAACATTAAAAGAAGTTGCATTAAATCCTAGAAACACGCAATTACAAAATGTAAAGACTTTATTGCATGAATTAACTCATGCAAAACTTCACTCTGATAAGAATAGAGATAACTATTCAGTGAATGAAAAAGAGTTTCAGGCTGAACTAACTGCATATACTATATGTTCATATTTAGGAATAGATACAAGCGAGTATTCTATAAGATATTTGAAGTCATGGACGAAAAATGCAACATTAAATGATAAAAAAAGTTTATTAAAAGAAGTACATCAAACTTCAACTGATTATATTAATATCTTAGAAGAAGTGCTAAATAAGGAGCTGTCTTTATCAAATAATGATAAGAGGAGCTCTTTAAATTTAAATAATAAAGGCTTAAAAAATTTAAATGTGAAAGGGGATTTAGAAGTGTCAAATTTGAAAAAGGATGAAAAGGAAATTAGAAAGATGATTGCTGAACATGAAGAATGGCTGAATACTAAAGGAACTAAGGGTAAAAGATTAAATTTAGAAAATGAAAATTTAAAAGGGATGAAACTTTTAAATTTAGATTTAAGAAATTCTAATTTTAAAAATGCAGATTTAAGAGATTGCATTATATATGCCAATCTCGAAGGAGCAAACTTACAAGGCATAAAATTAAATAATAAAACTAAATTCATAGGTTCTAATTTAAAAAATGTAATAATGACACCTAAGACATTGGCATTAATAGATCATCAAATAAAGTTTGAAGAAAATAAACATAAAAGTGGATTAAAATCACTTAAAACTTCAAAAATAAAACAAAAAGATATATCAAAATAGGTTATATAAATAATTTTATATAATCTATTTTTTTATAAAAATATTAAGGGGATGTGAAAAAAATGGCTGAATTAGCTATTGAGAAAGAAGATTTAAAGTCTGAAAAAATGTTACAGGATAAACCTAAGAGCTTAAAGTATAGGGTTTTGAGAGCAGATGAAGCAGAAAAGTTAATTAAGGAAACTAAGCAGCAACCTGTAGGTTATCCAAAAACATCTATGTTTGAAAAATTTAAAGATATTTTATTTACTAAGTTATTTAAAGCTAAAATAGAACAATACAAGAAATTAGAAGAAAAATTAAAAGAACAAGAAAAAATAATCAATGACAATAATAATAAATTTGAAGAAGAAAAAGAACAATTAAAAAAAATTATAGATGTACAAGAAGATGAAATTAAACTTTTTAAAAAAGAGTTTAATACCTCAAAAGAAACTATTAGAGAAAATTTAAAAGAAAAATTATCTGATTTGAATAAAAATAAAAGTAGTTCACCTTTATCTACTTCAAATAAGTCTGAGAAAGATAATATTAAGGTAGATGTTCAGCAAAATAATGTAGTTAATACAAAAACTAAAGAAGAAAAGTTAAATAAAGATAAAGCTCCAATTCAAAATTCACAAGCTGAAAAAGCTAGTGAAAAGGTAGAAAACAATTCAAAACAAGAGAAAAAAACTTCAAAAGAACAGGTAGAAGAGATAAATTTTTTCAATGGTGAAAATCCAGTTATTAATAATAATGAGCCTAAAATAGGATTAGTTGAACGCTTAAAGGAATCTATTTATGTAAAATATTTCGAAGGAAAAGCCAATGAATTCATTAAGTTACAAGAAAAAGTAGTATTGCAAGGACAAAGTATAACTGAGAATAATATTAAGCATGAAAGAGAGTTGCAGGAACTAAAAAAACGTGTGGAGTTACAAAGAAAAGAATTAGAAAATCTAAAAAAAGAATTAAAGAATAGAAAAGAAAATGAAAAGAAAAAAGAAGAGTTGGATAAACCTTTGGAAAATGGTAATAAATCAATTAACCAAAAAGATTTAAATAAAATGATAAAAGAACATGAGGAATGGATTAAAACTAGTGGAAAGAAAGGGAAACAATTAAATTTAGAAAACATGAATTTGCAAGGTACAAAGCTCTTAAATGTGGATTTAAGGACTGCTAACTTGAAAAATGCAAATTTAAATAATTGTAGTATTTATGCGGATTTAAGAGGATCAAATTTAAAGGGAATTAAAATAAATGATAAGACTAGTTTTACAGGCTCTAACTTAAAAAATGCAACTATGGATAAGAACAAAGAGAAGATTATAAAGAATAAGCTTAATAAAGATATAAATAAGCATAATTATGCTTTAAAAGACTTAAAAACAAATTCAAATAATAAGCAATATGATAGATAAATAATTCAAGTTTATATTTTATAACTAAAATGGAAAATATATATAAATTTAATATTGACAAAATTTAGAATTTAGAATATAATAACCTTATTTAAAAGAGGTGTACCCTACCAGCAAGTGGGACGTTATAAAGAGGTGTACCCTACCAATAAGTGGGACGTTATAAAGAGGTGTACCCTACCGGTAAGTGGGAACTTTATAAAGAGGTGTACCCTACCAGTAAGTGGGGATTTTAAAAGCGGTGAACTCCTACCAGTAAGTGGAGAGTTAAAAAAGCGGTGAACTTCTACCAGTAAGTGAAGAGTTAAAAAAGTGGTGACGCTCTACCATTAAGTGAGTAACTAAAAAAGTTTTAAAGCTAGTTATTAAATTTTAATAACTAGCTTTTGTTTTGAAATTAATTTTAATAAGTCCTATTGGGGCTTATTTTTTATTTGGGGGGATTTAATTGAAGAAAGAAGATATATTTAATAGAAAAATAATAAAATATAATTTTAGTGTTAAGAGGTTAATATGAAAGATGTAAATATATTTAGAGTTAATAGTAATTATATAAGGTATTTAAATAAATTTGATGCAAAGGTAATGTACAATAAAGATAATCTCCATACTCGACCATATGTTGGTATTGTATTGGATATAAATAATTTAAATTATTTTGCTCCCTTAACCTCGCCTAAACCTAAACATGAAAAAATGAAGAACAATTTAGGGTTTATGAAAATAAGATTAAAAGATAATGAATATGGAGCAGTAAATATAAATAATATGATACCTATAAAAGAAGACCAATTAATAAAATTTAATATAAATGATGAAAAAGATAACAAATATAAAAAATTATTAAAAAATCAATTTAAATTCTTATATAGGAATGCTGATAATATACATCATAGTGCTCTAAAGCTTTATGAAAAAGTAGTAATTCAAAAGGATATAAATTTTATTAATATGTGTTGTGATTTTAAAGTTTTAGAAAATAAATGTTTAGAATATGATTATAAAAAAACAAAAGAAAAAGAATTCTCTAATATGGTGAATGAACATCAAATATGGATTAATACGAATGGCGAGAGTGGAAAACAAATTAACTTAGAAAATAAAGATTTAAAAGGATTAAAACTTTTAAATCTGAATCTAAGAAATATAAATTTACAAAATGCTGATTTAAGAGATTGTATTATATTTGCAGATTTACAATCAGCGAATCTTAAAGGAATAAAAGTAAATGAGAATACAAAATGGGTAGGATCAAACCTAAAGAACGCTGAAATTGATAAAAATGTATTAAAATTAATAAAGAAACAAATAGATAGTGATAGCAAAAAACATCAATATGGGCTAAGCTGTTTAAAGACAGCATCAAAAGAATGCGCTATAACTAAAGAATAGTTTTAAATTATATTGACAATATGCTTCTAAAATAGTAAAATAATAGGTATTAAAAGTGGTGACGCTCTACCATTAAGTGAGTAACTAAAAAAGTGGTGACGCTCTACCATTAAGTGAGTAACTAAAAAAGTGGTGACGCTCTACCATTAAGTGAGTAACTAAAAAAGTTTTAAAGCTAGTTATTAAATTTTAATAACTAGCTTTTGTTTTGAAATTAATTTTAATAAGTCCTATTGGGGCTTATTTTTTATTTGGGGGGATTTAATTGAAGAAAGAAGAAGTATTTAATTTTACAAATAAAGTTAATCTTTTGTTGAAATCACTTGAAGGAACTAATATAATTGGTGATAAATATAAAGTTAATCAAATAAATAAATTGATAAATGAAATTAATAATACAATAAAAAGTGTTTCACCAACGCCATATGAGCAATATTCTATTAAAACAAAATATTTATATTATGGAATGATTAATGCAAAAAATAAATATGAAAGTGCTAAGCTAGGTGGAAATGAAGAAATTATTAAAGATGCATTAGATGATTATAATAAACTAGTTAGTAAATATAATTTAGCGAAACAAGTAAGAGATACATTTAAAATTGCAGATATAGGATAAATTTTAATGTTGTATAATTTTGGGAAATATGATACAATGCTTATTGAAAAGCAAGTAAGCTTTTGAGGAGTTAATGGATAACGCTTTTTTCCGCAGTGGGGGACGCTAAAAATATACCATGAATGCTTGACTATTGGGCAACACATAGTCTGTTATCCAGTAAAAGTTGAGGGCTTTATCGGAATACCTGGCTAATAAAAAACCGAAGAAAGTTGAGGGTTTTATCGGAATACCTAGCTAATAAAAAACCGAAGAATGTGATATTAAAGAACATCTAAGAGGTGTTCTTTTTTATGTGTAAAATTTAAAGTTTTGTTGACAAAATATAAAATTAGTGATAATTTGATGATAAGAAGTAATTCTTCAGGGCGTACGAAACAACCGCACTGTTCCGAGCTGTCGGAGGTTAAATTATTACAGCGTTTGACCTGGTTAGGGTAGGGAAACTAACCTGTTGTTTCAATTAATTGTTAGATAAACCTTAACGTATTTTTACGTTAAGGTTTTTTGTTTTATATTAGGGGTAGATTTATATAAACAAAAGAACTTTAGGAGTGATAACTTTTAAGTTATTAGGAGTAATGAATTTAGGTAGGTATTATTTTCTTGTCTTTATAAAGTTTGAATATTTTAAACATATATGATACAATTCAAATGAAAGATAAATTTATCTTTAAGGAGTAAATGGATAACACTTCTTTCCCAAGTGGGGGACATAAAATATACCATAAATGCTTGGCTATCGGGCAATGCATAGTCTGTTATCCAATAAAATTGCGAGGCGTTTGTCAGAAGAGCCTGGCTAATAAAAAACTGAAGAAATTGATAGGTGTTTGTCGGAAGAACCTGGGTAATAAAAAACCGAAGAAATTGATATTAAAAGGCATCTAACTAGATGCTTTTTTATTTTTTATAAATTAAATGTTTATTTTAAAATTTTTGCGGTATAATACAGGTATAAAGAAGACTTGGAGATTTAACACTCTAGCTTTCTTGGTCGGTTAAATTAGTAGATGCAACGTCTTTGGTCGGGTGTTGCATCTTTTCGTTTTTTGGAATTAAAGTTTCTTTTGAATTATTCTTAGAAGCTAATTCCATATTTAGTTGAACAGATTTAACACAGATATTATTAGATATACACCTATAAAAATAACTAAAACTAAACATCACATATAATTTATTAGGATTTAATTTCTACTTTTTGAGTTATTTCTGAGTCATCTCAAAAACACTCTCCTACAATATGAAATTATATCAATGTTACTTTTACAACATTATAATAATATTAAATTTACTTGTAGACACTATTACTTGATATATATGGTCTTTAGATAAAGATTATCTTAATTTAGTTTAAAGGGGTTAAAAACAGTTAAAAGAGAAGTATAGCCAACAGAAGAAAAATAAATATATAATTTTATAACTAAGTATTATATAAAAGTAGAGAAATTCTAATATAAATAATTATAATGAATTATGCTGAATTTACTATAAATATGACAGAAAGCAATATAAGTAAATTACAATAAATTGTATATTATTTATATTATTTATGTTAAACTATAATAAGATAAATTTTAAGGAGGTAATATTATGTTAAAGAAAAAAATTGTATCATCTTTAATAATGTTAGGAATATTATCAGTTAATATATTAGGAACACCCAGTATAGCTATGGCAGCATCAATAGAAAATAATCAAAATAATAATATTGAAATGGAAAGTTCAAGTATACAACCAAGAGAATTAGGATCATTTATAGTAACAGCTGATATTGGTGCTAATATCAGAAGAGGAGCATCAACAAGTTACAGTATAATAACTTCAGTACCAAAAGGAACAATTTTATGGAGATTGCAACCCGATTTTGTAAATGGATGGTATAGAGTAAGAACAATAGATAATAAATATGTTGGTTGGATACATCAAAGTACAGGATATGCAAATAAATAATATAAATTTATAAAATTTTTATGAGTTTGTAAAGGGTTACAAGTATAAGTTTGTCTTATTAATTGTAGCTCTTTAATACTATTAGGAAGGGATTATATAATTAAGGATTATAAATTAATTTTAGAGATAATATAAAATTGGATTAGCGAAATTAAACTTGATTAGTGTAAAATAGATAAAAATACATTAAATCTAATTAACAATCAATTTAAAAATAATATAAATAGACATAATTATGGATTAAGTAATTTAAAAATTGATGAAAAAGAGGTTATTGTAATAAAAAATACATAAGTAAAACTAAATGTTAAATGTCTAGAGCTCTTTTAGTTGGTTAAATTATTATGTGTAACATCTTTGCCCAGTGTTACATTTTTGTCTAAGTAATTATACATTTTGTGTGATTTTATAGAAATGCAAAAACAAGTAGAAATAGCTTATCTGCTATTTCTACTTGTTTTTATTCCTAAAAATATTTTTTAATTATACTTATTATATAATTAAAAAATATTTTTAAGATATAAGTACCTTTACTTGTCTTTATTAGTTACTTGTTAGAAGCGAGCGTAGATATAGTTACTATTACTAGTAGATTCATATCTACATTAGATGATAAAACACCTATAATAAAATCAACCCCCTTTTTAAAAATATAGGTATTTGTTATACTCTTAGGCATTTAACCCTTTACTGTACATATATGGGCAAAAAATGAAAATTGTACAAGTTATTCTCAAAAAACATAAAAATGTTAAAAATTTTAAAATTAATAAAAGTGTTCCAAAAGGTGTACCTTTACGGAATAAAACTTTCCTACAAGTTTTGAATCTGTAAAGGTGCATTTTTTTATGTGAACATATTCGTAAAATAAGTTGTATGTTTACGGATGATTTTATATAATTATTATATAAATTTAAAAATGGAGTAGATAGATATGAAAAAAAATTATGGCTATGCAAGAGTTTCCTCAAAAGAGCAAAATTTAGATAGGCAAATTGAAGCCTTAACAAATTATGGGATAAATGAAAGAGATATTATCACAGACAAACAAAGTGGTAAGGATTTTAATAGAACTGGATATGTAACATTAAAAAATCAATTGCTACGTTCTGGTGATACTTTAGTGATTAAAGAATTAGATAGACTTGGAAGAAATATGGATATGATAAAAAAAGAATGGCAAGAGCTTCAGGAAAATCGAATAAATATAATAGTATTGGATACCCCATTACTTAATACTGAAGGTAAGAGTGATTTAGAAAAAAAACTAATATCAAATATAGTTTTTGAATTGTTATCGTATATGGCAGAGAAAGAAAGAATAAAAATAAAAGAACGTCAAGCTGAAGGGATTAAAAAAGCTAAAGAGAAGGGTAAACACTTAGGTAGACCAAAAGCTAAATATCCTAAGTTGTGGGAGATGTACTATTTCCAATGGAAAAGTGGACAAATAACAGCTAAGGAGTGTATGGAACAATTAGATTTAAAAAGAACAACATTTTATAAATTAGCTAAAGATTATGAATCAAAACTTATAAAATAGTTATACTTTTGTATAATGATATAAAGTTTTTGAAATATTACTTACTTGGTATTATAATTGATAAAATTTAACTTTTAAAGTAAGAATAAAGGAATCAAACATTTTTAGTAAATAAAAGGCTAAGAAGTTTACTCAATAAAATTTTTATATTGATCTTAGTTGATACTGAAAATTCAATATTACCTCAAGTTAATAAAAAATAGGTATAGATGTTGGACTTAAAGAATTTGCAATATGCAGTGATGGATATATGATTAAAAATCCTAAACATCTTAGAAAACTACAAAGAGATTTATCAAGAAAACGAAAAGGAAGTAATAATAGATATAAATCTAGAGTGAAAATTGTAAAATCACAGCGAATGTTCTTTAAATATAGTATATACAACACAAGAATTATGGTTTATATTGTTATGTTTAGAAGAATAATGTAATATATTTAGTGGTAGTTTATGATTTTAATAAAACTCCAACACCCTTTATTAAAATCATAAACTTTAGTGAGATTTTCCAATAAGTTATGGGGGGGATTTTTTTGAAAGAAAAATTTTATGAGAACAAAAAAGATATTATAGCAAGAGTAATTATAGTTAAGGAAAAAATCTGTAAAAACAAAAAAATTATTATAGCAGGAGTAATTACGGTTATAGTACTATTAATAGGAATTGGAGTAGTAAAGTTAAGACCGGCTAAAGAGAAAACTGTGGTGAAACCTGAGGACTCATATGAAATTCAGGGAGTAGAACGTTTAAAATTCAATGCAGTTAGTGTTATAAGTGATGAACAAAGGGTTATAGTAGATAAGAGTTTAGGGGAAGTAAAAGATATCAAGATTAATGATGGAGAAGAAGTCAAATCTGGAGATATACTATTTTCTTATCACAATACTGCGATAGAAGATCAAATAGCACAAATTGACAGACAGATAGCTAGCAATAATGACAAAATTACTAAAGTTAAAAATGATAAAACTAAAACCAATAGTAATATAAGTCAATTAGAATCAGAGTTAGATAATATAGTCAATGAACTAAGTGCAATTCAAGCTACAGTGGCTGAGAGTTCTGCAGCTACAGATGAAAATGGCCAAAATAAATCTAGTGAATTACTTAAAAAACAAACAGCCCTTGAAGGCAAACAAATTGAAATATCACAGAAAATAGATATTTTAAAGAGCCAAGTTAGTGGAGCAGACAGTGAAATAAGTTCTTATGAAGACACTAATAAAGAAATTTCAGTAGAAAAGGATATTTTAAACAAGAAGTTAAACAATGAAGTAGTTGCAGAGATAGATGGAGTAGTGAAAATTGATAATAAAGGTATAAATGATCCAACTACAGTATATATGAGAATAATCTCTAAGGAACCATTGGTTAAAGCTGAAGCATCTGAATTTGATATAAAGTCTTTAAATATAAATGACGAAGTGTTGTTAAAAGTTGTTAGTAGTGGGGAATATGTAAAGGGAAATATAACAAAAATTGATGATTTACCTATAGAAGAGGTTGGACGAACTGTAACAGGATATAATTTTTATATAAAACCTAAAAAGAATATTATGGTAGGATTTTCAATAGAGGTTAATGCAAATTATAAAGGAATAAAAATACCTAAGGATTATGTGTATAAAAAGGACTCTAAGATATGCGTACTTAAAGAAAAGGGAGCTTCCCACGAGAATATAGAAATAAAAGCTATTTTAGAGGGAGATAGCTATTATTTATTAGATGGAATTGTAGGAATAGGGGATAAGTTAATTAAAAATCCTTCTAAGGTGTTAGAAGGGAGTAATTAACTATGATAAAACTAACAGATATTGATAAATTCTATAATACTGGAGACGAAAAATTTCAAGCTTTAAAATCTATAAATATAACAATAGATAAGGGTGAGTTTTTAGCTATAATGGGCCCATCAGGTTCAGGAAAATCAACCCTCATGAAGATATTAGGATTACTTGATAAAAAGTTTGATGGAAGTTATACATTTTTAGATAAAGAGATAGCTACCTTTTCAGATGACGAATTAAGTAGGTTTAGAAATGAGAAAATTGGGTTTATATTTCAAGATTTTAATCTTATAAAGAGACTTTCTATAAAAGAGAATATAGAAATTCCAATGCTTTATAGAGGTCATAGAATTAAGGAGACAAAGTCACGAGTTAAGGAGTTATTAAAAAAAGTTAATCTAGAAAGTAAGATTAATAAGTATCCTACAGAATTATCAGGAGGACAGCAGCAACGAGTATCCATTGCAAGAGCTTTGGTAAATAATCCTGAAATAATAATTGCAGACGAGCCTACGGGAGCTTTAGATAGCCATACATCTAAGGAAATAATGGATATATTTAAAGAGCTTAATAAAGAAGGTATAACTATTATTTTAATTACTCATGATATTAATGTAGCTAGAAAAGCTAATAGAGTAATGACGATTTTTGATGGAGAACTTAAGGAAGGTGAATTTTAGATGAAGCTTAATGTTCTAATTTTTTCTGCTTTAAGGAATCTTGTTAGGAATAAGAAAAAATCTTTTTTAACTATGTTAGGTATAATAATAGGAATTGCAGCTGTAATTACTATTGTTGCTTTAGGAGAAGGGTATAAGAATAAAACTATAAAGGATTTGACTGGAGAAAATGAAGGCGAAATTGTACTAAATGCTATGATTATGAGTAAAGATAACAATTCGTCTACAAATACTGTAGAAAATAATTTTAACAATAATGATAAAAAGGCTATTGAAGAATTATCAGAAGTTAAAGCAGTAGAATATGAATATTCTAATAATGAAAAGGGCGAATTTGTTAACTTAACTGTTATAGGTGTTCAACTTCAAGGTTTAGTATCAAAGGTGAAAAGTACTGATTCAGACAAAATTATAGGTAGAAATTTAACAGATAAAGATGATGAAAATGCAACAAGAACAATTGTGCTAACAGAGAACTTTTTAAAAGATAAAGTGAAAAACCCAAAAAATCCAAAAGATTTAATAGGTAGTATAGCTAGTTTGAAAGGTATTACATTTGAGATTGTAGGAATTATTGAGGCTGATGATGAAGATGAATTTAGTTTTAAATTTACCTCAGATATTCAAATCCCCGAAAGTACATATAATAAGTATTTTGCAACTGGTGGAACTATCCAAGGGTTAAAAATTACTTTATGTAGTGGAGTAGATGTGAAAGAGACTGTTAAGAAGGTACAAAATATTCTTAACGATGTAGGGTCTAAAAAAGCTGATGGTGAGTACATGGTTATGGATACTAGTGGAATAATTAAAATCATGGGAATCGTGTTAAATACTTTAACAGTATTTATAGCAGGGGTTGCAGGAATATCACTATTTATAGCAGGCATAGGAGTTATGAATATGGTATATACTTCAGTCTCAGAAAGAACATTAGAAATAGGTATCAAAAGATCTATAGGAGCTCGAAGAAGAGATATAAAGAGAGAGTTCTTAGTTGAAGGTATTGTGATTACTGTTACAGGTGGATTAATAGGATATGTAGTTGGGATAATAGTTGCTAACATAATTTCTTTATTCATGGATATTACTATTATACCGAGTTTATTTACAGCATTCATTGCTATAGGAATATCTATATTTGTAGGAATAGTATCAAGTGTAATTCCAGCAAATAAGGCAGCTAGTTCAAATACTATTGATATACTTAAATAATTATATAGTAAAAAACAGGCAGATTTTAATCTGCCTGTTTTTTACTATATAATTATTTATTTTATACTAAGTGCTGAAGTAGGGGTGAAACCAACCAAATTGACAAAATGTTCGCTCTTAAACTTACATAGGATCATTGTTATAAGGATAATCTACTTTACTCATAGATTGTTTGAACAAGTGTTACCACTTTAATATATCACGTCAATAGCCAAAATAATCAGCTACTCTACCCAAAGGATTTTAAAAATTTTTGCGACTACTTTTAGGACCAGTATATATTATAGATGCTGCAAATATTACTATTATTATTACAAAAGCTAGTATAGCTAGTGATTTGCTAATTATTAAAGATAGCACAAAACCGATTACACCAATAACGCAGGTTATAAAGCATGTTTTTTTGATTCTTGATAATGCTATTTTAGGATTATATTTTCCCTTTTCTTCTTTATTCAGATAGTAATACCACTTTATCCAATTAACACTTTTTTCTGGATTAGATATTTCAAAAACAATAAAAATTATAAAACTTGCTAGAGTTATCTGTAATAATCCTATTTGATATATACTCATTCTCTACCTCCAATTAATAAATATGAAATTAATGATACATAACCACATACCATATAACTTTATTATAGAATCACATGATATATTTTTCAAGATGTTTCAATATTGTAATAATTTTTATAATAATGTAATAATAATCATTAAATGTATTTAATTTGATTTTGTTACATTTTGTTGATATTTTGCTACATATTATTAATAGTTTGTTACATTTTATTGATATTATGTTGACATATGTAAAATAAAGCACTATTATTTATATAAATGGATATTAAAAGTATAATTAACTTTTATTGTATTAAGTTACAAATAATACTTAAAATATTATAGCATTAATTGTTAAAAATAAGCAAAAAATATAAAATGTATAATACATTTTGGACAAGTATGCATTGAATTAAGTATAAATCCATTAATATATTATTTTATAAATATTCCTCATGTATTAATATGATATATTTATAATTTCTATAGTATTTATTTTTGAGCATATGATTACATTGAAAATTCATATATTTCTGAATAATTGGGTTTAATTTTAAATTTAAGAAAATGGCAGGTATAATTATGGAAATTAGAAAAATGTGTGAAATTGTAGAGTATTTTACTCCTGGTATTATGATAATATATTTGGAAGATAAGAAAAAGGAATTACTTTTATTAGCTATAACAATTTTACTGATTAGTGCATCTATATTGGATAATAGCAAAATTACAATATATGTACTTTATATTTTTGTTTTATATTTTTTAAGAAAATTTATTAGTAACACCTTTATAAACCTGAAGTATGATAAAGTCAATTTATTTAACTTGCTGATGTTATTAATTTTTATTTATGTATTTATTGTTAATCCCAATACTAGAAGTGTAGATACATACTCATCTTTAGATTATAAGTTTATTTTGCTAATATTTATATCAAATTCAATTAGTGTATTATTGTGTATAGGGCTTTCATTTATGGGATTAGGTATCCCTTTTGTCCTAATGATAGAATATAGATTTGCAGTATCTATTTTATCTAATTCTACAAATCTTATTGCATATAATTTAGCAGTTATTCCACATGGAATTATTGAATTTTATGTTATGTATTATGTTTTTGAGCTATCTTTAAATATATTGCATGATTATAAAAATATGTTGTCTGTTAAAGAATACAAGATGATTGTTAATCTTAAAAAACTAATATTATATGAGGTGCCTAAATTATTATTTTTATTATTGCTTGCATCTATCATTGAAGTATTACTATCTAATAAATTATATATTTTATTAATAAACCTATAAAATTGTAACTGTCTGTATTTTTTTGCAACAGTTTAGTATGTGTAAATTTATTAAACTCATAACATAATATCATTTTATTTCTATTATGTTATGAGTTTAACAAATTTAATGCTAAACATCTATAGACATTTTCCTATATGATAGCATTTAGTTATAGCAAAGAAATTCTTGATTAGCCAATTAAATTAGTCATAAAATAGGAGATTGTGACAAAATAAATATTTTAGGGGGAAGTTGTATATGTTAGTAGAATATGTAAATGGGTCAATATCATGGTATGGTGCTATTAATAGAGGGTTAGGTATCCTTGGATTGGGTAATGAAGCTTTTAGCTTTTTCTCAAATTTCTTTTCAAATATTGTAACAGCTTTTACAGCTAATGGTAATGTGTGGGAAGTAGTAAAAATGATACCTGATTTTGCGTTTATGCTTGTAAGCTTTGTTCCTGCAGTAAAAGTCGTATCTCAAGCTTATAATCTTGTAATGTTAGCATAGAACTTGTATTGAGACAAAATAAATATTTTTAAGGGGGAAATTGTATATGTTAGTAGAATATGTAAATGGGTCAATATCATGGTATGGTGCCATTAATAGAGGATTAGGTATCCTTGGATTGGGTAATGAAGCTTTTAGCTTTTTCTCAAATTTCTTTTCAAATATTGTAACAGCTTTTACAGCTAATGGTAATGTGTGGGAAGTAGTAAAAATGATACCTGATTTTGCGTTTATGCTTGTAAGCTTTGTTCCTGCAGTAAAAGT
>NZ_JAHLNC010000013.1:0-55926 GCF_018916625.1 Clostridium senegalense
AATTTATAGCAAAAGAAATAGGCTTAGAAGTAGAAGAGCTATTAATTAAGAATAGAAGTTATAATAAAGATATGAGAGCAATATTTGCGTTAATGGCTACATCACTATGTGATGTAAACTCATTAGATATAGGAAGAGAATTAGGAGGAATAACTGCAAGTAGGGTATGTACATTAACTAATGATGGAATAGAGCTTATCCGACATAATAGTAAATATAAAAATATATTTAAAAAGTTTATAGAAAAAGAAGCCTCAATAATTTAGTGTTTTTTGGAAAAAATAAAAAATGTTATTAGAGTAATTTATAAGTTGTACAAGCTATAAAAAATTAGTTAAAAAGGCTAATCTTTATAAATTAATGAACTAAATACTAAAAACTAAAGTATTTAAACTATATTTTTAGTGACGGTCATTTAAATATTAAATAAATAATTATTATAAATAGTGACAGACATTAAATAAAATTAATAATTGGTAAAATTTATATTTTATATATTTATGGTAACATATTAATAGTATAATATAAATTATACTATTAATATGTTTTTTTAAAATTAATAGAGATTAAAATTTTTGTTTAAAATAAAATAAATGCCATTTATATAAGTTATAATAATCTAGAATTTTTTTAAAATGAAGGAGGAATAATGAAAGAAGTAGTTTTTTATGATAGTATAAAGCTTGATATATTAAATTGCATTGAAGATATAAATGACAGAGAAATAATAATTTTAGCTATAGGAACAGATAAAATAATAGGAGATTGCTTGGGTCCGTTGACCGGTGAATTTTTAGTTGAGATGAACTGTCCGTGTGTAATTTACGGAACACTTAAAAATCCTGTTGATGCAAAAAACTTGAAAAAGACTTTAAAAATAATAGAAAAAAATCATGAAAACCCATATGTAATAGCTATTGATGCTTCAGTTGGTAATTTAGATGAAATAAACAAAATAATGGTTAAGAAAGATTCTATATTTCCAGGGTTAGGGTTTAAAAAGAAGCTTCCAGAAGTAGGAGATTTATCTATAACTGGTATAGTTGGCACAGAAGAAGAAATGGTTTATGACCTTTTAAATAATTTAAGATTGAACCAGGTTTATACTATGGCTAAAACAATATCAAAAGCTATTATAGCAGCGTTAGATGAAAGTAAACTATATTGATTTTTAATTTTATTTTAAATTTAGGTAATAAAAAATACAAAAAATATATTGACACATATATTTTTTGTAAGTATAATAAATTTCAACAAGATTTAATATAACACGTTGAGTAGGGAAAGTAAGTTAATGTATTTACTACAGAGAAAAACTCATTTGCTGAGAGAGTTTATAAAAAAGTTAGCCCAAGTGCCCCTAGGAGTGGAAATGCCGAAATTTGTAGTAGGCTTTTACGGGTTCTCCCGTTATAGAGATAGGGTATACATGTACCTAAAATGAGATGAGCATACTATGTGCTTAATTAGAGTGGAATCGCGGAATTGTATCTTCTGCCTCTGAGAATATCAGAGGTAGGAGATTTTTTTATTTTCAAGATTTTAAAAGTTAAACATATTAAAAATGCATAACATTTCATTATTTGTACTAATAGCACTAATATCAATATTACTTGGCCAAGGAAAACATTGATAAAAACAGATTTATAGATAAAAAATTCTGGAATAAATTTACTGGAATTTGTATATCTACATAAAACTCTAATTTGGAATCTTGTTTCATTATAAGTTTTACAATTAATTAAAAATAGAAGATGGAGGAAGAAATATGAATTTGTTTATATCAACATTTATCTTAGCAGTAGTTATGATTTTTTTATATTGGTTAAAATTTAAGGAAGTAAACTTTTCTTTGAGAATTTTAGTAGGGTTAGGTTTAGGTGTAGTTGCAGGAATTATATTTAAAGAGAAAATATCTTATGTTCAGTATGTAGGTACTATATACATATCTTTTATTAAGATGCTTGTAATACCTCTAGTTATAGTTTCTTTAATTGGAAGTATAACTAATTTGAAAGATGGAGAAAAGTTAAAGTCTTTAGGCATAAAAACAATATTTTTCTTATTGTTAACAACAGCTATTGCTACTGTAGTAGGGATTTTTATAGGTAAAGTTTTTAATGTGGGTAGTGGCATGAATTATATAGCAGCAGAAGGGTTTAAAGCAAGAGAAATACCTAATTTTAGTAGTGTTTTAATGGACATGCTTCCAACTAATCCTATACAATCAATGGCAGAAGGTAAAATAATACCTGTTATCATATTTTCACTTTTTATAGCAATAGCCATGGTTATTGAGGGAAATATATATCCAGAAAAAATAAAACCATTTAAAGATTTTATTTCAGCTTTAAATGTAATCTTAGTAAGAGTAACTAGAATTATATTAAATTTCACACCATATGGAGTATTTGCATTAATGGCAAAATTGTCAGCGGAAAATGGTATTTCAACATTACTACCATTAGGAACAATGATTATAGCGGTGTATGTAGCATGCATAATACAAATAGGGGTAGTTTATAGTGGCTTGATATTAGCTATAAAAAAGAAGAGTCCTATACACTTTTTTAAAGCAATTTCTCCAGCACAAATAGTAGCTTTTACTACACAAAGTAGTTATGGAGCATTACCTGTTACTATTAAAAGTCTAGTTGAAAGAGCAGGTATTCCAGAAGAAGTTGCAAGTTTTGTGGCACCTCTTGGTTCTACTATAGGTATGAATGGTTGTGGTGGAATATATCCAGCAATTGTTGCTATATTTGTAGCAAATGTATTTGGAATAGATTTAACGATAACTCATTATGGATTGTTAGTAGTAACAACAGTTATAAGTTCTATAGGTATTGCAGGAGTTCCGGGGGCGGCAACTATGTCAACAACAGTAGTTCTTGCTTCTTTAGGTTTACCAATAGAGGGGTTAGCTATGGTTATAGGTGTTGATGCTATCATAGATATGATAAGAACAATGACAAATGTAACTGGATCATCTGTAGTAGCGTTATTAGTTTCAGAAGAATAGCAAAGTTGTTTTAATTTAACATAGCTAAAGGTAGAGGTACTGAAAAAGTACCTCTATTTTTTAGCTATAAGAAAGCTTTTTTTATTAATGATATATTTTTACTTTATAGTTTCCTTGTGTATAATAGTACTAAAGATAAGATGAAAGGATTTCAAAAATGCTTAAAACAAAGGCTAAGAGTTTAAAAGAATACCCTGGAGTTTATCTTATGAAAGATAAATTTGATATAGTTATATATGTAGGGAAATCTAAAAATTTAAGGAATAGAGTATCGAGTTATTTTAGTAATATTAAAAATCGTACAAGTAAAGTGGAAAAGCTTATTAAAAATATAGCAGATTTTGAATATATATATTTAGATACTGAGGTTGAAGCATTACTTTTAGAAAAAGAGCTTATAGATAGGTATAAACCAACTTATAATAGACTATTAAAGAATACTAAGAGGTATCCATATATTGAGATTACCTTAGAGGAAGAATATCCAAGGATTTTGGTTAGTTATGAGCCTACAAGTGAATATAATCTTTATTTTGGCCCTTTTACAAGTTTAAGTGTGGTAGAAAAAGTATGTTTTAGTATAAGTAAAACATTAAAATTAAGAACTTGTAATAGAATACTAAAATCTAGCTGTCTAAATTATAATTTAAAAAACTGTTTAGGTGTTTGTACAAATCCTAACATAAAAGAAAAATATTATAATAACTTGAATATAGCGATAGAATATTTAAGTTTATTAAATACTAAACTTTTAGATGTATTTCAAAGTGAAATGAAAAAGGCCTCTTTGACTTTAGATTTTGAAAATGCAATTAAATTTAGAGAGGATATCAAAAGTTTAAATTTTATAAGAGAATTACTATTAAACTCTGTTAAAATAAAGAATAAAAATGTACTTATGGTAGAAAATTTAGATAAAAATACATTTAAAGTGTTTTGTATATATAATAAGATATTTTACTGTGAAAAGTATAATAAAAAAGATGTGAATATAACAATGTTAGAGAGAACAATAAGAAGCATTTTTAATACTTTTGAGAAAAATTCTTATGATAATAAAAAAAGTAGCATTGATATTACGCTTATAATTAATCGTTATTTAAATAATAATAAAGTTAATTTTTTAGAAATAACAGACCAATCAGATATAAGTTTATTTTTAAATGGATTTATAGAATTACAGAAAGGATTAGAATGAGTAAGATGAATTTTGAAAACATTAGTTTATTTGACCGTGATAATTCACAAAGTGAGAGCAATATAGAAATTAAATACAATTCACCGTTAGCTGAAAGATTAAAGCCAGAGACTTTAGAAGATTATATAGGGCAAGAACATATATTAGCTAAAGATAAACTTTTATATAGAGCTATAAATGCAGATAGACTTTCTTCACTAATACTATATGGCCCGCCAGGTATAGGAAAGACTAGTTTGGCAAGAATAATAGCGAAAACTACAAAAAGTAAATTTAAATCATTAAATGCAGTTACAAGCAATTTGAAAGAACTAAGAGAAACTATAGATGAGGCTGAAAACAGCTTAAATATGGAAGGTAAAAAAACTATAGTATTTATAGATGAGATACATAGGTTTAATAAAAATCAACAGGATGCTCTTCTTCCTCATGTAGAAAAAGGAAGAATAATTTTAGTTGGTGCTACAACAGAAAACCCTTTTTTTGAAGTTAATAAGGCATTACTTTCAAGAGCTATGATATTTAAATTAGAGCCTTTAAATAAAAAGCATATAGAAAAGATGATAAAAAGAGCACTTAATAATAAAGAAAAAGGATTTGGAAATATAAATATAAATCTTCAAGATGATGCTCTTAATTTTTTAGTAGAATGTTCAAATGGAGATGGTAGAAGAGCATTAAATGCTCTTGAACTTGCAGTACTTACTACAAATAAAGACAGTAATGGAATAATTGATATAGATTTAAAAACTATAGAAGAATGTATACAAAAAAAACATATAAATTATGATAAAAATAGTGATAATCATTATGATGTAATTTCTGCTTTTATAAAAAGTATGCGCGGATCGGATCCAGATGCAGCTATACACTATTTGGCAAGAATGCTTTATGCAGGAGAAGACATTGAGTTTATAGCAAGGAGAATCTTAATAGCTGCTAGTGAAGATGTAGGAAATGCAGATCCATATGCTCTGCTTGTTGCAAAAGCTTGTTTAGATGGAGTAAAGGAAATTGGTATGCCTGAGGCTAGAATACTTTTAGCACAAGCAGTAACCTATGTAGCATCTGCACCTAAAAGCAATTCTTCTTATAATGCTATAAATTTAGCACTTAAAGATATGGAAAAAGAAGATATAGGAGAAGTGCCTAATCATTTAAGAGAAAAGGGTTACAACGGAGCTGAAAGGCTGTACAGTGATAAAGAAAAATATTTATACCCACATGATTATAAAAATCATTATGTAAAGCAACAGTATTTACCATATAAGATAAAAAGTAAAAAATATTATAATCCTAGTGATTTAGGATATGAAGGTAAAATTAAGTTAAGATTGGAAAAATTAAGATATTAGATTAATTTGTAAAAATAGTATATAATAGTTCGTAATGTAAAGAATTATTATGTAAAAAATATATATGTAATTAAAAAGTTTATATTTAATTACACTAAATATATTATATAAATTAATATATTAATGAAAAATTAACATTTTTTTGGAGAAATATTTTTAAAAACTGTTGAAAATTTCATTGATAATTATTAAAATGTTTAAAACAATTAATATTGCAGAGAGGTTTATTTATGACTATAAAATTATATTATGATAATTTATATTTAAAAGAATTTGATTCTAAAGTAGAAAAAATAGAAGAAATTGATGGAAAATATCATGTTGTTTTACAGAGAACAGCTTTTTATCCAGAAGGCGGAGGACAGCCTTGTGATATAGGAACAATAGATGGATTAAAAGTTATATATGTATATGAAAAAGATAATTTAATTTACCACGTTATGGAAGAGAAAATTAATAAAAAAAAGGTTAAAGGAATTATAGATTTTAATAGAAGATTTGACTATATGCAACAGCATACTGGTGAGCATATATTATCAGGAGTGTTTAAATATCTTTATGGTGCTAACAATGATAGTTTTCATTTAGGTGAAGAATATGTAAGTATAGATATTGATATTAAAAATTTAACTAAAGATATGGTTTCTAAAGTAGAAGATATAGCAGATAGTATTATATCAATGGATTTACCAGTAAAAACATATGTGGTAGATGATTTAAAAACTCAAGAAATTACATTAAGGAAAAAGGTTAATGTTGAGAAAAATATTAGAGTTGTTCAAATTGGAAATTTTGATTTTAGTGGATGTTGTGGAACACATGTAGAAAATACTTGTCAAGTTGAAACTATAAAAATATTAAAATGGGAAAATTATAAAGGAAAAACTAGGGTGTATTTTAAATGTGGAGAAAGAGTTAACAAAGATTATAATAAAAAACATGAGATTCTTTCTACAGTTTATCAAATTTTAGGGTGTAAATTAGACCAAGTAATTCCAACAACAAGAGAAAATCAAAATGCTATAAAATCTTTAAATAAGGAAGTTAAAGACTTAAAAGAAAAAATAGTATTTTTAGAAACTAAGGAGATATTAAGAAATTTAGGTGAGAAAAAATTAATAAACAAAATTTTTAAAGATGAAACATTACAAGATATAGAATTATATATAAAAGAATTAAATAAAAATAAGGAGTGTATCATTTTAGCATTATCTGAAGTAGATAAACAAGTAGTTTTAACTTATAATGGAGAGTTTCCTATAGAGTGCGGCAAAATATTTAAAGAAGATATAAAATCCTTTGATGGAAAAGGTGGAGGAAATAAAAAAAGAGCACAAGGTGTATTTGAAAGCAATGAAAAGGCTTTAGAATTTTATAATTACCTTTTAGAAAAAATACCAGCATTATAGCTGGTATTTTTTCTTTTAATAAAAGTTTATATTAGTTTCATCCCTATATTTCCTATAAGTGCAATTAAAACTTGTTATATATTTTATAGAATTTGCACATCTTAAATATGTAATGAAAAATATTTTATAAAACTTAATTAAGGAGGTATTTAATATGGCAGAAATATTTAAAATTAACGATTCTCATGGTAATGAAGTTGAAATGGAGCTTATAGATAAGCTGAAAGTAGATGATAAGGAGTATATAATTGCAGGACCTAAAAATGCTAATGAAGCATATGCATACAGAATTACACGATTAAATAATGAAATACAATATACTTCAATAAGTAGAGGCGATGAATTTAATAAAGTACTTAAAGCTTATAATAAAACTGCTTAGAAATAAAAATACTATTCCTGTTAAAAATAATTAGGAAGAAGGTGAATCCTATGAAAACTTCAAAAGAAATAAAAGATAAAAATGAAAAGTATTATAAAGAAAAATTTGAAAATTCTGGACACCTTCCAGATAAAAACACTTTTCCAAATCATCAAGAAAATCCTGGAACACAAAATTATCAAATAAATAATAGACGTTAATATTAATTTAAAGACTATTTCAAAATAAAATTTATATTTTGAAATAGTCTTTTTGCATATCTGTTTTATTAAAAATATAATAAAAATTTAAATTATGAGGTATAATATGTTAATATATAAATAAATTTCTAGTTGTACTTTATTATATAAATATGGAATTTAAAAATTTAACTTATAATTAAATTTAAAATAGTAATATAAGTTAAATTTCTAGTTTTAATTATATTATTAAAAGGAAACTAAATTAAAAGTATACATAAAGGAGAAGTTAAATGGTTTTTGAAGAAAGATTAAGTCATTATAAAAAAGAAGCTAAGAGTCTTACTAAAACTTATAATATTTTAGGTATACTAAGACTTATAGTGTTTATATTAGCTGCTTTTTTTACTTATGCTGTATGGAAGCTAGGGTTTAACCTAACATATGGAATATGTTTAGCTATAAGTTATGTAGCTTTCATAATACTTGTGGTATATCATAAAAATATTAGCGATAAATTACAATATGCTAAAGGTATGATAGGTATAAACAAAAATTATATTGATAGGACTAATGGGAAATGGGTAAATTTCAAAGATTGTGGTGAAGAATTTATAGATAGAAATCACCCATATTCTTTTGATTTAGATATTGTTGGGAATAAATCGTTGTTTCAACTTATAAATACTACCAATACTTTTATAGGTAGAGAAAAGTTATCTAAATCACTATTAAATCCAGATTTTGATATAGAAATTATAAAGAAAAGACAAGATGCAATAAAAGAATTATCCTCCAAATTAGAATTTTGCCAAAGCATAGAAAACTCTGCGTATAGAGATAGAGAAAAACTACAAAATCCAACATTCTTATTTGAATATGGTAATGAAAAAAAGAAAATTATTAATAAAGGGTTTATAAAAAGAATACTATATATACTTCCAATTATAACAGTACCAATATCCTTGGCATTAATATTGTTTAAAGGCACTTTAGGTTTTAAACTAGCATTTCTTATAATAGCGATTCAACTTTTAATTTGGGTAATGGGGTTAAACAAAATAAATGAAAGTTTTTATGAGATATCTAAATTTAAAAGTGGATTTGATGGATACTATAATTTGTTAAAACTTATAGAAAATGAGGAATTTAAAAGTGAATTACTTAAAGAATTAAAAGAAAAACTTTTTGAAACTGGAAATGAATCTTTAAAGGGAATGAAAGATTTAAATAAAATAATGAATAAGATAAATCTTAGGTTTAATACTTTTTTTATGGTACCCCTAAATGGAATATTTCTTTGGGATTATCAATGTATATTTCATCTTGAAAGTTGGAATGAAAAATATGGGGATAATATAGAAATGTGGTTGAGTTTAATAGGTGAATTAGAAAGTTTAATAAGTTTTTCTGTACTTATGCATATAAATGATAATATTACAATGTGTGAAATAAATGATAAATCTTTAAAGATAAAAGCTATAAACTTGGGACACCCACTTATAAATTCTTCTATCAGGGTATGTAATGACTTAAATATGGATGATGAGATATTTGTAATAACCGGATCTAATATGTCAGGAAAAACAACTTTTTTAAGAACAATAGGAATTAATCTTGTTCTTGCTTACAATGGAGCACCAGTGTGTGCGAAAGATATGGTAGCATCTAAAGTTCAAATATATACATCTATGAGAATTAGTGATGATTTGAAAAATGGAGTATCTACATTTTATGCAGAACTTGTAAGGATAAAACAAATAATTGATTATTCTAATAAAAATAGCAAAATGATATTTTTAATAGATGAAATTTTTAGAGGGACTAACTCTGTAGATAGAATTACAGGAGCTAAAAATGTATTAGCAAATTTAAATAAGTTAGGAGCAATTGGATTAATAACTACTCATGATTTAGAACTTTGTGCTCTTGAAACTAAAAATAGGATAAAAAACTTTCATTTTGCAGAACATTATAATGAAAATAAAATTCTTTTTGATTACAAATTAAAAAGTGGAAGGTCCACTTCTACAAATGCGAAATATTTAATGAAGATGATAGGAATAAATATATTAGAAGAGTAAAATTATATATTATAAAAAATAATCGCCAACAAAATGTAGACGATTATTTTTATTGTTTTAAAACCCTTTTTTCTTAGCTATAATCCCACTTTCGTTAGTTCCAGGCTCTTCTATTGTAGTGTTAAAACTATTTTTGGCAAATTGATTTTGAGTTTTATTACCATTTTTTAAATAGTTTTCTTTAGTATATTCTTTTCTATTTGTAGTCTTCATAACTGTCACCCTTTCATTATTAAATTCATAATTAGTATGTGAATAAAATAAAAGAATATTCTGTGTCTTGTATAAGAAAAATTTTATTTTAAAAATATAGAATATAAAATAAAATTTTGATACAATAATCAATATAGTTATAGAAATATAACTGTATATTAACTATAATTTAAGGGGGCAATATGAAGGATTTAACAGAAGGACATGAAGGAAAGCAGATTTTTACTTTCGCATTACCAATGCTCATAGGAAGTTTATTTCAACAATTATATAATACAGCAGATAGTATAATTGTTGGTCGCTTTATTGGTAAGGATGCAATGGCTGCTGTTTCAGGGGCAAATCCAATTATGTTTTTATTAACATCATTACTTATGGGAGTTACTCTTGGGTTTTCAATTTTAGTATCTCAATACTATGGTTCTAAAAATATGAGGAAAATAAAATGCACAATTGATACAACATATATTTTTATATTTATAACATCGATTATTATTACTGTAATAGGTATAATTTTTAGTGAACCTATATTGAAAATTATGAATACTCCAGATGTTATAATGAATCAGTCAAAAGAATATCTTATTATTATTTTTGCAGGGACTATTTTTTCAGCAGGATATAATTCTGTAAGTGCTATATTAAGAGGACTTGGTGATTCTACTAATCCACTAATATTTCTTATAATATCTACAATTTTAAATATATTTTTAGATATAGTTTTTATATTAAATTTTAATATGGGGGTAAATGGTGTTGCATTGGCAACTATAATAGCCCAAGGAATTTCTTTTATATTTAGTATAATTTATCTTAATAAAAAACATGAAGTGTTAAAAATAAGATTTAAAGGATTAATATATGATAATGATATATTTAAGAGAGGATTAAAACTTGGAATCCCTAGTGCTATTCAGCAGATGTTATTTTCTTTTGGAAATATAGCGCTTCAATCATTAGTAAATGGTTATGGAACATCTGCTATGGCGGCCTTTGGGGCAGGAACTAAGGTTGAAACTTTTATATCTATACCAATAATGAATTTAGGTGCAGCAGTATCTACTTTTGTTGCTCAAAATATGGGAGCAGGGAAGTTAGATAGAATAAAAAAGGGCGTAAAATCATCTTTATTTATGGCAGCCTCATTATCAATAGTTGTTTTAATAATGTTTTTAATGTTTAACAAAGAACTTATAGGGCTTTTTAATACAGATAAGGAAGTTGTAACAATTGGAGCGAGATACTTAATGACTGTCGGACCTTTTTTTATAGCAATATCTACATCTTTTATGCTTACAAGTGCTATAAGGGGCGCAGGGGATTCAATGTTTTCATTGATAAGTTCCATGATTTCATTATGGGCTGTAAGAATTCCATCATCTTATGTGTTTTCTAAATATTTAGGTGTAAATGGTATATGGATAGGAATACCGGTAGGATGGATTGTAGGTTGGTTTGTAACTTTTTGGTATTATAAAAGAGGAAGGTGGCAAAAAAAATCCGTAATTAAAAACTCATAAAATATACATATTTTTTTAATATATAGAGTATTAATTTGCTTTATTGTATAGGGTTCCAAGTTAACTCTTAAAGTTATCCATTTCAAAATTTGGATACCTAAAATAGTGAGGCAGGCATTGAATAAATTTAAGTTAGAGCTTGTTTCCCTATATTTTCACATAAATTAAAAAGTTATAATTTGTAATTAATTTCTTTTCATATAAGATACTAAAAATATTTTTAAAATATATTTTAATATTTGAATATATGAATGTTTTATGATAAAATATAGTTAAAGGATAAGGAATCTTTGTTGATAAAAATTATTATAGTCTTTAAATTTTATTAAAATTTAAAAAATATAAGTATATCAATTATGTATTTGCATAATCTAATATTAAGTTTATTTAAAGGAGTGGTAAAAATGATAAAACATATAACAGATAGTAGTTTTAATGAAGAGGTTTTAAATTCAAAAGGGTTAGTTTTAGTAGATTTCTGGGCACCATGGTGTGGACCATGTAAAATGCTTGGACCTGTTTTAGAAGAATTAGCAGGAGAGATGAATGAAAGTTTAACTATAGGCAAAGTAGATGTAGATGCAAATGTTGAAAAGGCATCTGCTTATAAAATATCAGCGGTTCCAACTATGTTATTATTTAAAGATGGTGACTTAGTAGATAAATTTAGTGGTTTTGCACCTAAAGAAATGTTAGTTGAATTTTTAAACAAACATATGTAATAAAGAAAGGCATGGTTTAAAATGGAACAGATGAAACAGTATGATGTAGCTATTATAGGAAGCGGTCCTGCAGGAATTAGTGCTGCATTAAATTTAAAAATAAGAAATAAAAGCTTTGTAATTTTTGGTCAAGAGAATCTTAGTAATAAGTTAGAACTAGCTCCAGAAATAGATAATTACCTTGGCTTCCCAGGTATAAGTGGAAAAGAACTTACTAATAATTTTAAGAAGCATATAGATAATATGGGAATAGAAATAACATATGAAAAAGTAACAAATGTTTATTCAATGGGAAGTTTCTTTGCTGTAGTTTGTAATGATAAATCTTACAAAGTAGATGCAGTTATATTAGCAACAGGAGTAAATTATGGAAAATTACTACAAGGGGAAGAAAAACTTATAGGAAAAGGTGTAAGTTATTGTGCAACCTGTGATGGTCCATTATATAAAGGAAAAGAAGTAGCTGTTGTTGGTTATAATCAAGCTTCTTTAGAAGAAGTTGATTATTTAAAAGGAGTGGCATCTAAAGTATACTTTGTTCCAATGTTTAAAGGCCAATTTAGTTTAGGTGATAATGTAGAAGTTATTCACAGTAAAATTAAATCTATTGAAGGTGAAAATTCTTTTGAAAAGATAATATTTGAAGATAAAGAATTAACAGTATCCGGATTGTTTATATTAAGAGATAGTGTAGCACCAGATGTGTTAATGCCAGGACTTAAATCTGTAGATGGTCATATAGAAGTAAATAGAAATCTGGAAACAAATATAAAAGGAGCCTTTGCAGCTGGTGATTGTATTGGAAAACCTTATGGTTATATAAAATCAGCTGGAGAAGGTCAAATTGCTTCATTAAATGCTGTAAGTTATTTATATGAAAAGGCG
This sequence comes from Clostridium senegalense, assembly GCF_018916625.1. NCBI lineage: Bacteria > Bacillati > Bacillota > Clostridia > Eubacteriales > Clostridiaceae > Clostridium > Clostridium senegalense. The sequence continues at coordinate 12,970 of NZ_JAHLNC010000013.1, forward strand.
ATTAGTAATAAAAATAAATAGTGAAAAACTACTTTAAAATGGATATTAATCTTATTTTAAAGTAGTTTTTTTTTATTTAAATAGAGCAATTATAGATAACTTAGTATAATATATTATAAAGATAATTTAAAAGCTTGCTAAGGAGTGAGTTTATGAAAAATATAAGTAAATATGAAGCAATAAATTTTTTAAACAATAGAGATGCTATATTTTTAGATGTAAGATCTTATTCTGAATTTGAGTATGGTCATATACCTAATGCAATATCTATACCAATAGATGAGCTAAATGAAAAAATTGATTTATTAGAACCATATAAAAATGAAAACATTGTTATTTACTGTAGTTCTGGTTCAAGAAGTTTTACAGCAAGTTCATTTTTAAGTAGAAATGGATTTAGATATATATATAATTTAACTGGTGGAATTAGCCCGTTACAAAATTATTTAGTAAGATAAAAAAATCAATTTATAAATCTATAAGTTAAATACGAAAAGTACAATAAGATATTTTATATAAATGTCTTATTGTGCTTTATTTTAGGTAAAAATAAAGGAAAAATAGACTTTGACTTTCTTTGACTTTTATATTATTATAAATATAACAAAGTATTTAGTTGTGTAAAAGTTTATTATATGTATAACTTTTATATGCATTGAAAAACTAATATAAAATAGCTTTAAAGTATTTTATTAAATAATTAAAAATGAAGAGATTTTTATTAAAGGAGGTGAAATGTTGTAATAAGTTTTATTAAAATTTATTACAACATAAGAATATATGAATGTGGATAAAATGACTGTAAGAGTACAACAAAGTTTAAATGATGCATATAGTGAGGCTGTAAAATATAATCATCAACAAGTAGATGTAATACATTTATTTTCAGCACTTGTAAATCAAGAAGATGGATTAATTCCTAATATTTTTGAAAAAATGTCAGTTAACATAAGTGTACTTAGAAATGATTTGCATACTGAGCTAGATAGGATGCCTAAAGTACTAGGTGAAGGAGCTCAAAATTCAGGTGTAGTAGCTACAAGAAGAATAAATGAAGTTTTAGTTAAAGCAGATGAAATTGCAACAGAATTTAAAGATTCATACATTAGTGTGGAACATGTGATGATTGCTATTATGGAAGTTGACAAAAAAGGTGCAGTTGGAAAAATATTAGACAGATTTAATATAAATAAAAATGAATTTTTAAAAGTTCTATCAGATGTAAGAGGTAATCAAAGAGTTGATACGCAAGATCCAGAAGGAACATATGATGCACTTAAAAAGTACGGAACAAATCTTATTGAACTTGCTAAAAAACACAAACTAGATCCCGTAATTGGACGTGATGAAGAAATTAGAAGAACAATAAGAATACTTTCAAGAAGAACAAAAAATAATCCTGTATTGATAGGAGAACCTGGTGTTGGTAAAACTGCTATTGTTGAAGGTTTGGCAGAAAGAATAGTAAGAGGAGATGTTCCAGAAGGGTTAAAAGATAGAATTATTTTCTCATTAGATATGGGTGCATTGATTGCAGGGGCTAAATATAGAGGCGAATTTGAAGAAAGATTAAAAGCAGTATTAAAAGAAGTTCAAAGTTCAGAAGGAAGAATAATACTATTTATAGATGAAATTCATACAATTGTAGGTGCTGGAAAAACAGATGGAGCAATGGATGCAGGTAACTTAATTAAACCATTGCTTGCAAGAGGAGAACTTCACTGTATTGGGGCTACAACTTTTGATGAATATAGACAGTATATAGAAAAAGATAAGGCGTTAGAAAGAAGATTCCAAACAGTTATAATAGAAGAGCCAACAGTAGAAGATACAGTTTCTATTTTAAGAGGACTAAAAGAAAGGTTTGAAATACATCATGGAATAAGGATACATGATTCAGCTATAGTAGCTGCAGCAAAACTTTCAGATAGATATATTCAAGATAGATATCTTCCAGATAAAGCTATTGATTTAATAGATGAAGCTGGTGCTATGATAAGAAGTGAAATAGACTCTCTTCCAACAGAACTTGATATTATAAGAAGAAAAAAATTAATGCTTGAGACAGAAAGAGAAGCATTAACTAAAGAAAATGATGAAGCTTCACAAAAAAGACTTAAAAATTTAGAAAAAGAACTTGCTGAATTAAAAGAAAAAAATGATGAAATGACAGCAAAATATGAAAAGGAAAAAGGCCATATTTTAGAAATAAGAAATTTAAAATCTCAACTTGATAATGTTCGTGGAGATTTAGAAAAAGCTGAAAGAGAATATGATTTAAACACTGTTGCACAGCTTAAATATGGAACAATTCCAGAACTTGAAAGACAAGTAAAAGACAAAGAAGAAGAAATGAAAAAAAATTATGAAGGTGCTCTTTTAAAGGAAGAAGTAACAGAAAGTGAAATATCTGAGATTGTTTCGAAATGGACTGGTATTCCAGTTACAAGATTAATTGAAGGTGAAAGACAAAAACTTTTAAGATTAGAAGAAGAACTGCAAAAAAGAGTAGTAGGCCAAGAAGAGGCAACAAATGCAGTATCTAACGCAGTACTTAGGGCTAGAGCAGGTCTTAAAGATCCTAATAGACCTATTGGTTCATTTATATTCTTGGGACCTACTGGTGTTGGTAAGACAGAACTTGCTAAAACTCTTGCAAGAAACTTGTTTGATAGTGAAGAAAATATTGTAAGAATAGATATGTCCGAATATATGGAGAAATACTCAGTTTCAAGACTTATAGGGCCACCTCCAGGATATGTAGGTTATGAAGAAGGAGGACAATTAACAGAAGCTGTTAGAAGAAATCCATATTCAGTAATACTATTTGATGAAATTGAAAAAGCTCATGAAGACGTATTTAATATATTTTTACAAATACTAGATGATGGAAGACTTACAGATAATAAAGGTAAAACTGTAGATTTTAAAAATACAATTATCATTATGACGTCTAACTTAGGAAGTAGCTATTTGTTAGAAAACCAAGATGAAAGTGGAATAAGTGAAGATGCAAGAAATGCTGTAATGAATGAGATGAAGTTAAGGTTTAAGCCAGAATTCTTAAATAGATTAGATGATATTATAATGTTTAAACCTTTAAGTGGGGAAGGTATCAAAAAAATAATAGATATCTTCTTAAAGGATGTAAGAATAAGACTAAGTGATAGAAATATAACCTTACAAGTAACTGATTATGCAAAGGATATATTAGCAAAAGAAGGCTACGATCCAGTTTATGGTGCAAGACCATTAAAAAGATATATTGGAAATGTGTTAGAGACTAAAATAGCTAGAATGATAATTTCAGGGGAAATTTATGATGGTTGTATAGTTCTTGTTGATGGTAAAGATGAAACTTTAGAAATAACAGTTAAAAATTAATTAAATAGAAAAAGCTATTTTATAGTGATATAAACTTGAAATTAAATTTATTCAATAACTAATAATTATAGTATTGAATTTAGAAAATTTAAAGTTTATATCACTTTTTAGCTATTTATTATAGAAATAAAAGCTTGTTTTTTATAGCAGTCATAGAATTTGTATATTAAAAGTTAGAATACAATAGTATATCGAATATAACTTTTTAAAAATTTTAATATATAATTTGAATTTAAAAAAATGTATTGGAAAGAATCATATATATGATTTAAAATAAGCAACTATTGAAAAAAATAAAAAAATGCGTTAAAATAGTATTTAAAAACCTCATATATAAAAATAAATACTATTTTATTAAGTAAATTTTAAAGGTTAATATGTTTTTATGAAGAGGTTAAATTAAATTTATAAAATTAGTGATAAAAGTTAATATATAATAATATAGTATTATATTAAAAGGAAACCTAAAAGTTCTCATTGAACAGTTTTAGGTTTTATTATGTATTATAATTTTATATGAGTATAGGAATAAAATGGAAATTAGCATTGTTTATAAATTTAAAAAAGTGTTATTATTATGACTATTTTTTATCAATATTTAAATTTAAATAAGAATAAATTAAAAATAAACTTAAAAACCTATAATAACTTAGGATAAATAAAAAAGTGATTTATGAAAAATTGTAAGTGAATTTAAAAGTTATATAAATTACGTTTAATGATTGGTGATGAAAATGATTGATGATTTTATTAATTTAGATATGAAATTAGAATTAAACCTTAATAAGGAAGTTAAAAATACCTTATTAAGGTTTAATGTTATAAGAAAAAATGAAATAGGGGAAAGTTATAAGTTAAAAGAAATACTTAAAAATACAAAAGATGATAAAATAATAAACATTAATAATAGTTTTAAAATATCTTATAAAAATTTTTATGAGCAGTATAATAATTTCTATAAGGTTTTATTAAAAGAGAATTGTTTAGAAAATGACAGTATTATTTTAAATAATGATGAAGAAGTTGAGGTCTTAAAATTCTTTGAAAATTGTAAATTTGATTTAATTGTAAATGGTAAGAAGTATTTAAATAAAAAAATACTAAATAGGAACTTAGATTTAAAGTTTAAATTATTTGTTGATGAGGATAAAGTAAAGTTAACCCAAATTAGTGACATTCCTGATTACAGTACAAATAATTTTGAATATTTTTTGTTAAGTGATGATATTTATAAACCAGAAACAATGCAATCTTTTAGATATAGCACTTTTTATAAAAATTTTAATACATTAAAATCTTCTACATTAACTTTTAAAAATAAAAATTTAGAAAAAACAATAGGATTGATATCTTTTAAATTAAAAGAGGTTAGTAATTATTTTTATATAGAAAAACCTAAAAATAAAGAAAGTCAGCCTTTAAAAGTAGATTTTTATATAGACAGTAATGCAAATGAAATTACAGTGAATCCTATATTTACTTATGGAGATATTGTAATTGATATTTGTAGTGAAGATAAATTTATTCAGTCTAAAAAAGTATCCTCAAGAGACTTGGATAAAGAGAAAAAAGTAAATGATGTATTGAAAAAGTGTAATTTTGATATGAGAAAAATAGGATTTGTTTTAGATAACACAAAAGATATAGTAGATTTTATATTGCATGGAGAAGAAAAGTTAAAAGAATTGGGAACAATTCATAAAAGTGATGATTTTAAATGTAAAAAGGTATATAAAGAAAATGACTATGAGCCCATTATGGATGTTTACAATGAATATATAGAATTTAGTTTAGGTATTGAAGAGATAACTTTTGAAGACATTAATAATATTTTTAATGCTATAGAAAATGAAGAAAAAATAATAACAATGAAGAACGGTTCTTATATATATTTAAATAATAAAAAATTGTTTAAAATTTATGAGGGAGTAGGATCAAGAAATTTTTCAAGTAGTAAATCTAAAAATGGAACATTTTTGGTGTCAAGAATTGCTTCTGTCTTTGTAAAAGGTGGAAGTGGAAATTCTCATACTCAAAAATGGAGAAAAACAGCTAATGATATAGCGGAAAATGAGGCTAATAACAAACTTTATATAGAAAAAAAGGAAAAATTAAAGGAATTTATATATAAAATAGAAAGTGTAGAAGATGATTTTAAACTGCCTAAAAACTTACAAGGGGTTATTCGTAATTATCAAATTGTAGGATTCAAATGGCTTAAAACTTTGGCTTTAAGAAATTTAGGTGGAATACTTGCTGATGAAATGGGACTTGGAAAAACTCTTCAAGCAATATGTCTAATACTTGATTATGTAGAAAATTCTATAGATATTAATAAAAAATGTCCATCTATAGTAGTAGCTCCTACATCGTTGATTTATAATTGGGAAAATGAAATATTAAAATTTGCGCCTAATTTAAAAATTTGTGTTATTTATGGATTAGCTAAGGAAAGAAGGGAATTGTTTAAGACAATAAATGAATATGATGTAGTAGTAACATCTTATAGTACCTTAGCAAAAGATATTGATTATTATAATAATATAGAATTTCAATATTCTTTTATTGATGAAGGACAACAGATTAAAAATTCAAATACATTAAATGCAAAAGCTGTTAAATTAATAAATGCAAAGGCTAAATTTGCGTTAACAGGTACACCTATAGAAAATTCTCTTTTAGAACTTTGGTCTATTTTTGATTATATAATGCCAGGGTATTTGTTATCAAAGTCAAAATTTTATAGAGGATTTCAATATCCAATAGAGAAATTTGGAGATAAGGCTGCATTAGATACCTTAAATGAAATTATAAGACCATTTATATTAAGAAGAATGAAAAAAGATGTACTTTTAGAGCTTCCTGAAAAAATTGAACAACAAATTATAATAGATATGCCTAGTAAACAGAAAAGAGCTTATGATGTGTGTTTAAAAAATGCTAGAAATTTAGTTCAAAATGAAATTGAAGATAAGGGAATAAATAAAAGTCAAATACACATATTTTCATTGCTTACAAGGCTAAGACAAGTATGTTGTGACCCAGCAGTAGTTTTAGATGAATACAATGGTCCCAATGGGAAGATGGAGATATTAAAAAGTATTGTAAGGGAGTCAATAAGCAATGGAAGTAAAATTTTAATATTTTCTCAATTTGTAACCATGTTAGAAAATATTAAAAATGAACTTGACAGTGAGGGTGTAGATACATTAATTTTAACAGGAAAAACAAAAGTTAAAGATAGACTTTCTCTTGTTGAAAAGTTTAATGAAGGAGAACAAAATGTATTTTTAATATCTTTAAAAGCTGGGGGATATGGATTAAATCTAACTTCTGCAGATGTGGTAATACATTTTGATCCATGGTGGAATCCAGCTGTGGAGAGCCAGGCAACGGATAGGGCCCATAGAATAGGGCAAGATAAAACGGTTAAAGTATATAAATTAATAACTAAAGGAACAATTGAAGAACGAATAATAAAACTTCATAGTTTAAAACGAAACATTATAGATAACGTTTTAAAAGATAAAAATTCTGAAGGTAGTTTTATTTCAAGTTTGTCAAAAAGGGAAATAGAACAATTATTTTCATAATACTTTATAAATACAAAAAACTACAGTTGAGAGTTAAAAAATCACTGTAGTTTTTATTAATAAAGAAAAATGCAGAAATTTATTAAAAAAATTAAAAGAAAGAACGTATGAAAACAGATTATTTCTATAAAAAATAAAAAAATATTCGCAAAAACTCTTTTCACTTAAAAAGAATTATGCTATTATAATAAGCGTGTTCAAAAAAAGGTAAAGTGAGTGATAGATATGGAAAAGTATTTTAAGCTTAAAGAGAACAATACTAATGTTAAGACAGAGATAATAGCGGGAATGACTACATTTATGACAATGGCGTATATTTTAATAGTTAACCCATCTATTCTGTCAGTAGCAGGTATGGATTCTGGAGCAGTATTTACAGCAACTGCATTGTCAGCAGTAATAGCAACACTTATAATGGGGCTTTATGCAAAATTGCCTTTTGCACAGGCACCAGGAATGGGATTAAATGCATTCTTTGCTTTTACTATAGTTAAAGGCATGGGATATTCTTATCAATTTGCATTAACGGCAGTATTTTTAGAAGGATTAATATTTATATTTTTGACGTTATTTAATGTTCGTGAAGCAATTGTGGATTCAATACCAGAAAATATTAAAAAAGGAATATCAGTAGGTATAGGTCTATTAATAGCATTAATAGGGCTTGAAGGAGCTGGGATAGTAGTTCATCCAGATGGTGGTGGAACAATAGTTGCACTTGGAAATATTATTTCAGGTCAAGGGCTTTTAGCAATAATAGGTGTAATACTAACATCGATATTATTAACTAGAAACATAAAAGGGGCACTATTTATAGGAATGCTTCTTACAGCAGTAATTGGTATACCTATGGGAATTACTCATATGCCATCTAATATTGTAAGTATGCCACCATCAATTTCGTCTTCAATGTTTGCTTTTGAATGGCATAACATAGTTTCTTTAGACATGGTTATTGTATTATTTACATTGTTATTTATGGATATGTTTGATACAATAGGAACTTTAGTTGGAGTAGCTACAAAAGCTAAAATGTTAGATGAGAATGGAAAAGTTCCTAATATTAAAAAAGCACTTTTTTCAGATGCAATAGGAACAACTTTAGGAGCTTGTTTAGGAACTAGTACAGTTAGTACCTTCGTTGAAAGTGCATCAGGAGTTGCTGAAGGTGGAAGAACAGGATTAACAGCAGTTTCTACAGCAGTAATGTTTTTCTTAGCGTTATTCTTCTCACCAGTATTTGCTGTAATAACACCAGCGGTAACAGCTTCTGCATTAGTATTAGTAGGATTATTTATGATAGAACCTATAAAAGACATAGATTTAGACGACTATACTGAAGCTATACCGGCATTTTTGACAATTATAATGATGCCATTTTCATACTCAATATCAGATGGTATAGTTTTTGGTGTAATATCATACATATTATTAAAATTGTGTTCTGGAAAACATAAAGACATAAGTATAACAACAGTTATAATAGGAATAATATTTCTGTTAAAGTTTTTGATATAATACATATAAAATAAAAATAGCCAGTAAAAGATAAATTAAGCCCTTATCTTTTAACTGGTTATTTTCATTTTAATTAATATAATTAATTAAAATGAAATATCCAAAGATTTTAAAAATAAACTCAATTCGTAGCATTTGTATTTTAAATGACATATTAAAACAAATATGATAAAATTAAATAAAATTATACCTTTACATACATTAAAATTTTGTTTAAAATATTAAACATATTGAATTTTAAATTGTCTCAAATTTTAAACAAGGTATAAAATATAAAACTATATAAAAATATAAAAAAATATATTAATTTGAAATCGTATAGGAATATAGGAGGAATAACAAATGAAAATATCAAAAAGAATAGGAAATGTTGAAGCATCCACAATAATGGAACTTTTAACTTATTCAGCAGAAGCTAAGAAAAATGGTAAAAAGGTATATCATTTAAATATAGGACAACCTGATATTAAAACTCCACAAGGATTTGTAGATGCTATAAGAAACCATAAAGAAGAAGTTTTAGAATATGCATTATCAGAGGGATTACCAGAGTTAATAGAAGCTATACAAAAGTATTATGAAGGATATAATATCAAATTTAATAAAGATGAAATATTAATAGTAAACGGTGGTAGTGAAGCATTGCTATTTGCTATGTTAACAATATGTGATGAAGGTGACAATATAATAGTTCCAGAGCCATTTTATTCAAATTATAGCAGTTTTGCAAATGCAGTTGGTGTTACTATAAGACCAGTTACAACTTATGCAGAAAATGGTTTTCACCTACCTAAAAAAGAAGAAATATTAGCTAAAATAGATGAAAATACTTCTGCTATACTTTTATCAAATCCTGGAAATCCAACAGGAGTTGTTTACACTAAAGAAGAAATTCAAATGATAGCTGAAATAGCAAAAGAAAAAGATTTATGGGTAATAGCAGATGAAGTTTATAGAGAGTTTGTATATGAAGGAGAGTACACTAGCTTTGGAAATATACAGGCAGCAGAAGATAGAGTTATAATAGTTGATAGCGTTTCTAAAAGATATAGTGCATGTGGGGCAAGAATAGGTTCTATAGCATCTAAGAATAAAACTGTTATGACAGAACTTTTAAAATTATGTCAAGCAAGGTTATCAGTTCCAACATTAGAGCAAATAGGAGCGGTTGAGCTTTATAAAACTCCATCTTCTTATTTAAAAGAAGTTAATGAAGAATATAGAGAAAGAAGAGATGTTTTATATAATGAACTTATAAAAGTTCCTGGAGTAGTATGCAAAAAACCAACAGGAGCATTTTATATAATGGCTAAACTACCAGTTGAAAGCGCCGATGATTTTGTAAAGTGGTTATTAAAGGACTTTGAAATAGATGGGAAAACAGTAATGCCTTGTCCAGCAGAAGGTTTCTATGGAACAGAAGGGCTTGGAAAAGACGAAATAAGACTAGCTTATGTATTAGAAAAAGAAACATTAGAAGATGCAGCAAGAATATTAAAAGAAGGATTAAATGAATATTTAAAATTAAATAAGTAATATATGAAAAAAGCTTTCCTAATTTGAACTTATAGGAAGGCTTTTTTTTATATGTTTAAAGTGAATATTTTTAATATAAAGTATTAAAGTAGTAAATAGAAAATATAAATAATAGTATATGTAATAAAGGTGATAGGGAGATAATCATGGCAAGCTTAAATAAGTGTAATTTATATTATGATGAGGATGCATATCATTTTTTAGTAGAGTATAGAGGAGATTTTACAAAAGAAATAAACAAAGTTTCTTATGCTTGTGGATATGCAATTAATAATAGTCTTGCGATAGTAGTTGTTGAATTTGAAAACTTAGAGAAATTAAAACAAGATGTTCCATCAATTATTTATATAGATTTCAGAAGCACATTTATATTACAAGATATTTCTCCAGATTATGCAGATAACATACAAACTGTGAAAAATAATTCATATATATCTTTAACAGGCAAAGATATAATAGTAGGTATTATTGATACAGGAATAGATTATTTAAATGAAGAGTTTATAAGAGAAGATGGTACATCAAGAATACTTAGCATATGGGATCAAACAATTGATAATATGGGGAAAACAGAAGATGGAGTTGATTATATAGGAGCTGTATATTATAACGAGGAGATAAATAATGCAATTAAGGCACATAAAAATAATGAAGATCCATATAAAATAGTACCATCAATAGATGAAGTAGGACATGGAACTAAGTGTGCTGGTATTATAGGAGCCCGTGGGTATAATAAAAATTTTAAAGGAGTAGCGGAGGATTGCGAATTTGTTGTTGTAAAACTTGCTCAATCAGCTAATTTAAAAAAAAGATTAAGAGAAAATAAAATAGAAGATATTCCAGTTTACGATACTCCAGAAATAGTAGCTGGATTGGAATATTTAAGAAGAATGTTTCAAAAATTTAAAAAACCTATGGTTATATTCTTTGCTGTAGGAACTACAGAAGGCACACATGATGGGCTAAGCTTAATTTGCAGATATTTAACAGGGCTTGGAAGTATCAGAGGAATTGCTTTAGTGACTGGTGTAGGAAATGAAGGTAACAGTAAAGGCCATGTGTCCGGCTATATTAAAAGTGATGAAAGTGTAGAAAAAATAGAATTAAATATACCAAGAGAAATTAAATTGTTTTCTATGAATATATGGGTAAGCCAACCTAATAGAGCATCTTTAAATATAAAGTCTCCTAGTGGTGAGGAAACAAAATTTATTAAATCTAAAAAACACAATAAAGTAGATTTTAAATTTTATTATGTGAATACTGCAGTTAATATTAATTATTATGATCCAGAGCATTTTACAGGTCATCAAGTTATAAATATTGTTTTTAAAGATATAAAACCGGGTATATGGGAGTTTAATTTAATAGGTGATTATATAGTTGATGGTAGATATGATATTTGGCTACCTCCATCAATAACTCTACCAAAAGGAACAGAATTTTTAAACCCAGATCCATATAGTACTTTAACAGTTCCATCAACATCATTAGGAGTGATTACATCTACTTATTATGGAGAAAATAATGGGATTTTAGCATCTTCAGGTAAAGGATTTAATACTAATAATATGCCTAATCCTGATTTAGCTACTATTGGAAGTAATGTTTTAACTGTAGACCCTTTAAAGCAAGTTGTTACTATGTCAGGAAGCTCAGCAGCTACTTCAATAATAGCAGGAGCGTGTGCATTACTATTACAATGGGGGATTGTTAATGGAAATGATACTACTATGTATTCAACTAAGGTTAAAAGTTATTTAATATATGGAGCTTATAAAAATCCAATATATAAATTTCCTAATAGAGATATTGGTTATGGTGCATTAGATTTATTAGGTATATTTAATATAATTGGACGATTGTATAAAGGAAATTATAGAAGTATGAAAAATAACATTTTACAGTATAATATTGGTGATTTATTCATAAGAATGCCACAGGAATTTAGGGAGGATTAAATGGAAAAAAATAATACTACCCCAGAAAAAATTTTTAAAGATGTAAATTATAATCATTATATTGTGCAATATCAAGGCAAAGTAGAAGAAGAGTTATCCAAATATGAAGATGTCTATCTTACTATAATTAATAGCAAGTATGCAATAGTATCTATATTAAGTAATTTAGATTTTAATAATATTCAAGAAGAAAATTCAACTATTGTTTATATTAAACCAGCTGATATGTATACACTTCAAGCAGTAGCACCTGTAGATGCAGCTCAAGCTAGAGTGTTACAATTAACTCTTCCTTTAAGTTTGACTGGTAATGGGGTTAATTTAGCAATTATTGATACAGGTATCGATTATTTGAATGAAGAGTTTATGGATTCAAGTGGGAAAACAAGAATAGAGTGTATTTTTGATCAAACAATATTTGAAAGTCAGCCTAATAAGAAAGTACCTTTTGGTACTTTATATGAAAAAAAACAAATTCAAAGTGCTATAAATGCTAATAGAGAAGGAAAATCACCTTATGATATAGTACCAAGTAAGGATAAAATAGGTCATGGAACTAATATGACTGGAATAATTGGAGGAACTGGTAAAAATCCAAATTTAAAAGGTGTCGTTCCAGAGTGTAATTTTGTTATTGTAAAATTAATAGAAGATATTTCATATAAAAAGCAATTTAATGTTGATATACCTGTTTTTAATATAACATCTATTTTTGTAGCATTAGAGTTTTTATATAATTATGCTTTAGAAAGTAACAAACCTATGGTTATATATTTTCCATTAGGTACTAACTTAGGAAATCATAAAAAACCAGGAATATTAGAACAATTTATAGAATTAATATGTTTAAATAGTAGTATCGCAATGGTTTCAGGCACAGGAAATGAAAGAGGAAATGGAACTCACACATCTGGTATTGTACAATATGGAAAAACTGAAGTTGTGGAACTAGAAGTGGACTCAAAACAAAATCAATTATGGGTAGAATTCTGGATTGATTTGGCTAATATAATGTCTTTAGAAATTATATCTCCATCTGGAGAAAATACTGGAATTATTAACCCATTAATTAATACAACTATTTCTTATAAATTTATATTTGAAAAAACTTCCGTAAAAATTAATTATTATTTGCCTGAAGAGAATACTGGAGATGAATTAATAAGAATTAGATTTTATGACCTTCAACCAGGTATATGGAAATTTAATCTTACAGGGGATGTTATATTAAGTGGAAAATATAATGCATGGATACCTCAAAAAGGAATAACTATTGGAGAAACTAAATTTAGTTTAGCTGACCCTTATGGTACAATAACCAATCCAAGTAATGCTTTAGGTATGATTACTACTGCAGCATATGATCAAAATAATAATAACGCTTTAAAATATTCAGGAATGGGCTTTGTAGATTCCTATGTAAGCATAATAGATGTAGCGGCAGGGGGAGTTAATGCATTAACAGTAGGTTTAAATAATAAAGTAGATATTGTAAATGGAACAAGTGTATCAGCGGCTATAACTGCAGGAGCTTGTGCTATGCTTTTTCAATGGGGTATTGTTGAAGGAAATGATACTTATATGCATAATCAAACTTTAAAAACATATCTTGCTAGAGGAACGGTTAAACGAAAAGGAGATAGTTATCCTAACCCACAATGGGGGTATGGTATATTAAATATACCTCTTATATTTGAAAATATGATATAAAAGTTATTAGGATGAAAATTATAAAAAATACGAAAGTTAGAGGATAATCTATAGTTTTTTAATTTCTCAATATTATGGTTATATAATTATACTGTAAAAATATAAAGTAATAAATGAAATTTATTATTTATTAAATATAAAAACTGTAAAATAATTAAAATTTTTTAATGAAAACATGGTATATTTAAGAAAAAAATGAAAAATAGCTTGAAAAATGTAAAATTTAAGAATATAATGAAAGTGCTTGAAATAAAAAATTTAATAGTGTGTATGTTGGGTACCTTTATAGGTATAATAGGGAAAGTGGTGAAAATCCACTACAGCCCCCGCTACTGTATACGGATACGAAATCAAATCCACTGGTAATACTGGGAAGGATGATTAAGGTTAAGCCGTGAGTCAGGAGACCTGCCTAATATATTATGTCATAGATTTCGGAGGGAAATTGGGTGTGTAAAAAATAATAAATATTATTTTAATGTTTATTTTTATTGGATATATAACCTCTGTTTTTCAGAGGTTTTTTTATTTAAAATTATATAAATAAGTTTTTAGGGGGAAAAAATGTTAAGATTAAACAAAAAAATTACAAAGACAATATTAAGTATTACATTATGTACAGTAATAAGCGTAGGATTTGCTGGTTGCTCTAGTTTGAATTCAGCATCTACAACATCTAATGTAGTTGTAGATAATCAAAAAAGTGAAAGTAAAGTTAAAACAAAATTAGAAGATGAAAAAGTATATGTATCTTTAAAAGATACTACTAATTATTTAAAAGGAGAGTTTTTATTAGAAAAAAATACAGTAACAGTTAAAAATAAAGAAGATGTTATAACTATAAATTTAGAAAATGATGAAGCAAAAATAAATTCTACAGTTATAAATCTAAAGGATAAAATAAAAAAAGAAAATGATGATGTATACGTTATAATGGACTTTCTTAATGAAGCTGTAGATGCTAGATTTACATATAATAAAGAAAACAAAGAATTAAACATAAAAACAGAAATGCCATTAGAGTATACAAAGGCTTTTAGTGTTAAGTATTTGAAAGGTGGCATTAAAAAAATAACTGATGGAGAAAATAGAACTTTGATTTTAGTTCCACAAGGAAAAGAAGTTCCAAAAGAATATAAAAATGAAATAGTAATTAATACTCCAATAGATAATGTTTTACTAGGTTCTACAACTCAAGCATGCTTATTAAGATCAATAGGTGCTCTTAATAGTGTTAAAGCTGTAACTACAGAAGCTAAAAATTGGAGCATAGATGAGATAAAAAATGGAATGGAAAAGGGTGATATAGAGTTTGTTGGAAGAGGAGATTCACCAGATTATGAGAAAATATCTATGATAAAACCGGATCTGGCAGTTGTGTATACTGGGCCATCAGGACAACAAAAGCTTATTGAAAAGCTAAAGGAACTGAATATAAATTATGTAGTTGATAATGAATATTTAGAAGAAAATCCTTACGGAAGAATGGAATGGGCTAAATTAATGAGTGCATTTTATGATAAAGAGGAAGAATCAGAAAAGCAATTTAATGAAGCTATAGAAAAAGTTAAGGCCGCAAGCAAAAATATAGAGGGAAAAGATAAGCCTAAAATTGTATGGGCAACAATAAGTAAAGGAAAAGTATATATACCTAAAGGTGATTCATATGTTGCAAAGATGATAGAAATGGCTGGCGGAGAATATATGTTTAAAGATGATGGAATAGGAAGCGGGAACATAAGCATAGAAGAGTTATATGCAAAGGCTAATGATGCAGATATATTTATGTATTCTTCTACTACAAACTATACACCGACATTGAAAAATGTTATTGAACAAGCTCCTATCCTTGAGAAACTTGATGTAGTTAAAAATAAAAAAGTTTGGTGTTTTGCTCCAGATTACTATCAATCAATAGACAAAACAGATGAACTTATTATAGATTTAATGGAAATATTCCATCCAGGTTCTATAGGTGAAGATATAAAACACTATGTTAATTATAAA
The DNA here is from genome assembly GCF_018916625.1 of Clostridium senegalense. Taxonomy (NCBI): domain Bacteria; kingdom Bacillati; phylum Bacillota; class Clostridia; order Eubacteriales; family Clostridiaceae; genus Clostridium; species Clostridium senegalense. Next base: position 28,682 of record NZ_JAHLNC010000013.1, read on the forward strand.
GAATAAAGAATTTAAAACTAATATTGGAGAGAAATATGGAATTTATAAAGAAATCTAGAGTTAAATATACAATTATTTTTTCTGTATTAATAGTAGCACTATTTTTAACATTAACTTTTTGTATTTGTTTTGGATCTGTAAAAATAGGAGCTTTAAATGTAGGTAATATTTTATTTAATAAATATGTTATAGATGACCCTTTTTATGATATAGTTTGGAATATTAGATTTCCAAGGGCATTAGCTACAGTAATAGGAGGATCAGCATTAGCTTGTTCAGGATTATTACTTCAAATATTTTTTAAAAATCCTATAGTTGAGCCTTATGTTTTAGGAGTATCATCAGGAGCTTCTCTTGCTGTTGGGATTATTATGCTGGGAGGTCTAAGCTTTGGATTTGAAAGTATTTCTCCTTTTATGTTAGTAGCAGCAGCCTTTATAGGTTCATTAATAGTTATGTGTATAGTAATTATTTTTGCAGGAAAAGTAAAAAGTGTAGTTACATTATTGGTAATAGGTATGATGTTTGGATATTTATGCAGTGGAGTTACAAGTGTATTAACAGCTTTTGCTGATAAGGAAAAACTTCAGGGATTTACAATTTGGAGAATGGGGAGTTTTTCAGGATTTACATGGGAACAAGTTAGAGCTTTAATGATCATAGGAATACCAGCTATACTATTAAGTATGATTATTATAAAACCTTTAAATGCATTTTTATTAGGTGAAGATTATGCTAAAAGTATGGGTGTGAAAATTAAAAAATTTCGTATAGCCATTGTAGCAATTTCAAGTATTTTAGCTTCAGTTGTAACTGCATTTTCAGGTCCAGTTGCATTTATTGGCTTGGCAGTTCCGCAAATTTCAAGACTTATATTTAAAACCACAGATAATAAAGTTCTTGTGCCAGGAACAATAATATTAGGAGGAATAGTAACATCTATTTGTGATTTGATTGCTAGAACTATTTTTGCACCAATTGAACTACCAATAAGTGCTATAACTTCTTTTATTGGAGCACCAATAGTTATTTTCCTTATACTTAAAAGGAGGAGTACTATATGATGATGTTAGAAACTAAGAATTTATCTGTTGGTTATGATAAAAAAGTTGTAGTTAAAAATGTTGAGATACAAGTAAATAAAGGCGAAATACTTTGCTTTTTAGGAGCAAATGGAGCTGGAAAAACTACAGTATTAAGAACTCTTTCAACGCTTTTAAAGACTATTGATGGGGAAGTTTATTTAAAAAATGAAAGTATAGATAAAATTGATAAAAAGGAACTTGCTAAAAAATTAGCATTAGTTTTAACAAATAAATTTTCAGGAGAGTTAACTACTGTATATGAAATCGTATCCATGGGAAGGTATCCTCATACTGGTTTTTTTGGACGACTTAATGAAAATGATAATGAAAAAATATTAGAAGCTTTATCAGTTGTAAATGCAGAACATTTAAAAAAAAGATATTTTAATGAATTAAGTGATGGAGAAAAACAAAAAGTTTTAGTGGCAAGAGCACTAGTTCAAGAACCAGAAATTATTATATTAGACGAACCGACAACTCATTTGGATATAAGACATAGATTAGAACTTATGGATATTTTAAAAGAGCTTAGCAAGAAAAAAAATATAGCAGTCATAGTTTGCTTACATGAAATAGATATTGCTATTAAAAGTTGTGATAAAGTAGTTTTAATAAAAGATAATTCTATGTTGGCATATGGAACTCCAGAAGATGTAGTAGATGAAAAAGTAATAAACAATCTATATGGTATGGAAAATAATTATAATAATTTATTGGGCTCTGTAGAAATTAAAAATAAATGTAAACCTGAAGTGTTTATACTTGGTGGATGTGGTAAGGCTTCTCCAATATATAGAGCTCTTACTAAACGATATATAGGAATTTCAACAGGAATACTTTATGAAAATGATATTGATTATGAAGTAGCAAGGACTATGGGATTAGAAATTTATAGTGCCAAGCCCTATGAAGAAATCAAAGAAAAGGATGTAATTTATGCTAATAATGCATTGAATGATGTAAATATAGTTATAGATTCTGGGTCAAGCCTTCAGGGGATAAATAAATTAAATGCTGAAATTATTAGAGAAGCTATAAGAAGAAAAAAGATAGTTTTATCTTTAAGAAATAAATATGAGACTATGAGACTATTTAGTGATTGTTATAAAAATATTAAAAATATAAATAGTATATTAGAGCTTTTAGATGAATGTTATATGATAACTAAAAAATAATTTAATAAACGCAGTAGCGTATATTTCAGGAGGTGAAGGGTTATAATGTTTAGACTTTTATTTATAATGTCTCCAATGGATTCATCATACAAATTAAAAGAAGTAAATATGTCACTTCAAAAAATATATAATAATGAAATTTCTATAGAGTTTATGGACACATATACAATAGATGAAAATAAAGAAGAATTTAATAGGTGCATGAGAGAAATTCAATGTTCAGATATAATTTTTATCACAGCACATGGTGGAATAAGTTACTTTAAAAGCTTAAATAAAATAATGGACAAGTATCAAGGGAAAAAGAAATTCTTTATTCATTCAGGTATAGATGATGAAAACAATGAATTATTTAAAAAATCATCAATTTCCAAAGATGAATACATAAGTATACTAAACTATTTTTTAATAGGAAATACTGAAAATTTAGAAAATATGATATTACATTTGGCTAAAAATTTAGGCAAAAAAAATTATAAAGTTAATCCACCTAAATGTCCTAGATGGGAGGGTATATATTATCCTGGAAAAAATATAGAAAACTATGAAGAATATATAGAAAATTTAAGAAAGACTGAAAAGCCTATTATTGCTATTTTATTTTATAGCAAATATATGCATGAAAATAATGTAGAACATATTGATAGATTTATAAAGGAGATAGAAAACTTACAGGGTCAACCATTAGCAGTATATTCAGCTAGTTCTCCTAATCCATCTATTGGATGCAAGGGATTTCAATGGGTTGTTGATAATATATTGATGAAAGATGGTGAATCTCAAGTTGATGCAATTATAAATACTATAGGATATTCTCAAAGTATATTAAGCAAGCCTGGAGATGGTACAACTGTAGTGGATAAAAGTATATTTGAAAATATAAAAGTTCCAGTATTTCAAGGATTAAATACTTATCAAAATTTTGAAAATTGGGAAAACTCTTTGCAAGGTGTTGACATGATGTCACTTACAGGAAGTGTTTATTATCCAGAATTTGATGGACAAATAATTACTGTAACTACATCTTATTGCGAAAAAGTAAAAGATGAAATAGGAGAAAAATTAGTATTTAAGCCAATCAAAGAAAGAATTAATAAAGTCTGTAGGTTAGCTTTAAATTGGGCAAAGCTTAGAGTTATGGAAAATAAAAATAAGAAAGTAGCAATAATTTTTCATAATATGCCACCAAGAAATGATATGATTGGTTGTGCTTTTGGATTAGATACTCCTGCTACTGTATTTAATATAGTAGAAAAATTAAAAAGTGAGGATGTATATACAGAGTATGATTTTGAAAATGGTGATGAAATAATAAATAGAATTATTGATGCTGTAAGTAATGATATGAGATGGCTATCACCAGAAAAGGCTATAGAAAAGAGTGTAGATATAATAGAGGGTAATTTATATAGAAAATGGTTTTCTAATCTTTCCGAAAAGGTTCAGAATAAAATGACACATGATTGGGATACTCCACCTGGGGAATTTATGGTATTTAATGATAAACTCCCAATACCAGGTATTATTAACGGAAATATATTTATAGGACTTCAACCACCAAGGGGATATGAAGAAAAGGCAGATGAAGTTTATCATAGTACAGATATTGTTCCACCTCACCAATATATAGCTTTTTACAAGTGGGTAAAAAATGTATTTAAAGCTGATGTAATTGCGCATATTGGAACACATGGTACGTTAGAATGGCTTCCTGGAAAAGAAGTTGGACTTTCGAAAGATTGTTACACAGATATTGTAATTGATGATATGCCTCATATTTATCCTTATAGTATAAATGTTGTAGGTGAAGGAATTCAGGTGAAAAGAAGAGGAAATGGAGTGATTTTAGATCACCTTATTCCATCACTTATGCAAAGTGGGACTTATGATGAAATGGAAAATATTGATGATTTAATAAAGCAGTACTATCACTCAAAACAAGGAGATAATACAAAAGTAAAACATATAGAAGATGAGATAGTAGATTTAGTTATAAAAAATAATTATCATATGGATTTAAATATGAGTAAAGAAGAAATACAAAATGATTTTAATCTGTTTATGGAACGTTTTCATGGTTGGATTGAAGAAATCAAAAACTCTTTAATAAAAGATGGTTTACATATTTTTGGTAAAGTTCCAGAAGGAGAAAGATTCGAAAATTTAGTTTCTGCACTTTTAAGAATACCTAATGGTAATATTTTATCATTAATTGAAGGCATCTGTATTGCTTATGGATTAGAGTATGAATATTTAAAAAATAATCCATATGAAATCAATAATGCAGGTAAAACAAATTTAATGTTATTAGATGAAATGGAAGAGATAAGTAAAGAGATAATAAATAAGATTCATAAATCAAATTATGAAATTAAAACTATTGAAGAGATATTAAAGAAATATTTTAAAGAAAAAACAAGTAATTTGAATGATTTAAGTAAAACATTAGAATATGCATGTGCTGTTGTTAAAGATAAATTAAATTCTACAACAGATGAAATTAAATATTTTATAAATGCAGTAAATGGAGAATTTGTGCCACCTGGTGGTTCAGGAAGTCCAACTAGAGGAAGAGTAGATATATTACCAACAGGAAGAAACTTTTATTCTATAGATCCAACTTCAGTTCCTACTAGAGCATCATGGAAAGTAGGTAAACAACTTGGTGATACTTTAATAAGCAAATATTTAAATGATGAAGGAAAATATCCTGAAACAGTTGTAATGATTGTATATTCTGGAGAGACTATGAAAACTTGCGGAGATGATATATCACAGGCTCTTTATTTAATGGGAATAAAGCCTAAATGGTTAGGAGATACAGATAAAGTAATAGGACTTGAAGTTATACCATTAGAAGAATTAAAAAGACCAAGAATTGACGTTACATTAAGAATATCCGGTCTTTTTAGAGATACTTTTCCTAATATTATTGAGTTAGTTGAGGATGCTGTTAATCTTGCATCAAACTTAGATGAAAGTGATGATACAAACTATATAAGAAAAAACATATTAAGTGAAATTACTGATTTAATTAAAAGTGGTGTTGAAGTTGAAAAAGCACAACAACAAGCAAGTTTAAGAATTTTTGGATGTCCTCCAGGAACATATGGTGCTGGTGTAGATACATTAATTAATAGTAAAAATTGGAATGATGTTAGTGACCTTGGAAATGTATATGCATTATGGGGTGGACATGCTTATGGACGTAAAATTCATGGAGATAAACTTAAAGATGTATTTGCAAAAAGACTGTCTTTAGCACAAGTAACTGTTAAAAATGAATCTTCACAAGAAATAGATATGCTTGATAGTGATGATTTTTATAATTATCATGGAGGTCTTATTGCAGCAGTAAGAACTTTTTCAGGAAAAATGCCTAAATCTTATTGTGGAGATACTAGTGATCCATCTAGAACTAAAGTTAAAGAAGTTAAAGAAGAAACAGCAAGAATCATGCGCTGTAGAATTTTAAACCCCAAATGGTTTGAGGGACTTAAGATACATGGATATAAAGGTGCTCAAGAAATTTCAGGTGTGGTAGATTTCGTATTTGGATGGGATGCAACTGCCGATGTTGTTGAAGATTGGATGTATGAAAAAATAAGTGAAACTTACCTTTTTGATGATGAAAAAAGAGAGTGGATAAAAAGTGTAAATTCATGGGCTATACACAGTATGGCTGAAAGATTGTTAGAAGCTAATCAAAGAGGCATGTGGAATGCAAATAAGGAAAGTATAGAAAAATTAAGACAGATATATATGGACATAGAAGGGGATATAGAAGATTATGTTTAAAAATGTGAAGTTTTTAGTACTATGGTTGACTAATGATTGCAATTTAAGATGTAAATACTGCTATGCAAATGCAGGAGAAAAAAAGGAATATATGACATTTGAAACAGCAAGAAAAGCTTTAGAAATACCAAAGTCTAAATTTAAACTCCAATTAGCAGGAGGTGAACCACTTTTAAACTTTAATCTTGTTAGAGATATATATAATTATTTAAGAATTAATAATCCGGAAATCAAAATTCAAATGCAAACTAATGGAGCTTTAATAAATAGTGAAATTGCTAAAGAAATTAAAAAAATGGATATATCTCTTGGTGTAAGTTTAGATGGGACTATAGGAATTAATGAAGAATTAAGAGGGAAAACAAAGGATGTTATAAATGGAATAAAAATTTTAGCACAGGAAGGTATAATGGTAAATCTAAATTGTGTTGTAACCAATGAAAATATTAAACATTTATATAAGCTTGTAGACTTAGCTTTATATTTAGGAAACGTTGGAGGTATAGGCCTTGATTTATTAAGGGAAACAGGAAGAGCTTCTAATGGTGAGGTAAAAAAGGCAACTCCATCTCAGATAGAAAAACATTTAAAAGAGGCATACAATAGGAGCATTGAATTATATAAATTAACCGGAAGAAAAATAATTATAAGAGAAATAGAGGATGCAAGAAAAAGAATTACAGAAAAAAATATATGTACAGATTATTGTCATGCAGTCTATGGAGGTTCTATGGTAATACATCCTGATGGAAGTTTATATCCTTGTGGTTCTCTTAGTAAAGATAAAAAATATTATATGGGTAATATCTATAATTTATCTTCACAAAGAGAGATTAGAATAACTAATAATAAATCTGAAAGTTGTAAAATATGCAAATATGAAAAAATTTGTGTAGGAGCATGTCCAGCAAGAGACATTATAAATGGTAAAAGTAGTGAAATAAACATTGAGGATTGTATTTTAAGAAAAACCTCTTTTGAGATTGTAAAAAAAGAAATTAAACAGGGTGGAGATGAGTATGAAAAATGCTAGTTATTAAAGAGCTCACAAAGAAATACAACGATGTAATGGCAGTAAATAAGTTAAATTTGCAAATTAGCAAAGGGGAATTCTTTGGACTTTTAGGACCTAATGGAGCTGGGAAGAGTACAAGCATTAGAATGATAAGTACACTGACTCCACCTACATCAGGAGATATTATTATAAATAATGAAAATATGAATAGAAATTTGCAAGGAGTTAAAAAGAAAATAGGTGTAGTACCACAAGGAAATAATTTAGAAGTTGAAATGACAGCTTGGGAAAATCTTGAGCTTCATGGAAGACTTTATAAAATGCCTAAACATATAAGAAAAAAAAGAATAGAGGACCTTTTAGAGTTTACCGAACTTACTAAAAGGTCTAATGAGATTGTTAAAGGATATTCTGGTGGAATGAAAAGAAAACTTATGATAGCAATAGCACTTATGCATAATCCGGACTTACTTCTTTTAGATGAACCAACAGTAGGACTTGATGCAAATGCAAGGAGAAAAATGTGGGATTTGCTCAAAAGGTTAAAAGATGAAGGGTTAACAGTATTATTAACAACTCATTATATTGAAGAGGCTGAGGTTTTATGCGATAGAGTAGGGCTTATAGATGGTGGAAGTCTAATAGAACTAGATTCTCCACAAAAGTTAATAGAAAAGGTTGGTAAATTTACTGTTGAGTATTTTGAAAATGGAGAGACTAAAGAAGAATTTTTTGAAACAAGAGAAGAAGCTACTTTATTTGCATCTAAATTAGAAGGAAATGTGAATATTAGATCCTCAAATTTAGAAGATGTATTTATTAAATTAACTAACAGAAAGGTGGAAGCATAATGTCAACATTTACAAGCATTTTATGGCAAGAATATATATTATTTAAACGTAAATTCTGGACTATAACTTTGGCATCAATGGTTTCACCTATTTTGTATTTAATAGCCTTTGGATGGGGGCTTGGTGGAGGTGTAACTGTAGAAGGCAAAGCTTATATTAATTTTGTAATTCCAGGAATTATTGCTTTAACTACAATGACATCAAGTTATAATAATACAGCAACTTCAGTTAATATATCAAGGATATTTTATAAAACCTTTGAAACTTTTATGATAGCGCCTATTTCTATAGCATATTATGCGTTAGGAAAAATAGTAGCTGGAGCATTAATGGGAATGTATTCAGCATTATTGATAATAGTTTTATCTATAATTTTTAAAGCAGGAATAACAATAAATCTTTATTTTATTTTAATAATTATTCTTAATTGTTTAGTTTTCGCAGCAATAGGATTTACAGTAGGGGTATTTATAAATTCACATAGTGACATGTCAAAGTTTTCAAGCTTCGTTATTACACCAATGTCATTTTTATGTGGAACATTTTTTTCATTAGATAAAATGCCATTAATAATAAAGAATATTATATGGTTATTACCACTAACTCATACTAGTTTGGGATTAAGAAGTAGTAGTGAGGATTTAATGAATATGATTATACATCCTATTATTTTAATTTTATATTTTATATTTATATTTTTAATAGGAACAAGGAAATGTAAAAGAGCAGAATAACAATGCTTATATTTGAAGGGAGTCTTATAAAATGAAAAACACAAAAGAAATTTATCCATTTACAGCAATTGTTGGTCAAGATAGCATGAAAAAGGCATTAATACTTAATGTTATAAACCCATCTCTTGGAGGTGTTTTAATAAGAGGAGAAAAAGGGACTGCTAAATCAACAGCAGTTCGTGCCTTAGCACAGCTTTTACCAGAAAAGTCACAGGTTGAAGGATGTATTTTTGGATGTGATCCTAAAAATAAAAGTAATATTTGCATAGAATGTAGTGAAAAAATAGAAAAGAATGAAATTTTAAAAGAAAAAAAAGAAAAGATGAGAGTGGTAGATTTACCAGTTAGTGCTACAGAAGATAGAGTTGTAGGAACTTTAGATATTGAATATGCAATTAAAAATGGAGAAAAGAAATTTGAACCAGGAATTTTGGCTAATGCTAATAGAAATATTCTTTATGTAGATGAAGTAAACCTTCTTGATGATCATGTAGTAGATGTTTTACTTGATTCAGCAGCTATGGGGGTAAACACAATAGAAAGAGAAGGTGTGTCTTTTTCACATCCAGCTAAATTTATTCTTGTAGGTACTATGAATCCAGAAGAAGGAGATTTAAGACCGCAACTTCTAGATAGATTTGGTATGGTAGTTGATGTAATAGGTGAGAGGGATAGCGAAAAAAGAGTTCAAGTAATTAAAAGAAGATTAGAATATGAAAACAATAAGGAAAGTTTTACATTAAGTTATGAGGAAGAGCAAAAAAAATTAAGAGATAAAATTGTAAAAGCAAAGGATATATTAAAAGAAGTTACTTTTGATGAAAAAATATTACAAATGGCAGCAACTATAAGTATAGAAATGGATGTAGATGGTCATAGGGCAGATATAAGTATGATAAAAACAGCAATGACTATAGCTTCATTAAATGGAAGAAAGAATGTAACTAGTGAAGATATGATTGAATCAGCAAAATTAACCCTTCCACATAGAATGAGAAGAAAACCATTTGAAGAAGGAGTTATGAATTTTTCTAAGATTGAAGAAATAATTAACGAAATAGCAATGGCTTAAGAAAGGAGTGCTTTTAGGTGATAGAAAATAGTATATATCCTTTTGCTGCAGTTATTGGACAAGATGAAGTTAAAAAGGCTCTTATTTTAAATATAATAAATCCATCTATAGGTGGGGTTTTAATAAGTGGAGAAAAAGGTACAGCAAAGTCAACGGTTGTAAGAGGACTAGCTCAACTTATGCAAGATATGAAAGTTGTTGACTTACCATTAAATATAACAGAGGATAGGTTAGTTGGAACAATTGACATAGAAGAAGCTATAACTAAAGGTGAAAGAAATTTTCAGCCAGGAATATTAAAAAAAGCACATAAAAATATTTTATATATAGATGAAGTCAACCTTTTAAGCGAACATATTATTAATTGTCTTTTGGAGGTATCTTCATTAGGTATAAATACTGTTGAAAGAGAAGGAATATCTTATAGACACAAGTCGGAATTTGTTTTAGTTGGAACTATGAATCCTGAGGAAGGAAACTTAAGATCTCAATTTTTAGATAGGTTTGGATTATATTTAGATGTTAAGGGTAGCAACAATGTAGTAGAAAGAAAAGAAATAATTAGAAGAAGATTAAAATATGAAGAAAATCCAATTGAATATATAAATGAATGGAAAGATGAATCTAATAAAATTCTAAATAAAATTTTAAAAGGAAAAGAATATTTAGAAAAAGTTGAGGTTTCAGAAAATGTAATGAAGCTTGCGGTAGAATTTTCTAAAAAAGCAAATTGTTCTGGACATAGAGCAGAACTTGTAATTATAGAAACTGCCAAGGCCATTGCAGCTTTTGAAAATAGGAAAAATATAACTGATAATGATATTAAAGAGGCAGCTAAATTAGCTCTTCCACATAGGGTGAGAGAGGTTCCATCTAAAGATGAGCCACAGGAAAATTATGATGAAGACCAAGAAAGTGATGATGATAATTTAGAAAAAAATCAAGTTGAGAATAATCAAGGTGATAATAAAGAGCAAACAGAAACTGAGAATGATACTGAATCACAGGATTCTAACCAAAAGGAAGAAGATAATAGTGATAAAGATACAAGTAATGGTAAAGAAGGTTCAGAAAATGAAGAAAAAAAAGATAAGGAAAATAGCAGTGAAAATGATGTTGTAGACGATATTGGAAGAATATTTACAGCAAAATCTTTAAATATTCATACTATGGATAGAAAAAAACGTAGAGGTAGTGGAAAAAGAAGTAGAACAAAAACAGACTTAGCTCAGGGAAGATACATAAGATATACACTTCCAAAGGAAAAGCCAAAAGATATAGCTTTTGATGCTACTCTTAGAGCAGCTGCACCATATCAGAAAGTAAGAGAAAAACATGGACTTGCTGTTGCAATAGATAAAAATGATTTTAGAGAAAAGGTAAGAGAAAAACGAACAGGAAGCACTATAATGTTTATTGTTGATGCTAGTGGTTCTATGGGAGCAAAAAAGAGAATGACTGCAGTTAAAGGTGCTATAGTATCTCTTCTTACAGATGCATATCAAAAGAGGGACAAAGTAGGTATGATAGCTTTTAGAAAAAAAGAGGCTGAGGTTTTACTAGGAATTACTAGAAGTGTAGAACTTGCAGAAAAAAGTCTTAAAGCATTACCTACAGGAGGAAAAACTCCATTAGCATCAGGTCTTTCTAAAGGGTATGAAATTTTAAAAGCACATAAAAAGAAAGATCCTGATATGGTTCCAGTTATGGTTCTTGTATCTGATGGAAGGGCAAATTCTTCAAAAAGCGAAGGAGATCCTTTTAAAGAAGCTATAAATATGGCAAATATAATTTCTAAGGAAGGAATACAAACTATAGTTATAGACACAGAGCAAGATTTTATAAAGTTAGGACTTGCTAAAGAAATTGCACAGGCTATGGATGCAGAATATTATAAGTTAGAAGATTTAGAAGCAGGAGAAATAGCAGGTGCTATAAGGGAATGTGTTTAAAATGAAAAATTAAAGGTAGAAAAGGGGAGAATTAAGGGATGAAAAAGGTACAAATATTAGCACTGATAATGGTGTTATCTATTGGGTTAACTGGATGTGGTGTCAATAAAAATGATAATAAGATGGAAAATAACACTAAATCAACTATGTCAGAAGATATAAAGGATAAGGATATAGGGTCAAAAGGTAATGTTACTATGTCTGAAGGTAAAGGATACCCTATTGTTATAAAGGATATGATGGGAAATGAAGTTACATTACAAGAAAAGCCTAAAAAAATAGCAGCAGCATCATCAACCTTCTTAGGAAGTTTATATGCAGTAGGAGGAGAATCTATTTGTACTCCTAACTTATCTAAAGGAAGTCCTGCACCAAAGGAAGCTGAAAATCTTCCAACCATAGGTAAGGTTTATAATCCAGATGTTGAAAAGCTAATTTCACTTAAGCCAGATTTAGTAATTGCTCAGTTTGGAATACAAAATAAGCTAGTACCTACACTAAAAGAAAGTAATATACCAGTTTTGGTTTTACAAATGAAAACTTATGATGAGGTATTAGAGAATTTAAAAATAATGGGAAGAATAGTTGGAAATGAAGATAAGGCAGAAGCAATTATAGATAATATGAATAAAGAAAAGAATAGCATAGTAAAAAAACTTCCCAAAGAGTCTAAAAAAATAGTTATATTATATGCTACATCTAATGATATATCAGTAAAACTTGAAAATAGTATAGCTGGAAATGTTGCAGAAATATTAAAATTAAATAATATAGCGTCAGGAAAAAAACCAGAGAAAATGGGAGATGAAGCTATTCCATTTAGTATTGAAGAAATAGTTAAGGAAGATCCAGATGTTATTTTAGTAACGAGTATGGTGAAATCTGATGAAATGGCTAAAGAAGTAATAGAAAAGCAACTAGGAAGTGATCCTGTATGGAAAAATTTAAAAGCAGTTAAAGACAATAAAATAGTATATTTACCTCAAAAATATTTTTTATATAATGCAGGAGAAAATTTTGTAGATGGAATAGAATTTATGGCTAAAGGAGTATACCCAGAAATATATGGTGAGTTAAATGAAAAATAGTTTAAAAACTATTAAAGAAAATAACACTAGTTTTTACAAAGTATTTATGATAATGATTTTTTTAGGATTAAGTATAGTTGCATTTTTAGTAGGAAACATATATGGCTCTATGGATATATCTATAAAAAGTATAATAGATATACTAAAATGTCATAATAATTTAGACCCACAGTGGCTTGTAATATGGAATGTTAGAATTCCAAGAACTATTGTAGGAATATTAGTAGGGATTAATTTATCTATTTCTGGTGCTATTTTACAAGGGGTAATGAGAAATCCACTTGCAGATCCAGGGATAATAGGTATATCTTCTGGAGCTGGGCTTACCGGTATAATTATATTAATACTTTTTCCACAATATCAGTATTTAGTTCCACCAGTAGCATTTTTAGGAGCAATGATAGCAGCTATTATGGTGTATATACTGGCATGGAAAAATGGTATACAGCCAATGAGGGTAGTATTAGCTGGAGTAGCAGTATCAGCAGTATTAGGAGCAGGTATATCTGCACTTATGGTGTTTTTTAGTGAAAGAGTTCATGGAGCTATAATGTTTATGAATGGTGGATTGTCTGCAAAAAGTTGGCCTCAAGTGTATATGATTTTACCTTATACAATAGTAGGTATAATACTTGCATTTCTAATGGCAGAAAGATTGAACATACTAGTTTTAGGTGATGATGCAGCACGAGGATTGGGAATTAATGTGGAATTTGTAAGATTTGAACTTGTTGTTATAGCAGCAATGCTTGCAGCTAGTGCTGTGTCTGTTGTAGGACTTTTATCTTTTGTAGGGCTTGTAATTCCTCATACAGTAAGACTTATATTAGGAAGCAACTATAAGTATTTAATTCCTGGATCAGCATTTTTAGGAGCGGCTATAGTTGTGTTTTGTGATACTTTAGGAAGAACTATTTTTGCACCAATAGAAATACCAGTGGGAATAATAATGGCTCTTTTAGGAGCACCGTTTTTCTTATATTTATTAAGAAGACAAAGATAAAAATTAAAAAATGTTAATAAGGGTGATATTGTGAATGTTTTAAGAGTAGAAAATTTGAAAGTTAGTTATGGAGGAAAAAAAGTATTAAAAGGGATAAATTTTAATATAGAAAGTGGAAAAATAGTATCTATAATAGGCCCTAATGGATGTGGGAAAACTACTCTTCTCAAGACTATAAGTAAAAATTTAAAACCAAATGAAGGTAAGATTTTATTAAATGGAAAAGATGTGTATAAATTTAAAAATAAAAATTTAGCAAGAATTATGGCAACACTTTTACAAAGCAATGTGTGTCCAGATGATGTTTCTATAAAGGAATTGGTATCTTATGGTAGGTATGCACATAAAAAAATTTTTTCAGGATTTACAAAAGAAGATGAAGAAATAATAAATTGGGCAATAAGTAGGACAGGACTTAATGAAATGAAAAATAGAAAAGTGATTACTTTATCAGGTGGTGAAAGGCAAAGGGCATGGATTGCAATGGCTATAGCTCAAAAACCATCAATTCTTATTTTAGATGAACCTACTACCTACTTAGATATAAGTTATCAGCTTGAACTTTTAGATCTTATTAAAAGTTTAAATGAAAAAGAAAAAATAACCATAGTAATGGTACTTCATGACATAAATCAAGCGTGTAAATATTCACATGAGCTTATTGTTATTAAAAATGGATATTTATACGAAAAAGGAAGTCCGTCTAAGATTATAAATGATAATATGCTTAAAGAAGTATTTAGGTTAAAAGCCTATATAAATGAAGATAAGGACACAAAAAAACCAATTATATATCCTAAAGAAGTTTTAGTGAATTAAATATATAAGTAATTTAGTAAAGGGGGAGTAGCGTTTTGAAGGTTACTATTGTTTCTGTTTCTACAAGTGTATTTAAAGAACTTATAAGTGTTTCTAAGTATGTTAATAAAAACTATAATAATATATTAAATTTAAAATTATATTATGTGTCTAAGCCTATGAAAAAAGAAAATTTACAAACTATGGTGGTAGATATAGAAGACTCTGATATAACAATAATAGATTTGATGGGAAGTTATGAAAAGAATGTTGTGACTGTATATGATTCATTAAAAAGGGCAAAAGGAGAAATAATTGTTATAGGTAGACAGGGGAGAGAATATTTGAAACTTGGAAGTTTAACTTCAAAAAATATTCAGATGAATCAATGCAAAGAAAGCAGTAAAAATATAGACGGAAAATCCATAGAAAAAATGATGGATATGACAAAAACTATAGGGAAAATTATGCCCTTTGGAAAGTTAAATCATATGAAAAACTATATAAATATAAAAACATATTGGAATAATGCTACTTTTGAAGATATGAAAAATTTAATACTTTTGTTATTAAGAGATTATGGAAAACATAAGGGATTGCCAAAACCAGTAGAGCCCTTAAAAAGAGAAAATATAAGTATATGTAATATAGAAACTATGGAATTTTTCCAGAATTATAATGAATATGTAAAGAAATATGGTTTTAAAAAAGAATTTCCTACAGTTGCTTTGATTTTTTATGGTCATAGTTATCCTTGTAAAACATCTCATTGTATTGAAGAAGTTGCAAGAAGAATAAGAGAATTTACTAATGTTGTACCTATAGCATTTTCTAGTATTCTGAACTTAGATATGAATAAACTAAAAAATATTCTAGAAGATGCTTGTGGTAAAAAGGTAGATTTAATATTAAATTTTATGAACTTTAGATTAGGTGCAGGACCAATGGGAGGAGATGCTAAAAAAGCTTTAGATGTTTTAAACAGTATAGAAGCCCCGTTATTACATCCTTTTTTTATGACTAAAAGAACAGTATCTGAATGGATAGAAAGCAATCAAGGAATAAGTTCAACTGAATTTTTAATATCAGTAATGCTTCCTGAATTAGATGGAGCTATTGAGACTTATCCTATTGGTGCAATGAAATGCAATGGGAAAAATGAGGAATTTAACATAGAGTTAAATGAACTAACAATAATAGAAGATAGATTAGAAAAACTTATAAGCAGAATAAAAGGCTGGCTTAAACTTAGAGAAAAACCTAATAAGAATAAGAAAGTTGCTTTAATATGTTACAATTATCCTCCCGGCGAAGACAATTTATTTGGAGGAGCTTTTTTAGATACTTTTAAATCCGTAGAAAACATATTAAATATATTAAAAAGTGAAGGTTATGATACAGAAAGCTTAAAAAGTGAAAATTTAATAGAGAGGTTTTCAGGTAAAATAGTTAACTCCGGGAAATGGATATCAGAAGAAAATATTAATAAAATAATAAAGTATAATTCTAAGAAATATAAAAAAGATATTAAAAAAATAAAGCTTTATGAAGATATGATTAAAACTTGGGGTGAAACGCCTGGAAATGTTATGACTGTAGAAGAGGATTTTCTAATACCAGGGATAATAAATAAAAATGTTTTTATAGGACTTCAACCATCTAGAGGAATTCATGAAAATATATATAAAGTTTATCATGACAAATCATATATTCCACATCATCAATATATAGCATTTTATAAATGGATTAAAGAAGAATTTAAGGCAGATGTAATTGTACACGTTGGAACTCATGGAACTATAGAATTTTTAAAGGGAAAAGAATGTGGCATGTCAAAAGATTGTTTTTCAGATATGATGATTTATGATATACCTCATTTGTATTTATATTACATAGGGAATCCAGCAGAAGCTATGATAGCTAAAAGAAGAAGTAATGCTGTTATGATAAGTTATAGCCCACCGGCTTTTATAGAGGGAAATCTTTATGAAAAATATTTGTCTATTCAAAAGGATATTGAAGAATATCATCAGTGTAAGCAATTAGATCCCAAAAGATGTAGTGAAGTGCTAAAAAGTATTAAAGAAAAAGCAAAAGTTGCTAATATGAAATTTGAGACTCTAGAGGAATTAGAAAAAGAAATTTATAGAATGAATCGTTCCTTAATACCTAAAGGATTCCATATATTTGGAGAAGGATATAACCAAGAAGAATTAGCTAATTATATTAAGTTTATTCTTAGATATGATAGAGAAAACATAAAATCTTTAAGAAGAATCTTCTGTGAAAATAAAGGTTTAGATTATGATAATTTATTAGAAAAAAATTCTACGGAAGTTTTAACTGAATTAGATGAAGAAGTGCAATGGCTTTTAGATACTTATAAAAAATGTGGAAATTTAAATTTTTTAAATAAATGTAATAAAAAATTAAAAAAATCTACTATAGAAGATATAACTAAATCTATAGAATATGGAGCTGGGATTAGCTTGAATATTAAGAATAATTTTGAAATACATGGACTACTTAGAGGATTAAAAGGAAAATATTTAAATGCGAATTTAGCTGGAGATATAATTAGAAATCCTGAAATATTGCCATCAGGACATAATTTATATCAATTTGATTCAACACTGGTACCTACAGAAACAGCTTATAAAAGGGGGACTATTATAGCAAAAAAAACTATAGAATTATACTATAAAGAAAATAAAAAATACCCATTAAGTACAGCAGTAATACTTTGGGGTCTTGAAACTTCTAGGACAGGTGGAGAAACTATAGGTCAAATACTATATTACCTAGGAGTTAAACCTGTGAAAACAGGTAGTTCTTTTGAACATTCTTATGAAATAATACCAATTGAAGATTTAAAAAGACCAAGAATTGATGTAACTATAAATATGTGTGGATTTTTTAGAGATATGTTTCCTAATTTAATGAAGGATTTAAATGATATATTTGAGAGAATATCTAGTTTAGATGAAAACATTGAAGAAAATTATTTTAAAAAGAACTCAAAGATTATATATGAAAATTTAAGAAAAAATGGATTAGATGAAGAAAATGCAAAAGAACTTTCTATATCTAGAATATTTGGACCTAAAGAGGCACAGTATGGTACAGGTGTAACTGAATTATTAGAAACAAAGGCTTGGGAAGATGAAGATGATATAGGAGAAAATTTTATAGATAGTTTAAGATATGTTTATAGTAAAAATTTTAGAGGAAAAGAAATAAAAAATTTATATAAAAATAACTTAAAATCTGTAGATGTAGTGTCTCAGGTTAGAAGTAACCATGAATATGAAATAACAGATTTAAATCATTATTATGAATTTTTTGGAGGACTTTCTAAAGCTATTAATATAGTTAAAAAATCAATGCCAGTTATGTATATAAGCGATACAACAGGGGTAAATGTAGAAACTGAAACTGTGGATAAATCTATAAATAGAGGAATAAGAACTAGAGTTTTAAATCCTAAGTGGATTGATGGTATGCTAGAGCATAAATATCATGGTGCTCAAAAGATAGCTGATAGGTTTGAAAATATACTAGGGTTGGCAGCAACTACTAACAGTGTAGAGCAGTGGATATATAATGATTTATACGACAGATATATTGAAGATGAAAATTTAAGAAAAAGATTAGAAAACAACAACCCATATGCATATATGACTATAGTTGAATGGATGATGGAATATGAAAAAAGAGGATATTGGAAAGTAAGTGAAGGTCAAATGGAAAAACTAAGAGATGTATATCTAGAGTTAGAAAGTAATATAGAAAATACGCAAGAATAATTATTTAAAGAAAATATAAAAAATACTTTAGGAGGGGGCTAATGTGAACAAAAGAACTATTGTAGTAATAGGTGGAGATTTTATAAAAAACCAATTAAAAAGAGCATCTGAAAATATAGAATTTATGGATATAATATTTTGGGATAAAACTAAAATAACTAAGGATGAAATAGATGAAACCATTAATTTTATTAAAAATAATGCAAGTGCTGTAATGTTAAGTAATATAACTACAGATGAAAAAATAAATCAATACTTCACTAAATTAAAAAAAGAAATAAAAGAAGTTCCTTTAATACCTATTGGCACAGAAATTATAGAAGAAAATTTTTTTAACATAGGTTTAGATAATGCAATTAAAATTGTTACTTATTTTACTTATGGAGGGATAAAAAATTTTATTAATGTACTTTATTATATATCATATAATTTTTTAAATCTCTCTTTAAGTGAAAAGCAATGTTGCAAGAAATTTATTGCAGAGCCAGAGCAAGTACCTTTTGATTCTATCTTTCATAAGGATACAGAAAAAACATTTAAATCATTTAAAGATTATGCAAAATGGTATGTAAAAAAAGGAAATATAGCTGATTACAAGTGGATAGGAATCTTAACTCATAGACATAATTGGAATAATAATAATACTAAAGTAGAAAATGCATTAATAAAATCTTTTGAGGCATTAGGGGTTAAAGTTATAACGGTATTTAGTTATGCTTCTACAGAAAATAAAAGTGAAATAAAAAATTTTAGTAGTATTATTAAAAATTATTTTTCTATTGATGGTAATTTAATAATAGATGGGCTAGTAAATCTTCAAATGGTTGCTGCTTTAGGAAATGGCGAAAATAAAAATATATTTAATAATGCTGTTGAAAATTTTAAAAATATGAATATCCCTATTTTTAGGCCTATTATAAGTAATTTTCAAGATGAAGAAACTTGGAGAGAAAATTTAAGTGGTGTTTCAATGGAGATTCCTTGGGCTTTTACTAGTCCTGAAATGATGGGAATGACAGAGCCGATTATTATAGGATGTCGAAATAAAAAAGGAATAAATACACCTATTGAGGAAAGAATAGATAGATTTACAAGTAGAGTTTTAAAATGGATTGAATTAAGACATATTGAAAATAAACAAAAAAAAGTTGCACTATTTATTCATAATGCTCCATGCTCTGGTGTTGAAGCAACTATTGGGTTAGGTGCAGGTTTAGATGTTTTTGAAACTGTTGTAAATATATTAAAAGAGCTTAAGAAAAACGGATATGATATTGAAGATATACCTGAAAGTGGAGGAATGCTTCATAAAATAATAATGGAGAGAAAGGCCTATCAAGATTTTAGGTGGACTTCTGTAGAAGATATCATAGAAGCTGGTGGGGCAATATATGAAATGCCTTTGAAAAATAGCTGTGGATATTTTGAATTTTACAAAGAGTTAGATAGAAATGTTATAAAAGAAATTGAAGATACATGGGGAAAACCTCCAGGTGAAGGTATGGTTTTTAAAGAAAAGCTAATTATAACTGGAATTAAATTTAAAAATGTAACGGTTATGGTACAACCTAAAAGAGGATGTTATGGTGCTAAATGCACAGGAGAAGTCTGTAAAATACTTCATGATCCTAAATGTCCACCACCACATCAATATATAGCAACTTATAAGTATGTTGAAAAAATAATGAAAGCAAATGCCATAATTCATGTAGGGACTGGTGGAAGTCTTGAATATTTACCTGGGAAAACTAATGGATTATCTAATAGATGCTATCCAGATGTTGTTCTTGGTACAAGTCCTAATATATATGTATATAATGCAGGGGCAGGAACACAAGGTATTATAGCAAAAAGAAGAAATAATGCAGTTATAATTGATTATCTTCCTTCTTGTATTGGTGGAGATATTGAAAATTCTAAAATAATAAACTTAATAGGAGAGTACATAGAAGCAGAAACTATTAACAATAATCAAAAGGAATTATTAAAAGAAAAATTACTAGTAGAAATAGCTAAAATAGATGGTGCAAAGGAAATTTTAACTTCCGAACGTATGTTTATTGATGGATTAAATAAATTAAAAGATTATTTAATGCAGTCAATAAGTAATAGCAAAGTAGAAAAACTTCATGTTTTAGGGAAAGTACCAAATTTAAAAGAAAGTGTATCTTTTATTAATGAATATATTGGTAATAATAGTAAAAATGCTAAAGCAATCAAGGATTTATGTGAAAATGAATACATTTATAATGTAACAATGATGGAATTGATACTTAAATGTATTGTTGATAGTAATGGGTTAGACTCAAAGTATAATCATATTGAAAAAAATATATTAAATAATCTAAGGCATGAAATTATTGAGGTTTATGATAAATTACAATCAATAGAACATGAGATTGGAAATTTAGTTTTAGCTTTAGATGGAAAGTTTGTAGAGCCTGGTCTTTCTGGAATGCCTTGGGAAGATTTTAAAAATATACTTCCAACAGGAAGAAATTTTTATTTGATGGATTGCGAGAAAATTCCTACAAAGGAATCCTATAAAATAGGATGTCAACTAGCAGACAAGCTTATAGAAAAATATATACAAGATGAAGGCAAACTTCCTGAAAAAGTAGCTATGAATATGATATCTACAGATATATCTATGACAAAGGGAGAACAATTATCACAAATTTTATATTTAATGGGGATAACTCCAGTATGGAATGAAAATGGAAAAGTAGTTGATTTAAAGCCTATATCATTAGAAAAACTTAAACGCCCAAGAATTGATGTAACAGTAAGAATTTCCGGAGTGCTTAGAGATTCGTATCCTGATGCAGTAAATCTCATAGATAAAGCTGTAATTATTGCATCATCACTTAATGAAAGTTTTAAGAGCAATTTTGTTAAAAAAAATACCTTTCAGATTGCAAATGCACTTAAAGCATTAAATGAAGATTGTGATATAAAAAGACGTTCAACTATAAGAGTATTTGGAGATAAACCTGGAACTTATGGTGCTGGAGTTGATCTTGCATTAAGGGCTAGTGCATGGAAAAATGAAAAAGATATAGGAAATGTATTTGTATATTTTTCTTCTCATGCTTATGGTGAAAAATTGAATGGGTGCATGGCACAAAATGAATTTGTTGAGAATATTAAAGGAGCAGATATTTCTTATGATACTACTATTTCAAAGCGATATGATCTTTTATCTTGTGGATTTACAGCTTCTGTACAAGGAGGGTTTAATGTAGTTAAAAAACTTCTTAATAAAAAAGAAATGAGGCAGTATTATGGAACATCAGAAAATAAGGATAATGTTAGAATATCTGCGTTAAGTGAAGAGATTAAAAAAACTATGAATGAAACGTTCTTTAATCCTTTATGGAAGGAAAATATAAAGAAAAATGGGTATATAGGTGCAACAGAATTTATGAGAAGAATTCAAAGTGTATTTGATTGGCAGTGTCTTTCTCAAAATATTGGTGATAAAGATATTAATCAATTAGTAAATTTATACATAAACGATGAAAAGATGATTAAGTGGTTTAATGAAAATAATAAATTTGCACTAGAAGAAATAGAAAGACGATTTTTAGAACTTTATGAGAGAAAAAAATGGAATGCAGATAAAGAAACTTTAGACAAACTAAGAAAAAGCTATATTAAAATAGAAGGTGATATGGAAGAACTATCAGAAAACTCTAAAGGGGAAATTCAAGGTGGCGAGATTGAAGTTTTAAATAGTGATGACATTGAAAGTTGGAGTGATAATTTAAAAAATATTAATAAGATTTTCATATAATTAAAAACAATAGATAAAATGGAGGAATTTTTATGATGATATTTAAATTAGCAACAGGTGATGAAGTACACAAATATGAAAAAAGTATAGTTGTTGTTTTAAAGGATGAAAGAAAAGTATTAAGCACAGGACCTTTAAATGGTGGATATAAAGAAAATTTAAAATATGTGTTTAATAATGATGGAAATCCAGGCTCAGGAATAGCTTGTAAAATGAAGGCTCCAACATATGAGGAGCATATGGAAGTTATTGCGCAGGAACTTGGTTTAGATCCACAATATACAACAGGAATTTCTACAGCAGCATCAATGGAAAATGCATCCATAAAAACTGAGAGTTTTGAAGATTTAGTTGTTACTGCTATAGTAACTGGCGGTATTGAAGTAAATGGTGGAAGAGTTGGAGATCCTGCTTATTATCACGAAAAAAATAATAAATCAGAAATGATAAAGCTTGGAACTATAAATATAATTTTAGTTATAAATAAAGAATTAACTGAAGGAGCACTTACAAGAGCTATGGTAACTTGTACAGAGGCTAAAACTGCAGCAATACAAGAATTAATGGCAGGTAGCAATTATTCAAGAGGACTTGCAACTGGTTCGGGAACTGATGGGACAATTATTATTTGTAATTCTAATTTAGAAAATAAACTTACTAATGCGGGAAAACATTTTAAACTTGGTGAGTTAATAGGCAAGTCAGTTAAAAATGCAGTAAAAGAAGCTTTATATAAACAAACTGGATTAAGTGGTGAGAGTCAACATAGTTTTTTACAACGTATGAAAAGATTCAATATAAATGAAGAGATCATTTGGGAAAAGTATGAGAAAATTTCTTTACATAAAAAAATAGAAAATCCACTTTTAAAACATGGGTTCATTCATAACATTCATACAATAGAAAGAGAAGATGATTTGGTAACATTAACTTCTGTATATGCACATCTTATAGATCAGTTAGATTGGGAACTCTTATCAGAAAATGAGGTTGTAAAAGAATGTAAATTTATACTAGAAAGAATATGTGGACTTTATAATATGGATAATCCCTTAATTGGTCACGGTGATATAAAAATAAATGATAATGACTGTAAAGAGGAAATAATATTAAACCTTATAAATAAATTTGTACTTATAATAGCTATTATTTGTGGAGAAAATAAAGGTAATTAAAGTATATTTATATAGATATGATAAGGATTAAAAAATAAATAAAAATGGCTTTTACAATATATAAGCCATTTTTACGTAAATATTAATACACATTTCCATAAATGTAGTTTAAAATTATTAGTGTAAAAAAATTTATAAAGTAACAAATATTAAATAAGATTAATTTTGGGGGTAAAAATGATAAAATCAATGAGTATGTCCACTTATCAATATGATTTAGCAAGGTATGATGGGGACTTTAAAAAAATAGAAAAATTTTTAAAAAATAATGAGTTAGAAGGAATTGAACTTTTGGGTGTTAATAAGTGGGATGATAACGTTATACCTAAAAGATTAATAAATGGAGTACACTTATCTTATTATCCTATATGGATTGATTTTTGGAAAGAGGATATGGATAGCTTAAAAGAGCAATTTAAAGATGAAGATACAATTAAAATGTACTATGGCGGACTAAATAAAGATATATTAGTTGAAAAATATAAAAAAGAAATAGAGATAGCAGACGAAATAGGAGCTAAATATGTTGTGTTTCATGTATCACATGTAGAGTTAAAATCAAGCTATAATTATAGATTTAAGTATAATGATAAAGAGGTTTTAGATGCTACTTCTGAACTTGTAAATGAAATTTTTAAAGGTTTAAATACTAATATAGAAATTTTATTTGAAAATTTATGGTGGCCAGGCCTTACACTTTTAGACGATGAATTAACTTATAATTTTATTAAAAGTATAAAATATAATAAAAAAGGAATATTGTTAGATACTGGTCATTTATTAAATACTAATAGAGATATAGAGAATATGGATCAGTCTATTATTTACATAAATGAAGTTTTAAATAATCTTAAAAAATCAAGAGAGTTTATAAAAGGAATGCACCTTAATTATTCAGAAAGTGGTAGTTATGTAAAGGGAAAAATTAAAAAGATTTCTAATAATGATGTGGATTTTACCATAGATGGAATGTTTAAAGAAATACACAATCATATAATAAAAATAGATGAACATAAACCTTTTAATTGTAAAGATATAAAAGATGTAATAGATAAGTTGAATTTAAAATATCTAACATATGAGTTTATAAGTAGATCTTTAGACGAATTAGATAATTATATAAAAATTCAAAATAAAGCTTTAGAATAATATAAGGAAACAAGCTCCAATTTGAATTTATTCAATAACTTTAAAATATTTTTATGCAAAATGTAGTGTTAAATTCTAATTGAGTCGGAGCATGTCTCACTATTTTGGGCGTTTAAGTTGGGGATTTAAAATTATTTAAGGAATTTAAAAAAAACTATAAAAATCATAACCATAACTTTAAACAGTTATTTGTTTTGAAAAACTATATATATAAATTAATAAGTTAAATTTATAAAACTATATACCTAGGATTATCACTAGTTATATAGTTTATTTATTATATAAAATTAAATTATGTAATAAAAAGGAAAAAATGATTTATAATTGAATTATTTATTAATAAGAAAGAATCAAAGAAAAATTTTCTAATATATGATATGGAATTTCCTGGGTAATAATAAACGTAATTTTAAATTTAAATTTAAAAATTATAAAAATTACGGTAAATGTGAGGTGTATTATGATAAAAAAAATTAGTTTAATTCTTTGTAGTATTAGTATAGTATTTTTTTATAATTCAAAAGTTTTTGCTTCTGATGAAATATATAATTTAATGCATAATAATCAGCAAGGAATTATTATTGGACAAGTAACTAAAATGGAAGATGATACTATAACTGTTAAGGTAAAGAATCAAATAAGTAGTTCTAAAGATATGAGTTCAGCAAAAGTACAACAAATACCATTAAGAGGAGAAGTGAAAATCGAGAATGTAAAAGTTTATAATTTATTTTGCGAAAATAAATTAGAAGAGGGTAAAATAAGAAATGGAGATTATGTTTTAGCATCTGTTAATAAAAAACAAAATGAAAACTTTGAAATTATAAATGGTTTATATCATGTTGATTCAGATAATTATAAAAATTTAAATGTACTTTCAATAAAAGGAAATTATAGTTTGAAACAGGATGCTGTTGCTTTAAAGATCTTCGTAAATAGCAATGGAAATCAAACAGAATTCAAAACAGATAAAAATAAATTATATTGTAATGGAAGATTAGTATATGATTCTTCACGAGATGTAACATTTATAAATGCGAATAGTAGTGAAAATGGCATAGAGAAGGAAAACATAGAGTTGCTTATAAAAGAGACTCCTAATGTGTATGTTTCATTGTTTATAGGGGTTGGAGTTATTTTCATGATAATAATATATTTAGTTAAGAAGAAAAAAATATAAATACATGATAAAAAGATTCTATTGAATAAAGGCAATAGAATCTTTTGTTTTTAGATATTATTTTATTTTTATATGATGAGCTATGTATGTACTTAACTCTTTATTATTGGCAGTACTATCTGTATTGAAAGAATATGTCATTATAGCCATTTTATCATCTTGTGGTATATGAATTTGAATTTGTTTAGTACTAAGTGCTTCATTTAATTGGTCTAAAGTGCCATTAGTTTTAAGTTCTTCTAATAAGCTTTTATCTACAATGTCGCTAGATTCTAAAGCTTCAAATGATTCTGATGAAATATTACAATCTAATTCTAATAAAGCACCTTTTCCAGTTGGAAGATCTATAACTTCTGAATTAGTTACAGTAAAACCAGATTTTGGTTGAGATTCAAATCCTTCTTTTATAGTTTTGATGTATTCATCCATATCAGTATTATCAAGAGAAGCTTTAGGAACATCTAAGATGTCAATGTTACAGTTAGGAGTAAACGCATCAGATGCCTCATCAACATTAAAAAACATAACAAGAGGAGCAACTATAGTTTCATCTACTTTCCAATTAGCTGGTATTGATGCAGTAAATTTACTTCCATTATATTCTTGTACATCAAAGTTAGCTTCCATAGGTGCTACAGTTTTAATAGCATCCTCATTTTTTGTAGTTTCTCCATTAGAAGAACAACCAGTAAAAGTAAGTAATGCAATTGCAACACTAGCTAAAATTAAACTTTTCAATTTTTTCATTAAATAAATCCCCCTTAAGAATAATGTTGTAAAATGTAACAACATGTAAATATTAACATATGAAATATAAAAAAGTAAAGATTTATTTTTGAAATTTTTAATATTACATTAAAAATATTGAAAAATATAAAATTAAGAAACAATTATTGGTAAAAATAAAACAAATGAAACAATATAAAATTTTAATTGTAGCGCATTAGAGCTATAAAATAGTTGTTTTTAAAAGTAGCAAAAGCATAAACTTAATAGATTAAAAAAATTAAATTTAAATTAATTCTGAAAATATTTTATTAATAGTTTAAAATAGAGTTATTCACAAACAAATATAATAAAATGATTAAATATTTATATGATGTCAAAGCTCTATATAAGAACAATTATTTTAGGAGTGAAATTATTTTGGCTAGACAGGCAAGAGTGAAAACAGAAAATGCAATATATCATGTAAGGATAAGAGGATGTAAAGCAAAACCCTTGTTTGAAGATAATTATGATAAAGAAATGTTTATGGACAAATTATCAAAAAGTATGGAGAAATATAAGTTTAAAATATATGCTTACTGTTTAATGGATACGCATGTGCACCTCATAGTGGATTCTTATGGTGGGGATATATCAGTTATTATGAAAAGTATAAAAGAAAGATATACATTTTATTATAATAAGAAAAAAGGATCAAATGGAACATTATATAAAGAAAGGTTTGAAAGTACCATAATAGAAAGTGATGGATATTTAATAGCAGCATCATTATACATTCATAGAAATCCAAAAGATATTATAGGATATAGAAATGCTCCAGAAACCTATAAATTTTCAAG
>NZ_JAHLNC010000014.1:0-49492 GCF_018916625.1 Clostridium senegalense
ATAATGAAAAGGCAATATAAAAATTCATCTTCTAACAAAGATACCTTTAATAATTTTCATCAAAGAAAATACGATTTTGATAAATTAGAGAAAGAACTTTTAGGCTATGATTTTTGTTATTACAGTAAATACTAAATAATAAAAACATAAATTTTCTTCACTTTAGATATGTTTTAAAATAGTTCTAATAATATTACATTTTTAAAGGGAAGTCATTTTTAACTTCCCTTTATTTATACTATAAATTGACTGTTACTAATTTTTGAAACTACTCTATCTATGAAATCAAGCATATCAGAAAATTTCACCACATTAAATTCGTAATCTAAATCTGACTTACGATTATTGTACATATGATTTATCATCTCATTTATTAATATTGATAAGTCATTAACATCAAATAGACCTGATAAGCAATAATTTGTAGAATTTTCTAGTAATGACCATAATATTTCTTTGTTTTCAAGACTTTCTAATAAGCGTGAATCGATTTCAGCAATATCTTTTAAATAACTATCTATATTTTTTTTATTTTCTGCAATTATATTAGAGTTTTTATTTTTTAAATAGTCGTCTATATTTTTTTTATCTTCTTTAACCCTAATAGGAGTCCAAAATCTACTTGTATAAGCAATATCAGTAATTATATGTGCATAATATCCAAATAAAAAATCAGGATTTGTTGTATTAGCATAATTTCTAATGTTTAAATTTAAATTATTTTCCCATTCATCATAATTAGTATAATATCCCCAACCTTCATCTCCAACACAAAAATGAGTTGATGACTTTTCAGAACGTTTACATCCTTTTCTAAACATAATAGCATCTGGAGCAAGTGATCCTTTGTAAAATGCACCAATATCTTTTATATTAGCATTGTTTTTTAATAATTTTTCAGCGACTTTTAAATGTACCATAAAATACCCCATTTATTTCTCTCCTTTGCTAAAAAGTACAAAACATAAATAATTATCAGTTGGACTTCATTATAGTTGTGATGCTTTATTTCACAATTGAAAAGCAACTACTATATAAATCATAATATCTTTCACCATATATTTTCATATTTATTAGCATAACTAATTTGAACCTGCTTTCTTAAATAGTTACTTTCTTCTATATTATTAAATCATTTTTTTAAAGAATAACTCCACATCTTTAGGCCTTTTCAATACTACAACTTTATCTTTAAATTCTTTTTCTATATTTTTATAATGATTATGTTTTTCTTTAGTTCTACCCTCATGTAGAATCCACCAAATGAATTCTAAATCAATTTTTTCTATACACCCTTCAGCCATACTTTCTCGGGTTTTATTTCGATTCTTAAAATATCTTTTTATAGCTCTATAAATACATATCCTACGAGGGAAATCTAAGAAAATAATTTTATCAGCTTGTTCTAATCGTTCTTTCTCAAAAAAATCATTATAGTTTCCATCAATTACCCATGACTCATTCTTCATAAATTTCCAAGTTATAAAACGGCATTCTTCTGTATCACGTTCAACCCAATTTGGTAAAAACTTAACTGTATCAAGAAATAAAACCGGTATATCATAATGTTCGGCAAGTTTTCGAGCAAGTGTTGACTTTCCACTACCGCTATATCCAATTATTGCTATTCTCATAGAATACCCCTCTTCCTATTGAGTTAATAATATATAAACTATAACCTTTTATTTATAATATTGTTTTAAATCACTTTCTAGCTTTGTATAATCTATAAAAAATATATAAATCTAATACATTTTCGCTACATATATATGAAATTCCTTCATTATTTTTTTAATACTATAATTTTAAAAATTTTAGATTTTTTTGCTTATACTTAAAATCCTATATTTATAGGGAAACAAGCTCCAATTTAAATTTATTAAATAACTTTAAAATATTTTCACACAAAATACAGTGTTGAATTTTAAGTGATTCGGAGCATGTCTCACTATTTTAGGTATCCAAGTTTTGGAATGGATAATTTTAAAAGTCAACTTGGAACCTTATAGATTTTTAAAAACTTTATAAAATAAAAAAACATATATTATCATATGTTTTTTATCTGTTTTCAATTGACTATATTGATTATATTATAATGTTACAAGCATGCACGTAAATCTAAGCCATTCTATTTTAATACTATAATTGAGAAATTTTTATAAATAAATTAATTACTTTTTTCTAAGTCTTTTATAATGTTATTTATTTCCTCTAAACTTAATTCTGTTGTCTCAATAATAATATCAATATCTATACCTTTTTTTAAAAGTTTTTTAGCTATTTCTCTTTTACTTTCCTCTATACCTTCTTCTCTACCTTCTTCTCTACCTTCCTCTTTTCCAACTTGTTTATAATGTAGTTTTCTAATTTCTTCTATAGTCATTTTAAACGCACCTCCACTTTTCTTTTTATACTCATCAAACTTTCTTTCTAATTCAGGGTTTTCAATTAAAAATAAGTATTCTAAAAAGTCTACTAATGCTTTTATTTGTTCATTATTTTTTACTTTATCATAGTTTTTTAACTCATCAGCTAAATTGATTTTTGCATCGTATATTTCTTCATCAGTTACACCGATTTCCAGCAAACTTTTCGCCATTTTAAAAACTAATTTTAATGGGTTATCTTCACTAATTTCTTCAAAATTCATTTTCTCTATATCTATAGTTCTAAAATTATATATTAATATATCATTATCTATTTCTGGCAACTTATAAACATACCTTTTATCTTTTCCACGTTGTCCCTTATAAGTATATATTGCTGCAGCTACTATTTCTGATTTATCTTTTTGTTTATATCTAAACTTATCCCATATTCTATAAAAATATCTAAACATTCTTTCCCCAAAAACTTCATGGTCACTACTATAACTTTGTACTTCCACATGTATAAATAGTATTTTACTTTCTTTGTTTTTTAATCTTACTTTTATTATTTTATCTGAAATTATTTTCTCACTACTATCTCTATCAAATATATCCTTTTGAATTTCTTGTAATTCTTTATCTAGTGATTCGGTTCCTAAATTCCAATTTATCTTATTAAATATCTCTGGAAAAAGCAGTTCTACTATTTCTGTTTCAAAAGCTTCTAATATAGACTTCCAAGCTGCATCAAAATCATGTTTTTTAGCCAATTTATTCACATCCTTTGTTTATCTAATTATATCATAATTTAATTATTTTCTTCATGTCTTTATTTCATAAATAATTATTGTATTACATAATTTAGTTACACAATTTTATTGTAAAAGGTTTTAATGAAAATTTTATTAGTGAAAATAATGCTTTAATGTTATTTAAAAAAAAATTCTTTAATACTAATTCTTTTTAATTACATTCCCTTATTTATAGATAATTTAAGCTTCTATATATTTGTTAACAAATTCTTTCCATTTTATTAATTATCTTGAAATTTATTGTTTTTATATGATGCTTAATGTAACATATTTGTAAAAAGGAACCAAATTTATTTATATTATTATGGAGTATTTTATAATGAGAAGTAAAAAAAATTTAAAATTTTTATATAAATTTATAAAACCTCAAACACCTAATATAATATTTGCTACAGTTTTAGAATTTTTAACAATATTATGTTCTGTTTTTATTCCTTATCTTTTAGGCGGAATGTTATCAAGTTTAGAAAACAGCACCGCCACTGTTAATTTACTTGTTAAAAGATTTTTTATTGTTATACTGTTATATTTTATTTGGGACTTATGTAACATATTGATTTCTATAAGATTTTCTGTTATCAATAAAACTATTGAAAATAATATAAGAACTTTTTGTTATGAAAAGCTTTTTAATTCTAATATGGTTTTATTGGAAAAAGAAAGTGAAGGGGAAATTATAAATAAGCTTTTAAAGGATACTGAAAGTTTAGAAAAAGCCTTTTTTAATTTTTTTTATCTTATAGTGTCTTTAGTTCACATTTTAGTTTTAATAGTGGCAATGTTACGAGTAAATGAAATAGCAACACTTATTGTATGTTCTTTATTTATTTTTTTAATCTTACTACAAAAAATATTTTCTCATAAGCTAAAAAATAATTATTCTAAATATAAAATTTCTGAAGAAGATTTATTAAAAGACTTAAAAAATTTCATTTCTGGATTTATGAATATTAAAATATTAGGTTTAGAGGAAAAATGTATATCTATATTAAAAAAAAGAAATACTAAAAATTTAATTAACTGTAAAAAATTAACTAAAACATCTAGTATATATTCCAATATAAGTTTTTTTGTATTATCTATTTTTAGAGCTTCCTCAGTGTTAATTGGAGGACTTATATATATATTAAATCATACGATTCATATTGGAGATATATTTACTATATATTCATATGCTATTCAATTAACATCTCAATTAAAAATCATTATAGAAATAAATATAATATTAAAAGATATAGATACTTCTTTAAATAGAATATTAAATTTTATAAGTAAATTTGAAGTTGATGATAAAGAAATTGATTTGAATTTTAAAATCAACTCTATATGTGCTAGAGATATTAACTTTAAATACAATGAAAATTATATATTTAAAAATATGAAATTTAATGTAAATAAAAATGATATTATTGCTATAAAAGGAAGAAATGGTTCTGGGAAAACATCTCTTATGAAATTAATATGCGGATTTTATCATGTAGATAATTTATTTTTAAATGAAATTCCTCAAAATATACTAACTGAAAAACAAATTTTAAATAGAGTAGCCTATGTACCACAAAATATATATTTATTTCCAGATAGCATAATAAACAATATAAGTTGCTTTGGAAAAACTTCAAAAGAAAGT
Organism: Clostridium senegalense; assembly: GCF_018916625.1. Lineage (NCBI taxonomy): Bacteria > Bacillati > Bacillota > Clostridia > Eubacteriales > Clostridiaceae > Clostridium > Clostridium senegalense. The sequence continues at coordinate 4,812 of NZ_JAHLNC010000014.1, forward strand.
GTTTATAAAATCTGTAAAGACTTAAATATTCATGAAAAAATTATGTCTTTAGAAAATGGGTATGATACAATTATAAATGATAAAAACTTAAATCTGTCCGGTGGTGAAAAACAAATTATATGTATAGCAAGGGCTTTATTAAAAGATAGTGATATTCTATTATTAGATGAAATAAATTCTGCTTTAGATTCTTCCATGGAAGAAAACATTATAAATAACATAAAAAAATATTATAAAGATAAAATTGTATTTATAATATCTCATAAAGATAAAATATTGGAACAATGTAATAAAGTAATAAATATTGATGATTTTAAAGTTAAATAAAATCCCCAGTTAAATTATATATTGAAAAATATATAATTTAACTGGGGATTTTTTCAGTAAACTTACTTTATGATTTTTTGATCTATAATAAATCTTTTACATTCAAATTTAACTACAAACTTAATTTTATTCATATTACACTTTTACTTTCATTTCACTTGAGTTATCCATATTTTTATATTCCTTGAAAATTAAATATAACGCCATAATAAATACTGTTCCATCTACTAGTGGTGTTGCAAGCCACACCCCATAAATTCCTATTATTTTAGGAAGTATTGTTATTGTCGGTATAAAAAGTATTACTTGTCTTAATAAAACCATAATACTAGCATTTTTTCCATTACCTATTGATTGAAAAAAAGTTATTCCCATAATTATTGTTCCCAACACTGGGAATACACTATACATAGTTCTAAAGCTAACTATTCCTGCCTTAACAGCTTCTACATCTGTTATAAATAATGCTAATACATTAGATGAAAAAATTTCAATAGGAATCCAAAATATTAATGCCAAAACTGTTGCTCCTATTATAAATATATTCGTAGATTTTTTTACCCTTGAAAATAATTTTGCTCCATAATTTGTACCTACTACTGGTTGTAACCCTTGACTCATCCCCCAAAGAGGAATAAATGAAAATGCTTGTATTCTTAAAACTGCACCCATTAATATTAACTGACTTTCTCCACCATACTTTGATGCCATCCTATACATTAAAGTTTGTTGTAAAATACTCATTAGTTGCATCATCATAGCAGATAATCCTACTGAAAATATTTGAGGAAGAAGTAATCTTTCAACTCTTATTTTATGGAATCTTACAGTTTTACTCTTCTTAATAAAATATATCATTGTTATTACAAATTGTACAAATTGAGAAGATATTGTAGCTACTGCTGCACCTTCAATTCCATATTCTCCAAAAGCTATAATTAAAATAGGATCTAAAATTATATTTAATATTGCTCCTATACCCATAAAAATCATAGCTTTATTCATAAGTCCTTCACCACGCATTATCATATTAGCGCTTTGTGCAAAATTAACAAAAATTGAACCTAGAAAAACAATTCTAATATATCTTACTGCTAATTCTAATATTTCTCCTTTTGCTCCAGTTAAAAGTAATAACTTTCTAGCAAATATTATACCTAAAATCATAACGGCAATTGAAAGTAATAAAACTAAAGATAGTAAATTTCCCATAATTTTATCTACAGTTTTTTGGTCATTTTTCCCTATAGCCCTAGCTAAAACCGAAGCAGATCCGATACCTACTAGAGTAGCTATGGCACAGTTAATTAAAGTAAGTGGATATGCTACTGATACAGCTCCCATAGCATTTTTTCCTATTAATTGTCCAGCAAAAACTCCATCCATGAAAGAATATAAGCCTATTACAACCATACCTACTATTGCTGGAACACATAACTTAATCATTAATTTTTTAGGGTCTTCATTTATTAATTCTTCTCTATTTTTACTCATAAATTTATCCCTCCATTAATCAATTAATTATTAATAAATATTAATAAATCTAAAACACATATTATCCCCCCTTAAACTTCAATTGACTTAAATAGTAAAATAATGATATAATTACCTTATAATAATGATAATCATTATCATTATTATATTTCAATATATGCTATAAAATTTTTACTTATACACTTATATATAATTCTATTTAGAATCATTGTCAATTGATAACAAGATAGTTGTCTATTAGCGGAAATTTAATGTCTTATTCTGCTATTTAAAATGGGAGGGGTATTTATGAAAGATATTATAAAAGAAATGCATGAACCTTGTTTATTTAAATGTGGTTTTCGCCCTGCCAAATCTACTTTTAATTATAACAAAGAAGGCTTATGTTATTGTGTATCACCTAATAAAGGTAATGGATATTACTGGGTATATGCTAAAGAAAATCTATTTTCTATTTCTATACAGGACTATGTTCTTTATGATGATCTTTTTTTAGAGTATAAACAACCTACCTACATAGGAATAAATTATTATGATTCTATCTCAAAAAAAGAGCTTCAACCTTATAAACAATTTAATAAAAGTTGTATACGAGGACATATTTCCAACAACGATTTATATAGAGCAATTTACCATAGAAATATTCCAGTTCATTCAGTTGGTATAGAAATAATGCCTGAATTTTATGAAAACTATTTAGATATAAAATATCCTGGTGAATTTAAGAATCCTCAATTTGCATTTAACTCTATTAATGATATAGATGACTTTTCAGAACTTATATTTGTATTTAGACAAATAAGGAATTTTCGTGGTACCGGTGCTGCTGCTAAGATGTATTACGAAAGCAAAGTTTTTGAAGCATTCTCTTTAATAATAGAGAAAAATAGAAATAGGAACTTTACTAAAAAAAAGATTTTAACTTCTCAGGATTCACATTTTCTTTCTTTAGTACATGATTATATTGAAGATAATTTTATATATGATATTAAGCTAGATAGACTTGCTGAAATTGCTCTTATGGGAAAAACTAAGCTTAAATACATTTTTAAAGAAGCATATAAATGTACAATTACTCAATATATACAAGATATGAGAATCAACTATGCTGAATATCTTCTGGTAAATAGTAGTTTAACTATACGTGAAATTTCTAGAGCTGTTGGCTACAATCATGTTGGTTACTTTTCAGAGCTATTTAAACGTAAAACAGGTTTATTGCCAACTCAATATCGTAAACTAACTAAATGTAATATAAGTCTATAACTATAGCTTTCATTGACAAATGATTTAAAATGAATAACAAATTATGGGAGGTTATTATGAAATTCAAAACTAAAACTACATCTTGGTTATTAACATATCCAAATCCTAATGATAAAATTCGTATTTTTTGCTTGCCTTGTGCTGGTAGTGGAGCATCTATATATGGTCAATGGCATAAATTCTTACCAAAAGATATAGGCGTATACCCTATTCAGTTACCTGGAAGAGAAAATAGAATCTGTGAAGATCCTATCCTTGATATGGATAGTTTAGTTAAATATATTACAAACTCTATATTGCCATATTTAGATAAACCTTTTTTGTTTTTTGGTCATAGTTTAGGTGCTAGAGTGGCTTTTGAAATTACTCATAACCTTAATTCTGTTTATAATAAAATACCAAACTGTTTGATTGTTTCAGGAAGTCGAGCTCCACACATCCCAGAGCCAAATCCTATTCATTTTTTACCTGATAATGAATTTTTAAATGCAATAGGAAAATTATCTGGTATTCCTAATATTATTTTTGAAAATAAAGAACTTATGAATTTATTTCTTCCTATATTAAGAGCAGATTATACAATAGATGAAACTTATGTATTTAAAGATAAATCTCCTTTGCCTTGTCCTATAATAGCTTTTGGAGGCGTATATGATACAGAAGCATCTGAAGATGAAATTCAAGACTGGTCAGCTTATACAAGCAATTTATTTTCTTATAGTATGATTGAAGGCGATCATTTCTTTTTCAAATCACATGTTGAGGAGCTTTTAAATAAAATCTCTAAAATCATTTCAAATTATAGGGTTCCAAGTTAACCTTAAAAATTAGATGATTAATAATTATTTTGATTTTTTTAATAAAAATGATAATGAATTTTTAAAGATAATAGTAAAGGATTTTGATACTATCAGTTTTAAGATTTCAAGTTTATTAGAACTAAATAAAAATGAAATTCATATTTGGCTGATTTATATTGACTTATATAAATCTAATACTTTATTCTTTGAAAATCTTCTTTGTAATGATGAAGTAAATAAAATGAATAGCTTTTATTTTGAAAAAGATAAAGAACGTTTTGCAATAACACATGGATTATTACGAATCTTGATAAGCAGATATTTAAACTTACCAAATAATTTAATTAAATTTGAAAAAGACCTATATGGAAAGCCAAAAGTATTTATAGATGATAAAAATATTAATTTTAATATTTCTCATTCAAATAATTTAATTGCTTTTGCATTTTCAAGTTCAGCAACTATTGGAATAGATGTTGAATATAATAAGAATATTAATGATTTTAATGATATAGTTACTAACTATTTTCATGAAATTGAAATTGAAAACTTTAATAAAGTTTCAAACTTAAAAAAACAGGATATTTTTTATAGATATTGGACCCAAAAAGAGGCTTTTCTTAAAGCTACTGGTGAAGGATTAAATAGGTCACTGAGTTCATTTTATATACAAAATAAATTTGATAATTATTATAAAGTTAATGATGAAAATTATTCAGGATATATATGGAATATCATTTCATTTAATATCCTAGACAACTATACTGCATCTATTTGCTTTAAACATGATAAATTAGGTGAATACTATTAAATAATTTAAGACTTTGCCTATAATTCTCAACGTATTTTTTTAAATTTAATAGAACATATTTTGTAAAAATTTTAAGCTATCATTTATCTAAATTAAATTATTAGATAAATGATAGCTTTTATTATTTAACTAGTTAGTAATTATAGGAGATGCAATTAATTTAACTAGTTCTTTAACATAAGATTCATTATTTACACAAGAGAAATGATTTCCTTCAATTTCTATAACTTCTAAGTCGCCAATACATATATCTTCCCATAAATCTATAACTGTTTCATTATCACCTACTAATATATTAGAAAATTCCTTGGCTTTAAAAAATCTAATTTCTCCTACATACGCTTCTGGAATATAATTAGCTGATTTTGAACTATGACAAAATACACTAAATAACTCTTGCAACATTTCTACTGGTATTTTATTTTCAATAGAGCTACTATATATTTTAAACCTTTCTTTTTTACTTAAAGAGCCCATTTTTCTAAACATATCTCCAACTTTATTTAATGTTTCATTTCCACCTATTAAACAAGCTGAACCCTTAGAAATTTTCTTTTTATTTTCTTTTAGCAGATAATTTATTCCTTTAGATAAACTATTTATACCTACATTATTACAGCCAACTTGGTTTAAATTTATATTTAATGCTAATTGAAACATAGCTTCAAGAATTAAATCATCTTCAATATAAAATGTTCCTGGAAAGCTATCAATTAAAGCAACATCTATTACAGATATATTATTTTCTAATAAACGTCTTGCAACTTCAACTGCTATTAATCCCCCCATACTATGGCCTATTAGTTGAAACTTTTCATATCCTGTATCAATTAAAAGCTTTGAATAGTCATCTGCAAGAGCATTAATAAGTTTTTTTTCATCTATTTGCCTATAAATTTTATCATCATTTACAGTGATACCTACAACGGTACCTAATCCTTGTTCTTTTAAATTTTCTAAAAGTAAACCAAATTCATTTATGCTTCCTAATCCGGCATGAAATACTACTCTTAACGGCTCTTTCTTTTCAGAATTAAATTTTGTTATTACTCCATTACTATTATTCTCTTGTTTTAAGGAAACCTTCTTATAATCATTATCATAGTTTCTTATGAATTTTGCACTTGATTTAATATTAGGTTCGTTGAGCATTTGCTTTAATAACACATCAAAGGGTATATCCTTTTTAAAAGGCTCTTTTGAAAGTTTGCTACGTAATTTTGCAGCAACTTGAGCCATAATTAGAGAATCTGCACCAAAATGATAAAAATCTTCTGTTTTATCAATACATGGAATACTTAATGCTTCTGTCCATAAAGTAGTTAAATAATTTTCTAGAAAATCTTTTTCTTCATTTTTAACTGTAATTATATCTTTATTTTCTATAATTTTCGGTCTCCATGTACTTAATTCTTTTTTATCAACCTTTCCATTAACAGTAAGAGCAATCTCGTCTACTATTTGTATATGAGAAGGTATCATGTAATCTGGAACTTGCTGTGATAAATAGTCTATAATCTCTTTTTCTTTAAGTAACTCTTTTTCTTCCTTTACACACATTGCAAAAACATTAATTCCAAAAGGAGCCAGTCTATGTTCTCTTTGTGGCAACATTAAAATTGGAGATTTACTATGTTGTTTCATAAGACTTAACCAGCTATCTGCATTAAGATATGAACTCTTTACTCTAAGCTCATCACTAGGTTTTGTCATCATAAATGCTTGTGATATTAAAATCCAATTCTGTTCCTTAACTGGTTCTGAAAAAACCATCCAACCTTGTGGAGACAATAACTCTATTAGATTTTTAAAAGTCTTAGGTATATTCTTTGCATTTTCTATTACTTCTGCTCCAATAATTATGTCAAAACTATTTGGTGCAAATCCTTGAGTTCTATAATTATTATCTATATCGAATATGCCAAAGGTTACACCTTTATATTTTTCAAATCGACTTTTTGCACTAGGTATAAAAAACTTTGTATTATCCGTAAATAAATATTCTATTTCTTCTTCCTTAAGAATATCTAATACTTGCTCAGTAGTTGCTCCTGTCCCTGCTCCTATTTCTAAAATTCTTAATGGTTTTTTAGGATGATTTTCAGCTATTCTTTTTATTAAAGTAGCTATACAACTATTTAAATATCTAGAAATTATATGTTCAAAATATAAAGACTGTACATAATCCATTTTACCTTCTGGATAAAGTAATGAAACTGGATCTTGCTCTTTAGCTAATAACTGTGGCAACTTTTCAAAACATCCACGTAAATAGTTTATAAATCCTTTAGTGCCACTTATTTTTTCCCATACTTGTTCTAAAATATCCCACTGTTTTTCTATCTCATCTTTAGTTATATATTTACTACATACATAATTGCTATTATCATCTGTTAATAAAACTTTATCTTCTTTTAATTTTGATAACCAACGAATTACAATCCAATGAAAATCATCACTAATTTTTTTACAATTAATTATATCTTCAATATTCATTTTTTCTCCATTTTTTAACAGTCCAATTTTTTGAAGTGAATATAACATAGAATTTAGTACTACTTTATCAAGACAGTTTACTGCATTTTTTATGCTATCACTATCTATATCTTCAATGACTGAATCAGAACTTTCATGAATTCCATCATATAGTTTATACAAATTAGAACTAATTTCTTTTTTATCTATATTCCTACTGTTAGCAAGTTTAACAACACCTAATAAAGATTTTTCCTCATTTATTTTATCTACTAAAACATTTGCCATAGCAATAGACGGATGTTTAATTAATGCGCTTTCAATTTCTCCTAGTTCAATTCTATGTCCTTTTATTTTTACTTGATTATCTATTCTTCCTAAGAATTCAATATTACCATCAGGGTGATAACATCCTAAATCACCGGTTTTATACATTCTCATTTTATCTGATGGATGGGTAACAAACTGTTTAGATGTACTCCCCTCATCATTTAAGTACCCATATGCTAGACCATCACCTAAGATATACAATTCTCCTTGACACCACACTGGACAATCATTCATTTTATAATCTAAAATACGGAACTGTTGATTAGATAAAGGTTTTCCATAAGGTATGCTTTTATATTCATCATTATATCCTTCATAAATATGATAAATAGACCATATTGCTGCTTCTGTAGCTCCACCTAAACTAACAACCATGCTATTAGGTAAATAGTTATTTATCATATTAGGCAATTTTAAAGGAATCCAATCACCTGAAAGTAATGTTAAACGTAGTGTAGAAATGTTAATATTTGAATTATAACTTAGATAAGATATTAAAATTTCCATCATTGCCGGAACTGTATTCCATATTGTTACTCCATGTTTTATCATTAACTCAGCCCAATGAGATGGATCTGTTAACCTATCATTATTTGGATATATTAAAGTTCCACCTACTGAAAGTAGTCCAAAAATATCGTAAACTGATAAATCAAAGCTTAATTTAGCAAGTCCAATCACCTTATCAGTATATTTAACATCAAATTTTGTATTAATATCATCAATTGTATTCATAGCAGCTTTATGGCTTATAATTACACCTTTAGGCTCTCCAGTAGAACCAGATGTGAAAATTACATATGCCGGAAGTTCTGGATTCCCTAATTGAGGAGTTACATTATAATCATTAGAATATATTAATTTATCAACCTCTATTACATTTAAACTTTCATCCCAAGTTCTTTTTACTGATGAATTTGTTATAATATATTTTATATTTGCTTTTTTAATTATATTTTGTAAACGTTTATATGGCTGTTTTACATCTATTGGAACATACACTCCCCCAATAGCTAATACTCCTAACACAGAGGATACTTGGTGTACAGATTTGTCCATAATTATCGCAACTTTGTCTTGAGGCCTACAACCTAATTCTTTTAATTTGCTACCAATATTTAAACTTCTAAAAACTAATTCACTATAACTAAGTTGCTCTTTTGAGTCAATAACTGCAATTTTTTCAGGATATTTTATAGCATTTTTAAAAATATCATAATGTAATAATTTGGTATCCATATTTAACTTTGTATCATTAACCTTCTTTAAAACTTCTTCCTGCCAAGAAGGAAGTTTTAAAATTTCTTTTTCGTCCCATAGCTTTTCATTTTCTGATAAAATGTTTAAAAGTTTTTTAAATGTCTTAAACATATCTTCTATTATATGTTTAGGAAATACCCCTTCTCTAACATCCCAATTTATATCTAATCCCATTTCATTATCCATTGCTTGACAATCTATAAATACTTGTGGAGTTTGACTTATTCCATGTTCACCTATTTGTCCTTTCATTTTGCTTTTTTTAATCTGTTTTGTAAGACCAATTGCACTAGTAAATACTATTGGCATTAAAGCATTTTCTCTACCTTTTCTACGGGATGTTTCTCTTAATACTTCTACGCCAGAAAATAAACGGTGATCTAAATCATCTAATAATTGATTCTGTATTGATTTTGCACATTCTTTAAAAGAATAATCATTTTCCATATTAATTTCTAGTAAATTTACCGATGTGAAATCTCCAATAATCTCGTTTACTTGTGGGTGTAATGGTTGGCGATTCAGTAATGTAAGATTCAATAAAAACTTTTTATTACTACTCCACTTTTCTATTACCTTTGCATATGCAGTCATTACTATAGTAGATGGTGTTAATCCAAAATTCTTAGTATGATTTTTGATTTTTGTCCATTTTTCATTATCAAGATGTAATGAATAACGTTTAAAATTAACTGCTTTTTTATCTTCTGCTTTTTTATTATTTAAAGGTAATTTAGGTGCTAATGGTAAACTATCTATTCTATCCATCCAATATTTTTTATCACTTAAATATTCAGGACTTTTCTTTAGATTATGTTCCTTTACCATATAATCTTTAAATGTTATTTTTAGTTCTGGCAAAGAAATATTAGGATTTTCATATATTTTTTCAAATTCTGATATTAGTAAAAGAATGCTTGTCCAATCCGCAATTAGAAAATCCATAGAAAAATGTAAAATTGAATTATTCTTCATTTTAGTTATTCCTACATCAAATAATGGCCAATTTTCAGCATTATATATTCTATGTCCCATTTCTTCTCTTATAGAGTTAAGCTTTAATTTATTATATGAAACATCACCTTCAGACAAGTCCATATAGTTTATTTTAAATCTAGGAACAGTTTCTAATATTCTTTGATTACCTTTTTTATCAAATACTGCTCTCAACATATTATGTCTTAAAATAAGTTTATTCCATGCTTCTTCTGCCATTTCATGCTCTAAATCTGAATAATTTAACTCCATATAAATATGACAAGCAACACTACCATATTCAAAAAGTTCTTCTCTTCCTAACAAATATGCAGATTGCACATCTGATAAAGGAAATGGTATAAATTGTGATTCTGAATCTATTTCTGTTTTACCCTCCCTCTCTTGATTTGCTAATATATTTATTATATTATTTTTATAAAATTTTAGTTTTTCTAAATTACTGCTAGATAATACTCCTTTAGGTGCTCTATAGCGTAAGGCTCCATCCTCTTGCCATAATGTTACACCTATATTATTTAAATATTTCAAAAGTTTTTTAGCTTCATTTTCCACTCAAATGCAACTCCTTTCAAATGCTCGATATAAATATTTTTTAATCATTTACTATAATTTGTTGCAGATTATTTATAGATATATGTTTATAATCATCATTGTTTTTTATAGAAGGGTATCCTAATTTTTTAGTTATTTCATGCCAATACTTAGAACATAAAAGATTCTGTTGTCCATTTTTGTTTAACACTTCTTTTTTAATGTCTTTTAAAATCATATCTTTTATGAATATTAAATCTTTACCTATTGCTACTGGCCACTCTTTTGTAAGTATATCTTTAAAAGAGTTTTCTGTTATTCCACCAAGTATTTCAGAGCTATTATCAATTAAATTCAAAGGACACTTATCTTTAAACTTATTTGGAATTCCATTAACTTCAGGCACATATAAACAAGGTGACCAAACTATAAAACCATGAGTTTCTATTAAAGATATTCTTCCTCCTTCAAATCCAATATTTATTTCATGTAACAAAGGTAAACAGTTATCTGGATTTTCTGGATCCAATCTATTGTCCGCTTTTATTAAAATAGGAATATCTCCAATTTTTCCAGTAAGTATTTTTAATATCCCAACTTTTTCAATATTATCGTTAATTTTTAAAGGTCTGGTTGATGATAATATTTTCAGTAAAATATGAACTAATGGAAAAGATACTTGAGTTGTACATGATAAATCTATATATAATCCTTTTTGCTCTTTTAATATTGCCTTAGAATATAAGCTAAATTTTTTCACTGATGGAAGATTTACATATAAATCACCTATATGGAAACAAACATTATTTTTTCTAGCAACTTTCATGCATTTTGTTATATCATTATAATGAACAGGTTGCTCTAAAATTACATTTATTCCTTTAGATAAAAACTCTAATGTTAACTCTGTACCATTGCCACCGATGACACCAGATTTTACTACAACACAAGCTAAATCTATATCCGTTGGTAACTCTTTAATATCTGTATATAATTTAATCCCATATTCTTTTGCACAGCTTATTGAACGTTCACTTCCTTTAGCTAATAATCCAACTATTTCAAAATCTTCTTTTAACAAATTTAAAGCCTCTATATAAAATTGTCCAAATCTTGAACCACAAACTATAGTTTTTAGTCTTTTTTTTAACTTCATTTTTTTATCCTTTCATTTTTCAATGATTTAAATCATACCTTCTTCAATGTTTAGAATTTCAGTTTTTATTATTATAGATTGGTCTATTAACCTATTAATAAAATTTTTTAGATTTATTATTTGTGATGGGTAGTAAGTTCCTACAATATTAGATTTATTAGAAATAATATTATCTACAACATTAGCTGCAACTACTCCAGATAATTTATTTCCATCATATTTGCATAAAAGCTTAGATATAACTTCAATATAACAATTATCCTTATAACCGTTAGCTTGAATATCCATTGACACGAATTCATCTTTTTTTATTGATTTTAAATTGTGTTTCATCAATAGTCTAGCAGATTCTTTTTTTTGCTTTTCTGTTTCATATTGTTTTAATGCTTTAATGATTACATAATCATTTAATATTGATTTATCTTCATAAACATTATAGAAATATGCATTTTTAATTTTTTGTTGTCTTACCATTCCAATAAATTCTGTATTCAACACTGGGTATACATCAAAACTTTTTTCTAATCCATAATCCTTATAATTTTGATTTCTTCTATTTTCTAGTTTTACTGAAATACCATCTCTACAATACATCATGCCTTGTCCACTATTTTCTTCAATGCCACATACAAAATCGTATGCAGCATTGAATGACATTTCTCCCTTGTGATTAAAATAAATTTCTAATTTATCTACTTTATCAAAAATACTTTCAGATATATAAGCAGGATAAATTTCAGATAATCCTGGGTATATTCCAGCTGAAATAATAAATAATAGTTTCTTTTTTATAATTTCACTCTGTTTTTCTTTAATATAATCATATAAAGCTTTATTACCTGAAACATCTAAATAATTAACATTTTTTTTAATACATGATTTTGCTACTTTAATACTTATTAAATTAGACGGTCCTGCACAATTAACTACTAAATCACATCTATCACAAAAATTATCAACTAAATCTTCATTATTAATTTCTACCTTCATATATTGATCTTCACTAATCATATCTTTATATAAACTTTTAATTTTCTCTAAATTTCTATATCCAAGTAAAACATCATATTTATTTAATTTTAAAATAGTTTTAACAGCACCTATACCAACTACTCCTGTAGCTCCTAAAATTCCAATAATTTTCTTATCCAATCTATTATCACATCCTATATTTCACCTTCTACAAAGGTTTCAGTTAAATTTGTTTCTATTGATTTATTTTCTATAAGTTTTTCTAAATCGTATATATTAGATGCTTCAAAGAAACTTTTTAAAGATAACTTAATATTATATTTATCCTTTAATATATTTACACACTGAATTGCTTGTAATGAATCTCCTCCTAGTTTAAAAAAGTTATCTTCTACACTAATTTCATTATTATGAAGTATATCTTTCCATGAATCAGCTATTTTAATTTGAATGTCTGTAAAAGGTACAACATTAGATTTTTTATAATTTTTATCATAATTTTGACTGAATCCTTCTAATGTTTTTCTATCTACCTTTCCATTTTTTGAAAGAGGTATTTCATCTAATAAAAAGTATTTTTTAGGCAACATATAATTTGGTAATTTTTCTTTCATGAAATTAGAAAGTGCATCTGATTTAAACTTTTTAACAGTTTTAGGACCTTCTGCAATAATTAAATTTTGTCCAAAAATTTTAGAAATTTTATTATATAATGAAGAAAAATCTATATTTGAAAACCCTTGTGATTTTAATATATCTATCCATTGCTTATTAGATAATAATGGAAGCTTGTTTTCTTTTCTTATATCTTCTATATTAGAAAACCCATTTTCTAAAAGAGCTACTGTATTTAATTGAATTTTTCTATTTTCAGTAGCTTCTACAATGAGTAATATACCTCCAGGTGCTAGCATATCTTTTAAAAATCTTAAAGTTTTCACAATATTTTTTGAGCGATGTATAGAATTATTAGCAACTATAATATTGTATTTATGATATTCATAACCTTGATTTAAAGGAGATTTATTAACATTTAATAGTTTAAAATCTATTATTTGGGACCCTTTATGCTCATTTTTTACTTTTTCTAAAAAATAAGATGATTCATCTGTGTATATATACTCACAGTTTTCCTTAGGCAAACACTCTTTTATTAATGATAGAATATTACCCATTCTTCCACCTATTTCTAAAACATTTATTTTATTATTATATGAGTTTATAAAAGTTTTTAGAGCTTTACATAACAACCCCTTATAATAGTCTCCTCCTATATTATATTTTTCTAATTTATTAGGAGTTAAACATAAACTATTGTCAATAACTACTTCACGTGAATCTTTTTCACCTTTTAATATAGAAATATTAGTATTTATATCTTTGTGCATTTTCATATCTACTAAAACTATTTTTTCTTTTAAATCTGGATATGAATTTAACTGATTAATCATCTCAGTATTTTTCTTGTAATTTCCTATAGGATATAAATTAAAATACTTTCCTTTGCAATCTTTTTGTAGAATGCCTTCTTTAACAAAAGTTTCTAACCAATGAGTTATTAGTGTTTTAAAGCGGTTATCAAATTTATATTTTTTAATTAACTCTTCTACAGTATAATCTTCTTTAGCATCACTGCTAAAAATACCTATATTTCTAAAAGTATCACACATGGCCTTAATACTAATATGATCTAGACAATTATTAAATAATACTATTTTACTTAAATTTACATCATTTGATAGATTATTCATTTCCTCTTCTATAGACATTTTTATATGTTTTAAGCATTTATCAATATGCTTTTTATCAGATTCTACATTTTCAAAACAAATTGATAACTCTTTATTTTTAGGAACTATATAACTTATTAAATTACGTTCTTCATTATTCTTTTCATCTACAATAACTACAGCATCCTTTATATCTTTGTTAAGTTTTATTGTACTTTCAATTTCACCAAGTTCAATTCTATATCCATTTAATTTTATTTGAGAATCCTCTCTACCAAGGAACTCTATATTTCCATCTGGCCAATATCTTCCTAAATCACCGGTATAATATATCTTCTCTCCAGTTTTAGGGTATAATATAAATCTTTCTGATGTTTTCTTTTCATTTTTCCAATAACCCTTAGCAACGCCAATACCACCAATATACAGCCTACCAGGAACCCAGTTTGGACATTCTTCCATTAATTCATTTAATATATAATAATGTTGATTAACCATTGGTTTACCGTAAGGAATACTCTTCCAATTTGCATTTACTTTATCAATTTTATATATATTAGACCAAATCGATGCCTCAGTAGCTCCACCAAGTCCAATAACTTCAGTATTTTTAAAATGAAATTTTATTTTATCCGACAATTCAAGTGGAATCCAATCCCCACTTAATAGAACTAATCTAAGTGACTGTGGCAAATCTCTTGTTTCATTGCTTAAATATTCCATAAACATTTGCATAAACATCGGTACTGTATTCCAAATTGTAATATTATATTTTTCTAATAACTCTAGCCAATGAGAAGGATCTTTAATAGAATCACTATCTGGAAATACTATTGTGGCCCCAGCAGCAAGTGTTCCAAAAATATCATACACAGATAAATCAAAATTTAAGTTAGAAAGTGCTATTATACTATCTTCTGGTCCTACTAAAAAGCGTTTATTAATATCAAGAATAGTATTTACAGCACCAATATGGTCTATCATTACACCTTTAGGAACCCCTGTAGAACCTGATGTGTAAATAACATATGCTAAATCCTTAGGATTTACAATTACATCCTGTGATATATGACTACTTTCTTTATTAGCAATATTATTTATTTCTAACAATTCAAATTTTGTTGGTAAAATTAATTTATCTTTTATACTGCCTTGAGTTAAAACAAACTTTATCTCTCCCTCATTTAGTAACATTTCAAGTCTATCTTTAGGATTATTAGGATCAATTGGCAAATATGCCGCTCCTGCTTTTATTATTCCCAAAACAGCTACAACTTGTTCCCATCCCTTTTCCATAATAACTGCTACTAAATTGTTAGGTTTTACTCCTTTGTCTATTAAAACATTACTAGCATTAGTAACCTTCTTTAACAATTCTTTATAAGTCAATTTATAATTTGTTGATGATATTGCAATGTTATTAGGATATTGTAAAGCTTTCTTTTCAAATAAACTATTAAGTGTTTCATAACATATTGGTCTTTTAGTGCTATTTGCCTCTATTCTTTTTTCAATATTAGGAATAGAGATAATATTTCTAGACTTTTTCTTCCATACTTTTATATCATTTATAACTTTATCAATAGTTTTAGAATAAGCTTTAAACATGTCATCTGTTAATCCCTCTGGGAACAGTTCTTTTACTACATCCCAAGTTAATATAAGCTCTTTATTTTCTTCTATAACTTGATTATCTATCCAAACTTGAGGTGTTTGTGAAATACTATATATTCTTTTTCCTAATAAAGATCTACTAATTTCTTTAGAATTTTTGTTTTCATATCCTATTGCACTTGTAAATACCACTGGCATAACCATACCTTGATTCTTACCATTAATCTTTGCAAGTTCTCTTTGCACATCAACGCCACTTACATATGAGTGATCTATATCTTGCCATAATTTTTGTTGTATATTCTTACACCTTTCAATGAATGTATCTTTTAAAGAATTGTCTATAGCAAGTAATGTTAACGATGTGAAATCTCCTACAATTTCATTTATTTTAGGATGTATTGGCATTCTATTAAATCTTGTTAAGTTGATAGTAAACTTTTGATGTCTACTCCATGCTCCTATAACCTCTACATATATTGCAAGTAACACTGCTGATGGTGTTAATCCAAACTCTGTAATATCTTTTTTAAATTTAGTCCAATTATTTTTGTCTATTATTTTCTCATAATGTGTAAATTGATGATTGTCTAATTGGTCTGGATTTTTAGCTAACGGTAGCTCTGGAGCCATTGGTAAATCTTTTATCTTATTAAACCAATACTCTTTATCTCGTTTATATAATTCACTATTTTTTATTTTTTCAGTAGCTAGTACATAATCTCTAAAAGAAAAGTCTAATTTTAATAAAGGTTTCTCTGGATTAAAATAAACATCAGCCATTTCATTTAGAATATGAAATATGCTCCAACCATCAAAAATTATATTATCAAAACTAAAATGAAGCCTTACTTTTCCTTTATCAAAACAGGATGCTCGTACATCAAACAATGGCCATTTGTCTGTTATAAATTTTTGATGAGACATTTCTATACGGATATCCTTTAATGTCTTTTCTGCATCTATAAGGCTTTTTGAATTTAAATCATAGACTTTTATCTCATAGCTTGGAACGTCTTTATATATTTGCTGATTTTCCCCATCAGGAAGTATTATTGCTCTCATCATATCATGACGTTTTATGATTTTTTCCCAAATATTATTTATCCTAGATACATCTAAGTTTTCACCTTCAAATTCAAAGTAATAATGAGTTGCAACTTTTCCTAAAGAATATGCTCCACTTCTTCCTATCCAATATGCCTTTTGTATATCTGTTAATGGAAATGGTTTATATAAATTTTTTAAATCTTGATTTACTTTTGGTAATTGAACATCTTTTTTTATAATTTCATTTCTACTCTTTAATAAGCTATCAATACAATCTACTTCATCAATAAACACAGGATTTTTAAATATCATCTCTAAAGATAAATTAACACCAAACTCCTTTTGTATTTTTGTGCTCAATTTTGTTGCCATTAATGAATCGCCACCTAAAATGAAATAATTATCATTTATATTTATTTCATTTATATTAAGAATTTCACACCAAATTTTAGATAATAACAATTCTGTTTTTGTTTTTGGTTTCATAAAACGCTTCTCTAATTTTTCATTTTTTTCAACACTAGGTAATGGCAATATTTTTCTATCTAATTTCCCATTAATATTAAGTGGTAGTTCTTTTAATAATACAAATCTAGTAGGAATCATATAATCTGGTAATATGTCATGTAAAAAAATCTTTATATTTTCTTCTATACTATTAAAATCATCTGTATTATAATCTTCATATTTATTTTTAGGTATTACATATCCAACTAAATGCTTATTTTTATATGAATCATCTATTGTAATAACTACAGCATCTTGCACATTAGGATATTTTTTTATTGCAGTTTCTATGTCCCCAAGTTCAATACGATGTCCTCTAACTTTGACTTGAAAATCTTTTCTACCTAGGAACTCAATATTCCCATCACTCCAATATCTACCTATATCTCCTGTTAAATACCATCTATTATTATTCCACTCTACAAAACGCTCTTTTGTAAGTTCGTCATCACCTGCATATCCCCTAGCAACTCCAACTCCACCAATCCATAATTCTCCTGAAACCCAATTAGGACAATCTCTTCCTTTTCTATCTACAACTCTATAAATTTGATTAGTTAAGGGTTGTCCATAAGGAATTGATTTCCACTTAGAATCTAGTGGCAAAGTTACATTAAAATAATTTGACCAAATAGATGCCTCTGTAGCTCCACCCATAGCTACCATTTGTGCATTTTCTGATATATTATATAATCTTGAAGGTAAGTCAAGTCCAATCCAATCTCCAGATAGCATAGCTACTCTTATTGATGGTATTTTTATTTTTTTGCTTTCAGCCATTAATAAGAACATATCCAATAATATTGGCACTGAATTCCATATGGTAACATTATAATTTTGTACTATCTCTACCCAACTTGCAGCATCTCTATAGTTATCTTCTGTAATAGTAACTACTGTTCCACCAACAGATAATATGCCGAATATGTCATACACTGATAAATCAAAATCTAAGGATGAAAGAGCTAACACTATATCTTCATTTGAAACATTATAACGTTTATTAATATCAATTATTGTATTTACCGCTGCACAATGTGAAATTTCAACACCTTTAGGTTCTCCAGTAGATCCAGATGTGAAAATTATATATGCTAAACTATCTGAAGAAACTTTTTTAAATTCTGTAAATAACTCCATTTCTTTAGAATTTTCAATTTTTAAAATTTTATTAGTTGTTGGCCATTTTATATTTTCATATAACTCTTCATTAGTAATAGTAAAACTTATATTAGCTTTTTTATAAATTGCATTTCTACGTAAATATGGTTGCTTTTCACTAATAGGCACATAACATGCACCTACAGCTAATATACCTAAAACTGCTTTTATTTGGTCTATTCCTCTTGGCAAAGTTACTGCAACTAAGTCTTTATTACTAATTCCATTTTTCTCAAGCATTGTAGCTATTTTCAATGCATCTTTTGCTAATTCTTTATATGAAACTTTAATTCCCAATACTCCGTCTATAACTGCTATTTTATTAGGGGTTTTTTTTGCAATTTCGAAAAACGACGTATGTAAACATTTTTTATATTCAAATGAAAGTTCATCATTTTCTACGTCATAACTCTTTAATTCTCTAATATTATAAAGAATTTCAGGAACTTCACTCCAACTTTCTTCATTAACTATCCAATTAATTAATTCTTTAAATTTATTAAACATATCATCAATTAAACCTTCTGGGAAAAGTTTATCTACACTATCCCATGCAAGTAATAACCCATTATTAATCTCATAAACTTGAAAATCTAGCCACACTTGAGGTGTTTGAGAAATCATATATGAAAGTTTTCCTAAAATTTTTTCAAATTTTTCACTAATAAGTGGAGTCCCATAATTACATGAAAATACTACCGGTGCAAAACTTCCTTCTCCAGGATATAATCTTCCCATATCTCTTAATATATCTATTCCTGAATATGATGAATACTCTACAGTTTTATGAAAATTTTTCTGAATGTCTTTTACCCTTTGTAAAAATGGCTTTATATTATTGCAATCTATTGGTAATAATAATACATTTGTAAAGTCTGCTATAACATCTTCTATTCCTTGTTCACTAGTTTCACGGTCAAACAATGGCATATTTATTAAAAATTTAGAATTTTCACTCCATTTGTCTAATATTTCTGAATATGCAGCTAACAATACCATAGCTGGTGTAACCTGATTTGCTGCTGCTTTACTCTTAAGTGATTCCCATTGAGAATTATTCAAAAAATATTTTCTTCTTTTAAATACAGGTTTTATTATATTTTCTGGTGTTTCTTCTAACGGTATTGTAGGTCCTTTAGGTAAAATATTTAAATTATTCTCCCAATAATTTTTAGCTTTTTTCTTTTCTTCTAATAGCCTTTGTTGATTCCTTTTTAAGTACTTTCCAAAACTCCAATCAATCGGTGCAGAAAGCTCTTTTACTCCGTCATAAATTAATGCTAAATCTCTAAAAATCACTTGGAGACTTTGCATATCTGCAACTAATAAATCTATATCAAAATGTATCCTTGTTTTATTATCTGGTAATAAGCTAACTTCTAGCCCACAAACTTGTCCACTTTTAACATCTAACACTCTATGAGACAACTTTTCCCTAATATTTTTTAAAGATTTTTTTATATTTTCTAAAGATTTATCTTTAAAATTATTAATTACTATTTCTTTTGAATATGGATTTTTTAATATTTCTTGTTCTCCATTTTCTAAAAATCTTGCCCTAAGCATAGGATGATGGTATAACAATTTAATCCAGGCTTTCTGTAATTTATCTAGTATAATATCATTACAATCTATTTCAAAATAAGCATGACATCCCACTCCACCAAGTGGTTGATTTTCACGTCTTCCTACCCAATATGCATACTGTACATCATTTAATGGAAATGATTTTATAAGCTCTAAATTATCCTCATCTATATTTGATTTTTTATCTTCATTACTATTTTTAGATTCTACTTTTATTTGCTCTTTTATTAGTCCCCACCAATGATTCAGATATGGTGATGAAATAAGTTTTGAAAATGTAATATCTATTCCTTCACGACGCCATTGGTTTACTAATCTCATTATTTGAAGTGAATTTAATCCTAATTCAAGTAAATTACGATTATCTTCTATATCACCTTTTATTGATAATATATTTTTAATTTTATCTTTCATATCTTCATAGTTAAATAATATTTGTTTGTTATTTATTTTATCCAGTTTAATCACTCCCTTATAAAATAATTTATACTAAATTGAGAACTATATAATATATCTTTTATCAATAATAATTATCAATTGATAATACAATGGTATTATACCTCTTTATATATTTATTTTTTATAAATTCATTAAATTAATCTATAAATTAATCTATTTTAAAATCCATTTTTTAAGCTCTTTTTTATTAATTTTTCCAACCCCTGTAAGTGGAAAATAGTCTACAAATTCCATTTGATCTGGTATTTTATTTGAAGCAACTCCCATATCTATAAAAAATTTTGTAATATCAGCCTTTTTTAAATTTACATTATCTGAAATTATAAATGCACAACTTCGTTCACCTAACACTTCATCTTCAATAGCTATTACAGCAGAACTTTTAATATTATTATGTTTACATAATATATTTTCTATCTCAGATGGCATTATTTTTTCTCCTGCTCTATTGATTTGTTCTTTAAGACGTCCTACTATTTGTATTTTATTATTAAATACTATTCTTGCCTTATCTCCAGTGCGATAAAAACCATCCTCAGTAAAATAATTATCCTTACTTGCGTCTTTTTCATAATAACTTTTTATAGTGTATGGTCCTTTTACTAAAAGTTCGCCATACTCTCCATTTGATATAATACTACTATTTTCATCAATAATTTTTATTTCATCAAATCTAGAAATAGGCTTACCTTGACTATTACATAAAACGTTATAATCATCATCTAAATCTGTAAAACATATAACTCCTTCTGAAGTTCCATACACTTGCTGAAGCTTACACTGCATATTATTTACTATCTCTTTTGCAGTATTACTACTTAACATAGCTCCTCCCACTTGTAGAACTTTTAAGCTTGATATATCATGCTTTTTGTCCCACTCTAAAACTTCCAGCCATAAATTTATTAAAGATGGTACTAATGATGTTATTGTTACTTTTTCATTTTCAATTATTGGAAAAACCTCTTCACAACTTCCTGATTCACATATTACAACTTTTCCACCTAATATTAATGTTCCAATAACTCCAGGCATACTTAGTGCAAATTTATGTGCTATTGGCAAAATAGCTAAATATGTGCTTTTTTCATTTACTTTAGAATTTATTGCACATTCCTTTGCATAATAAGCACAAGCACTATGTGTTATTGGAATTATTTTAGGAAGACTGGTTGTTCCACCAGATAAAATTAAAAAAGCAGTATCATTACATAATGGCTTTTCATATTTTACATTTGATTCTTTAAAATCTTTTATACATGGATTTTCATCATCTTTATCCACATTTATTATCCAATTTATACTTTTATGTTTTTTCTTTAGGTTAATTGCCATGTTTTTATAATTGAATCCTAAATAACTATCATTAATAACCATTGCACTAGGTTTAGTTTTTTTAATAATTTCATCAATTTCATTTTCTCTATAACTAGGCAAAACAAAAATTGGTAAAGCACCTATTTTAAACAAAGCAAACGAAACTATAACAAAATCTATGCAATTAGGAAGTTGTATTAATACTTTATCACCATTTTTTATTCCAAGTCTTAAAAATCCCCCTGAGATCTTACTTATCTCTTTATAAAGGTCTATATAAGTTAATTTTCTACTTTTCTCTACAAGTGCAATTTTACTTTTATACCTTTTTATAGCCAATTCTAGATGGTCATAAAGTGTTAGTTCTTCTAAAAAAATTTGTTTACTATCTTCTCTTTTTTCACATAATCCGTAATTTTTAACCATATTTTATCCTCCTGAAAAATGATATATATTTTTATAAGGATTTATTATGAAGTTATTTTCCATCCTCTTGTTTTCATTTGTAAATTCCATAATTTAAAATAAAGACCTTGTTTTTTTATAAGATATTCATGATTACCTTCTTCAACTATTTTTCCATTATCTATAACAATGATTTTATCTGCGTTAACTACAGTTCTTAACTTATGAGCGATCATAATTATAGTTCTATTTTTCACCAATTCATTAATAGCCCTTTGAACATCTAATTCATTCTCTGGATCAAGGGATGATGTTGCCTCATCAAGTAAAACTAATGGTGTATCCTTTAAAATAGCACGTGCTATTGAAATACGTTGTTTTTCTCCACCTGATAAAGTAGAACCCCCTTCTCCAACTATAGTGTTATATCCCTTTGGAAGTTTAACTATAAAATCATGGCAACAAGCTTTTTTTGCTGCCTCTTCTATTTCTTGCTGAGTTGCATTATTTTTTCCGTAACGAATATTATTTCCTATTGTGTCTTCAAATAAATATACATCTTGAAATACCATGGAAATTTTTTTCATTAACTTTTCCGGATTTATTTCACATAAATTTTTATTTCCAAAAGTAATCATTCCATCATTAGGGTCATAAAATCTTGCTATAAGTCTAAGCATTGTACTTTTTCCACTTCCAGATGGACCAACTATAGCAGTTAATTCTCCTTCTTTTATTTCAGTATTAATATTATTTAAAACCATATTTTTTTTATAACCAAATGTAACATTGTTAAATTTTATATTGTGCTTATTATTAGGACTACCTTCTCCTGTCATCTTAGGCTGATTTAGCAAATGAATAATACGTTCACCTGCAATCATGTCATATTTAAGCTCTGGAAGTTTTGTAATAGCAGCTGACAATGGATCAAAAATACGAGTTCCAACTAATAAAAACAGTGCAAAAATTGGTATAGTTAAACTTTTATTTAAAATTAAATAAACACCAGAAATTGAAATAAAAGATAAACCAGATTTAATGAAGGAAACTGCTACTAAGAAAAATGGGCCTACTAGTCCTTCTTGTTTAATACTCATTTTCATAAAATTATAAAAAGCTTGATTTAATTTGGAAAAATTTTTACCAGTTAAATTATAGGCTTTAATAACTTTTATTCCAGCAAGATACTCTTCAATACAATTGGATTGTTCAAGTTTTGCCCTAGAATGTTTTGTCGCTAAGTTACGTTGAAAGTTTGAAATAGCTACTATTATAAGAATTGATATTGGAAATCCTAAAAACATTGATAAAGATAATCTCCAATCAACAAATGCCATTCCAACTAAAGCAATTATTGGTACAATTATGCCACCTATAAGTTGTGGTAATATATCACTTGATGCTTCCTCTATTAAAGTAATATCATTCATTATCATACTTCCTAACTCTGCTGAATCTTTACTCATTAAAAATCCAAGAGGAAGTCTTCTTAAATGTTCAGCAATTTTTATACGTCCTTGTGTTGAAGTATTATATGCAGAACTTACAATAGCTCTATATGATTTTCTTTTACATAGAAATATGATAAAAAAGAATATTATCATTATGGAAAAAGTCATCCAAAGTATATTAAAATTCAATTCTTGTCTTTCCTTAGCATGATACTCATATATTATGTTTATAATTATTGTTATACAAGCAAAAGGAATCATATTAATTATTTCAGTAGCTACTTCCCACAAAACAGGTTTAATCATATTCTTAGGATTTCCTGCAGTAATGGTATATAAAAATTTCATTACTCTTTTTTTACCTCCTTAATAAAATTACTATCAACTTCCCAGTTTAAAGATGCATTATATGCTTGCCACATTTTTTTATATAAACCATTATTATCTATAAGACTATTATGTGTCCCTAGCTCTGATATTTCTCCATCCTCTATAACAATTATTTTATTTGCATCTACTATTGTAGTTAATCTATGAGCTATAACTAATACAGTTTTATTTTTTATAAGTTTTTGCAAGGCTAATTGTATTTCATATTCATTTTCCGGGTCTGCAAATGCTGTCGCTTCATCTAATATTAAAATTGGTGCATTTTTTAATATAGCTCTTGCTACAGATATTCTTTGTTTTTCACCCCCTGATAAATATGTGCCTTTGTTTCCTACATAAGTGTCATATCCATTAGGAAGGGCTTTTATAAATTCATGGCATCTTGCAGCTTTTGCAGCATCAATAACCTCTTTTTTTTGTGCATTTGGCCTACCAATTAAAATGTTATTTAAAATTGTATCTGTTAATAAAAAATTATCTTGAAAAACAAAGGATATAATATCCATAAGTTTTTCATTTTCAATACTTTTTATATTTATATCTCCAATAGTTATGCTTCCATTATTCACATCCCAGAATCTAGGTATCAATTGAGCTATAGTAGATTTTCCTGATCCTGATGGACCTACTAAAGCAGTAATTTCTCCTTGACATGCAGTAAATTTAATTTTTTTTAAAACCTCTTGTCCATTTTCATTATATGCAAATGAAACATCATTAAACTTTATATCAAATTCAGATGGTATTTTAACATCTTCTGAAATTTTAATAGGTTCTTCTTCTATAATCCTATCTATTCTATTTAGTCCTTCTGATATTCTATTTACTGTTGTAGCTAATGCATTTAATTTTAAAATTGGTGAAGAAATGCCCATTGATAGAATAAGAAAGAAAATAAATGTTATTGATAATGCTAAATTACTTGGCTCTTTACTTATAAATAACAGTCCAACTGGAACTATAAATGTAAATAAAGATGCAATAATTATATTAAATAAAACATATCTTTTCTCATAATTTTTTGCATATTGTGTGCTAAAATTACGATATGCAATCATATCATTATAAAATTCACGAAAGGAGTGAATAGTTTGTCCAAATATTTTTATAGATGACATTCCTCTGACGTATTGTATGGCTGATGTATTAATGCTTTCTAATGCATCAAAATATTCTTTTAATCCAGCTTTTGCTTTCTCCCCACATAACATAGAGTATTGCAAAGAATATCCCACAACTATTGGTATGATAGAAGCTAATCCATACCAAAAATTTAAATATAACATAGATATAAAAATTATTATAATCATTACAACAGTACTAACTAAATCTGGAAGTTGATGTGCAATAAAAAGTTCTATTTTTTCCACATCAGATTCTATTACGCTTTTAATTTTTCCAATAGAATTTTTATTGAAATATCCCATTGGAAGTTTACCCATATGTTCTGAAAGTTTTATTCTTATTTTATATATAATGTTATAAGCAACTATGTGAGCTATCATTGCACCTACATACAATAAAATGTATCCTATAATCATTGCTATGTTGCCATAAATTGCCCAATTCATCAAACTACTTCCACTTATATTTGATATACTAGAAGCGTTTTTTAAAAGTTCTTCCATAATTTTATACACCATTAAATATGGAAATAATAGAAAAAAGGCGCTTATAATTGATACCACTCCAGATATAATAAGAAACTTCTTTTTTTCACTGGCAATTTCAAAGAGTCTTGCTAATCCTTCTTTTTTTTTAGCCTCCAATTTTTTTACTTCCTTTCTAAAACAATAAATGAGTTTATTTTACTAAAAATTCTTTTACTTTTCTGCCATTTTCCAACTTTAAACCTTTATTACAAGTTATTTCAAAAAGTTCTTTATCATGTGTAACAATAAATATAATATGATTTTCTTTGCTAAGTTTTTTTATAATATTACTTACCTTATACATATGTATATAATCCAGTCCACTTGTAGGTTCATCAAATATTAGTATTCTTTTATTAGCTAATGCTCCAACTGCTATTGCAAGTCTTTGTTTTTGACCTCCTGACAATGACATTGGATGTTTACCCTTAAATTTATCAAGATTAAATTCCTCTAATATAGATAATATTTTTTCTTTTGGTATATTTTCATTTGTTAAAGTAAATTCTTCAATTACACTTTCGGCAAAAAGCTGATGAGTTACATCTTGCATAATCATATAGTGATAATCTAGTCTTTGCTTATAATTTAATTTTTCTCCATCAATAAATACATTTCCACTTTTTTCTTTTATAAGCCCTGCCAAACATCTCATTAAAGTTGTCTTACCTGCACCATTTTCTCCAAGAATACCTATAATATCTCCTGCAGATGCAGAAAATGATATATCTTTAAAAACTTCTTTTTTTCCATAATTACATGAAAGATTTTCTATAACAAGTTCTGCCTCATGTGATTTTTTATTTTCTACAATATGGAATTTTTCTTCAATTTCAGGTATCTTTAATGTTCGTAATCCCATATTTCTACGAGTGCTATCTTCTAAATTTAAAAATTCTTCTCTTGTTAGTTGACTTTTTATCTCTCCATCATCTATAAACACAATTTTGTCAATAATATCAGCTAGATAATAAATTCTATGCTCAGTTATTAATATTGTTTTTCCTTGGTTTTTAATTTTTATAAGTAATTCTTTTAATAACTTTATTTTATTAGCATCTAAATTAGCAGATGGTTCATCTAGAACATATATATCTGGATTCATTGCATGAACAGAAGAAAATGCGAGTATTTGTTTTTCACCTCCAGACATTTTAAAAATATTTCTTTTTAAAAGTTTTTTTATATTAAGTTCTTTAACTACCTTATTAATTCTATCTCGCATATATTTAGGCTCCAACCCTTGATTTTCAAGTCCAAAAGCAAGTTCACTATCAGAATCAATATTAAAGAATTGCGATTTAGGATTTTGAAATACTGATCCAATTTTCAAAGACAATTTATACATTTCTGTCTCTTTTACATTCATATTATTAACATGAACATTTCCTTTTAAATCTCCATCTATAAAATGTGGTATTAATCCATTTACAAGTTTTGTTACTGTGGTTTTACCACATCCACTTTTACCACATAATAAAACACATTCTCCATGATTAATCTTTATATCTATATTCTTTATATTATGATTTTTCTCTGTTGGATAAGCAAAGAATACATTATCAATATTTATCACATTTTTACCCCCAATATTAATATAAGTTCTCTAATTTTATAAAAATGGAAAGCTGAAAGTACTAGATTAAAATAATAGGAACTTAATTATAAAATTAATTATTTTCAGCTAACCACTATAGGGTTCCAAATTAAATTTTAAACTTATTCATTTATCAAATGAGAAAATTTAAATTAATGTTTTATCAATAACTAAAAGATTATTTTAGTTAAAAGTTAAGAGTGAATAGTTAACAGTTGTAGTTATTACTAATCACTTCGTTCCTAGTAATTCTCAACGTACCTTTTTATAAATTTGCAAAGCAAATTATATTGATAGATTTTTTAAAATCATTTTCAGAAAGTGATTTCCACTTTCATCCTAAATTCATAATAACTATATTTGTACTTATTTTTCTCAACTGATAAGAAAAATTTGATGTATAAATTTAAATTGGAGCTTGTTTCTCTATATATTTTAAAACATAAATTTTACTTTTAAATTTGAATTTTCACAGTAAATGCAATTATCATACAAACCACACCTACAACCAAAGAAAAATAATCTTGAAAATGAAATTTAATATTTATTACACTAGTTTTAGGTACAGGATTTTCAATGCCCCTTGTTATTGCAGCTTCACTTAATTCTTCTGCAGTATGTGTTGCAGATATTAATAATGGAACATATACACACTCAACCTTTTTTACAACACCTTTTATTCCTCTTAACTTCATTGCATCTTTAATGTATGAATATTCTTCTTTAATAGAAGGAAAATAACGTATAGTAATAGCTAAGGGTATTAAAATTTTTTGTGGAACTTTCCATTTTCTTAAAGACAACATAATTAGCCTTACTGGCGTAGTCTTAACTATAAGTGTACCAATCATCAAACAAGGAAGTATTTTCCTTGCATAAACTGCAAGGACATTAAATGTCATTACAAGTATAGCTGGTAACACTGGTATTACATAAAATTGAATTAATATTAATGAAAAAAAAACTATTACTAATTTTAAAATTGACTTGAAACATCCGCATAGTGATATAAGCATCATAAGAAGCAATACCACTGCTATCTCAATATATACCTGTGTAGTTGAAAAAATAATAATATTAGTTATAAACAATAATACTAGTTTAGTTCTTGGGTCTAAATTCAAATAACTTTTATTTGATACACTTTCCATTAAACAATACCTGCTTTTTGAAAATGTTTTTTCAACATTGATTTACCAATAAATCCACCTATTATTGCACAAATTATAGTTACAATTATCATGCCTATAAAAGACCATCCAGAAACCATTGTTGATATCTTTTCGACATAAGATGGATCCATACCCATCTCTATTATTGATTGAATAAAACTATCATGAAATAACCACAATGGTAGTGGTGAGCCAATCATTCCAAGTGAGAATACACAATAAGAAAATAAATTACCTTTAAAGCTTTTATATCCAAAAGAACTACGAATTACCTCAGCAATTAATCCTGTAACTACATAAGTTGCTAATATCACCCATGTACATTCTCCTGTAACTAAATATATAATTCCTGTTATAGTACTCATAATAAATACTGGACCAGTTTTTTCAATTTTGGCTGTTAATAGCATATATACAACACCACAAACAACTGCTAAAATTCCAGGATATAGTAACCATATAACAGGCGCTATTGCAACTAAAATCATAACTAATATAGTTATTACAAAATATATTGCTGTAAAAATACCTATAGTAACTAAATCCTTTGTTTGTAACTTATTAGTTTTTAAGTTAGACATACTAAAACTCCTCCTTTTAAATTTAATTATTATTTAAATTAACTTTTTTTACATACTCCCATCTCCTTATACAATTTTTTATGTATTCTTGTTTTCCTATAATTCTAAGACATTGTAATGTCCTCCTATTAATTTTAAGTATATATTTGTGGCAATTGATAATCAATATCAATAAGTTGTTCTTGTCCTATACTGTATTAACATTGACCGTTAGTGATATTTTAAAATTATATTTCATATAAATACTTACATATAAATTTTTTATTACGCACATCCTATATATAGTTATAAATTTATAATAAAATTTTATACTATTCTATGGAGGTGATAATAATTGAATAAAAAATTTAAAAATCATATTTCTTTTTTATTAATATTTTTCTGTATGTTCTACGGTATATTAATAAAACCACAAAATATCAAAGCATATGATACTCCACTAAACACTGTAAATCTTGTGTTAGATGTATCCAATGCATCACATTACAATCAAGTTCCTGAAACTTTCCGTAAAACTTCTGATATTTCAAGTATAAAAAATAATGCTAATTTAAATCTTACTGGCCTAGATAAGTTAAATATCTCTGGTAGTCATCAATTTTCTGGACATAATTTACCTATTCTAATAAAAAATATAGATACAAAGCTTCCAATAACAGTTGTTGATTTAAGACAAGAATCTCATGGATTTATAAATAGCTTCCCTGTTAGTTGGGCAAACACTCAAAATAATGCTAATGTAGGATTATCCAAAGATGAAGTTATTAAAAAAGAAAAAAATGATTTAGATACTATTAAATTAGGTGATCCTATAAAAGTTTATAACAATCCTAATTTCACTGTAGTTCCAGTTACTGTTGAAAATGAAGAAAAACTTGTTACTTCTAATTCATTATCATATATCCGTATTCCTGTTACTGATAATAATCTTCCTACGGATGATATGGTTGATTACTTTATTGAAACAATAAAGTCACAACCGAAAAATACATGGCTTCATTTTCACTGCAAACATGGTGTAGGTCGAACCACAACATTTATGGTTATGTATGATATGATTAAAAACTATAAAGATGTTTCAGCTGAAGATATTATAAAAAGACAAATATTACTAGGTAATTTAAAAGACACCCCAATTAAACCTTTTTATGATAAAAATTCTCTTGCATTTTTACAGAACTTTTATAAATACTGTAAAGAAAACGGTGATAACTTTAACATTAAATATAGCGATTGGAAAAAAACTACAACTACAAGCAATAGTTTTTTTCCTATTGCTTTTTTATCTAATTCTACCTCTAAATCTTACTACATAAAAAATTCTAAAACTCCAACTACTTTATATGTCATTTCACAAAATGTAATGACTGCTAGTGAAAGAACAATGATATCTACTCTTCAAGGAATAGTTAATCCTAAATGTTCTTCTCAGATATATACACTTAACTCTTCCCAACCTGATTATGAAATATGGCTAAATGATTTGAAAAATAATTACGGTATTATATGTAAAAATATTTCAGACCCTTGGGAATTATTGAATACATTTAAAGATTATACTGATGGATACGTACTTTATAACACTACATCTACAAAAAATCCTTCAATAAATAATGCCTGTTCTTTTGCATCATTAAATAATTGCATTGCTATTGATGAAACACTTCAAGACAAAGTAAAATCTTATGGTATAACAAAAATTAAAGGGGATTGTAGAAATACTGATAAGAACTGGGCTTATGATAATTTATGGGATAAAGGTTTAAATCACTCAATAGTAATTCAACTTTCTCCTGAAAAAGACACTGCTTTAAGAGATTATGCTATAATGACTAAATCCTTGATATTTTATGAAGATAGTGTAAGTGACACTTCTCTTAGAGATAAAATATTTTCATCTATGGAACTAGACTCTATTTGTTTAGGTTGGGGCCCTGATGAATTTACAAATGTAAGTACAACATCAAAATATGGTGTAGGTATGGTCGCTGCAGATTGGTCTTATAATTTAACTGTATTAAGTGCATTTGATTCATTACCTGTTAATCAAAAATCATCGCAAAATATTCCCAATAAAAAAAATGCTCATTATGTAACATTTATAATATCCGATGGTGATAATCAACAATGGAACCTTGGAAGTAATTATGGTTCTTTAAAGTGGTTTGGCTCTCCATATAGAGGAGAATTTAATTTAGGTTGGTCTCTAAGTCCATCATTATTTTTTTTGTCTCCTACTGTATTTGATTTATATTATAAAACTGCTTCTAATGGAACTAATAATGATTATTTTATAGTTTCTCCATCAGGTAATGGATATATATATCCTAGTAAATTTAATACAAATGCTCTAACATCATATACTACTAAATTAAATGAATATATGAAAAAGACCGATGAAAAATATGTTGCAATTATAGACGACTCATCTTTTTATAATAATGAACTTTGGGATAAATTTACTATTAAATCTAATATAGATGGATTATTTTATCTTGATTATCATAGACATGACAACTATCATGGAAAGATTAATTGGTCTAATAATAAACCTATTGTATCCTGTAGGGATTTGCTTTGGAGTAACTTAGAGGATGAAGATACTTTAATTAAGAATATAAATGATAGAGTTAAATCAGGCCAGACAGACATTCGTGATGCTAATAGCTATACCTTTGTTTATGTTCATGCTTGGAGTAAAGATTTAAGTAATGTTAAATATGCTGTTGATAAGCTTAAAGAAAATCCTAATGTTGAAATAGTAACTCCTAAAATATTTATGGAAATTATATCTAAGAATGTTACGCACTAATTAAAAATATTTCATTATTAGTTATATATTATAATTAAGGTATTATTTTTTTAATTTTGTAATTTTTTTGTAATTTTAACCATTAAATTCTATGTTAAAATAATTTTTGTAATAATATTATTACTTACTAAATGATTAAAATAACATGATAATTTTAAAATTTATCTTACTTTTATGGGGGAAACAATATGATTTGTGATAAATTAAATTTAATGATACATAATTGCCATGGTTTAGATGAAGTTCATGGTACTTTTGGAATGAGTCTTTTTAAAAAATGCAATGCTTTAAATGTAACATTAAAAGATAAAAATGTTGATGCTGAAAAAATTAATATGGCTATTAATTTAATCAAAGGTAAAACGTCTATATTTTCAAATTTTAGAGGAAATAATCTATTGACTCTAGCTGTAAATATTTCACTTACTGATAATATGGAGGCTAGTTTAGAGGAAATTATAAATATATATAATAAATTAAAAGAACAATTTTTTTCAAATCAATATCTTGTTTTAGCAGCTCAAGTTATTTTTGATGCAAAAGATAGAGTTAATACAAATGATGCTATAATAAATACAAGAACTGTATACAATCTTATGAAAAACAATCATAGATTTTTAACCGGTCACGAGGATATAGCTTGTGCTGCTATGATTGCTACAACTTCTAAGAATTATGATGAAACTTTTAATGAAATAGAAAAATGTTATACTATTCTTAAAAAACATGGACTTTGGAGCGGAAATAACCTTCAAACATTATCTCATGTATTGTGCTTTATAAATCTTCCAGCAGAAGATAAGTGTAAAAAAGTTGTTGAGCTTAAAGAAAAACTTGAAACCTACAACGTTCCTTTGAAAAGCTATTCTTTGCCACTTTTAGGTATAGCCTCTTTTGTCACAGATGACACTGATGCTTTTGCTAAAACTATTGTTACTACAAGTAATGAATTAAAAAAAGAAAAAGGGTTTGGTACCATTTCTATGGGAGCATTGATTAGAAATATGATTTCTGCATCTTTAGTAACTTCAATGTATATTGATACCATGGATGAAGTTATTAAAGATAATTTAATAAATACTACAAATAATGTTGCATTAACTGTAGCTATTGCAATAGAAATAGCTACAATGGCAGCTGTTTCATCTGCCGCTGCAGCATCTAGTGCTAGTAACTAGTTTAAACTGTTAAATTTAATAAACCATTGAAAAATAAATTGTTATTTTTCAATGGTTTTATTATTTTTACTTAAATTTTATTCCATCTTCCACTTTTTATATATACAAAAGATATAGTTACAGAAATAAATGTTGCTATTGGCGCTGCAAGGCCTATTCCTAGTAAACTAGTTGGTATATAAACACTTAATATATACGCTAATGGTACACGAATTAAAATTGATGCTAAAATTCCATTAATCATTGTAAATTTAGTTCTTCCACATCCATTTAAGAAACCATTTTGACAAAACCCAAATGCAACTAACATGAAATCAATACTAAATGTTCTCATATATTGTGATCCTGCCAAAGTTACATCTACATCTGCTTTAAACATATGCATAATTGACTGAGCATTTATTTGGGCCCAGGCAAAGAATACTATGGAACATAAAAAAGCAAGTAACATACTAGCATTTAAAGCTTTTTTAGCACGTTCTGGTTTATTAGCACCAATGTTTTGCGCTGTAATTGATGTTATTGCACCTGAAAATGCAATAGCTGGAAGCATTGCAAACATATCAAATTTGCTGGCTATTCCCACTGCTGCTGCTGGAACTACTCCTAAAGTATTTATAATAGCTGTTATAATTAAAAAAGATACTGAAACCATTGTTTCTTGAAGCGATACTGGTATTCCTAGCTTTATAAGCTTTAATGCTTTATCCTTATGTATTTTAAAGTTTTTGAATTTAAACTGAAATATAAAATTTCTTTTGCTTAAATAAATAATAGCTAGTACTACACTAACACCTTGAGATGCTATAGTAGCTATTGCTGCTCCTGATGGACCTAATTTAAATTTTCCAACCAAAATTAAATCAAGAACGATATTGGTAATACAAGCAATTGCAATAAAAATCATAGGGCTTTTAGAATCTCCTATTCCTCTTAACATGGCACTAATACCATTATACCCAAAAATAAATATTATTCCTGCTGAGCAAATTAGAACATATTCTTTTGCTCCACTAAATGCTTCTACTGGTGTTCTTAACATTTTTAAAAATGATGGTGTTAAAAACATCATAACTATAGTAAATAAAATTGCAAAACCAACAAATAATGTTAGCATAGTACTTATTGTTTCAACTGTATCTTTTTCCTTTTCCGCACCAAAGTATTGAGCTATTAATATGGTTCCCCCCATAGTTAATCCTGATATTAAGCTCGTCAATATTTGCATAACTTGACTTCCAATTGATACTGCGGATATACTAATTGAACTTCCAAACCATCCTACTATAGCCATATCAACGGCCCCATATAAAGCTTGTATAAAATTTGCGATTAAAAATGGTATAGCAAACATCAGTAAGGATTTATAAATGTTGCCTTCTGTTAAAATTTTATTATTTTTTTCCATTTTACCCCTTCTCCCAATTATTTAATTATTACTAAAAAAACCGGATAAGTCAGTTAACAATAGTTAACCATCTTATCCGGCATATATTACAAATATATCCTCCGATGACATTATTGATAATATCATATAAAAAAAATAATTGTCAATAAAAACTTTTAAAATTATATTTTTAATATATAGTGTTCTAAGTTGACTTTTAAAATTATCCATTCCAAAACTTGGATACCCCAAATAGTGAGACATGCTCTGAATCGCTTAGAATTCAACACTACATTTTGTATGAAAATATTTTAAAGTTATTGAATAAATTTAAATTTGAGCTTGTTTCCCTATACAAATCTAATTTTTAAGATTGATTGTTAATCTTATTGTAATACTCATCTATAAGCTTATATGAAGCTTCTTTTATATCACTATTTTGTAGTTCATCTATTTTAGATTTTGCTTCTAACTTATTTTCATCTAAAGTACTATTATTATCTTTAAAGAGTTTTGCTATTTTATCTGCTGCCCTTACAGTTTCAACAACTTTCAAATAATTTTCATCTTTTATCTCTTCTGTATATTTAGATCCTTTATGCCATCTTACTGCCAATATTATAAGTTCTTTAGCTTTATCATCACAATTTAAAATTTTATCCATATTTTCTTCCAAATATTTTGCACCAACTTTATTATGTTCATCACCAGTATGCTTTTGAATATCATGAAGTAATGCTGAAATCCCAACTATATCTTTATATTTTTCATCCATTCCTAACTCATCAAAAAGTATTAATGATATTTCTTTTACTTTTTTGCTATGCTCTACTAGCTCTTCAGCATCTTTTTCACCTAATGATTTATTTATTTCTCTTATTTTTTTTAATATCTCTTCTTCATTATATGTAATATTGCTACCATTTTCATTTATGGTATTAGTACCTATACTTTTAGAATGATTTTTATTTTTTACATATATAAAACTGCCACTAATTAAACTGATTATAGATATACCACACAAAATAATTATCAATTTTTTTCTCAAGGTTCCACCTCCAGTATATATAAGATTTTTCTAGTTGAGAATTAAGAGTTAATAGTTGTGGTTATTACTACTCACTTCGTTCCTAGTAATTCTCAACGTATCTTTTTATAAATTTGCAAAGAAAATTATATGATTAAATCAAAAGAAACTAATTTCCAGTTTTATTCTTAAACCTTAACTGTTAATTTCTAATTTTTAAACTAACTATATTTATACTTGCTTTTTTAACTAATAACAAAAATTTGATGAATAAATATAAAATTATTTATTACTTAAAACAATTTTATATTTTAACCTTGTCAGTTTAATATCAAAAGTTTAAATTTTTATTAAATATAACCACTTAAACTAAATAAGCCATTTAAAGATAGTTTTTAAAACTATCTTTAAATGGCGTTATTTTAATTATTCTTCTGCTCTTCTATTCTATCTGCAAGCTCATTTAGGTATACCCATCTTTCCATTAAATAATCAAGTTCACCTTTTAATGTCTCTTGAGCTTTTAATAGCTCTTGTAACTTCACAAAATCGCTTCCATTTTTAGCTATTTCTTTTTCTATATTTTCTATTTCTTCTTCTTTTGATGAAATATTATCATCTATTTCTTCATATTCTTTTTGTTCTTTAAAGGAGAATTTTAGTGGTTTATCTTTTTTCCTATTTTTATATTCAGTTTTTTCTTTAACCTCTTTTTTATCCCCTTCTTCTTTTAAAAATGCTTCTTCATAATCTTTATAATCACTATAGTTTCCTGTAATTTCTATAATTTCACCATTTCCTCTAAAAGAAAGTATTTTGTTAGCTACTCTATTTAAAAAATATCTATCGTGGGATACAGTTATTACTGTGCCATTAAACTCCTCTAAATATTGCTCAAGTATTGCTAAAGTATCAATATCTAAATCATTGGTAGGCTCATCTAAAAATAATACATTAGGACTCTCCATAAGTATTTTTAGTAGATATAATCTTCTTCTTTCACCACCGGAAAGTTTATTTATAGGTGTATACTGACTAGGTCCTTCAAATAAAAATCTTTCAAGCATTTGAGATGCAGATATTTTACTTCCATCATTAGTTGTTATAAATTCCGCACTTTCTTTTATATAATCTATAGCTCTTAGATCATAATTCATATCTTCATTTTCTTGTGAAAAATATCCAAGTTTTACTGTGTCCCCAAAGGTAATTACTCCACTGTCTGGTTCTAATTTATCACTTAAAATATTTAAAAGAGTAGACTTTCCTATCCCATTATTCCCTATTATTCCAACTCTATCTTCTTTAGTAGCTATATAGTTAAAGTCTTTTATTATAAGTTTATCATCAAAATTTTTACTTATATTTTCAGCTTCTATTATTTTTTTACCAAGTCTGCTACTGCCAGTACTTATATTAACTTTTTCACTACTTATATCAATTTTTCCATTTTTAATTTCTTCAAATCTATCAAGTCTTGCCTTTTGCTTAGTACTTCTTGCCTTTGCACCTCTTTTTACCCATTCAAGCTCTCTTCTATATAAATTTTGTCTTTTTCTTTCAAGACTCTCTTGCATTTCCATACGTTCTATTCTTTTCTCAACAAAAACAGAATAATTTCCATCATATGTATATAAATTACCTTTTTCTATTTCAAAAATTTTATTTGCAACCCTATCTAAAAAATATCTATCATGAGTAATCATAAGCAATGCACATTTTCTTACTTTCAATTCATTTTCAAGCCATTCAATAGCCTCATTGTCCATATGATTTGTAGGCTCATCTAATATCAAAATATCACACTGTGCAATTAAACTACTAGCTAATGCTATTCTTTTTCTTTGTCCACCGGATAAATTTTTCACTTTTTCATTAAAGTTATTTACTCCAAGTTTCGTTAAAATTCTTTTAGCATCACTTTCAACTTGCCATCCATTTAAAGCATCCATTTTATTTTGTAATGCTGTTAATTTATTTTGAAATTTAGTATTAGTACTATCCTTCTCTAGATTATATACAGTCTCTTCATATTCTCTTAAAACTTTCATAACTTCTGAAGATCCTTTAAACACTAAATCTAAAACATTATCTTCATCATCGTAAAACACTTCTTGAGCTAAATATTCTACTCTTAACCCATTCATTTTTACTATAGTTCCATTCTCATAATTTTCTATTCCAGCAACAATTTTCAAAAGAGTCGATTTACCAGCACCATTCACTCCTATAATCCCAATTTTATCTTCACTAGAAATCGTTAATTTTATATCATTTAGTAAAATTTTATCACTATAGCTTTTAGTTATATTATCTAAAGTTATTAAATTCATTTATTACCATCCTCTTGCTTTAATTTATCTATATGACTCCAAGCTTACTTGTAAGATATTTTATCTTAATACTTGGAAGTCTAAAAGAATGACGCAAGCTCGTAAGTATCTAAAGTAAGTACTTTCTTATAACATGAAAATATTTTCAAATTATTTAACAGATTTAAACTTGAGCTTGTATCCATATAATACTTAAATAAATTATATACTATATTAAATTTTTCTGCTAGTTTACCTTTAAAATATGTAAAGTTATACTTTTAACACATATCATTATTTAATCCGTGTTTTTTACCACATTTTACATATTTTTTCTATATAAAGTTACTAAATTTATATATTAATAACATTTTTTTAATATAATTTAAGTTTAGTAATTGATTTTCACTTAAAAAGCATATATACTCAATGTATAGTATTTTGTTAATAATTTGATTATTATTTTATTTCACAAGAAAATTTTATTATTATTTATTTTTTATTTTTATAGCAATTCAAATTCATAAATTCTTAGTTGTGTTTACATATTCAAAATTGTCTTAATACTTTTTATATTAAAACTGATATAACAATTAAGTTTTTGCTGAATGTTTTGCTTTGTATTTATTT
The DNA here is from genome assembly GCF_018916625.1 of Clostridium senegalense. Lineage (NCBI taxonomy): Bacteria > Bacillati > Bacillota > Clostridia > Eubacteriales > Clostridiaceae > Clostridium > Clostridium senegalense. The sequence continues at coordinate 43,255 of NZ_JAHLNC010000014.1, forward strand.
TAATATTATACAAATATTGTTTTTAGTTTTTCAAAATTAAAGTCTTTTGCATAATATAATTCATATTATAGATGATATAATTATATTTATAATAATTTAAAAAGACTTTAACAAAAAAACATTGAGATTATAAAGGAGTGGACTTATGAAAAGAATTTTAGATAATATTATTGAAAAAAGTAGAGATTGGACTCAAAAAGGTGCTGTAGCAGATTACATTCCTGAGCTTGCAAAAGCTGATCCAAATGTTTTAGGAATATGCATCACTACATTAGATGGAAAAGAGTACTATTCAGGAGACTATGATACTAGTTTTACTATTCAAAGTATATCTAAGGTTATAACCTTAATGGTTGCAATATTACAAAACGGATCAGAATATGTTTTTTCTAAGGTTGGTATGGAACCTACAGAACTTGCGTTCAACTCTATAACAAATCTTGAAACCAGCCCCCAGAAAAAGCCTTTAAACCCAATGATAAATGCAGGAGCTATAGCTGTTACTTCTTTATTAAACGGAGAAAGTCCTGAAGATAAAATTAAAACTATCCTTAATTTCACAAGAAAAATTTGTGAAAATGATACTATTGAGATAAATGAAGATGTTTATAGAAGCGAAAAAGCTACTGGAGATAGAAATAGAGCACTTGCTTATTACATGAAAGGTAACGGCATAATAGAAGGTGAAGTTGAAGAAATTCTTGATGTTTACTTCAAAGCATGTTCTATGGAAGTTACTTGCAGAGATTTAGCTAGAATCGGAGCTATGCTTGCTAATGACGGTGTACTTATAAACGGTGAAAGAATTATATCTAGAGATATATGCAGAATGATAAAAACTATAATGGTTACTTGCGGAATGTATGATGCATCTGGTAAATTCGCTGTACATATTGGAATCCCTTCTAAAAGTGGAGTTGGCGGTGGTATAATGGCTGCTGTTCCTAGAAGAATGGGCATTGGTTTAGTTGGACCTGCTCTAGATTCTAAAGGAAATAGTTGTGGTGGATTAAAAGTTTTAGAATACCTTTCTAACGAATTAGATTTAAGTATATTCTAATATACTCTTAAGATAAAAAAGGAAACGTTAATCTTAACGTTTCCTTTATATTTTTTATATTTCTATTTCTTTAACTCATCATAATCCTTTGTGGCTTTAACAACTAATCTACTTAATACTAATAATGCTATTAAATTAGGAATAACCATTAATCCATTAAAAGTATCTGCTAACTGCCATACTAAATCAACTTTTAGTGTGGATCCAATAATAACTACTATCATAACTAATATTCTATAAGGAGTTAATCCTTTTTTTCCAAATAAAAACTTTATGTTATTTTCTCCAAAGAAATACCACCCAATTATTGTTGAGAACGCAAAGAATAATAAACATATTGCTACAAAAACATCACCAAAACTACCTAATGTTAATTCAAATGCTCTTTGTGTTAATTGTATACCTGTTAAGTTTCCTTCATTTAATGCTCCACTTGTTATTATAACTAATGCTGTTAATGTAAGAATTACAAATGTATCTATAAATACACTTACTATAGCCACAGATCCTTGCTCACTTGGATGTTTAACATTTGCAACTGCATGAGCATGTGGAGTTGAACCCATTCCTGCTTCATTAGAAAATAATCCTCTTGAAACACCATATCTTACAGCCTGTCTTATAGTTATACCTATTGCACCACCAACTACAGCTTGTGGATTAAAAGCTCCTACAAAAATGGCTTTAAATGCTGGAAGTAACTGATTTCCATTCATAGCAATTACTATTACTCCAACAAGTATATACATACCAGCCATAAATGGAACAACTTTTTCTGTTACAGATGCTATACGTCCCATACCTCCGAAAAATACAAACCCACCTATAATTGAAACTATTATACCTACTATTAATGGAGAAACTCCAAAGGAGTTATTAAAAGCATCTGATATGGAATTTGCTTGAACTGCATTCCCCATAAATCCTAATGCTAGTGTACATGATATAGCAAAAAATACAGATAAAAATCCACCAATTTTTTTGTTTTTAATACCATTTTTAATATAATACGCTGGTCCTCCTGTAACTTCGCCTTCAACTCTAGTTTTAAACAATTGAGCTAGAACAGCTTCTGCATATATTGTAGACATTCCTAAAAATGCACTGACCCACATCCAGAAGATAGCACCAGGTCCACCAGCAGCAATTGCTGTAGCAGCTCCTGCAAGGTTTCCTGTTCCTACTTGTGCAGCAATTGCTGTAGCTACAGCTTGGAAAGAACTCATACCATCTTTGCCTGCTTTTTTTCCTTTTAAATTTATACCACCAAAAACCCTTTTAAAACCTTCACCAAACTTTCTAACCTGAACAAACTTTAACCTAATTGTAAAAAATATTCCTGTACCTAATAGCAGCACTAATAAAACACTACTCCAAAGCACCTCATTTAAATTGGTAATAGCATTAAGTAATCCATCCATAAATAATCCTCCTATAGTATTGATTAAATTTTTGCTATTTAAATTTAAATTTGCTCATATAGAAGTACAAAATAAATCTACTTAATTTTGTATCTCTAATATAACTTTTATCACCTTCTTATTACCTTAATTTAAAATAAATAGTTTAAGTAATTAATTAAACTAATTAATATTAGAGCTTTATATTTTGTAAATACTATTAGTTACCACAAATAACTAGCTTTTATTTGTTCTTTTTTCTAACGTTTAATTTTATATTTTTTATAATTATAAATTGCTTAAATATATATGTATCTATTTGCTCTAGTGGTTATTACTATTCACTTTGTTCCTAGTAATTCTCAACGTATTTTTAACTTTAAGAAACTGACGCTCAGTTTCATCAATAATTTTTAATTCTTAATCCTTAACTAACTATATTTGTATGGTATTTTGAACTAATCTTATATATACTTTAAAAATATTCTTTTCAACTTACGAATATACCTTATTTCTATCATTAATACATATTTAACCATTTATTAATTAATTCAATTAATATGAAATTATTTCCTATGATATTAATTGAATTATACCTATAATAAACTATATGTTATATATACCAGTATTAAATTTTATTTAATAAGTTTTTTAATACTCTATAATTATTGTTTAAAATTTACTTTCTTATTTTAATATATTTAAATTATTTTTTTAGATCTTTCTTAATAATGTAATTATTTTTTATTACCTTTAGTTAAATTTGGAACTTTTTTATAAAAAACTATTGATTTTTAATATGTATCATGCTAAAATAAATATTGTCAGTTGGCAATTTGCTAGTGTGGCGGAATGGCAGACGCATTCGACTCAAAATCGAACGGGAAACCGTACGAGTTCGACTCTCGTCACTAGCACCAAAAACATGGTTTTTTATAAACCATGTTTTTTGTTTTGTTTATAAATAATTATATACAAGGTTTTAATGTAACTTTTAAACTTGTTCATTTATCAAATGAGAAAACTCAAATTAATATTTTATCAATAACTAACGTATTAGTTTAGTTAAAATTTAAGAGTGAATAGTGAACAGTTGTGGTTATTACTATTCACTTCGTTCCTAGTAATTCTCAACATATTTTTAAATCTACAAAATTAAAACTTCTAAATAAGCAATTATCCAAGACTTTTATTCCATAACAAGTGGGACAGGTTCATTTTCGGATATTTTCTTCGCTTAACTGTAGATTCCATAATTACTGTATACCCATAACAAAATAAGCAAAGAACCAGTACCTAACAAGTACGCTGCTTTGCAGCTCAAGTACTGGTTCTTTGCTCGATAATTTATTTTATCTCCCCTTTTTATTGAGCACTAGAGTTTTTTATGGTGGTACAATTAAATGAACCTCTCCTTCTTGTTACGGCTACAAGTTTTGAATATAGCTTTTGTTTGTTTTATATCCTAAACCCAGAATTTACTCCCTTAAATTGAAAAGAAACTGGAATCCAGTTTTAACCAACACTGTCAATTGTCCTTTGTCAATTTCTTTAAAACTCTCTACATCAACTAAATAATCAATTCACCCAAGTTCTATCTCCATCACAAATGGGACAGGCACGATAAATTTATTTTCTTCGCTAACACTTGATGCTCTTCTAACTTTATACTTATATCTAAAAATTCAAAGCCAGTCCCGAACCTCTTTTCAAAGAAAGTGGTTGCCACTTTCATCCTAAATTCATAATTCTTAACTAAACATATTTGCACTTATTTTTCTTAACTGATAATAAAAATTTGATGTATAAATTTAAGTTCTAAATTGTTTCCCTATATGAGTATTAGTTAATTAATTGCTTTTGTAATAATTTATAACTCCTCTTCATATTTTAGATATATATACTAATTAGACAAGGAGTTGATTTTTTATGTACAAAAGGCTTTCAGTTATAATTTGTGTAATTTTTATGTCCGTTACACTTACTGGATGCTCTAGTGACTTAAAATTTATTTTTAAAAAAGAAAAACCTAGTATAAATTTTTATACAGAAAACTTAATAAATTCTTACATAGAAAACCCTCCAACAGAGGTTTCAGTTTTTGATGTAAATATGTACAAGCAACAAACTTTAACAGAGGAACAATCTTTTGATGTTTTAAAATTCATGAATTCTTTAAAAAAGGATTATGCTTTAGAAAAAGATTCAGTAGATCTAAGTGATGAAAAAATAACTTATAAAGTTTTTATAACTTTTGATAATTGTAAATATGTTATAAATGTTTATAATGAAAAATATATATCTATTTATCCATGGGATGGAAATCACTCAAAAGATTATATGGATATATCTCAAGTACCTATAGCTTATAACGTATATGGCCTTTGTAAATACTTTACTGATAATTCACTAAACAAAGATGAAGAAGATATACCAGATAAAAGAGAGAATATTGAAAAAGAACAACCTATAAAAGAACCTAATGAATCTAAAGAAGAAAAAGAGGGCAATTAGAAATGCCCTCTTTTTTTAATCAACTTTTAGTTTACCAAGTATATTATGCTCATTTAGTTTATATTTTTTATTTGTTTTCCAATTCTTTTTTTATATCAATTACTCTTTTATTTAAAATTGGATGAACTTTATACGGCACTATATCGCACAGTGGATCTAATACAAATAATCTTTCCTCCATTCTTGGATGTGGAAGTATTATATCTTTTTCATAACTAATTAAATCTTCATAGAAGATTACATCTAAGTCTAATGTTCTTGGTCCCCATCTTATTATTCTTTCTCTTTTTAAATCTTTCTCTACTTCAAGTAGATATTCCATAAGTCTTTTAGGACTAAGCATTGTCTTTATTTTTATAGCTGTATTTAAAAACATATCTTGATCTTCATAACCAAAAGGCTCTGTCTCATAAAAATTAGCAATTTCCTCTATTTTAGTATGTTTAGAATTGTTTATTATTTCAAAGGCATTCATAATATTCTGTTTTTTGTCACCTATATTAGCACCAACAGCAATTATTGCTTCATGCCATGAACGCTCCATTTTTATTGCAACATAATCTAAGTGTTTTTTTACTGGTGCCCAAGGTTTTTTTAATTCTAAACTTATTTTATTAATAATATTATATTTAAACATTATAGAATTAATCAACTCTTCACATGCTGTTTCAATTAAATCATAAGTAGTTTTAGTGAATTCTTTTTCTATTTCATCACAAAGTATTCCATAATGAACGGTATCTTCTAAACTATCTTCACTACTTGCCCTACTTAAGTCAAGTTCCACTTCCATTGTTAATACAAATTTTTGCCCTAAATTTTTCTCTTCTTGAAAATATCCATGATTTGCAAAAATTTCTAAATCTTTTATAAATATTTTATCCATTCCAACACTCCCTAAACATCATCCTCAGTTTTTTTGCCAATACTAAATACTTATTATATAGAAAAACTAATACTTCAATCTTTTAATTTTATCTTATACCTCTATAATGAGAAAGCTCAAATTAATATTTTATCAATAATTAACAGATTATTTTAATTAAAAGTTAAGAGTTAATAGTGGATAGTTAACAGCGGACGGCTCCCCTCTAATTGGACAAACTTAACTTATACTAATATATGCTTAAATTTTTAAACACACGTTAAATTCTTAAGATAATATTCGTGTGGTGTAACATATCCAATTGAAGAGTGTATTCTCTCATTGTTATATCTATAAACAAAATCATTTATATTATTGCGAATATCATCTAAACTCCAA
>NZ_JAHLNC010000015.1:0-42453 GCF_018916625.1 Clostridium senegalense
TTGGAGTTTAGATGATATTCGCAATAATATAAATGATTTTGTTTATAGATATAACAATGAGAGAATACACTCTTCAATTGGATATGTTACACCACACGAATATTATCTTAAGAATTTAACGTGTGTTTAAAAATTTAAGCATATATTAGTATAAGTTAAGTTTGTCCAATTAGAGGGGAGCCGTCCGATAGTTCTTAACTAAATATATTTACACTTATTTTTCTCAACTGATAACAAAAATTTGATGAATAAATTTAAATTTCACATTAGTTTTCTATAAATTGTTATAATCTGTTACAAATTCCTTTCCTAAAGTCATGTTTTTTACCTTTACTTCATTTTTTATTTTCTCTTCTTCACCAATTAAAATTACATTTTCTATACCTAATTTATTGGCATAATTCATTTTCTTTTTTAAAGAATCTTCTTCAAAATATATAGTAACTCCATAACCCTTTTTCTCTAGGCTTTTCATAACAGTTCCACAATATTCTAATGTATCACCTATTGGTATTATTAAATAATTCAACTTTCCTTTCACATTATAATTTTCTATAAATCCTATTTCTTTTAAAACAAAGAATAATCTTGTCATACCTATAGAAATTCCTACCCCTGGTAATATCTTATCTGTATAATTTTCTGCCAAATTATCATATCTTCCCCCTGAACATATTGAACCATAAGTTTCATTTCCTATTAGCAAAGTTTCAAAAACTGTTCCTGTATAATAATCTAACCCCCTAATAATTTTTAAATTAATTTCAAATTCATTCTCCTCAACACCTAAAACTTTTAGAATTTCATTTACTTTCTTAATCTCACTTACGCCTTCTATAAAATAATCTTCTTTAATATTTAGTCTTTCAAGAGACTCTAATATCTCTTTATTACTTCCCTTAATATCTAAAATATCGCTTAAATATAAAGTTTTTTCATTTCCTATTAAAAATGTAAGTTCTTCAATAAACTTTCCTTTGCCAATTTTGTCGTATTTATCTATCAACATCATAACTTCATTTGAGTTTTCTATGTTTAGACTCTTTAAGATTCCTTTTAATATTTTTCTATTACTAATTTGAAATTTGTAATTCTTAAGTTTTATTTCCTTAAATGCTTTTGACGCTAAACTTATAACCCAAGCATCATTTTCTATAGCTAATTTATCTTTGCCTATAACATCTATATCACATTGATAAAACTCTCTATATCTCCCCTTTTGATTTCTCTCACCTCTATACACTTTTCCTAGTTGATATCTTCTAAATGGGAAAGTTAATTCATTATAGTGTTGAGCTACGTATCTAGCAAAAGGTACTGTTAAATCAAATCTTAGTGTTAAATCATTCTTTCCTTTTGTAAAACTATAAACTTGCTTTTCCGTTTCACCACCAGTCTTTGCAAGAAGCACATTAGCTTTTTCTATTATAGGAGTGTCTATAGCTAAACAACCGTTCTTTTCATATACATTTAAAATTTTATTTACTATGTCATTAAATTTTTCTTGCTCATTTGGTAATAGTTCCATAAATCCTGGTAATATACTTGGTTTGATTATTTCTTTTTTCATTTTTACTCTCTCCTTAAATTAAACTTATTTCTTTTCATATGCCTTATACGACAAAAAACCGTGTAGGCATATACCTACACGGTTTAAATAAATTATGTTTACACTTAATTTATCATCACCTAGAGATACAAGCCTACGGCAATAGACTTGTATCTACAATTAAGCAGACCAAGTCTCTAGTGATGATGATGCATAAAATATACTTTGTTTCTATTAAGTGTACTCATAATTTTCCTCCTAAAATTTTATATAATATAAATTATTATTCTAAATATTTTACTTTTTATGTTACTTTTTTTATTTATATTTCAATTTTATTTTAACTTATAAATAATTAAATCCTATTATACATCCATAAATTTCTTCTGTAAAGTCTAAATTTATTTCTTTACTATATTTTAACTCAACGTTCAAATTTGATACATTTTTTTAATAAGCCAGAGGTTCATATTCTAGCAATACAACCTATAATTATATAAAGTAACTTATTTCAAAGAAGAAAATTTATATTCATTTTATTGTATATATTGGTATAAATGTTATAATTATCATAGTTCTATTTTATTATTTTCCAAATAACTATAACTTGTAAAAAATAGATATAAGTCGAACCTCTAATTTAAATTGATTTTATAATTAGATAACATATATAAAATATTACGTGAATTCTTTGTACTTTGAGGAGGATTAAATATGAACAGAATTGAAATTTTAAGAAAATATATTGATGAAATAATCTTAAATATGACAGATGTTGAAGAACGAAGATGTGCTTATATGCATTTATATGGAGTTGCTCAATCTTGTACATTAATTGCATTAAAGCGTAAAGAAAATGCTGAACTTGCAACTATGGCAGGCATGCTTCATGATATTTACTCCTATGCTAAAATGGACACAAAAGAACATGCACATAAAGGTTCTATTTTAGCAAGAGAAATATTGCAAAAATTACGTATCACAAATGATAATGAAACTAAAATTATTTGTGATGCTATTTATAATCATAGTGAAAAAGAACTAATACATTCTCAATTTGATGAAATCTTAAAAGATGCAGATGTTTTTCAACATTGTTTATACAATCCTATGTTTGAAATCAAACCACATGAAAAAAACAGGTATGAAAAACTTAAACTTGAATTTGGTATTGCATAGAATTAAAAGTTATAATTATTAATTTTATAATTTAAAATATATTATTTCTAAACTTTTTTATATGATTTTCCTCAAAGAGCAGTTAACCGTTCTTTGAGGTTTTTATCTTTTCTTCAAGTTCTTTAATTTTTTATACTTAATTATAATAATGATATCTTTTGATTTTTATGTTTTATTATATTAAATTTATTTTATACAACATAACATTAATTACAATTTGACATTATATATTCTAAAAACCCTGAATCTTCATTTGTTTGCTCTTTTATAATTTTAAAATTTTTACTTATATAAAAATTCACTGCACCTTCGTTTTCTTTATAAACTGCTAAGCTTAAAAGTTCATATCTTTCAACTGCAAAATCTATCAATTTACTTCCTATTCCTAGGTTCTGAAAATTAGTGTCAACAAACAATGCACCTATAAAATTATTGTCTATTACACTAATAAATCCTCTTATATCTATACCATCATCATATACAAACGTTTCTGCCATAGGAATATATATATCTTTAACTTTATTATAATTTTCTTTCCAATAACTCTCTTCTATAAAGTTATGGGCTTTAATAGTACTTTCCTCCCATATTTTCATAACTTTATCTATCTCATTATCATTTATCTCTCTTATCATAAATAAAACTCCCTTCATAAATTCAAATGTCAGCTTGTTTTTCTATATTAACCATAATTGTTTAATTTATTTTACATGATTTTAATATGTTTGTAAAAGTAAATAAAGCAACCTAATAATAGGTTACTTTATTTGTTTAACAGTTTTTTTCAAGTATTGAGTTTTTATATTTTGTATTTACTATGATGTAACCTATAATTTCAATTACTAAGAAAATTATAGAACATCCAACTCCAGCTTTAATATATGATCCACTAAAGTTAGCAGATAAAATTAACATTACAATAAAAGTTATAATTGTTGAAATTATAAACGGTACAAACATTAGTATAAAATTTTGTGTAGATATTATTTTAGAAAGTTCCTTTTTAGAAAGGCCAAGCTTAATTATACCTTTAAACTTAATTCGCTCTCTTTCAATATCTGTAATAAGTCTAAAATAAACTATACTTAATGCTGCAATAATAAAAATTATGCTTATAAAAAATCCTATATATAGTGTAAGATTTTTAACCATCTTTTCTGTATTTAAAATATCATTAGCACTAAAGAATCCAAATTTATAAACATCTCCCCTTACTAGTTTGCTTTTAAGATCCTTTGAAACTACTGAGTCATTCTGCCAATTATCAATATTATAAGAATAATCTTTTATAATATTAAAATTTTCTCTTTCATTAAGAGTATTTAATGTTTTATCATTTACAACTACAACTGTATTAAAATAACTGTCTGGAAATATGTTCTTTTCTCCCAAACCTACTATAGTATAATTATTTCCTCCTAAAAGAGATGTATTTTGTTTAGACGATTCCTCTTTTATACTTAAACTTGAATTTACTTTTACCAAATAAACTTCATTATCTTTAAGTGAAACTTTCTCTCCACCAACACCTTCTATAAGATTATTATAATCACTTTCACTTATTAATCCATTTCTGAAATCTTCATCTTTATATAATATTTCAGCCTTAAATTTTTTATATCCAACTTTATCTTTTAAAGAATTCCCTATTAATTCTATATGTTCTTGCTCATTGTCATTATTTCCAAGAGACATATATGTATAACTATAAGGTTGTACATTTTTTGTATTCTTTTCTACATCTGCACTTGAAGCATATAAAATATCAATAGCTAAAAATGCTCCTATAAATAAAACTGTAACAAGATACATCATCTTTATATTAGAATTAAGTTTTGATTTTATATCTGATATTGTTAGCATATTTGTCTTTTTTAAATAAAGTTTTTTACTCTTTAATTTTGAAACTAGTAAAATAGAACCTTGAGAATATATAACATATAATACAACTAAAGCCCCTACAAACATTGCTGTAGTTCCTAGTTGACTATTTACAAATTCTCTTATTCCTTCATATTTTTTATAAAATGCAATTAAGAGAATTAAAATAGAGGCTATAAATACACCTATAGTCATTAATAATGGTGATATTTTACTTTCTTTTTCAGAAATTTTATCTGATTTTAATAATTTTATAACTTTATCTTTACGAATAAATTTTGGTGTTATAAATGCTATTATTAGAAATAGAATAAAAAACATAACAAATGTTAACCCTATTGCTTTAATAGGAAAATATATTTTAAATCCATTAACACCCATTATATTTCGAGAAATCATTAAGAAAAATGGTGAACATATTAGTCCAAGTATAATAGCTGTTATTATTGAAGCAATTCCTATAAACATATTTTCTTTAAATATGATGTTATTAAGTTGCTTTTTTGATGCCCCCATAATTATAAAAGTTCCTAAAGTTTTCTTTCTAGAATGCATAAATGATTTAATAGAATATGCAATAAAAATAAATGAGAAAATATATACTATAATATTTCCTGCTTCCATTACAAGTGAAAGTGTAGCTCCATCTCCAATAACACCTAAATCAGGGTGAAACATAGAAATTGAGAAAGAAAAAAATATAAAAACTGAAAATACACTGCTTAAAAAATAAGCCAAATATGTTAGCTTATCTCTTAATACATTGTTAATTGCTAATTTATTTAAATTCATTTCTTCCACCTCCTAAGAAACTTAAAGTGTCCATGATTTTTCCATAAAACTCATTTTGATTATTTTGTGAATGGATTTCATTGTATAAATTACCGTCTTTAATAAAAATTACTCTACTACAAAAGCTAGCTACATATGGATCATGAGTAACCATTAAAATAGTTGTATTTAAATTTTTATTTATGGAAACAAAAAGCTCCATTACATCTTTTACGGCTTTTGAATCTAAGTTACCAGTAGGCTCATCTGCTAAAAGTAATGCTGGTTCATTAATTATTGCTCTAGCAATAGCTACCCTTTGAGCTTGTCCTCCTGAAATTTCAAAAGTACGCTTCTTTAATAATGCTTCTATACCTAATAATTTTGTTGCACGACTTAATCTTTCTGCCATAATTGATTCTTTAACATTGTCCAATGTAAGAGGAAGAATTATATTTTCTTCTACAGTTAAAGTATTTACTAAATTAAAATCCTGAAAAACAAAACCTAGTTCTTGTCTTCTAAATTTTGAAAGATTATCATCATCTAATTCATGAGGTTTTTTATCATTTATTATAATCTCTCCACCAGTAAAATTATCAATTGTAGAGATACAATTAAGTAAAGTAGTTTTTCCACTTCCTGAAGGTCCCATTATTGCAACGAACTCTCCTTTATTTAAATCAAAACTTACACCATTTAAAGCTCTATATTTTATTTTTCCATCATAAATTTTTTCAATTTCTTTTACTTTTAATATACTCATATAAATCATTTCTCCTTACGTATAAAATATTTTTGATACTCTAATTTTACTTAAAGAAATGAATATAAACCATTTGTTAAGCTTTCAACTTTATTACACTTTTGTAATAAAAAAAGCCCTGAACTCTCAAGACTTAAAAATATTAGAAACTTTTAAAATTTATTATTTATTTTAATAACTCTACAAATATTTTCTGTTGTTCTTTCTACATTTTCTTTTCCATTTTTTAAAGCTTCATCCAATGTTTCAACTCCTGGTAAGATTCCAAATACAGCATTTATCCCTAACTCATATAGTTTTTCTATATTAGAATCAACTCTGCCACCTAATGCTATTACAGGTATATTATATCTCTTTGCTAAACTAGAAACCCCAATAGGTGTTTTACCAAAAGTTGTCTGAATATCTATACTCCCTTCACCTGTAAATATGAAATCAGCATCTTGCAATTTATCCTCTAATCTTGAATAATTTATTACAAGTTCTATCCCAATTACTAATTTTCCATTGCAAAATCCAATTAGTGCTGCACCTAATCCTCCTGCTGCACCTGCACCTTCTAATTTATCAATTTCTTTATTAAACTGATGCTTTACAATATTAGAAAAATGCTTTAAACCTTCATCTAATACTATAACCATATTTTTAGTTGCACCTTTTTGTGGTCCAAAAACAAAACTTGCTCCTTTATTACCAGTTAAAGGATTCTTTACATCACAGGCAACTTCTATATTTATATTTGCGATTCTCTTGTCAAATCCTGATAAATCTATTCTAGATAATTTTTTTAAATTTCCACCGCCAAAACCTATGTCATCGTTATTTATATCTAAAAACTTTGCACCTAAAGCTTGAAGCATACCTACTCCGCCATCATTAGTAGCACTTCCTCCTAGCCCTATAAGAATTTTGTTGCATCCTTTATCCAACACTTCTTTTATAAGTTCTCCTATACCAAAGGTTGTTGTGATTAATGGATTTCTCTTTTCTCTTGGAACCAAAGTTAATCCACTAGCCTCTGCAATCTCTATGATTGCTGTTTTGCCATCATTTAAAACACCAAACTTTGCATTAACATTGTTTCCAAGAGGGCCTGTTACTTCTTTTACATATACTTGTCCTTTAGTTGAATCTACTAAAGATTGTACTGTACCTTCTCCACCATCTGCCATAGGAACATGAATACACTCTGCATCTTTAAATACTTTTTTTATTCCTTTTTCCATAGCTATGCATACTTCTTTTGATGTCATACTTTCCTTAAAAGAATCTGGAGCTAATACAAATTTCATACTATCACCTCTATGTTTTATCTTAGAAAAGTAAACTTTACATTTTAACAATCCTATAAGCCATTATTAATTTCATTTTCAGTGATTTTTTCAAGTACAAGAGTACCAATATTTTCACCATTAAGTATATCTTCTAATTCATATACCTCTTTAAATTTCAAATATATCTCATCTTCAATTTGAATAGTATGTCCAGCTATTATCTTTGCTCCACTTTCATATTGGTAATTAAATATGTTTTCAAACATTTCATATACTTCTTCTGTTTCTTCAAATGTTCCATAATATGCATATTCACAAATACCATATAAGTTATTTCCTTTTGTAACAAACCAAACCCCATCATTATGAGGAATCTTTACAAAATTTCTCCATACCATCATTGCTGGAGTGTTTGCTAAACTTCTTCCACCATTTTCTTCTCCCATAGCTTGTATTAAAGACGGAATCAATCCATTCCAACTATATCCGTTTATTAGTCCTAATAGATTATGTTCTAAAAAACCATAGGCTAACTTAAAATATGTATTAAAAATATGGTTCATATCAATACTTTTACCTTCATAAAAAGCAATGATATGATAATTATGTTTTTTCATATTATCTAATTCATCCTTATTTCCATATGAACAATTGATTGTATAATCACATATATCCTTTGGAAGCTTAGAATCTATTCCAACTACTCTAAACTTATCTTCATTAATTGTTATATTAAAATATAAACCATTTTTCCCATCTAAATCATACATCATATCAAAGTTAACCACAGAGTTATCTATGCTATTTATCCTTTTAGTTATTTTTTCCTTGTCTAGTACAAAAGAGCTAGGGAATATCATATATAAAGCAAAACTTTCTTTTTCCTTTTTATCACCTCCTAGAATTTCTTTTTCTTTACTTTTCTTCTTTAAAAAATTAAACATATAAACCTCCATTATGTATATATTTCCAAGTTAAAATTTAAATTTATTTCAGTTTCATCATAACTTTTTAACTAACTATAATTGTAATTATTTTTTAGTTTAAAACACTAATGATTTCTGAAATACAAATAATCATATATATAATAAATGCTATTATTTCTACTGAAATTGTACCTATATAATTGTTTTTACTTATTTCTCCATTATTAAAACGTTTTCTTGATGTGTATATTAAACTTAACATTAAAATACTTATTAAAAAAGGAATTAAACCTGGTATTATAACTTTCTTTAAAAAATAAGCTACAACTGTAAATATTGTAACAATATAAATAATCCATTTTATTACACTAATAACTTTACTTTTCATTTTAATTATCCCCTGTCTAAGTTTATGGTTTTTTAGGGACTGGCTAACCTTTTCTTACTTATGACAACTAAATTTTAAGAGCTTCTTTTTATTTTATGGAGCTACATTGGTCGTGCCTGTCCCATTTGTTACGGTGCTACATTTAGATACTAATATTATCTTACTTTATAAAATTAATAATTTGTTCAATACATACTACAATATTAAATATAGCTGCTAATAAGCATGTGCAAAGTATTAATATCCAGTATTTTTTATTTATTTTTCCACTATTTAATTGTTGTTTTGATGTATATATTAAACTTAACATCAAGACACTCATTAATCCTGGTATTAGACCTGGTACTTTAATATCTCTTGTAAAATATATAATTCCTACTAATATTGAAAAAATAGAAATAATACATTGTATTATAACCGCTGTTTTATATTTCATCTTATGCCTCCTAAGTAAAATATTTCCTGATTAAATAATATCATTTTTCAAGTATGTTATCCATAATTATAAGGAAACAAGCTCAAATTTAAATTTATTCAATAACTTTAAAATATTTTTATATAAGATATAGCGTTAAATTCTAAGTGATTCAGAGCATGTCTCACTATTTGAGGTATGCAGGTTTTGGAATGAATAATTTTAAAAGTCAACTTGGAACCCTATAGTTAATTTTTAATTACTCTATTATTTCCAAAACAAAAAGCCATAAATAAATTATGACTTTTAAAATTAATATAAATTTATATGTTTTAAATATTCCCCTGTTGTTTTGCTAGTAAATTATGTATATAAAATCCAACCATATCCGAAACATACCCTAGTACTGCTCCACATAATAAAGCTGGTATTACAGCCTTCCAATTTCCCGATGTAGCAAAAGTACAACAACATCCACAAAAGGCTCCTGGTATAAACTCTAATTTTTTAGATTTTGCTTGTATACACATTACAAAAGAAAAGAATCCAGTAAAGAAATATCCCCAATATGAACTAACAAAATAAGATGAACATATCATAATTGCCATTGCCCAAAGTACTCCACTAAGATTTGCAAAAATAGATTTTTTAAATCCATTAAAATTTCCACCAGATGCAAAATAGCTTGTACATCCTATAAACCCAATCCAACCTATTAGCCCCATAGAATCGCTTATCCATGCCCATAAGCCTGAAAATATCCCTACACTAATAGCTGTAATAGTTGATCTGCTCATTAACTATCTTTCTCCTCTCAGATAATAGAAATTAATTTCTAAATTATCTTTTTATCTTATGTATAATATAATTATAAAAAAACAAAGCTCCTTTTACATAAAAAGGAGTAATAAAAATAAAATTATATCATTAAACATATAGGTAAACAAGCCTACCTTTAAAAATTATTCAATAACCTTTTAAAAATATTTTTATATACTTTAAAGCCATAAAAACACTAAAAATACCGTTAAATAATTAGAAGTTATAACGGTATTTTTACTAACTTAGCTTTATTTTTAATTAATTTTTCCACTCTCTTTTTAAAATCGAATAAACAGCTAAACTAGAATATCTATTATTTCTAATTTGAACTTCTCTTAATGTTCCCTCATAAGTCATTCCACATTTTTGCATTACTTTTCCTGATGCCACATTATCTATATCATGTTTGGCACAAATTCTATTCATTCCAACTTCTTCAAATAGATATTTTATTATTGCTTTAAAGGCTTCTGTTGTAATACCCCTATTCCAATATTGACTTGAAATGCAATAACCAATTTCACACGCCTCGTTCGTATCTTCTAATTTAACAATTGATATATTTCCAATTGCCTCATTAATGTCCTTTAGTTCTATTACCCAATTATAATCACTTATATCTTCATATTTAGATATCCATAAATTAACAATTTCTTCTGAATCTTTAATATCCCTATGGGTTTGCCAAGATAAATACTTTGTTACCTTATCATCACTTCCCCAATTTTTGAACATATCAATTGAATCCCTATATTCAAATTTTCTTAAAATAAGTCTATCAGTTTCTAGTAAAACAGTACCTTTATGTTTCATCGCCATTCCCCCTTTATTATTTTCATATCCACCATGTTTTTTGAATATTTCTATTTATTATACATAAATATTGTCAAATAGCAATAAATTTTTTAAATAATAATTATATAAATAGATTTAAAATTGAATAATTATAACCAAAAATAAGGTTGCAGTTTTATTCTGCAACCCTATCTTAATATTTTAAAGTTAAAGTAAATATATCTGTAGCAATTTTTTACTATAACCTTATATTTTTTTAGCTACAAGAAGAAATCTATGTTCTGTTCCTTCTATATATCCAACTTCCTTTATTTCTTTATCTATCTTACATAAGTTTTCAAAGCAATTATCAACAGAAAAATTTGGGAACTCCCATTCTATTATCTTTGCAAAATATACTAATGCACCTGTATCGTAAAAACGTATTGGTGTAAATGATTCTTCTGATTGAATAATCTCAAATCCTTTATTTTCAAAAGCTTTAATATTATTTTTCAAATTATTATTAGGATATAATGGTTTAAAATTATTAATCACTTTTTCTGATAAATCAACATCATTTTTTGCCCCCACTTGTTGAGTAATAAAATATCCACCTACCTTTAATATTCGTTTAATTTCACCAACATCAAAGGATTCATGTCTGTTAATTATTATATCGAAAGAAGAATCCTCAAATGGCAATTTACAATCATCAACCACCTGTTTAACTGTTATTCCAAGTGGTTGTAATTTTTCCTTACAAATTGCAACATTAGGTGGGTATGACTCCGTTATAGCTGTATTACTAAATGGATGATTTAAAGTAAGTAGGAATTCTCCGCCACCTGTTCCCATATCTAAAAGTTTATATTCTTCTTTTAAATAGGATAATAAAATTTTTTCATAATCCCATGGTATACACTCTCCATCCCATCTACCATTGATATATGAAAAATCCCATCCTTGAAATACTTGATTTTCCTCATTTTTTAAATAGTTTTTTAATTGTTCTCTATTCATTTAACTACTCCTTTTCATATATAATAATTTAATTAGAAAAGCAGTGCAGTTAACTGATAACAAATATATTATTCTCTCGGCACAATCTGCTATCAGATTATATTAACTGCACCGAGTATTTACTTAATTTGTGTATCATAATAAAATTCACCTCTTTCAAAGATTTTAAAAAATCTCTTCCTTACTATGATTTAAACCCTATAAATTAATTTTAATATTTCATCAGTTACATCATCTAATTCATATTCTTTTGGTATAAGATTTAATGTATCTTTAATTAAATTAAAACAATTTTCCAAACTAGTTTTACTTTCATTTATACATATAATTGAATCTATTCTTTTCTCTAAATTTTCCGGTTTAATTTTTAAGTCTTCCACTATATGTTTTATCCACTTCCAATCTGGTTCCCACTGATTGTTTACTGCATACAGCACCCTTAGAATTCTTTGAATGTCTGGTATCATCCTTTGCAAAAATGGTATTTTATCATCTCGCTTTGCTAGCATTTTTCTAGATTCTATAGCTAATCCTACTGTCCATGGTTTTATAGTTTCTAATATAATGTCTTTTGCAAGTTTAATTGGATAATTTTCTAATTTTTCTTGTAAAAATTTCAGATTATTATTATCTCTTATAAAAATTGCATTTTTAAATGTTGATGCTAGTAATAATTTTTCATGACTATTTACTTTTTCATCAAGTATCAGTTCTAAATTTGTTTTCATATTTTCTATCTTCTGCCATCCAGCCTCAATCCAATATCCATTATATTTAAATATTATCCATATAGAACCATCCCAAAGTGGCATTCCATAGGGATATAAATCTGTTCCTCCAAGTTCTTTAATCCAATTTATTATAGTTTCTTCTTCTATCTTTTCATCAGTTAAAAATTCTATCTCAACATCAGAATCCTCATCAGCAAGGTTTCTAGACACAGACCCTATAATAACTATTTCTTTTCCATATTTTATTGGACACTTGCTTGCTACTTCTTTTGCCAACTTAATTCTTTTCTCACAATTATCATTAAACAATTTTTTACTCATAACTCCCCCTATATTCCTATAAAATTTTATACCTTAAATACTTTTAAACTATGAAAATATATTTCTTAACATTATATTTTCACATATTCATACCTTTATATTAATCCTAAATTTTATAAATTTAAAGTAATTTTTTTAAAAATTCAATATTTTCTGCATAATATCCATTTGCTTTAACAAATGACCAACTGCAATGATCGATAGCCATAGCTATTAAGAAATATTTTATATTCTTATAAAAATCTTCTTTTATATTCATATATGATTTATACCCATCAATAAAACATTTTTCATATTCCTTATTTTTAATAAAATACTTAAAATAAAGATTAGCTAAATCATTTTCGTAGTTATCAGGATAGCTATGTTCAAAATCTATTAAAGCATTAATTTTATACTCACCATCTATATTTTCAACTAATATATTTCTTCCTTCAAAATCATTATGAGTAAATCTAAATTCATTTTTATTAATTATTTTATTATAATTGCCTTTAAGGATTTTTATAGCTTTATATAAAACATCTTTATCAGGTAAATTCTGACTTTCTATTTCTATTATATTTTTGTTTAACTTTTTAAATTTATAATCTTCAAATTCTTGGGATGTTATTGTTTTATCCCATGTGACAGCATAATCAAAAATTTTAAATGAATGTATTTTCCCTAATGTTTCACCCATCTCTTTAAATATAAGTTTTTTATTTTCATCACTAATTTTCATAATGACATTATCTAAAGTTTCTCCACTTATATACTCCATGATAACCCAATCATAACCATGATAATTTCCTGTTTTTATTAATTTAGGTACTTTAACATTACTATCTTTTAGTATTTGTAATGAGTTTATTTCTCTTATACTTTTTCCATGATTAAAATACATTTTAAATACATATTTCTTATCATTTTCATGAATTATATAAACTAAGTTTCTTTTTATTTCATGATTTCCAATGGGATTAATTTTAATATTTTTATTTTCAACAATATTACTTATTAAACTTTTCATTTCATTCTCATCATAAATCATAACACCCTCACATAACCACTTTATAATATTTTTATTATTTCATTAACTTTTCTTTTTCCTTATCTATTATCTTTTTATCAAGTCTTTCAAATAATATGTGAAAATCTTTAATTTCTTTACCTGATATAAGTTCAATACTTTGCCACTTATCTCCTTCAACATCTAACCATTTTTTAATCTTTTGCGATGATTCAGGTAAAAATGGATTTAGTAAGTTAGCTATGTTTATTATTGAATATAAGCAATTATATATTGTTGTTTTACATTCTTCTAAATTAGAATTAATAGTAATCCATGGTGTTTTCTCATCAAAATATTTGTTGATACTTCTTATAAAACTAAAAATTTCTTCAACTACTATTTTAAAATTTCCATTTTCTATATGGTTTCCAACTGAATGGTATAAATATTTAATTTTTTTATTTATATTGTAATCCACATTTCCCTTAGGAATAGTATTATTAAAATATTTTTTTACGAAAACTAAAGTTCTATTTACTAAGTTACCATATGCACCTAATAATTCACCATTGTTACTATTTACAAATTCTTGCCACGAAAAATCAGTGTCTCTTTTTTCTGGTGAATTTATTAAGAAAAAGTACCTTAATGCATCTGAATTATAATTTTCTACTAAATCAGGTACCCACACAGCCCAGTTATTGCTTGTAGATATTTTTTTACCTTCTAGTGTTAAATATTCACTTGATACTATTTTATCTGGTAATTTATCATAACCTAAGCCCTTTATTAAAGCTGGTAATATTATAGAATGAAATGGTATATTATCTTTTCCATGTACATAATAAGAAATAGCATCTTCATTCCAAAAATCCTCATAAGATTTGTTCTTCTCTATTGCCCACTTTTTACTTAAAGTGAAATATCCAAGTACTGCATCAATCCAAACATAAACCTTTTTATCTTCAAACCCTTTTATAGGAATATCAATACCTAAAGATAAATCTCTTGATATTGCCCTATCACACAGTCCCTCTTTTAAATATCTTTCTGTATTATTTACAGCATTTAATCTCCAATCATTTCTTACTTTTTCTAAGTGAGTTTCAATTTCACTTTGAAATGTTGATAATGAAAAATATAATTGTTTATTTTCCTTAACTTTAGGTTCACTTCCGCACAATTTGCACTTTCTATCTAATAATTCAAGTGGTTCTAATAAACTTCCACAATTATCACATTGATCCCCTCTTGCTATAGAATTACATTTTGGACAAACTCCTTCCACATACCTATCTGGTAAAAATTGATTACAGTTTTCACAATAAATCTGCTCAACTTCCTTCTCATAAATTAATCCCTTTTCATGCAATAAACTTATTATATCTTGAACTTGTTTTTTATGAAATTCATCATCAGTTCTAGAATAATAATCATAAGAAAAATTAAGTTTTTTAAAACAGTTTTTAAATTCCTCATGATATTTATTAGCTATAAATGATGGAGAAACACCTTCACTTTTAGCTCTAATTGATATTGGTGTTCCGTGACAGTCACTTCCTGATATATATAAAACATTTTCTCCCTTCGCTCTAAAATATCTTGCTAATACATCTCCTGGTAATAATGATGAAATATGTCCTATGTGTAGTGACCCATTAGCATAAGGCCAAGCTCCTCCTATTAATATGTTCATTTTATCTCCTCCTATTAATTTAAATTTAAAATAAAAAAACTCTCGTTTCTAAGAAATTAATCTTAGGAACGAGAGTAATACTTCGTGTTACCATCCTAATTCACATATATCTCACAATATATGCCTTTTCAAGTACGTCATACAATGATTATACTCTATCACTATAACGGGTGAACCCGTTGCAGCCTTAACTTAAAAATTAAATCTCGGTGCACTACTCCAAGGCCATTTTCACTTTAATATCCTTTGCTTTTTCTCACCAACTTAAAGCTCTCTGTATAAGTATTCTTAAAGGTACTTTCCTTTTCATCGCATTTATTTTTCGATATATTGTTTTTTATTATACCTTTTTTAATAATATTGTCAATATTAATATTAAAATAAAAAGCAAATAAAGATTTTTTAAGATTTCAACTTAAAAAAGAAAAAATATCTTTTTTTTACATCAATTATTACTTTTTATTTCCATATACCCCTAAATATATCATCAGCATTCTCTGGCATTACTGATGAACCACCTATTAATGTTGTGCTCCTCATTGTGTGAAGAATTTTTGTTGTTACTTTATTGCAAAATATTTTTCCGTCTTCTGGTGTTATCGGATAATCTATTTTTATAGTTTCTAATTCTGCATCATTTTTAAATTCGTCCCATTTACTCCATCCTTTATGTACAGTTGTACCAAAAACTATTGGTGAGCTCATTTTAGCTGCTAATGGTGCAACGGTTAAACTATCAGCAAAATCATCTCCACGAGTTAAAAATACATTTTCTCCAACACTATATGGAAGAATTCTCTGATATTGATGATTAAGTATAGCAAAAGAATTAACATATTTATTTTCACCAGTTGCTTCTGAATTCTTATATCCTCCATCACTTCCAATTGGTTGTGGTATAATTTTTCTAAGTATTTCAGGAGTTGTTTCTTTTTTATATTCACCATATGAATAAACACGGTCAAGATTTAAATTATTTCTTTCTAATAAAGCTTTATATTTAGGAAGTATTGGATTATCTGATATTGGAACTAAAAGCATTGGTATATCCTTTATAGCCGCTGTTGGTGAAGCTATCATAGCATCATGCCAATCCATTCCACTTACAATTGTTGCACCTTTTAGTTTCTTTCCTTCTGCAACCTTTTCTGCTATTACATATGAAGTTTCATATCTATCTATTCCGCCAAGCCTAATAACATTTATTCCCATAGACTTTAATTGGTTAGTAACACTTTCACTTACAGCAGTTTCTCCACCAACTATTGTTACATTTTTAATTTTCATTTTTTCTATTTGCTTTTTTGTTGAATCTGTTAAATTATCTTGATGCGTTAATAATATTGGTGCATTTAATGTCCTACTTAACGGAGTTGCACATAAAGCATCAGGGTAATTAAATCCATTAGCTAGAATTACTGTATCTACTGATGTAGTTGCACAATCAGGATAAAAATATTCTCCATATTCTAAAGTTAATCCTAACTCCTCATTAGTTTTACAAAATTCATCTGCTATTTTATTAGCAGTTTCAAATCTATCTGAACCGCATAATCTATACTTAGTCCAGTTTCCATTTTCATCTGCATATACATTTTTAATTGACATACTTGATAATATAGTAAATGCACACGCTATTGCCATAGTTTTTAATATTTTTTTACTTCTCATAAATAATTCCCCTCAAATCCATTTCACTTTTTTCTATTTATATAACTACCAATATATTATTATCTTCTATTCCCATATACCTCTAAATATATCATCAGCATTTTCAGGCATAACAGATTGACCACCTATTAATGTTGTACTTCTCATTGTATGAAGAATTTTTGTTGTTGCTTTATTACAGAAGTTTCTCGCATCTTCTGGTGTCTTATTATAATCTATTTTTATCGTTTCTAATTCTGCATTATTTTTAAATTCATCCCATTTACTCCATCCTTTA
Source organism: Clostridium senegalense (assembly GCF_018916625.1). Taxonomy (NCBI): domain Bacteria; kingdom Bacillati; phylum Bacillota; class Clostridia; order Eubacteriales; family Clostridiaceae; genus Clostridium; species Clostridium senegalense. Next base: position 17,459 of record NZ_JAHLNC010000015.1, read on the forward strand.
TGCACAGTTGTTCCAAAAACTATTGGTGAACTCATTTTAGCTGCTAATGGCGCAACAGTTAAACTATCAGCAAAATCATCTCCACGAGTTAAAAATACATTTTCACCAACACTATATGGAAGAATTCTCTGATATTGATGATTAAGTATAGCAAAACAATTAACATATTTATTTTCAAATGTTCCAGTTGTATTTCTAAATCCTCCATCATCTACAATAGGCTGTGGTATAATCTTTCTAAGTATTTCTGGTTTAGTTTCTTTATTATACTCTCCATAAGAATACACATCATAAAGACTTAAGCCATTTCTTTCTAATAAATCTTTATATTTAGGAAGTATTGGATTATCTGATATTGGAACTAAAAACATTGGTATATCCTTTATAGCTGCTGTTGGTGAGGCTATCATTGCATCATGCCAATCCATTCCACTTACAATTGTTGCACCTTTTATTTTTCTTCCTTCTGAAACCTTTTCTGCTATTATATATGATGTATCATATCTATCTATTCCACCAAGTCTACTAACGTTTATTTTCATAGATTTTAATTGATTTTCTACATTTTCACTTATAGCTGATGTTCCACCAACCAGTGTTATATTTTTAATTTTTATTTTTTCTATTTGTTTCTTAGTTGAATCTGTTAAATTATCTTGATGAGTTAATAATATTGGTGCATTTAGTGTTCTACTTAACGGAGTTGCACATAAAGCATCAGGATAATTAAATCCATTTGCTAGAATTACTGTATCTACTGATGTAGTTGCACAATCAGGATAAAAATATTCTCCATATTCTAAAGTTAATCCTAACTCCTCATTAGTTTTACAGAATTCATCTGCTATCTTATTCGCAGTTTCAAACCTATCTGAACCCCATAATCTATTTTTAGTCCAATTTCCGTTTTCATCTGCATATACATTTTTAATTATTGACCCACTTGACAATATTGCAAATGTACAAACTATTACTATAGTTTTTAATAATTTCTTACTTCTCATAAATAATTCCCCTCAAATCCATTTCACTTTTTTCTATTTATATAACTACCAATATATTATTATCTTCTATTCCCATATACCTCTAAATATATCATCAGCATTCTCTGGCATCACTGATGAACCACCTATTAATGTTGTGCTCCTCATTGTATTAAGAATTTTTGTTGTTACTTTATTACAAAATATCTCTCCATCTTCAGGTTTCATCTGATAATTTAATCTTATAGTTTCTAATTTTGCATCTTCAACAAATTCATCCCATTTACTCCATCCTTTATGAACTGGTGTTCCAAAAGCTATTGGTGAAGCTTTTTTAGCTGCTAAAGGTGCAACTGCTAAGCTATCTGCAAAATCATCACCTCGTGTTAAAAATACATTTTCGCCAACTTCATATGGTAAATCACGTGTATATGCTTGATTTAATATTGCAAAACAATTAACATACTTATTTTCTGCTGGTGCTTCAGTATTTTTATATAAAAATCCACTATTTTCTTTATCTATATATAAATTATTTGGTATCATCTTGCTCAAAATTTCTGTCTTTAATTCTTTTTCACTACCATAATCATTAACATTTACTATATTTATATTATTTTTTTCTAATAAAGATTTATATTTAGGTAATACTTCGTTGTCAGAAGTTGGTACTAATAATAGTGGAGCGTCTTTTATAGCCGCCGCTGATGAAGCTATCATTGCATCATGCCAATCCATTCCACTTACAGCTGTAGCCTGTTTTATTTTTTTATCTTCTGTAACCTTTTCAGCTATTAGATATGATGTATCATATCTATCTATTCCACCAAGTCTACTAACGTTTATTTTCATAGATTTTAATTGATTTTCTACATTTTCACTTATAGCTGATGTTCCACCAACCAGTGTTATATTTTTAATTTTTATTTTTTCTATTTGTTTCTTAGTTGAATCTGTTAAATTATCTTGATGAGTTAATAATATTGGTGCATTTAGTGTTCTACTTAACGGAGTTGCACATAAAGCATCAGGATAATTAAATCCATTTGCTAGAATTACTGTATCTACTGATGTAGTTGCACAATCAGGATAAAAATATTCTCCATATTCTAAAGTTAATCCTAGCTCCTCATTAGTTTTACAGAATTCATCTGCTATTTTATTAGCAGTTTCAAACCTATCTGAACCCCATATTCTATCTTTAGTCCAATTTCCGTTTTCATCTGCATATGTATTTTTAATCATTGACCCACTTGACAATATTGCAAATATACAAACCATTGCTATAGTTTTTAATAATTTCTTACTTCTCATAAATAATTCCCCTCAAATCCATTTCACTTTTTTCTATTTGTATAACTACCAATGTATTTTTTATTTCTATTCCCATATACCTTCAAATATATCATCAGCATTCTCTGGCATAACAGATGACCCACCTATTAATGTTGTACTTCTCATTGTATTAAGTATTTTTATCGTTACTCTATTACAAAATTTTTTTGCATCTTCTGGTGTTTTTTTATAGTTTAGTTTTATAGTTTCTAATTCTGCATTATTCTTAAATTCATCCCATTTAGTATGGCCCTTATGAACAGTTGTTCCAAAAACTATTGGAGAACTCATTTTAGCTGCTAACGGTGCAACCGTTAAACTATCAGCAAAATCATCTCCACGGGTTATAAATACATTTTCACCAACACTATATGGAAGAATATTTGAATATTGATGTTCTAATATATCAAAACAATTAACATACTTATTCATAGATACACCAACAAAATTTTTATATCCTCCATCATCTCCAATAGGCTGTGGTATAATCTTTCTAAGTATTTCAGGAGTTGTTTCTTTTGTATAATCTCCATAGGAATAGACACGGTCTAGATTTAAATTATTTCTTTCTAATAATTCCTTATATTTTGGCAAAATTGGGTTGTCTGATATTGGAACTAAAAGCATTGGTATATCCTTTATAGCCGCTGTTGGTGAAGCTATCATAGCATCATGCCAATCCATTCCACTTACAATTGTTGCGCCTTTTAGTTTCTTTCCTTCTGCAACTTTTTCTGCTATTACATATGAAGTTTCATATCTATCTATTCCACTAAGTCTGTTAACGTTCATTCTCATAGATTTTAATTGATTCTCTACACTTTCACTTATAGCAGCTTGTCCACCTACTATTGTTACATTTTTAATTTTCATTTTTTCTATTTGTTTTTTTGTTGAATCTGTTAAATTATTTTGATGAGTTAATAATATTGGTGCATTTAATGTTCTACTTAATGGAGTTGCACATAAAGCATCAGGATAATTAAACCCATTAGCTAGAATTATTGTATCTACTGATGTGGTTGCACAATCAGGATAAAAATATTCTCCATATTCTAAAGTTAATCCAAGTTCCTCATTAGTTTTACAAAATTCATCTGCTATCTTATTCGCAGTTTCAAACCTATCTGAACCCCATAATCTATTTTTAGTCCAGTTCCCATTCTCATCTGCATATGTATTTTTAATCATTGACCCACTTGACAATATTGCAAATGTACAAACTATTGCTATAGTTTTTAATAATTTCTTACTTCTCATAAATAATTCCCCTTAAATTCATCTCATTTTTTTATAGTTATATAACTACCAATATATACTTTATACAATTTTAGTTATTTTTTCAAACTTTTCAAATTCATACCTTATTATATTCGTACTCAATTTTATTTTTTGTACTATACATTTCTAGTAATGAATTAAATACTTCTCTTATAAATAAATAAATTTTTCCAAAACTAAAGAAACCCCTAAAAGGAGTTTCTTTAATTCATACTTTAAAATATTCTATAGTTTTTGTATAAACATTTTATAAATCAAAACTAATTTTTAACAAATTCCCTTAATCTAAAACTACCTGCTGTAAAAAATACTATTGCCATTAAAATTATAATAAAGCTTGGCATTATAATTTCACCTGTATCTAATATTTTAATTAACCATGTAAATGGAGAAAATGCACTTATTCTTGTTAACATTATAGGAACATTTTCTAAAGATTCCATATGTGAACTAACGATTCCTATTCCAAATGATATTAGTCCGAAAATAACTAAAAATAAGCTTGCTAAAGTTTTATTTTTAATCCACCTTGTTACAGCTAATATTATAGATGTTGTAATTAAACTGCCTAAGAATATAACAAAAATTCCTTGAATTACATTATAGTTTGAAATTCTTAATAAAAATATTAATATTGAAAATGCTATACTACTTAACAGACCTTGAATTATAAATGTTGATAAAAATAAACTTCCAAGTATTATTCTATCTGAGTTACCTGTTGATACCGCTCTTTTTAATACATTTTGATCTTTAAGGTTAATAATTTCTTCTGTAATAATAGAACCACCAATCATCATAAAATAACATAGCATTGATATAATCATCCTATATTCTGATTTATCCGTTATATCATTTTCTTTAATAATGGTTTCAATGGCATTGGTACTTAATCCTTTACTAATATCTTCTTGTAAAATACTGTTTATATAATCAGTTATAATATTTTCTGACATTATTGTTCCATTAGTTTTTTCTTTAACATAAAACTTAATTTTGGGAACGCTACCACCTTCTAATATCTCTTTAAAATCTTTTTCTATAACATAAATTCCACCTAATTTATTATCACGAATTAAATTAATATTATCTGACACTTCTCCATTTAATATATCAACACTATATTTTTCATTTAATTTTTCAATAATATTACTAGAATACTCTGAATTACTTTTATCTATAACTCCTATATTTCCTCTAACTTCATTATCATCTGTATTTGTAAAAACCATTCCATATATAGACATAATTATAAAAATAGGAGCTATTGCCGTCATTACTACCATAAAAGGATTTTTAAGTTGTCTTTTAATATTAATTAATACTAATCTTATTAACTGCATCTCTTTTTCCTCCCATGAAAAATTATCTTTACTATAGCAATTAAAATCATAATAATTGAGCCTATCAATATAACTGCTAACCATTTACCACATCCTTGCAAATTTCCATTAAAATTATATAAAGAAAATGCATTGTTTAAATAGTGTGTTGGTGCAACAATCCCAGCTTTATTTGCTTTTATTCCAAATAATTCTCCTCCAATTATCGGTAACATAAATATCACTGTTCCTACTATTTTTCCATATTTGGCACCAAATAAAGTTGATATACATTTAGATATTGATGCTGATAATATAGTTCCAACTAGTATTAATATAATAAGATGTGCAAAATTCCCTAAAAAACTTATACGTAATATTCTAAAGAACATAACATATATGATAAGTATAATAAATACATATACTAATGACGCTACATATTCAATAAAAAAATATTCTATTTCAGTTATTGGTGTTGCACCTATTCTTTTTCCTAAATTAATACTTACATCTGCATACCCACTTTGGATTAATGTATATGTCTGCATAATTATTACAAATCCAATCATAGATGCTGCCATTTTTTTATAGGAATTGTTTTCATTAGGTGTATCTATTATTATGCTTTCTATTATTGATTCATCTATTATCTTATTTAAACTTTCCTTGTCTTTACCTGATAATTCTACATATAAATTTTGATGATATTTATCTAGGATAGACTTTAACGTATTTGTAACTAAACCTTTTTCTTCTACTTTTTTATTTATAGTTATACTTCCTTTATTTAAAGATAAAATATTATTTTCATAACCTTTATCTATTATTATTTCAACCTCTGGTTTTGTTTCTACAATACTTACAATATCTTTCATTTCCTTGCTATTTAATAATTCTATAAGCCCTTTTGACATATCACTATTATCTTTATCAATTATTTGGGCATCTACAGGTTTTAACTTTAACGGATTATCATTGTCAGTATTTTGTACAAACCCCATAAAAGTTGCAAGAATAATAGGAAACAATATAAAATATAATATTGTTACACTTCCATTTGCAATCATACTTTTTAGTGTAGTTTTTATATAATAAAATAGCTTCATCTAATTAACACCTCTAATCCCTTAATGTTTTACCTGTTAATGATAAAAATACATCTTCAAGCTTTACTTCTTCATAACTAATTTTCTTTATATTTATATTTTGTTTTTCTAATAATGCAAGTACATTTGCAAGTTTAAAATCTAAATTAATAACTAAAGTAATAATTCCATCTTTATCAGATACCTTTATAACTCCATCTACTTTGTTTAATTTCATAATTATTTCGCCACTTACATTTTCTGCATCAATCATAACTTTGTTATTAGAAAATACAGCTGCTTTAATCTCATTCTTACATCCATACGCTATTTCTTTTCCTAAATCAATTATGAATACATTCTTGCAAAGTTCCTCAATCTCTTCCATATAGTGTGAAGTATATATTACAGTTGTTCCCCATTCCTTACATATATTTTTTATAAAAGAAAATATATGATTTCTCGATTGTGGATCTACTCCAACTGTAGGTTCATCTAAAATTAAAACCTTAGGATGGTGTAAAATAGACACTGCTAGATTTAATCTCCTTTTCATACCACCTGAATATTTTTTTACTTTTTGTTTTTTCTTTTCTTCTAAACCTGTTATTTTAAGAACTTCTTCTATTCTTTCTTTTAAAAGTTTGCCTTTAAGACCATATAATGCTCCAAAAAACTCTAAATTGGTTAAAGCATTAAGCTCCTCCATCAAAGCTAATTCTTGCGGAACATACCCTATACACTTTTTAGCCTTAATTGGCTCCTTTAAAATATCATATCCACACACTTCAATAGTTCCACTATCTGGAGTTAATAGTCCAGTCATTATATTTATTAATGTTGACTTTCCTGCACCATTTGGACCGATAAAACCAAATATCTCTCCTTCTTTTACTTCATAATTGATATTATCTAAAACTAATTTATCATTAAATCTTTTTGTTACGTTTTTTACTTTTATAATGCTCATAAAAAAACCCCCTTAAGTAATTCCTTAATCCTATAATAAGGCATTACTAAGGGGACAACTATAACTTAAAGTCACTAAAACACATGACTTAAGTCACTATTCCATTTTTAAAAGCGAAAATAGCAATTTGAGTTCTATCTCTAAGATCTAATTTAGAAAGTATGTTTGTAATATTATTTTTTATTGTTCCTTCTGATAAAAATAATTCTTCTGCAATTTCTTTATTACTTAATCCACCAGCAATTGCTTTAATTATTTTTATCTCTTTTTCTATAAGATTATATTTATGTATATCTTTTTTAATTACTGTATTAATTCCTATCATTTCTATTGCTACGTCAGGATGAACTACCATATTACCCTTATATGCTGTCTTTATTCCATTATAAATAACATCATGTGAACTATCCTTAAGCATATATCCAAAAGCACCATATTTTAATGCTTCTTGAATATACTCTTTATCTTTAAATGTTGTCAGAATTATTATCTTTATTTTTGCAAACTGCTCTTTAATAAGCCTTGTTCCCATAACGCCATCGCACTCTTTCATCCTTATATCCATAAGGACAACGTCTACATCTGTGTTTTTACAAATTTCTAAAGCTTTATAACCGTTTTCAGCCATACCAACAACTTCAATATCATCAAATGTAGAAAGCATTACTTTTAAACCTTCTCTTATTAATTTTTCATCATCCACAATTAAAAGTTTAATTTTGTCCATTTTTACCTCTCCTCTTCTCTTGGAACTGTAATTTTAACAAAAAAACCATTTCCATAACTTGATTTTATATCTACAACTCCTTCTATTTCTTCAGCTCTTTCTCTAATACTTTTAAGACCAACTCCACTTTCTTCAATATTTGATGTTCCTATTCCATTGTCCTTAAATGATATTATAAATTCATCTTTAGTAAAATTCATAATAACTTTCACCATTTTTGCCTTACCATGTCTTAATGAATTTGATAATACCTCTTGAGTTACCCTATATAAATGATTAGCTTGTTTTGTAGACAGATTCCAGTCCCCTTTTGATATAAATGTTTTAACTTGAATACCTGACATTTTCTCAAAGTTATTGCATACCTCTTTAATTCTTAAAATACCTTGATAATCATCATATTCATCTGGCTTAAGCTCATTTACTGCCCTTTTAACATCTTTAAAACTTTCGTTAATAAATAATCTTAAATTCTTTGCCATATCTTTCACTTTACTATTTTCTTTTTGAGATACAGCTTCCATTGCAGATAATTGAATCATAGCTGTAGATAATGCATGTCCAACACTATCATGAATTTCTCTTGATATTCTGTTTCTTTCTTTTAATAAAGTAAGTTCTTCAATAGAATATACACACGCTTCTAATTCATTATTAGCTTTTATAAGCTTTTCTTCTGAAATTCTAAGCTTATCATAAAGATGTTGAGCTTCTATTTTTGTGCTATAAATTTTTGATATATAATTTAAAAGTATCAAAAATGTACTAAATAAAATAAAATATATGATAATCTGTTCAATATTTTTATTATCATTTATCAAAATTTCCATTAATAAAACTATTGTACCTAAAATGTATTTAAACACTTTATTTTTTAAAGTAAATAAATCTATAGATACTCCAACCAAATAAAAAGCAATAATTCCTCCAAATTTCATTTGAGCAATAGGTATAACTAATAATTCTACTATTATTGAAATAATAACACTATACTCTTTTTCTAAATAAAACATCCTTAAATGATTGTTTATAATAAACATTAAAATAAAAACTAGGCATATAATACTTCTATTTTCTCCCTTTATAAATAACTGAAACATTAATATAAAAATCGTTATATACCTTATTAACAATAAATCTCTACTTTTTTTCATACTATTCTCCAACTTTAATTTTTCTTGTATCATTTACCATATTTATATTAACATAAGTGTCATAATAAATTAAATTATTTTAAAATTAATTTATAAATTTTAAAGAAACTAGATTTTATCCAGTTTCCTCCTGAAATTTTAACTATTAACTATCTAAAACTCCTAAATGATCAATATCCTATAGTTCTTCCTCCATTACAAAAGGGACAGACACGTAATTGGCTACTTTACTATACTTTGGGCTAGATGCTTTTGTTTATTTTAGTTTTTCTCCAATATTACTCAAAGTCGGTCCCGAACATCTACGCAGCAAAGCTACTATTTTAGGACCGGCTTTGATTTCTTTAGATTTTATTGATAATCTTTCGATTTCACTGAAAAAATAACTTACGGAAAATATCCTTCAGTACGCCTGTCCTTCTTGTTACGGCTGTAGACTTTGAACATTGCTTTTGTTTGGTTTTATATCTTAAACTGAAATTTACTCCCTTAAATTTAAAGAAACTGGTAGCCCAGTTTCCTCCTTAATTCATAATTATTAATTCCTAATTCTTAATTTTTTAAATTATCTTTTGTCCATTGGTAATTTCTAAGGAGCTATCTAAAACTCCTAAATAATCAATATTCTATAGTTTTTCTAAAAAAATCCAAGCGAGCAATTGCTCAAAGTTCTACTTCCATAACAAGAGGGACAGGTTCATTTTAGGCTAGTTTCTTTGTTTAAATTGCAGATTCCACAAATACTATATTCCCATAACTTAATAATCAAAGAACCAGTACCTAATATCTAATGCTCTCCTAATTTTATATTTTTTAACTAATAAATCAAAGCCATTCCCTAACAACTACGCTACTTTGTAGATCAAGTACTGGTTCTTTGCTTGCTATTTTATTTTATCTAGCCTATTTTATTGAGTATTAAAATTTTTTATGGTGGTAAAACCTAAGTGAACCTGTCCTTCTTGTTACGGTGCTACATTTAAATAATAATCTTAGCTTAATTTTATATCCTAAATTTAGATTTTACTCTATTAAATTAAAAAGAAACTGGATTTAATCCAGTTTTTACCTCAACTTTTAACTATTACTTATTAACTCTTAACTGCTTTAGGGACTGGCTAACTTTTTTTATTTATGGTAACTAAATTTAAAGAGCTGATTTTTATTTTATGGAGCTACCTTTGTCGTGCCTGTCCCATTTGTTACGGTGCCACACTTTATTACTAACTTCTGCTTAGATTTTCTCTCAAACCGAAGTTTACTCCACTTTAATTTAAAAGAAACTGGACTGACCCAATTTTTCCCCTTATTATGATGTCTAACTTATTTTCTATAACTTATTCAAATACACTTTAATTACAATGCATGAACATTTTGTATTTATATTCCATAAACTTAAAATATATGTACTTTTAATTTAAAGGAGGTGGTGTTATGGGTTATCACTTTAAAAACCTTGTTTTTGAGGGTGGTGGTATTAAAGGCATTGCATATGTAGGTGCCTTAGAAGTATTAGAAAGTGAAGGGATACTTAAAAATATTAAGCGAGTTGGTGGAACATCTGCTGGAGCTATTATTGCCCTTTTAGTGGGTTTAGGATACACAGTTACTGAAATTAGAGATGAATTAGCTAACTTGGATTTTAAAGATTTTTTAGATAATGATATTGGAATAATTAGAAATCTTTATAGATTATTTTTCAACGGTTATGGATGGTTTAAAGGTAATGCTTTTCTTAAATGGATAGAATCAATAATTTATAAAAAAACTAACAATAAAAATTCTACCTTTAAAGATATTAAAAGTAATCCTGAATTTAAAGACATGTTTTTTCAAGGAACAAATTTATCAACCCATTTAGTAGCAACATTCTCTACGGAAGATAAGTTCTGTGAAAATATGCCTATTAAAGATGCTATTCGTATTTCCATGTCAATCCCTCTAATTTTTAAATCTATAAAAAAAGACCATTATTATTATGTAGATGGAGGCGTTCTGTCTAATTATCCAATAAGGTTATTTGATAGCATAAAATATGTACATGATGCTCAACATTATTTAATTCCAAGTTATTATAAAAAATTTAAAAAACAAAAAGAAAATATTATATACGTGTATAACAAGGAAACTTTAGGATTCAGACTAGTTAATAAAGAAAAGCTAGATATATTTACAGATACAGCTATACCAAAAAATCATAAAATTAGTTCATTTTTTAATTTTTCTTGGAACCTTATTGCAACTCTTATGGAAAATCAAGAAAATACCTATCTAACTCAACAAGACAAAGATAGGACAATTTTTATAGATTCATTTAATGTATCAACTGTAGATTTTTATATAGACTCAGATACTAAACAAAATTTAATTAGCTCTGGAAAAATAAGCACAGAAATGTATATTAAAAATTACAACAATGATAAAAATACTCTACTCAGATATAATAAAGAAACTTTAAGAAGTAACATTATAATCAACTAATAAACACTCAAAATTTGAAAGGTTTTGACATTTAATATTTTAATGTTGAAACCTTTTTTTATAAAAATTTTGTGTAATATTTGAATTTTTATTTTATATTATTATAAAATAATATTTAATTTTTTTTATATTAATTTCATTTTAATTTAATTTATTACATTTTTAACCATAATGGATACATATGAATATTATTTAAACAAACTTAGTTTATTAGGGGTTTTTCATCAAAAAATATTGATTTATTGAAATTTTCAGTCTTTTAATTTCCTATTTTTTAAAAAACTTTAAACAGAAAAAATTGAATTTAACTACAAAAGACGGAAAGTATATATTTTTTTATTTCTTATATAATTATATTTTTTTAATATATTTTCCTATTATTTAATGGAAAAACTGTTATTAAAAGTGATTCTACACCATGACACAGCTACAATTGAATGAATAATTGCATTATTTTAAGAAAATGAAATATATATGTTAAAACAATGCTTATTTATGTATTTTCATGTATAAGTTTACACGTTTAAAATTTAAAAAATAATGTATATGTTCATAAAAATGCAATTTTTTACTTGTAAAATATCAAAATTGCTGATAAAATTACAATAACAGAAAATAAACTGTACAAAAAATAAATGAAAGAAGTGGTTAATTATGGAACTTAGACAATCAAACGAAGACATGATCAACGAAGTTTCAAATAACAAAACTGGCAAGATGAAACACCCACCAGGATTATATTTGTTATTTTTTACTGAGATGTGGGAAAGATTTAGTTACTATGGTATGAGAGCTTTACTTGTAATGTATCTAACTACTGAATTTATAAGAGGCGGTCTTGGCGTTGATAAAGCATCAGCATTAAATATGTATGGTACTTTTACAGCACTTGTATACCTTACTCCAATAATCGGTGGATATATTTCAGATAGATATATTGGTCAAAGAAAAGCTATTACCATTGGTGGAATTATAATAGCTATTGGTCAATTAACTTTATTTTCACATCAAAGTATGATGGCATTATATACAGGATTATTTTTACTTATAGTTGGTAATGGTTTCTTTAAACCAAATATTTCAACATTAGTTGGACAATTGTATCCAGAAGGAGATAAAAGAAAAGATGCAGCGTTTACTATTTTCTACATGGGAATAAACGTAGGATCATTTTTAGCTCCTCTTATATGCGGTACTTTAGCTGAGAATTTAATGGCAACAAAACAAGCAGGTGAAATTATACATTATGGATTTAGATATGGTTTCTTAGCTGCTGGTCTTGGTATGATTTTAGGACAAATCATATTCACATTATTATCACAAAAATACCTTGGAGATATTGGTAAAAAATCAGTAAATAAGGCTAAAAACAATACAGATAAAAAAGAAGCAAACAAGCCTTTAACTAAACAAGAAAAGAATAGAACTATTGTTATATGTATATTAACAGCTTTCGTTGTTGTTTTCTGGACAGGCTTTGAGCAAGCAGGAAGTTCACTTACTATTTATACTCAAGATTATGTAAATAGAAGAATTGGTGGATGGGAAATGCCAGTTTCATGGTTCCAATCACTAAACCCACTATTTATAGTATTATTTGGAATACCTGTATCAAAATTATGGCTTAAGCTAGCTAGTAGAGAAAAAGGTGATTTAAGTATCCCTACAAAGATGGCTATTGGTATGATAATGTTAGGTATTGGTTTCTTATTAATGGTAGGAGCTGTTATGCAAAGAGGCGGAAACGTAGAAGATACTGCAATAAAAGCTAACATGTTATGGTTAGTAGGAGCTTACTATCTTCATACTATGGGAGAACTTTGTTTATCACCAGTAGGACTTTCAATGGTAAGTTCATTAGCACCAGCTAAACTTGCATCATTCTTAATGGGTGTATGGTTATTAAGTAGTTTCGTTGCTAATAAACTAGCAGGCGTTATCGCAGCATATACTGAAACTTTAGGCCACTTAGAAATATTCGGTGGAATAGCTGTAGTTTCAATTGTAATAGGATTAATCCTATTAGCTTTAAACAAAAAACTAGTTGCTATGATGGAATAATATTAGTTAAACAATACAGAGCTGAATAAAATAATTATTCAGCTCTTTTTATTTGTCTATTCTAATTTTCTTTTTTAATCATTATATATTAAAAAAATAATGACTAAAAGTGACCCTTGATTAATACAAAAGTCACTTTTAAAATATTCTTAATAATACTTCCTTATATTAAAGACTCTATACCCTATCATACATAAATTTTTCCTTTGTATAATTTAATAAGATTTTTTAGCAAACTTACTTAATCGGGTATTATTTTCTTTGTTAAAAAGGTCTTGTGGACTCCCCTCTTCAACAATATTTCCATTTTCCATAAATATTATTTTATCTGAAACTTCTCTAGCAAAATTCATTTCATGTGTGACTATAATCATAGTTACATGTTCTTTTGCTAAGGATTTTATAACTTCTAAAACCTCATATACAAGTTCTGGATCAAGAGCTGATGTAGGCTCATCCATAAGTATTATCTCTGGCTGAACAGCAAGTGCTCTACCGATAGCTATTCTTTGTTGTTGACCACCAGACAATTTAGATGGGTAAGCATCTTTTTTATCATAAAGGCCCACCTTCTTTAAAGTATTAATTGCAATTTCTTTTGCTTCTACCTTACTTATTTTCCTTACTGTTGTAAGTGGTTCCATAATGTTTTCTATAGCTGTTTTATTCTTAAACAAATTATAACTTTGAAAAACCATAGCAGTTCTTTTTCTTATATCTAATATCTGACTTTTATTTGGTGATTCAAAATCTATCTTTGAATCTTTAAAGGTCATTTTTCCACTTTCTGCTCTTTCCAAAAAATTTATACATCTAAGAAGCGTTGACTTTCCTGTGCCTGAAGGGCCAACAATTGTTACTACTTCACCCTTTTTTATATTCAAATTTACGTTTTTTAATACTTTATTTTCTCCAAAACTTTTATTTAAATTATTTATCTGTAACATAAAAAACTCCTCATTAAGCTTTACTGAATACCTTTTCAAGTTTACTTTGTATAATAGAAATAATTCCACTTAATGCCCAGTAAACTAATATTACACAAGTAAACGCCTCCAAAAATTTATATTGAGCTGCAGCCTCTGATTGAGCCGTTGCCATAATTTCCGTGACGCCTATAGTAAATGCTAATGATGAACCTTTTACTATATCTGCAAATACATTTACTAAGGTAGGTATTGCAACCTTTATAGCTTGTGGTAATACAATTCTTATCATACCTTGATAATACGTCATACCAAAGGCATAAGCTGCCTCCATCTGTCCCTTGTCTATAGAACTTATTGCGCCTCGTAGGCTTTCTGAGCAATAGGCTGCTGCATTTAAACTAAGAGCAATTACCGCTGATGTAAAAGCTGATAATCCTTTTAACATAGGTATAATCTGTATCAATCCAAAGTATATAAAAAATAACTGAGCAACTAGCGGAGTTCCTCTAAAAAAGGAAACATACACTTTCGCTATAAATGAAAGCATTGGAACCTTTGCATCTACGATTATTGCTAATATAACCCCTAAAATCAAAGCAAATATTAAAGATAAAAAAGATAATTTTAAAGTTACCATTAAGTATTTCAACATTAATGGTATTAGGTTTAATGCAAAGTCTAAATCAAATATAACCATATTTTCACCTTAGTTGCTTTCTTTAGTAGTGTCTAACCTAAACCATTTCTCAGATATTTCTGTAAGTTTTCCATCTTCATGCATCTTATTTATCGCTTCATTAACTTTTTCTATAATTTCTTTATTTTTTTCTTCTTTTCTAAAGGGATATTGATTTATTTCATAAACTCCAGTATCTATATCTGATATTTTTAAATTTAAATTACCTTGTTCTATAGTTGTTTTTGCTTTAACTTCTGATAACCATGCTGCATCAAGTCTTCCATTCTCTACGTCTTTTTCCATTGGCACTCCATCAAAAGTTATAATCTCTAATTGTAGATTTTCCTTTTCGTTTATTTCATTTAATGTTTTTTCTCCATTTCCCCCTAATACACAGCCTACTTTTTTACCCTTTAACTGCTCCATCTTAGTTATGCTACCGTCTTTTGGAACTATAAATTTATACTTACTATATGCATATGTATCTGAAAAATCATACTTTGCTTTTCTCTCCTCTGTAGTAGACATTTGATGTGCAACAGTATCAACTTTTCCAGCGTCTAACATACCCATAAGTCCGCTAAACTTAGCAGTCTGAAATTCTATTTCATACCCAGTTCTTTTACCTATTTCATTCCAAACATCAACTTCAAATCCCTTCGATGTATCATTTTCTTTAAAGCACCATGGAAAATATTCTGTAGATACTCCAACTACAAGTTTTTCTTTACTTTCAACATTAGTAGTTGTAGCTTCCTTTGTCTTATTGGAACATCCCATTAAAACACTTGTCCCTACAATAACTGTAGCTAAAATTGCTATCAACTTTCTTTTTCTTAAATTCATAATAAATTCCCCCTTGATTATTATATATTTATAACAATTCTACGAAGAGTATAGCAATTTTTTCCTACTTATTCACCAACTATTACTTATTCAGATTGTTAGTCATCTAACTATTAATTTATCCTATAATACAAGTGTCTTTTAATTGTAATTTTGCGATTTAATATTATAATCATAGAATAATACTACCAACCTAAATAATCTCTGTAAACAAATAGACTTTCTACTTTTATTATAAAATAAGAGTTATTTCACAAAATTCTTATTTTATAACACTAAAAGGCCATAAAATTAATTATGACCTTTATATATTATAGGGTTTCAAATCAAATCTTAAATTTATTTATCAAATGAGAAAACCTAAATTAATATTTTATCAATAACTAACAGACTTTTTTAGTTAAGAGTGAATAGTTTAAGTTTAAAATATTTTCATATAAAATGTAGTGTTAAATTCTAAATGATTCAAAGCATGTCTCACTATTTTAGGTGTCCAAGTTTTGGAATGAATAAATTTAAGAGTCAACTTGGAACCCTATATAACTCCCAATGCTTTAAATATAGCATCTTCTGCTGTGCTATAAAACATTATTTGAAATTTAGCAAACAATTCTGGTGGGACTGTTCCTATGTCTGCTGCATTTACCATTGGTAGTAAAATTTTCTTTGCCCCTGCATCAAAACAAACTTGTAATGTATTTGCAAAATCTTCTACCTTATTTACTGTTCCACCTATACTTACAGAACCTAATACTACTAATTGGCTTTGCACTGGTTTCATAAGTGCCCCTGAACACATTGCTATTATCGTTGCTAATGACAAACTTGAAGTCATTCCAACTCCATTTACATCTTGTACATGCATTAAATAATCTTTTTGAGTAGTTGATATAGATGCACTTATATTTTTGCTATTGGCTTTAAAATATCTAAATGCTGTTTCAATGCTTTCCTTTGCCTCTCTATAAGAACCTACTCCTGTTTTTTCAAACTTACCATTCCCTGATACTACTTCCGTTTCAAGTTTATAAACACCTATCATTCCAGAATCACCTATACCAATAGTATAGACATGACCTGCCTTTGATGCTCCTTCTGGTATTAATGAACCTGATCCTTGTTCTGGAACTGAGGTAAAATTTTCTTCCATGGTTTCATTATCTATGTAAGAAAAATGAACATCATAAAATTCCATTCCACCAATTTTCTTTAATTGCTCTTTTACTCTTCTTCTTCCAACTAAAGCATATTTTAATACTTCTTCTACATCTTCTTTTTCATATTCTCCGTGAGGATATAAAAGTTTAACAAGACCTGATACTGTTTTTCTAACTGCTATAACATCCCTTTGATTTAAATTGTTGCCTAATTTAAAGTATTTATCAATAGTGTCTCCATAAGTTCTTTTTCGCATATCTCTTAAGTATTCTGAAAGATAATCCGTTATAAATCCAAAACTATTTGTTATAAGCTCTGGTCTCATTTTTGGTATTTCCCATCCTGGTAAGTAAAAATGCATTCTATCAAAGAAAGCTGAATCATAAGCCATAGCCTCTGGGAATGGTTCAAATAAATGAGATGTTTTCAAAAGCACATCTACACTTTGATTTATATTTCCCACAAACACCACAAATGCAGAGGCTGCCTTCTCTTCTTTACCTCTCGCAAATGAACCAGAAGCCATATAATCTTTCATTATTTGAATACCATCTTTATCTTTAAATGTTATTCTTGCCACTTCATTAAAAGCTACAGTATCCCACATGCCTACAAGTCCAATTTTTCTTTGAGACATATTATAAAAAAAGATTTGCAACAGTTGTTTGACCAACTGATACTAATATTGAGTTAGGAGATATTTCTTTTACATATTTTCTTCTCTTATCTGGTAATCTACTTAAAAAACAGAAAATATATTATAACTTTTATATACTTTAATCCCTACTTTACTTATCATAGATTTTTATAAATTTCTATTCCATCTCTCTCTATTTGTAATTTTATTTCTTCATTCATACTATCTAAAAAAACAATATCTAGAGAATATACTCCTACAATTTCATCTAAATCCTGTGCTATAGTACCTTTATACTTTTTATCACATAAAATTCCAAGGTCTATATCAGAGTTATAATTATATGTGCCCTTTGCTCTTGACCCAAATAACACAATTTTTTTTATATACTTATTGTTCTCAAAATATGAAGTTAACTTTTTATATACTTTTTCTTCTATACCATACATATTATAACTTCTCCATTAATATTTTATTTAAAAGGTTTTCTATAGCTCCTATATATTTCTCTATTATGTCATTTTTTATTGCTTCATAATCACTTTCATCATATATATGGGCAGTTGAATTTCTTGCAAGTAATATATCATTCCAAACAATCATATCTTCTATTAATCCCTCTTTGAAAGCATGTTTATAGCAACCTCTTGGACTATTTATTTCAAGCCCATCAGCCTTAAAAATTTTAGATAACAACTTCCATGTTAAATCCTCTAAAGTTTCATATTTTTTTATTATAGAATCCCTATACACTTCTAATGTTATCTCATCTGCATTTTTCAAATCTCTATAGTTATCTCTTATATTTTTTAAATGTGTAAGCATCCTATATGTGTAATTATAAGTTAAATTAATTGATTCATCATATTTATCTAATATTCCATTCATCTTAATCGCTCCTAGAATTTTTTATTTAAAATCAAACTTATGATAGTATCTTTCTCTAATTCTTCCTTTAACTTTCTTCTTAAACTTTCCACAACAGCATCTATATCCTCATTATTCTTTATAGTTTTTTGTCCTTTTACAAACTCTCTCATACTTAACATTTTAGTTTTAATGACAACCTCTGGTACAGGATCTACCTTTTCTGAAAGGTCTGACATTGAGGAAAGTATAGCAAAACTGTTTGCACTTTCAACTCTATTATAAAGGTTATCAAACTCTTCAATTATATTTTTCTTAATTTTTTCTTTAAAATCATATACATCTAAAGTTTCAAAAACTTCTAGATAAAATAATATTTTTAAAAGGTGTGATTTGCCACTACCAAAAAACCTTGAAGCCAAACACCCATATTATTTATATTACTTATTACCCCTTTTTTATATGCTTCAAAAAATTCATCTATATGTCCTCTTAGTTCATTAGTAACCACATACTCCTCTAGTTCTTGTTTTATATTTTCATCATCAACTTGTCCTATTTTAATAACACCGTTAATATCTATATCAATATTCTTTTCAAATAAATCCTTTTACTTTATTTTCATCCTAAATTTCTCCTACTGTTAATACATGTCTATTAACTGAAATACTCTATAATAATTATCATTTTTTATAATAATCATCGCCTTTAAATTTGAACTATTCCTATTTTTTATTATTATAACACAATTTCAATTTTGAATACTATTTTACATAATATTATTAAATCCATTTTAACAATGGTTTTGATTTGATAAGTTTTAAGAGTATAAGCTTAATGGTAGTTTATTTATATTAGTATTTCGTTCTAATAAAAACTCTTTAACCGTTCCATTGTAATTAGATATTTCTTTTATATACTTCATTAATTTTCGACCAAACAAATTCAATCCAATGATTATTAATAAATTCCATTCCAATTGAAAATGGAATATTTTCTTAATATCTTCAACTTCATATTCTGACAAAGTTAAGTTAGCCTCTTCCCTGACAAATTCAATATCTGATTGTGTTGAAAGTGTAAATATAAACAGAAAAGTTATAGTAGGTGACATCCAATCTTCTTTTTCATTAACCCCTAAGTCCCATAGTGCTTTATATTTGTCTTTTTTGAAATGTGTATACCATTTTTCTTGTTTTTTCTGATTTTCTTATGATAATTTTTTTGACAACTACCTCATAATCTAACTATAAATCCTGTGTTACTAAAAACACTATTAATTCTCTTTTATCAATAAAATTATTTTTCAAATTGCTACTACCTTTTTACTAATTGTAAGTTTAACAATTTTTTCAATTATTTTTAATTGTAATTACATCTAATAATAATAATTTTTTAAACAATATAATTATATTTTAACTTATGGTAATATAAATTCAAAATTTAACCTATATATTTTTCCTACCGAACTTATAAAAGCAATATCTAATATTAAATTCATAATCAATTTATCATATTTTTTCATTATTTTATTGTCATAAAAAGGCCATAAATTTAATTATGACCTTTTTTATGATGATATAGAACTTTTTTTATTCTTAATCTAATAATCTGTATTATAGTTTATTGATTAAATATAAAAATACTCTTCCCTACTTAGATATTATACTTAAATGTACTTATTTCAACGATTCCACAAATTTATTTAAAAGTTTAAAATCTATATAATCAAGCATAATATATCTTTTTCTTTTTATTATTGAATCCTCTATATTTAAATATACATAACTTTCACTAAAATACATGGAACCTACAATTCCATCATTAATTCTAAAATTAATGTTATAAGTTTCTACTTTATCTAATTTTTTAGTAAGAACTACATCTCGAACACATTTATAATTAGATATTAAATCTATAAATTTATTAATGTCACTTTGATTAGATATAATCGTTACATCTCCACCTTCTAATATATTATTTCTATGAATAAATTCTAGCTTAAAATTATCTGTCTGAGATAATTTTTCTAAATCAATTTTAGATGATAGAGTATCTGGATAGAATAAATAAATCAAAATTATTGCTACTGAAATTATTATAAATACTTTTTTCTTCATAATTGCTACCTCATTTTATAAAACTAATTTAATTCTCCTTTTAAGTTAATATTTACTTTTGCTAATTTTAATTTCATAAATAACTTCAATTTTTCTATATATTTATAAATTATTTAAGAGGATTCTTCAAATGTTCTTTTTCCCAATAAGTATAATAATCATTACTCCACTTACTTCCATCATAATATTCAACAGTTTTTACACATGCAATTATCTGCTTTACAGTACCATAATCTGTATATATATTCCATGCTCTATCATATCCAAATGTTTGTCCAGCTTGTATATTTGCCGAATCCGACTTACCATTAAATAAGTGACTTCCACCAGCAAGTACACCTGATTTAATAGGATATCCATTTTCATCATACATAAGAATACCTATGGTAAATTTTTTGACAACCTTATCAGTATTGTTTTTAACAATAACTCTAGCCTCATCATTAACTTCAAAGTAATCTGGTATAACCATGCAATCAATTATACTTAACTCTTGATTACTTTGTAATTCCGTTATCAGTTTCTCTTCTTTTATTTTCTTATAATCTTCACTTTTAGCGATTAATTCTGAATTCTCTGGAATTATTTCTATAGCCTCAGCTAAAACCTATATTGCTTCATCATATTTTTGATTTTCTTCACATTCTTGAGATTTTTTCAAAACCTCTTTCCTATATTGTTCTGTATTTTTTTTTATTTCGTCTTGAGCTTTTGAGTAATTTTTATCATCTTTTAAAACCTTATTATATTCTTTTATACTACTAACTATGTCACCTTGTTTTACAAATTCTTCAGCTTTTTTAAAAGCTTCTCTTGAATTATGAATATTAGTTATATCTATTACTGAAATATTAATTTTATCAGATAGGTTATCTATACTTTTTATTATATCTACTTTTTTTTGTGCATCTTCATAACTTATTTTTTCTGCTTTAAATAATTCTTTATTTTTAGTAGCTTCATCTTGTAAAATAATCTTAGCTTTATTTTCTTTATCTGGATGACCTTTTATCTTATTGCTAAATACTTTTATTGCTTCAGATTTGTTATTATTTTTGATTTGGCTCTTAAATTTAAGAATTGCTCCATTTTTATAAGTTATTCCACCTATTATACCTAAAGCACTTATTATAATTAAACTTATTATAACTACCGCTACTGCTTTTTTTGATACTATTTTTTTAGGACTTTTGTTTAAATTTTTTTCAATCACGTCTTCTTTTTCTAAAATTTCTTCTTTTTCTTCTAACAAAAATTTATTTCCGCATTGATTACAAAATAAACTCCCATTTTCATTTTCTTTTCCACAATTAGGACAATTCACCTTTATATCCTCCTTTAACACATATAAATTTATTATTTCCGTATATAATTTTAACAACTATTATTCTTATTGTAAATGTTTTCTTTATATGTAAATAATTTTACTATAATATCAATATATGTAAAACCAAACTAATAAAATAGATAAATTACTGTTCCTTTATATCAATGCTCTGAACCACCCTCACCACCACTACCTTTAGCAGCTTTGTTACTACCTATACAGGTACATCCGGTGCTTTTGGTGGATTTATTTACCCATAGAAAAAGGAACTCTTTCAAGAGCTCCTACCTTACATATCTAAAGCCATTGATTTTACTGAATTTAGACTAAAAAAAACTTATACCTAGATTATTCTCTAAGCACAAGGCTAATTTTTTCATGCACTACTTGACCATAAATGGTTTTGTATTTGATTTCTATTCAGAACTTTGTTATTTCATTCAAAAGTTATTTTTGATGAACATATATGATATATACAATTATATATATCACATAATTTACGTTATTTATCTATTAGTCAAATCTTTTATTATTTCATTATAAATCCTCTGTAAATATATTTTTTCATCAATATCAATAGTTATTTTATCTACTTTATCAAAAACTTGTAATAATGTCATTGAATTATTAATTAAATTCTTATCATATATGTTTTTAAAATTTTCTTTTGTTTCTGAAATAAGTATTCTAGATTGAGTTATTTTTAACATTAAGTTATATAATACATTTTCAGATAATACTTTTATATCTTTTATAGCTTTTATATATTTTAGCATACTATTTTCAATATTTATTAATTCATCAATTTTTTGAACTTTAGTAATTAACCAATCTACTCTTAATGTATGATTTATACTAAATATTGAATCTTTTAATTCTGGAATTGCCGTAAATGATAAATTTTCATCTTCTATTCTGTAATATACTTCAAGAGAAAATTGGCTGTTTCTAATTTCTCCATTTGTTAATAATACACCAAAATATACATTACCAACGCCATCAACTTTCTTATAGTTATCTTGCTCAAAGAACACCTTAATATCTGAATCACTTATATATGCAGATTTTACACTTATCCCTATATTCCTATCTATAGATAATTTACTTAAAAGCAACATTGTAATATATATGGCAATATTATTATCATAATTATTATATTTGATAGATGTTATTCCTCTTAAATACCATTTTTCATTTTGTTCTATTAATCTATATTGCTTTTTTGTTTCTTTGAATTTTTCAAACAATTTAACTATATTTTCATTAATTACATCTTGTAAATTATTTTCGAAACAAAACTTTTCATATTTTCCCATATCAAATAGCTCTTCAAAAAATTGATATGTAAAATTATAAACCCCACTAGCTACCAAGTCGTCATTAACAAAGTTTAATATAATTTCATTCTCCTCTGTAACTCCATTAAAATTTATATTCTCAATCACTTCAGGTATGTCTATTTTTTTAGCATCTATTTTTTCAAATAAATCTATCAACTCCTTCGAACCATTTATTGGTAAATCATTATCTATTTTGCCTAATAATTCTAAAGGTAATTTTTTAAATATAGTTTCATCTAATTCATAATCTCTTATAAAGTACTTTAAATCCTTTATTTTTGCCTTTGAAAAGTTTCCATCACTATTTACTATTTTACCATTCATTATAAAATTTGACATTATACCCCTCCTTACTATAATTATATTATATACTTATATTTATTTATATACTATATTAAACTCAAGTATCCTTTTTTCTAAACACTCTATTAACACTTCTAATTTTTCATAACTTCTTTTACATTCTCTCATCCTTTTGTATTTACATCAAAATATTTATCTATTTCATTTATCATATTATTTGATAAATGAAATTTTGTTTTATAATACATAGTAAAAATTTCTTTTTCATCAATAACAAACTGATTTCTACTCATATTTTTATAGCTCTATATTTTTCTATCTTGCTATAAATTTCATTAAATATTTAATAATTTCTATCTATTCTTGTATGGTTTTCATTAGATATATTTAAGTCATAGAAATCATACTATTCTTCTATTTCCCTATCTTCTATTCTGAATATTCTTATCTTAATATTTGTTCATATTTTAATAATATCCTATGTTTAATATCAGTATAATTATCTGGATACCATGTATGTTTAACTGTGAGTTTTTCTTTACTCCCACATTGTTCACATGAATCTTTTAATACCTATCTCTTAACTCCTTCCACTCTTTTGTATGCCAAGACCTTATTTCTTTATATTCCAATATTTAAAATTTTACTTCTTCTAAATCTACTTCATCGTTATCAATCCACATTTTTAACTCTTGTAACTTATTAATATTAATCCCCCTATAATTAACTCTTTACCTGTATTTTAACATAATTATACTTTTGTTTTTTGGTACTATACTTATCAACCCCTTACTACTACTGCCTTTAACAACTTTGCCACTACCTATACATGCACCTGCGGTGCTTTGGTTGGATTTATTTACTTATAGAAAAAGGGCTCTTTCGAGAGCTCCTACCTTACATACTCCAAACGATTGATTTTACTGGATTTAGACTAGATAAAAAAAACTTATACCTAGATTACTCTCTAAGTACAAGGCTAATTCATTCATATCAATACTTGACCATAAATGGTTTTATATTTGGTTTCTATTCAGAAGTTTATTAGTTTATTTTTGATGAACACTTACTGTTTATTTTTCTTTATTTACAATTAAATTTAAAAGTAATATAAAACTGAATAAACTTGCTAATTTCTTTTAAAAAACATAAAAAAGAGTCGGAACTCTCTCCTCTTAATGCATATATGAATAGTGAGAGCTTAATTTTAGGAGGGTTTATTTATGTTATATGAATTAAATTTTAATGAAGTTGAGGCTATTAAAGCAAAGGTTAGTTTTGATGATATTTTAATTTTAGATTATATATTTAAAAATCATAATAAATTTATATCTAAAGTTTTTAATGGAGAAAAATACTACTGGCTAGATTATGATGAAATGTTAGAAAA
>NZ_JAHLNC010000016.1:0-34561 GCF_018916625.1 Clostridium senegalense
CTGAAAGAACATCAGGTTGATAGGTGAGGGGTGTAAGCATGGTAACATGTTCAGCTGACTCATACTAATAAGTCGAGGGCTTGACCTAATATAATCACTGTGCAATTTTCAGAGAACAAACTCTTAAAAAGTAAAAAATAATGTTGACAAATGTTACATTATTAGATAAAATAATAAAGTAGTTTAAAAAAATTATTAGAAACGAGTAGTTCTAGGAAACGATGAAATACGAAGTTTATAAGAATTTTAATCTGGTGATGATGGTTTAGAGGGTAACACTCCTTTCCATTCCGAACAGGCAAGTTAAGCCTCTAGACGCCGAGAGTACTGCACGGGAGACTGTGTGGGAGGGTAGGTTGTTGCCAGGTAAGCAAGGATCTTTAGCTCAGTTGGTTAGAGCAACCGGCTCATAACCGGTAGGTCCGGGGTTCGAGTCCCTGAAGGTCCACCATATTTGGGGGTATAGCTCAGTTGGGAGAGCACCTGCCTTGCACGCAGGGGGTCAAGAGTTCGAATCTCTTTATCTCCACCAAAACAGTTCATTTGAACTGTTTTTTTTATTGTTTAAAATTAAATTTGAAATATTAACCAAAAATATCGTTGCAATTTCTAAAAAAAGGTATATAATATAACTAAGTAGTGATTATTAATCACTAGTGAATAATATATTTTACAAGGGGTTTTTTATGAGTATACAATTTAAAAAAGGAGTATTAGAAATGTGTGTTCTTATGTTATTATCTAAAGAAGATTTGTATAGTTACGAGCTTGTCAAAAGTTTAGATAAATATATAAAAACAGCAGATGGTACATTATATCCATTATTAAGAAGATTAACATCAGATGGATATCTAACCACATATTTAGTAGAATCTTCAGAAGGGCCAGCAAGAAAATATTTCAGATTAACAGAAGAAGGCAGAATAAGAGCTAAGAGTTTAAAAGAGGAGTGGCTAGATTTTTGTAGTAAAATTAATTTATTTATTGAGGAAATAGATAAAAATTAAGTTGGTATAATTTATAAAGGAGTTTAGGAGGAATAATATGAGTAAAGATGAGTTTTTAGCTCAATTAAAAAATGGACTTAAAGAGTTAGATAAATATACTTTAGAGGATATTTTAAAGGATTATGAAGAATATTTTATACATGGGCGAGAAGAGGGAAAAACAGAAGATACTATTTGTAAGGAACTTGGAACCCCAGAGCAAATTATAGAAAATTTATGTGAACAAGGAATAATAAATAGAAATCATTTAATAGTTCCAAATAAAAATAAAGTAACTTATAGTTCTATTAATATAGTAATACTTGTTATACTAAATTTAATACTTGTTAGTATATTATTTCCGATAGTATCAGGAATAATAGGTATAGCTATAAGTCTTGTAATTTCATTACCATTTGTAGCTATCGCAACTATAGGTTTAATATTTACAACTATAATAAATAAATTAACTATATTTCCGTTATTTTGTATGTTAACAATATTATCAGCTATAGTTTTATTATTAATAGGTATATATTTCTTAACTTATGGAATTGTGATTTTATCAAAAAAATATATAAATTGGAATAAAAATTTTGCTAGAGGTGAGTAGTATGAAAAAATTTAATAAAGTTCTAAAAGTTATGGCTATAGTATGTTTTTGCACCTTTACAATAGGATTAATAGTTTCCATAAAGACATTTAATTTAAATGAATTAAAAAATGCAAATATAGATTTGGGGAAATTTTCAAAATATATAATCAATGATGTTGAAGATGCTTTTAATAATATTGAGGATAATAATGCTAAACATTTAGAGAAAGAATTAAATTTAGATGAAATTAAAAATATTTCTATAAAAAGTGATTTATCTAATATACAAATAAAAGAGAATAAAAATATAGATAAATTAAAAGTTAGTGTAGATTATAAATATAAGGGTGATATAAATATAAAAGAAGATACTTTAAATATAGAGAGTGTCAATAGTGAAAATATGAAAAATAATAAAGGTGGATATAAGATATTGTTAGAAATTCCGAAGGAATTTAAAATTAATAAACTAAATGTAACAAATCATTTGGGAAATATAGAATTAGATAATGTTCTATTTTCAGATGGTGATTTAAGTTCAGATTTAGGATCCATAAAAATAAATTCTACTGAATATTTTATAGCTAATAATATTAATGCTAGTGTTAACATGGGAAAATTAGAAATATATAATGTAGACTGTTTAAATGGAAAATTAACTAGTGATATGGGTGGCATTAAATATATTGTAAATAACAAAGAAGATGTAGAGTATGGAAGCTTGACTGCTGTATCTAATGCTGGATCTATTGAGGCATCTTTTGAATTTTTAAATAGAAATTTAATATTAGAAAATGATATGGGGTTAGTAAAACTAAAAGTTAAAAATGAAGGAAAAAATATAGATTTAAAAACTTCTAATGATATGGGAAAAATTAAAAATAATTTTAAAATTGTAGAAGATAAGACTATAAATAAAAGATTTAATGTTGATATTAAAAATAATATGGGAGCTATAGAAATAAACTAATTTAAATTTAAAGCTATAAATTTAGTATAATATAAATATATTTTTTAGAGAAAATAATTAATATAAAAATATATTTAAAAGCTAAATTTGTAGCTTTTATTTTTGAAAATAAAGTTATAATGTTTAAAAAAATATTGTTAAGATGTATTATTGAATATAGTGTTAAATAAAAAGGAGAATATTATGTTTTTTTATAGAGTTGGTCAGTTTTTTAAAGCAATAACTGCAAAAGTCACTGAAGATGATATTATTTTTATTAATAACTACTTAAGTGATAAAGAAAAGGAGTTATTTTTCAAATTAAAGGTTTATGACCAAAAACATTGTATTGATGTAGCTAAAGATATAAAAAATTTTTTTCTAAAGAACAACATAAAGAATGAAGATTTAAGTATTGTAAAAAATGATTTAATAAAAGCAGGCTTATTGCATGATATTGGAAAAATTAAAAAGAATTTAAATCCAATACAAAAGTCTATTTTAGTAATTTTAGATAAATTTTCAAAAGGAAAACTTAAAAATTTAGATAATATTAAAGCTATAGACATATATTATAATCATGATAAAGAGGGATATAAACTACTTAAAGAGAATAATTATAGCAAAGAGTTTTTAAATTTAGTTAGAAATCATCATAACTATAATGTCGATAATGTAGAAATAAACATTTTAAGGGCCAGTGATGACAAAAATTAAAAACAAACTAAAGTCAAAAAATTGATAAAATCAAAGGAGGATCTTATGAGTTCAAAAGAACGTAGAGAGGATATAAAAGCTATATTCTTAGAAAGTAAACTACCGATAAAAGGTCAAGAATTGGCAACAAAATTTAATGTAACAAGACAGGTTATAGTAAAAGATATAGCTATATTAAGAGCGGAAGGAAATAATATAATAGCTACACCAGAAGGATACTTAATTACCAGGTATGAAAACACTAGAATTAGAAAGGTGATAGCAGTAAATCATGATAGAGAAGATGTATATAAAGAATTAAAAACCGTAGTTAAATATGGAGGTACAGTGGAGGATGTAATAGTAGAACATCCATTATATGGAGAGATAAAAGCTATATTGATGATTAAAAATTTGAATGATGTTGAAAAATTTAATGATAAATTTGATAAGTCGGAAGTAGAGCCGTTATTTAAATTAACTAATGGAATACATATACATACTATAACTGTAGATAGTATTGAAGATATGGAGAATATTTTAAAAGAGTTAAAGGATGAGAATATTTTAATAGATAATTAAGAGGTGATAAGGTGGCAAGTAAAAAAAGAATAGGAGCATATAGTCTTATAGTAATAGCTATTATATTAGCTGCAATAGTATCAGGTATAAGTATAATAGTAGACTATCAATGGTTTAAAGAAATTGAATATTTACCTATTTACTTTAAGCAAGTAGTATCAATATTAAAACTTATGATTCCTATATTTATGATAATATTTATAGCAATTACGCTATATTATTTAAGTTTAAGACCTAATATAAGGAAAGTTAAAAAGGTAATAGAAATAAATAGAAAAGATGAGAAAAAGAAATTAAACAAATTTTTATTTATAAATGGTATTATATCTTTAATAATTTCTTTTATATTTTCTTTTTCATATTGGTATAAAATATTAGAGTTTAAGGATTCTACTAATTTTAACATTGCTGACCCTATATTTAATAAAGATATATCTTTCTTTATATTTAAATTACCACTTATAAGGTCTTTGTATAATATGGGGATTATATTAGTTGTAATGTTAGTTATAATTACATTTATAATATATATATCTTTTGTTACAAAGGATAAAATAAAAAATAAGATAGTAAAAAATAATATAATAAAGGACTTTAAAAGTGGAATGACAACTTTTGCTGGAAAACAATTAGCTGTTTTAACAGCATTAATAATGATTTTTTTAGCAATAGGTTATATGGTAAAGGGATGGGATTTAGTTTACTCTCCAAGAGGGACAGTTTTTGGTACTAGCTATACAGATGCTAAGGTAAGTTTGAAATTTTATAGAGCTATATCAATAGCATCGCTAGTTTGCTCTGTAGTAGTATTTTTAAGTGTAATGAAAAAAAAATTTAAGCCAATATTTATGTCTGTTTGTTTAATAGCAATTTTAATAATAGGAGAAAATATAGCATCTATAGGAGTACAAGGATTTGTGGTGCAATCTAATGAAAAAACATTGGAAAAGCCTTATATAGAGCAAAATATAAAGTATACAAAACTAGGTTTTAATATAGATGATATAGAAGAAAACAACTTTGATGTAAACAATAACTTAATGGGAAAAGATATAGTGGAAAGCAAAGATATAATTGATAATATAAAAATTAATTCAGTGAAACCAGCTTTAGAATTTAATAATCAATTTCAATATATAAGATATTATTATGGATTTAAAGATATGGACATTGATAGATATAATATTAATAATAAATATAGTCAAGTTTTTATATCTGCTAGAGAATTGGATTTAGATAAACTAGATGAAAATTCTAATACATGGCAAAATAGGCATTTGGCATATACTCATGGTTATGGTGTTACAATGAGCAAGGTAAATTCCGTTACAAGTGAAGGGCAGCCTGATTTTGTTATTGGAAATATTCCTATAGAAAATAAAACTGATTTAAAATTAGATAATCCTAGAATATATTTTGGCGAAAGTACAAATGATTATAGCATTGTAAACACTAAATTAGGAGAAATAGATTATCCTATGCGTGGAGAAAACATCACTAATAATTATGATGGAAATGCTGGAATAAGAATGAATTTAATTAATAGACTTATATTTGCAATAAAATATCAAAACCCTAAGTTTTTACTTTCACAAGATATAACAAAAGATAGTAAAATATTAATTAATAGAAATATCACGGAAAGGGCTAAAAAAATAGCTCCCTTTATAAAATATGATAAAGACCCATATATTGTAGTGGAAGATGGTAAATTATATTGGATATTAGATGGATATACAGTAAGTAATAAGTTTCCATTTTCTCAACCAATTGACGGAATTAATTATATTAGAAATTCTGTTAAGGTGATTATAGATGCTTATGATGGAACTACAAACTTTTATATATCTGACAGTAGTGATCCAATAGCTCAAACTTATTCTAAAATTTTCCCTGAATTATTTAAGTCTATAGATAAAGTGCCTAGTAATTTAAAGTCACATTTTAAGTATCCAGAAGACTTATTTAATATACAATCAAGAGTACTTGGAAAATATCATGTAAAAGATGCAGGAATATTTTATAATGGTGATGATGTTTGGACTATTTCAAGCAATAAAGAAAAAATTAATGAAGAAGAAAAAGAAAGAGATGCATCATATGTTATAATGAGGTTACCTGGAGAAGAAAAGGACGAAATGGTTGTTCTAGAGTATTTTAATACAAAGGGCAGAGATAATATGGTATCTATGTTTGGAGTAAGAATGGACGATGAAAACTATGGTAAAATGTTTTTATACAAATTTCCAACTGGAGGTACTGTATATAGTCCTATGTTATTTCAAAAGAAAATACATCAAGACCCAGAAATTTCAAAAGAACTTTCTCTTTGGGATACAAAAGGTTCAGAAGTTCAATTTGGAGATACTATAATAGTTCCTATAAAGGACTCTTTATTATATGTAGAACCATTATATCTAAGAGCTGCTGGAGAGAAAAGTATTCCTGAAATGAGAAATGTTATAGTTGGATATTCAGATAAAATTGTATTAGCACCAAGTGTAGATGAGGCATTGGTTCAATTATTTAACTATGAGGATAAAGGTAAAGATGAGAATAATAAATCTAATTTAAATAAAAATGAATTAAATGAAATTAAAGATATATATAATAAAGCTATAGAATCACAAAAGCAAGGGGAATGGGGCAAATATGGTGATTATATAAATGATTTAGGTGAAAAATTAGATCAATTATTGAAATAGATAAAAGATATTTTAAATGCTCCAATCATATTAAGATGGAGCATTTAAAAATTTGTAATATGGAGGATATATGGATTACGATGTATTAGTTCTAGGTGGCGGAATGATAGGATGCGCTGTAGCCTATGAACTTTCAAAATATAATTTAAATATAGCAGTAATAGAAAAAGATTATGATATAGGAGCAGATGCTGCTCTTATCAATAGTGCAACAGTATATGATGGTTTAGAATGTAATGATAGTGTTAGCTCATCACTAATAAGAAAAGGGAATTTAATGTTTGATGAGTATACTGAAAAATTTAATGTGCCCTTTAAAAGAATGGGATCTTTGTATATTGCAAAAGATGAAGAACAATCAACATATATTAAAAACATGTATGAAAGAGCAAAACTTAAAAACATAAGTGATGTGAAACTTTTAAAAGGTGATGAAATATTTAAATTTGAGCCTAATTTAGATAAAGATATTAAAGAAGCGGTATATTTACCTAATACAGGTGTAGTTTGTTCTTATGATTTAGTATTAGCATATGGTGAAATTGCCTTTGATAATGGTGTTAAATTTAGATTAGAGGAAGAAGTTCTAAGCATAGAAAAAATATCTAAAGGTTTTAGAGTTGAAACTAGTAGGAATAAATTCACCTGTAAAATTGTTATAAATACTACTGCAGAGAAGCATCTTGGTGAAGATTTAAATAGTAATTTTATAGAGGATGCTGTAAAAAATAATTTAAAATATATTATGGTTAATAAAAATTATAAAAACTCATATTCTAATATAATATTTGATGTAGATAGTAAAGAAAGAAGATATATAAGACCTACAATGGATGGGAATATAATAGGAGCAGTAAGCACTAAAAAAAATATAAGTTATAATAAAGTTATAGATAAATTATCATCTATTTTAGGAGCTTTTGATAGCCATAAAGTTAAAATGGTATTAGATTGGACTTTATATGATGAGCCAGTTGTAATTGATGATAGTATATCGGAAGATGGTTACTTAAATGTGGTAGTGAAGCATTTTGGAAAGGTCACAATGACACCAGCTATAGCAGAGATAGTTTGCAAAATAGTTGTAAATAATTTCAATTGCATATTAAAAAAGGACTTTATTGATAGACGAAGAGAGTACTATAAATTTAAAGATTTAAATAATATAGAGAGAAATAAAATAATAAAACTTGATGAAAATTATGGTAAAATAGTTTGTTTATGTGAGGGTATAACAGAAGGTGAAATAGTTGATGCTATAAGAAGACCTTTAGGTGCAAGAACCCTTGAAGGTGTAAGAAGAAGAACAAGCGCTGGACTTGGAAATTGTAGAGGGGCTTATTGCAATCAAATAATAACAGACATTTTGGCAAGGGAAACTAATAAATCAATGTTAGATATAGATAAGAATACAAAAAATTCTAAAATTGTTTTAAATAGAATTAAAGAATTTGATACAATGTAAAGGTGAATTAACATGGAAAATAAAGATATATTTACTACGGTAGTAAGAGTAAAAGGTTCAGATACTTATTGTTTGGTTCCGGTAAAAAGTACTAAACCAATAAAAAAAGATTTTTGGATTGAATGTTCTAAAGCTTTATGTAGAATACATGTAGGACCGCCTATAAATATGGGGGATATAGTATGTAAAAACATACTAAATACAGGGGTTGACATAGTGGCTACAAAAAATATAAAAAAAAATATTTAGAATAGCTTGACAAAATTCAAAATACAGATTAAAATGATTTTAAAGTTAATAAAAAAACAAACCGTTGATGAGAATAGTAATAAATTTTTAGTATCAAAGAGAACTAGTGGTTGGTGTAAACTAGTATATTAAATTTTATGAATCCGCCTCTGAGGGACTGTGATGAGCAGTACGGCATAGTCGTTATTTGAATTAAGAGGAATGACCATATGGTTATTCAATTAGGGTGGCAACGCGGAGTTTATCCGTCCCTGTTTAGGGATGGCTGACTCTTTTTTTTATACACTTTTTTATAAAAATGAGCCATAAAAGCTAAAAAAATATAAAAAATATTTAGAAAAGCTTGACAAATGACAAAACAATTATTAAAATGATTTTAACTTAATAAGAAAACAAACCGTTGATGAGAATAGTAATAAATTTTTAGTATCAAAGAGAGCTAGTGGTTGGTGTAAACTAGTATATTAAATTTTATGAATCCGCCTCTGAGGGACTGTGATGAGCAGTACGGCATAGTCGTTATTTAAATTAAGAGGAATGACCATATGGTTATTCAATTAGGGTGGCAACGCGGAGTTTATCCGTCCCTGTTTAGGGATGGGTTGCTCTTTTTTTTATACAAAAAAATAAAACATTAGGAGGAAATATCATGTTAGATTTAAAAAAAATTCGTAATAATCCAGAAGCAATAAAAACAGCATTAAATGATAGAGGGGAAAACTTTGATGTTTCAGTTATAGATGAAGTTGTAGCTTTAGATCAAAGAAGAAGAGACATACTTGTTGAAGTTGAAGAGTTAAAAAATAAAAGAAATACAGATTCTGCAAAAATACCAAAATTAAAAAAAGAAGGCCTACCAGTTGATGAAATAATGGCTGAAATGAAAGAATTAGCAGATAAGATAAAAGGTTTTGATGTAGAACTTAATGAAATAGATGAAAAAATAAAATATATAATGTTAAGAATACCAAACATACCACATCCAGATGTACCAAATGGAGATACTGATGAGGATAATGTAGAGGTTAAAAAATTTGGAGAACCTAGAAAGTTTGATTTTGAACCAAAAGAACACTGGACAATAGGAACTGACAGAGATATATTAGATTTCGAAGCAGGTGGAAAAATTACAGGTTCAAGATTCACAGTTTATAAAGGTTTAGGAGCTAGACTTGAAAGAGCAATAATAAGCTTCTTCTTAGATAAACATGTAGATGAAAATGGATATACAGAAATATTACCACCATACATGGTAAACAGAAATAGTATGATAGGAACAGGACAATTACCAAAATTTGAAGAGGATGCATTTAGAGTAGCAGATACTGACTACTACTTAATTCCAACAGCAGAAGTTCCTGTAACAAACCTATATAAAGATGAGATTTTAGATGGTGCAAAATTACCAATAAAACACGCAGCATATAGTGCATGTTTTAGAGCAGAAGCTGGATCAGCTGGAAGAGATACTAGAGGTCTTGTAAGACAACACCAATTTAATAAAGTAGAACTTGTTAAATTTGTTAAGCCAGAAGAATCTTATGCAGAATTAGAAAAATTAGTTAAAGACGCAGAAAGTGTATTACAAGCATTAGGTTTAGCATACAGAATAGTTAGAATATGTAAAGGAGACTTAGGATTTACTGCTGCATTTAAATATGATTTAGAAGTTTGGATGCCAAGCTATAATAGATATGTAGAAATATCAAGCTGCAGTAACTTTGAAGATTTCCAAGCTAGACGTGCAAACATTAAATATAGAGATGAAAATGGAAAACCAAACTTCATTCATACATTAAATGGATCAGGTGTTGCTATAGGAAGAACTGTAGCTGCAATTCTTGAAAACTATCAAAATGAAGATGGAACAATTACAATACCAGAAGTGCTAAGACCATACATGGGTGGAAGAGATTTCATCTAAACTTGTGACAATAAAATACTTAACTAGAGGTAAATCTCTTTAATTTTACATTAAGAGATTTATCTCCTTAAGTAATTAAATTTATTACCTACATATAATATGTAGATAAAGAGTAAAATTTTAAATAAAATTATCAAATTTTATAAAAATACCTTGACAGTTAAGGTTAAAATAAATATAATAATATGTGTGACACGGAGAGATGGTCGAGTTGGTTTAAGGCACCGGTCTTGAAAACCGGCGTACGTGATGAGCGTACCGTGGGTTCGAATCCCACTCTCTCCGCCAAACTTTAAGGAGAAATACTCAAGTGGCCGAAGAGGCGCCCCTGCTAAGGGCGTAGGTCGGGTAACCGGCGCGAGGGTTCAAATCCCTCTTTCTCCGCCATATTGCATTAGTCACAATCAAATAAAATTAAAATGGAGAGATGGTCGAGTTGGTTTAAGGCACCGGTCTTGAAAACCGGCGTACGTGATGAGCGTACCGTGGGTTCGAATCCCACTCTCTCCGCCAAAATTTTTTTGATAAGAAGAGTTTGATAATTCAAACTAGCTAGAAGTTAATAATTAATGTGGAGAGATGGTCGAGTTGGTTTAAGGCACCGGTCTTGAAAACCGGCGTGCGTGATGAGCGCACCGTGGGTTCGAATCCCACTCTCTCCGCCAATTTTTTTTATAAGGAGAAATACTCAAGTGGCCGAAGAGGCGCCCCTGCTAAGGGCGTAGGTCGGGCAACCGGCGCGAGGGTTCAAATCCCTCTTTCTCCGCCATAGTAAAGGACTTATAATAGTAAGTTCTTTATTTTTTTATAAAAAGTAAAAATGAAATTACTATATTTTAGTATAATATATTGACATATCAGTGTATTATTGATAAAATATATTTGTTTTTAAATATGCGGTGGTAGCTCAGTTGGATAGAGTAGCTGGCTACGAACCAGTTGGTCGGGAGTTCGAATCTTCTCCGCCGCACCATAAACCTAGTAATCTTAGTGATTGCTAGGTTTTTTTATTATTTTAATATGTTTGGAAAGTAATATTGAAAAATTAAAATATACCTTCTATGCGGATAATATTAAAACTTTGTTATAATAGTTATTGTTTAATTCATTAAAATGATTCAATTAATAAGTAAAGAGAAATAAGTTAGCAATATAAGATTTAATGTATAATAAAAAATAGCTAAATTAAGAAAAAGGAGATAAAACTATGGTTACTATTTTGATAATTGAAGATGATGATACAATAGCCTTTGGAATTAAATCATTTTTATTAAAAAATAATTACAGAGTTATTCATGGAAAAAATTTAGAATTAGGAAAAGAGCTTTTAAAAACAGATATAGATTTAATATTACTAGATTTAAACCTTCCAGATGGATCAGGATTTGATTTTTGTAAGTATGTAAAAAAAATTAAAGATATACCTATTATTTTTCTTACTGTTAGAGATGAAGAAAGTACAATAATAAAAGGACTAGATATGGGTGGAGATGACTATATTACTAAACCTTTTAAATTAAGTGTTTTACAGTCGCGTATTACTGCTGTTTTACGTAGAACACTTAAACAACAAATAAAAGAAGATGTTTTATGGTGCAAAAATATTAAAGTAATAAAGTCACAAACAAGAGTTTATAAAAATAACAATGAAATAGAATTAACTGTTGGCGAGTATAATTTATTATTACAATTAATAGAGAATAAAAATAAAACATTGACAAGGGCAGTCTTATTAGAAAATCTATGGGATATTCATGGAGAATTTGTAAATAATAATACACTATCGGTAGCAATAAAACGCCTTAGAAGTAAGCTGGAGGATGAAGCTTTTATTAAAACAGTTAGAGGAATAGGGTATAGGTTGGAGGATTAAATTTTATATGAATAAAAAAGGTATAAAAATATGGTTGTTTACTAGTTTCATATATATAACATTTTTTTGTATTATATTATATGGTTTTACTTATAAACAATCAGAGAAGATTTTGTATGAAAGAACTGCACAACTTATAGCAGTTGGTGTTAATGATAATCCTGATATTGAACAAGCTCTAGTATCTTCACTAAAAAATAAAAATGAAATAGAGATTAATAAAGGAAAAAAAATACTAAAACAATATGGTTATTTTGAAGATTCTAAAGTTATTTTTAATAATAATCAAATATTTAGTAAATTATTTATTAGTATTTTGTTATTAATTTTTTTACTATTTTCTTATTTTGGAGGATCACTAGTAGTATCAAATTTTATGAGGTGTAAACGTATAAAGAATTTAACAGAATATCTTTATGACATAAATCAAGGTATTTATAGGTTACATACTGAGAAAAAAGAAGATGAATTTTCAATTTTAGAAGATGAATTATATAAAACAGTTATGATGCTTAGAGAAAGTAGGGAAAAAGAAAAAGAAGAAAAAGAAAAACTATGTAATAATCTTGCGGACATATCCCATCAGCTTAAAACCCCTCTTACGTCCATGTCATTAATGATTGAATTATTAGAAATCAGCTCTATTAAAGGAGATGAGGCCTTATATATTGAAAGCATTTCAGCACAGATACAGCGTTTAAATTATTTAGTATCGTCATTATTAATACTTTCAAAAATTGATGCAGATGCAATGACATTAGAATATAAACCTATTAATGTTTATGAGCTAATAGGTGTCGCTGTTGAACCTCTACATTTAATGATAGAAAAAAAGAACCAACAGCTTCTTATAAAAGATAATAGTGATGTGTTTTTTTCTGGTGATTTTTATTGGACTAATGAGGCTATTCTAAATATAGTTAAAAATTGCTCTGAACACACACCAAATGGAGGAGAAATTTCTATAGATTATAAACAAAACCCTATATGCACACAAATAATAATTGAAGATAACGGCGAAGGTTTTAATAATAAAGATATTCCACACCTGTTTACTAGATTTTATAAAGGATCAAATTCATCTAAGGACAGTGTGGGAATTGGACTTGCCCTTGCAAATTCAATAATTAAAAAACAAAATGGTGAAATTATTGCTATGAATAAAGAAACAGGAGGAGCACAATTTATAATAAAATTTTATACAAATTAATTATGCATAATAAAATAAATGAAAAGTTAAATATGATACTAATCTTTGACTTTTCATTTATTTCATATACTTTAACCATGTCACCAATATGTAAGTTAAGAAAGGTAAAATAATGGTAGTAAAAAACATATAAAAATCATGAATATTTTAAAAGTATGAGTTAATAAGAAAGGGGAAAATATTTTGGAAATATTAAGAGTTGAAAATCTTACAAAAACTTACGGAAAAGGTGAGACAAAGGTTACTGCATTGGATAACTTAAACTTAAAAATAAACAAAGGAGAATTTGTTTCAATAATTGGAGCTAGTGGATCAGGTAAATCTACACTCCTTCATATGTTAGGGGGGGTGGATAAACCTACAAGTGGAAAAATATATATCGATGGCACTAATATTTCATCAATGAATGAAACTAAATTAGCTTTATTTCGTCGACGAAAAGTAGGTTTAATATATCAGTTTTTCAATCTTATTCCTACAATAACTGTTGAAAAAAATATATTATTACCTATGTTGTTAGATGGCAGAAATCCTAAAAGAGAAGAATTTGATAAGGTTGCAAAAATGCTTGGTTTAAACGAAAGACTTAATCATCTACCAAACCAACTTTCAGGTGGTCAGCAGCAAAGGGTTGCTATTGGTCGCTCATTAATTTATAGACCTTCTATTATTTTAGCAGATGAACCTACTGGAAACCTTGATAGAAAAAATTCTGAGAGTATTCTTGAAATGTTAAAAATTTCAAATAAAGAGTATAACCAGACTATTTTAATGATTACTCATGATGAAAAAATTGCATTATCAGCAGATCGAATGATTAGAATAGATGATGGTAAAATTGTATCAGATGAGGTGATTAAGCAATGAATATTATGAATGAATATACATATAATCATTTGAGAAAAAGTAAGCGACATACAATTTCTATAATGATTGCTATTATAATTTCCTCAGCACTTCTATGTTCACTATGTATATTTGTACATACTGTATGGAAAGGAAAAGTAACCTCAACAATTGAACATGAAGGTTATTGGCATGGGGAATTATGGGATTATATATCAGGTGATAAATTTAAATATGTAACAGAAAACCCAGAGGTTGAAACCACCATGGTTAAAGGAGCATGGGTTACTACTAAACTTTCAAATACAAAACGTCCCTATCTAATAATGAGAGATGCAGATGCAAATTATTGGTCTGATCTGGATTTGAAAGATAATCTTACGCAAGGTAAATTTCCAGAAAAATCTGGAGAAATTGTTGTATCAAAATTATTTTTCGTGGAGAATCCTTCATATAAAATTGGTGATAAATTAACGATTCCTACAGGCAATCGTATGTTAGGTGATAAAGTAATTAGAGGAAACAATTATAAACAAACAGGAGAGACTTTTAAAGAAATAGAGACTAAGACGTATACAATAGTTGGAGAGATAGATATTTCTGGAGAGATGTCTATATTTCCCGGATATACTGCTATGGGATACTTGGATCCTTCACAAATTCGACCTGAAGATGAACTTACGGTTTATATGCGTTTAGTGAACCCACGTAAAATATATGAGATATTACCCCAAATAGCTAAGTCTGCGGGATTAACTAAGGATGAACATGGACAATATAACGTTAGGTACAACACATCTTTATTAACTTTATATGGAATTAGTAATAAAAATGATGAAAGCACTCAAATCATTGGAATAATATCAATGGTAATAATACTTACTTTACTAGTTATGGGAACATTTATCCTTATTATCTATAATGCATTTTCACTATCTGCTAATAGCAGGATTAAACAACTAGGAATTCTAAAAAGTTTAGGAGCAACTCCAAGGCAAATTAGGCATTCTGTTATATATGAGGGGTTTTTGCTCTGGATTATTCAATCGCCAATCAGTATTATGATAGGATATCTATTTAGTTATATAGTTGTTTTTAAAGTTAATAAAATTCTTAGTGCTGTAGAAGGTTTTAGAAAAATAGATATTTCCTTCTCATGGGTAGTAGTTGGTTTTGCTATCATTATTTCATTGATTACTGTTTTAATATCAGCATATATTCCAGCAAGAAAAGTAGCTAAAGTACCAGCTATTGTTGGAATACGTCAGAATAGTAATAAAATAAAATTGAAAAAACAAAAAAGCCATCGAATAATTAAAAAAATATTTGGTACAGAAGGTGAGCTAGCAAGATCACAATTTTTAGCTAACAAAAAAAGTTTACGTACAGCTGTACTATCTCTTTCAATATGTTTTAGCTTAATAGTGGGGTATATTGCCTTTATATCTATATATAATTTAGGTATGTCTGAAAACCGTGAAATGACACAATATGATATGAGAGTTAATTTAAAAATTGCTGATGAACCAAGTAATGAGATGATAAATAAAATTCTTTCGATACCAAGAGTTAAAGGGAACGTAATTAGAAGAGACGTACGTACTACAACCTATGTAACATCAGAACAAGAGTCAGATATTTTTGCTAAATCTGGAGGATTTGATGGGGTAAACACCATAAAATACAATGTATTAAATGAAAATGGAAAACATAGAATTATAGCAAAATTAGTTGGATTAAGCGATGAATCATTTAAAAAGTATTGTGAAGAAGTTGGCATTAATTCTGATAAGTATTATCAAGATGGTGTAGTTACAGGAATACTATTAGACAGTTCATATCATACACCAAAGGATTCAAAAATTATACAAAAAATGCCATTGCTAAATATAAAAGAGGGTGATGAGCTAGTTTTAAATGAAAAAGTAGAAAATGATATGAATGCAAATTATGAATTTAATTTTCAAGTAGGAGCTGTGACAGAGGTATTTCCAGGGGAATTAGTAATGGGTGGATACAGCGTAGCTTGTATAATACCTATGAAAACATATCAGAAAATAGTTAGTAATTTTATGCCAGAACGTATACTTGAATCCAACAATATGTCAATTGATTTGTTGGTTGGTGAGGAGGCTAGTCCGAGCATAAAGGAGGAATTAAATAAGATTTGTAGTTCTTATCTTGGAAGTGAAGATTTTACGATATGGAGTCTATTGGAAGAAAAAAATCATGATGAATTGGTTCAAAGAGCTACAGACATTAGTGTCTTTGCTATAGCATTAATGATTGGGTTAATTGGTATTTTTAATGCCTTTTCTACCATTTCCAATAATCTTAGATTACGCAAGAGAGAATTTGCTATACTTAGATCAGTAGGATTAACGCCAAAAGGATTAAATAAAATACTGATGTTAGAAGGTTTATTTTTCGCTGCAACACCTATTATTGTCAGTATTCCAATGGTATTATTTATCTGTTGGTTTATATTGAAAATAATGCCAATAACGTGGGCTCAGTTCATATCTGTTTTACCATTAGGTGTAATTCTAGGGTATACTATGCTTATAATTATAGCTATTTTCCTATCCTATTATTTTTCTTCAACATGTGTTAAAAAAAGTAATGTAGTAGAGTCAATAAAAAACGAAATAGTATAATTTAGAATCTATTACTAAGAAGTAATTTTTTCATAAAGTATGATTATATTATATTTAATATATAAAAAATAAATCCTTTAAAACCGTAGGTTTATATAGCCTACGGTTTTTTATATGAAAGTACATAATTTTAAAAGTTTTGCTATGTATAAGACTATCACCTCTGGTTTGGGAAGACATCATTAGATAAAGTAGATATTTCTATTTTGCAATATTATTTCTAGCATATAAAAAATTAGTAGAAACTTAGGGAAGAAGTTTTAAAGAATATACTATATTTTAAGAAAATTATATATTTATTAAAATAGTTTAAATAAATGTATATTTAACAAAATATACACTAAAAAGCTAAAGAAAGTACATTTATAGACATTTCAAATAGTACAATCATAATCTATAATTAAAGTATATTGGAAATATTTATAATTAAATCATCAATTATTATAGTTGCCAATAGTTTATTTAAAATCAGTTAAATTAATTTAGTAACTATGATGACTTTATAATAAATATTGGTAGAATGGGGGAATTATTAATGGATTTATTGCTTGATTTTGTTATTAAAGTAAATGGAGTGTTGTGGGACTCGGTATTATTAGTGCTTTTATTAGGTACAGGTTTATATTTTACATTTAGGCTTAAATTTGTGCAGATTAGAAAGTTTGGTGAAGGATTTAGACGAATTTTTGGTGGATTGAACTTAAAAGGCAAAAAAGCTGGAGAAGATGGTATGAGTTCATTCCAAGCGGTAGCAACAGCAATAGCGGCACAAGTTGGTACAGGAAACTTAGCTGGAGCTGCAACAGCAATAGCTTCAGGAGGACCAGGAGCTATATTTTGGATGTGGTTAAGTGCATTTTTTGGAATGTCAACAATTTACGCAGAGGCAGTACTTGCTCAACTATTTAGAACTAAAGTTGAAGGTGAGGTTACTGGTGGACCAGCATACTATATCAAAAATGGTATAAAAAATAAAAAGATAGGATCTTTTCTAGCAACATTTTTTGCAATTGCTTGTATATTAGCATTAGCTTTTATGGGAAATGCAGTACAGGCCAATTCAATATCTGATGCATTTAATAATGCATTTGGTTTTTCACCTTTAATTATAGGTATATTAGTTTCTATATTAGCAGGTTTTGTATTTTTTGGAGGTATGGGACGTATAGCATCTGTTACTGAAAAAATAGTACCTATTATGGCAGCATTTTATATAGTTACAGCAGTTATAATAATAGGAATGAACGGAAGTGAAATACTACCAGCTTTCAAAGCGATAGTTGTTGGTGCTTTTAATCCTCAGGCAGTTATGGGAGGGGCTATAGGTGTTACTGTAAAACAAGCGGTAAGATATGGTGTAGCAAGAGGTTTATTCTCTAATGAAGCTGGTATGGGTTCAACTCCACATGCTCATGCTGTTGCGAAGGTTAAGCATCCATGTGAACAAGGATCAGTTGCAATAGTTAGCGTGTTTATTGATACTTTTGTAATATTAACATTAACAGCATTAGCTATAATAACAAGTGGAGCTAACAACATGGAAGGGTTAAAAGGTATAGCATTAACTCAAAAGGCGTTTGAGCTAACACTAGGTAATTTTGGACAAGGGTTTATAGCTATTTGCTTATTATTCTTTGC
Organism: Clostridium senegalense; assembly: GCF_018916625.1. Lineage (NCBI taxonomy): Bacteria > Bacillati > Bacillota > Clostridia > Eubacteriales > Clostridiaceae > Clostridium > Clostridium senegalense. Next base: position 18,376 of record NZ_JAHLNC010000016.1, read on the forward strand.
TTTTTCAACAATAATAGGATGGTACTTCTTTGGTGAATCAAACATAAAATACTTATTTGGAAAAAAAGCATTAAATATATATAGAATATTAGTAATGGTTATAATTGTTATTGGTTCAACTTTAAAAGTAGACTTAGTTTGGGAATTAGCAGATACATTTAACGGATTAATGGTTATACCAAATTTAATTGCTTTATTAGTATTAAGTGGTTTAGTAGTAAAAAGTTCAAGAGAATATGATGGAGTGAAAAAAGATAAAGATATAGAAATATAGAGGGATATATATAAGGATAAAAAAGGTTGTTTTTATGTTAAAACAACCTTTTTTTATGATATAGTTAATAAGTATAAATTATTTTAAATTACATACCTTAAAAAGTAAGGTATAAATTTATTTAGGAGAAAAATATGATTAAGTACTATAATAGAAAAAAAGAAAAATATGAAATAGAAAATATAGCAGGGGAAAAAATTTTAAGATGGACATATGAATCACCAGTAGGAAAAACATTTTTAGAATTATTCATAAAAAGAAAAATAGTATCAAAATTATATGGAATGTATTGTAATAGTAAATTAAGTAGGAAAAAAATAAATGGATTTATTAATGATTTTGATATTGATATGAGTAGATTCAAAAATAAGGAAAATGAATATAAGTCCTTTAATGAATTTTTTTACAGAGGAATAGAAAAAGACAAATTAATTTTTAACAAAGATAAAGAGGTTTTTATTTCTCCAGCAGATAGTAAGTTACTGGCACTTAATATTAGTTCTAAGAAAAATATAATTAATATTAAAGGGTTTGATTATAGTATAGAAGAGTTATTAGGAGATGCTAAATTAGCTAAAGAATATGAAGGTGGATTGAGCCTTATATTTAGACTATGTCCAACAGATTATCATAGATTTCATTTTATTGATAATGGAGTATGTTTAAAGACGAAAAAGATAAAAGGAAATTATTATTCAGTAAATCCAATAGCCCTTGAAAAAATAGATAGAATTTTTATAGAAAATAAAAGGGAATATAGTATATTTAAAAGTGATAATTTTAAAGAAATAGTTTATATGGAAGTAGGAGCAACATGTGTAGGTTCAATAATTCAAACATATAAGGAAAACTCTAAAATATGTAAAGGTGAAGAAAAAGGATATTTTAAATTTGGTGGATCTACAGTAATCCTCTTAGTAAAAAAAGATATTATAACAATTGACGAAGATATAAAAAATCAAAGTGAAAAAGGGATAGAGACATCAGTGAATGTAGGTGAAAGAATAGGTACTATAAAAAAGATGCACCATTAAAAGTGCATCTTTTTTATAGTTTAAATTTAGAGGTTATATTAGTTAGTCTTAATGCGCTATCCCTGTTGTTTAGGCAAGCATCATTAATATTAGTTAGCTTTAATGCAATTTCTTCCGTTTTATTAGATATATTCAAAGTTCCATTTGCACCTTCATTTATAGTGTGAGAAACTTCATCTATAGCATCTACTAATCCGGATACATATATATTTAAATTTTGAGCTTCTTTACTAAAATCAATCATAAAATTGTCAAAAGAAGAAGCATCTTTAGAATAGGATTTACCAGTTTCAATCATTTTTTCATAATCTGAGTTAAGTTGAGATTCCATAAAGTCTATCATTTTTTTAGAACTAATAGAAAGACTTTCTACTGAATTATATACAATTTTAACTAAGTTTTGTATATTAGCAGCAGTTTTTCTAGATTCAAGTGCTAATTTTCTAACTTCTTCAGCTACAACAGCAAAGCCCCTACCAGCATCACCAGCTCTAGCTGCTTCAATTGCAGCATTTAATGCTAAAAGATTTGTTTGCTCTGTTATTTGCATTATAGCATTAGCAAGTCCATTTATTTGATTTACACCTTTTGATGTTTCAAGTGCATTCTCTAATTCTTTTTTTACATCAGAATATAAGTTAGCAGTTAATTCCTTAGATTGTAAAGAGGAATTCTCGAATTCTAAAGCTTTTTTTACTATGGATTTTGCTATTTCAGATCCATTAAGTGATTCAGAAGCTATAGAATCTATTCCAACCTTCATTTTCTCAGAAGATGCATTCATTTCTTCTGAGGTAGCAGCAGTCTGTTGAAGTCCATAAGACAAAACTGAAACATCATTAAAAGTTTCTTCTGCATTTTTTTTAAGTTTTTCTATAGAGTTTTCAACAACTTGAACATTAGATGTAATTATATTTTCTACTTCAGAGAGTTCGGTCACAACTTCTCTAAGAACTTTTCTCATATCTATTACAGCAGAAGAGATTTCACCTATTTCATCTTTACCTAATGTAGAGATTTTTATATTATCCTGTGATAAATCTAATTTAGCTGTTTTTATAACCAAATCTTTTGCTATTAATATTGGTTTTATTAAAAATTTTGCTATTATAAAAGCAAATATTAAACAAATTAAAGAAACTATAACAGCAATAAGTACTATGGTTTTAGTTAAATCACTAAGTGGAGAAAGAAGATTTTTCTCATTTGTATATAAAACTAAAGTCCAATTAGTTTTAGGAATTACACCATAGGAACCAATAAGTATATCTTTATTTTCTTTGAATTTTATTGATGAAATATTTACTTTCATTCCGTTTTTTGCTTTTTTTACAATTTGTTTAAGTTCATTTACATTTAATTCAGTGCCTAATAATTCAGGCTTAGAACTATGAATGTATATCCCATTTTCATCTAGTAAACTTGTAAGGGTTACTGCATCTTTGTTAATATTTATGTCTTTTAAATATTTAGAAAAGCTGTCAACTAAAACATAGGATGCAACATATCCTATACACTGGCCATGATTAGTATAATCTTTTACAGGATTAGTAAAGACCATAACATTTTTTTGAGTTTTCTCAGATTTAAAAGAATTACTTACAAATTGACCACCGGAGGAACTGACACCGTGAAAACTTTTATCTGATACATTTTTATTTATCATATCTTTTTCACTATCTGCTATTACTACTCCATTTAAATCAATTAAAGACAATCTTTCAACAGAAGGTGTGTTTTTTAAGTAATTATCAAAGGTATTTAATATATTTTCAATATCATTTTTATTATTAGATTTTGAGTTTGATAAGGCTTCAAAAGCAAAGGAATTATTAGAAAGGGAAACAGTTTCACTAGTATATTTTTCTATCATTGTAGAAATTGTATCTATAGATTTTTCAACAATAGTTTCTAAACTATGTTCGCTTAAATTTGAAATTATAGCTGAACCTTTTATATAAATAAAGCTAGTAGTTATTATCATTGCTGCTATAACTATAATACTTATAGTAGCAGAAATTTTTAAACCTATAGAGTTTTTGTTGTTTTTAGTAAATTTTTTTAAGGCTTTAAAATTAATAACCTTTTCTTTAAACAAATTAATCTTAGAAGGTTTTGTTTTAGAACTAGCTCTTTTACATCCTTTTTTAAGTTTTTTAAATTTAGTTTTTTCTTTATTTAAATTATTCCCCATAAAAGCAACCTCCTAAATAATACCTTATAACTTTAATATATTAATATTTTATCATAATATTTCAAAAATTTGGAACATTGTAAAAATATTTAACAATTGATACATATTATTCAATGTATATAAAATATTGAATAATATAAAAATTTAAAATATTAAATTATTTAAACTTGATATAAAATTTAATATCAAAATAACATTAAATATTTATATAAATATTAATTTTTAGTAAACAAAAGGTTTATTTTTATGAAATTGTATATGCAGATACAGAATAAAAAATTAATTATCAGTATAATCTAAAAAAACAAACTTAAAAGATAAATCTGAAAAAGAAAGGGATGTAATAAATGACACTTATAGGAATCGTTATAGTTATTATAGGTTTTGCTTTAAAATTAGACACTATAGCTGTAGTTGTATCAGCTGGTGTTGTTACAGGAATAGTAGCAAATATAAGTTTTATTGAGATTTTAGAAATATTAGGTTCTACTTTTGTTAGTCAAAGACATATGTCACTTTTCATACTAACATTACCAGTTATAGGAATGTGTGAACGATATGGATTAAAAGAAAGAGCTATAGAACTTATAAGTAAAGCTAAAAATTTATCTACAGGAAAAACTCTTACTTTATATTTATTTATAAGAGAGGCAGCAGCGGCAGCATCTGTTAGATTAGGTGGTCATGCTCAATTTATAAGACCTCTAATAAATCCTATGGCTCAAGGTGCCGCAGTAGGAAAATATGGAGAAATAGATGAAAAATTAGAAGATAAGATAAAAGGTGCAGCTGCAGCTATGGAAAACTACGGTAACTTCTTTGCTCAAAATGTATTTATGGCAAGTTCAGGAGTGCTGTTAATAGCTGGAACTTTAACTGAATTAGGATATACAGCAAACACTTTAGATATAGCTAAAGCATCAATACCAGTAGCTTTAATAACATTTTTATTAGTAGCATTACAAAATCACTTATTAGATAAATCAATACAAAGAGAAATGAAAAAACACAACTAGAAGAAGGAGGAATTAATATGGATATAAAAGCTATAACAGATATATTATTAGAAGTATTTTACACCATGGTTGGATTGCTTATGTTAACAACAGCATTTAGTACATTTAAGGATAAAAACCATAAAGCAAGAATTGGAACTATGATGTTTTGGAGTATATTAGCTATAATCTTTATTTTTGGTAAAGTTATTCCACCTGCTATAGTTGGAGGATTATTAGTAGTATTAGGAATACTAACAGCAAGTAAGAAAGTTAAAGTAGGTAATTTAAAACCTTTAAGTAGTGAGTTCGCACACAAACAATGTAAGAAATTAGGAAATAAAATATTTATACCATCTATTGCAATAGCTGTAGTTGCTCTTGTTATAGCACAGTTTACACCTTTAGGTGGTGTAGTGGCTATAGGTATATCTGCAGTTACAGCAATATTAATAACTTTTGCAATAACAAAAGCTACACCAAAGATGCTAATTGAAGATGGAGATAGAATGCTTCAGTCAGTTGGTTCTACAAGTATATTACCTCAACTTTTAGCAGCATTAGGATCATTATTTACTGCAGCAGGCGTTGGTGAAGTTATTGCCGGGGGAATATCTAGCTTTATTCCAAGTGGAAATATACTTATAGGAATAGCTGCATACTGTTTAGGTATGGCTATATTTACAATGATAATGGGAAATGCTTTCGCTGCATTTTCAGTTATAACAGCAGGTGTTGGAATTCCGTTTGTATTTGCGCAAGGAGCAAACCCAGCAATTGCTGGAGCATTAGCATTAACAGCAGGATATTGTGGAACTTTATTAACGCCTATGGCAGCAAACTTTAATGTAATGCCAGCAGCATTATTAGAAACTATAGATAAAAATGCAGTTATAAAATATCAAGCACCAGTAGCTATAATACTTTTAATTTTACATATACCATTAATGTATTTCTTAGCATTTTAGGGCATCATAGGAGGTAAAGAGTATGAAAGTTTTAATTACAGGATTCGATCCTTTTGGAGGAGAAAAAGTTAACCCAGCATTAGAGGCAGTTAAATTATTACCAAATGTTATAGCTGGAGCAGAGGTTATAAAATTAGAAATACCTACTGTTTTTAGAAAGTCTGTTATGCATATAGATGAGGCTATAAAGATGAATAACCCAGACATTGTAATAGCAGTTGGTCAAGCTGGTGGAAGATTTGGAATTAATCCAGAAAGAGTTGCTATAAATATAGATGACGCAAGAATAAAAGATAATATAGGAAATCAACCTATAGATATAGAAATTGAAAAAGACGGTAAAGAAGCGTATTTTTCAAATTTACCAATAAAGGCTATGGTGAAAAAAATGAATGATAATGGAATACCAGCAGGAGTTTCAAATACAGCAGGAACTTTTGTTTGTAATCATGTTATGTATGGAATACTATATTTAATAGATAAAAAATATTCTAATATAAAAGGTGGATTTATACATGTTCCATATATACCAAACCAAGTAATATCAAAACCTAACACACCATGTATGTCTCTAAATGACATATCAAAAGGGTTAGAGTTATGTATAGAAGCTGCAGTTGAAAATAGTGAAGATTTAAAGATAACAGGAGGGAAAATTTGCTAATGTTAGAGCCAAAAGAAAGATTAAAAATATTTGTTTATGGAAGTTTAAGAACTGGCTTTTTTAATTATGATATATATTTAAATGGAAAAGTGAAAGAGTGTAATTTAGGCAGAATAAAAGGTAAGCTGTTCCATATGCCAAATAAAAAGTATCCAGCACTATTAGATGGAGAAGACTATGTTTATGGTGAAATCATGGAAGTAGATAATTATGAAGAAGTAATAGTTGCTATGGATAAGATGGAAGGATATTATGAGCCTAATGGTAAAGAGAACGAATATAATAGAATTATTGTTGATGTGTATAATATAGACAAAGATATAATCGAAAAGTGTTATGTTTATAAGTATGCATTAAATGATAAAGACATATTTGATAAACATAGCGCTTACATAAATCATGGTGATTGGAAAAAGTTTATGACAAATAAATTATAATATAAAATAAAAAGTGGTATACTATAAAATAAAAAGGGTAAGTTAACTTACTCTTTTTTATTTATATTAAAAGGTAGTGGCGATATGTATAAAAAATTATTTGACTTAGATAAACAAAAAAATATGAGAGATTTTTTTCTTAACAACTTAAGTAAAAAAGGAAAATTAATTACATATAAAAAAAATGATACTATAAATCATATAAATATAAATGAATTAATAATAGTTGTATCTGGAAAAGTTAAGGTCATTACATTTACCATATCAGGACAAGAAAAAGTACTTTTTTATCTAAGAAGTGGAGAAATAGATGGTGAAATATCATATTTTGGAGATGAACATATCCATTCAAAAATTATAGCATTAGAAGATTCTGTTATAAGTCACATTTCTTATGACATTTTAACTGATGTAATTAGTGAATATCCAGAGTATTATAGTTTTTTTATTCATAGTATTATAAGAAAATATAGGATAGCTTTATCGCAAATATATGATTTTTTAGCAGAAAACCCTAAAGTTAGAATAGCATCTACTTTATATAGATTAGCAACACAAACTCCTAAGTATATTGATGGAAGGCAGACTATAGATTTACTTTTAACACATCAAGAACTAGCCAACTTAATAGGATGTTCCAGGGTTACAGTAACTAGAATTTTGAAAGAGTTAAAAAACGAAGGAATAATAGATACAAAAACTAAAGAAATTTATATAAATGATATAGAAAAGTTAAAAAAATTATCAGGTATATATGATGACGAATAAAAACCTACTCTAAAATAGAGTAGGTTTTTTATTATACCATTAGATTAAAAATAATTAAAAAAAGTACTCCTGGAATACCTAGTAAACCTGCTATTAAAGCAGTTACAGCATTTATTGCTATGTATATACCAAATGGACCACCTACAAAGTTAATTAATAATAATAAAATTCCTCCTAAGATTCCATTTACTATTAGCTTCATAAGAATCTTTATTGGCCATGCAAAAAGTTTTCCAATTATAAATAAACCTATAACAGCAGCAATAAATATTAAAGCAGTATCCATAAAATCATCTCCTCGGTAATTACCTAATTTATAATATAGGTATAATATAGGAAAACAAGCTCCAATTTAAACTTATTCAATAATTTTAAAATATTTTCATACAAGGTGCAATGTTGGATTCTAAGTAATTCAGAGCATGTATCACTATTTAGGTGCCCAAGTTTTCGAATGAATAATTTAAAAAATAAACTTGGAACCTTATAGTAATATTATATATCAATATTAAGGAGTATATGAGAAAAATATTATTTATAGGTACTACTTAATTCTTCTAACATTAAACTTCCATCTAAAGTTATGCCTTTAGTTTTAGCTAAGGAAAGAAAATATAAGTATTTAGATTTTGCCTGATCCTCTTTACATATTATTAAATCTATTAATTTAGGATCATTAACAAATTGAAAATAATTTTTTGCATTTTGCCATTCTTCTAAAGCATCATTTAATTGGATAATAATATCTATATCTTCTTTAGAATACTTTTTTCCTTTAAATATTAATTTGAAAATATGTTTCTTATTCATAATATAAACCTCCTACTTTATAGATATTATTTACATAAAGTGGAATTGTTATACTTTTAATGAATAGATAAAACATAATAAAAGGAAGCAATTTAAAATTGCTTCCTCTTTTTGATTATATTTTATATCTAGATTTCTTTTCTTCCCTCTAGTGCTTTTGATAAGGTTACTTCATCTGAATATTCTAAGTCCCCACCGACAGGAACGCCGTGGGCTATTCTAGTAACTTTAACTCCTAAAGGCTTTAAAATTTTAGAAATGTACATAGCAGTAGCTTCACCTTCAATATTAGGGTTTGTTGCTACTATTATTTCTTTAGGTTCTCCATTTATTCTTGTAACTAACTCTTTTAGTTTTATATCTTCTGGACCTCTTCCGTTCATAGGTGAAATTGTTCCATGAAGAACATGATAAACACCATTATATTCTTGAACCTTTTCTAGAGTCATTATGTCTTTAGGTTGTTCAACAACGCAAATTGTTGATTTATCTCTATTAGGATTTGAACATATAGAGCATGGAGTTGAATCAGTAAAATTACCACAAACAGGGCAATATTTTATAGTTCCTCTTGCTTTAACAAGAGCTGAAGCAAACTCCTCAACTTCTTCACGAGGTAAATTAAGAACATAAAGGGTTAATCTTTGAGCTGTTTTTGCTCCTATACCTGGGAGTTTGGAAAACTCTTCTATAAGCTTTTCTATTGCTACAGGATAAAAATCCAATTTATTCACCTCTAAGTTTTTAGCTTATTTATTATTAAAATAAACCAGGCATATTTAGGCCACCAGTTAATTTACCCATATCATTTGCAGTTTGAGTTTCAGCTGTTTTTAAAGCTTCATTACAAGCTAACATAACTAAATCTTCTAACATTTCAACATCATCTGGATCAACAACTTCTGGTTTAATAGAAACTTTTAATAATTCTCTTTTTCCATTAACTACAGCAGTAACTGCACCACCACCGGCTCTACCTTCAAAAGTTTTATTTTCTAAATCTTTTTGCATATCTTCCATTTGTTTTTGGAATTTTTGAGCTTGTTTTATTAAATTATTCATATTTCCACCCATTCCTGGGAATCCACCTTTTGCCATAAATTATTCCTCCTTTAAATTAAAGTAAATATATTATATATTATCAATATATTAGTATATATAATATTTGATAATAATGTAACTAAAATTAATATTTATTTTACTTATTTTATTTATATTAACATTTTAATATATTATTCATCAATTATTTCTACTAAATCTTCTCCAAAAGTTTTTAAAAGCATATCTTCTTTAGATATAGATTCCTCTTGTGGTTTATCTATAGAATAGTCAACTACAACATTAGCCTTTAAAACTTCTGAAAAAATAGAGTTTATAATTTTTCTATTATCTTCTTTTTCTAATCTTTTTTTATGAAATTCATATTGTTTTTCAAAAATGATATTTATTCTATTTCCTTTAACATAGTTTATTTTTCCAACCATTAGAGCCGCTGCTAAAACCATGTTCTTTCTAGATTTTAATAGCTGTTGAATGTCTTTAAATGACTTACTCACAGTATCAAAATCAATAGAGCAATTTTCAAATGTTACATCATTGTCTTCTATAGAAGTGTCAGGTGTTGAAGCTTTAGGTGTATAGCTATCTTTTTTACTTGGTATTTTATTTTCATCAATAACTTTATTATTAGAAACTACCTTTGAGACTATACCATTTTTTATAGTGTTTTCTATCTTATTAATTCTAGATAAAATAACTTCTTGAGATGTATCATATTCAAATTTACACATTTTTATTATAGCAAGTTCAAGATAAATTCTTCCTTGTTTTGAATACTTGGCATTTTCTTCTGTGTCCTGAAGTATTTTTATATATCTCATTATTTCTTCAACTCTTAATTTCTCACTTTGAAGTTTTAAAAGTTCTATGTTTTCTATAGACATTTCTAAAACTTCTTCTGGACTTTCAGTAACCTTTACCATCATTAAATCTCTCATATGCTTAGTAAAATCTTTAATAAATAAATTTACATCTTTACCAGAGGAGATTGCATTATTAATGGTTTTAACTGCACCTTCAATATCCTTTGAAATTATAAAGTCTGTAAGAGTTATTAAATCATCATTAGTCATAAGTCCAAGCATTTTAACTATATTGTCATATTCAACTTTATTATTACTCATTGATATAGCTTGATCTAAAATGCTTAGTGCATCTCTCATTGCACCATCACATATTCTAGAAATTAACTTTAAGCTTTTATCTTCAGCATAAACACCTAGAATATCAGTTATTTGTTTAAGTCTTAAAAATATATCATCATTTTTAATTCGCTTAAAATCAAATTTTTGACACCTAGAAAGTATTGTTATAGGTAATTTTTGTGGATCTGTTGTTGCTAAAATAAATATAACATAGCTAGGTGGTTCTTCTAAAGTTTTTAAGAATGCATTAACAGCACCTTGAGATAACATATGAACTTCATCTATAATATAAACTTTATATTTAGATTCTTGAGGAGGATATTGTACATCATCTATAATATCCCTTATATTATCTACCTTATTATGAGAAGCTGCGTCTAACTCAACTACATCTATAGCAGTTCCATTATTTATTTTAATGCACATTTCACACTCATTACATGGTTCACCATCTTGAGAATTAAGACAATTTACTGCTTTCGAAAAAATTTTAGCGGTAGAAGTTTTACCGGTCCCTCTTGTTCCGCATAGTAAATATGCATGAGCTATTCTTTCGCTCTTTATTGCATTTTTTAATGTAGTACTTATATGATTTTGACCAACAACATCCTCAAATTTTTGGGGCCTAAATTTTCTGTAGAGTGCAGTATAACCCATAATTTCACCTCATATCTTACCAATAATATTATAAAGTATTTACAACAATTATAATGAACTACTTTATATTATATAATTAAGCTTATAATTATATAATATAATTTTTTATGTATAAAAAAAAGATGCAAAAATGCATCTTGTACTTTTAAGATTTAAAGTCGTACACCTCGCTTCGATATTAATTTATATGCGTTACCTATGTAGTTAACTCAAACCAGGTTAATCCACGGCACATAAAGGGGCTCACTTATCGCTGCTTCCTTCCAGACCTGACGAGGTTCATGAGTCTTTATTGCGTGGGACCCAGTTATCAACGCCACTTACATAGGCCAGACCATACAAATTAATACCTCGGCGAGGAATTCAACCCTGCTATAGCGGATTGCAGGTGCAGGGCACCGCTAACTCCCCGTCTAGTACGACATGGCGGAGAGAGAGGGATTTGAACCCTCGGTAGAGTTTCCCCTACACACGCGTTCCAGGCGTGCTCCTTCAGCCGCTCGGACATCTCTCCATACAATATTCATTATGTAAATAACATTATACTATTATAATGTTACAATTTCAAGTATTATATTATTAATAAATTGTACATATATTGGATTAATTAAACATTTTATTATATTTATTATAAAAAACATTTTTTTTTCGATATTATACATATATAATATTATAAAAAATGTTTAAGAGGTGCTTTATGAATTATGAAATAAAAGGTGGGAATATGCCAGTGGCAATATGTACATTAGACCAGGGAGAAACTGTAGTATCTGAATCAGGTGCTATGGGGTGGATGAGTGAAAATATTGTTATGGACACTAATATGAAAGGTGGACTATTTGGGGGAATAGGAAGAGCCTTATCTGGTGATAGTTTGTTTTTAAATACATTTACATGTACAAATGGACAAGGAACTATAGCTTTCCCTTGCTCAGTACCAGGAAAATTATTAGTGAAAAATTTATATCAAGGACAAACTTTGATTTGTCAAAAGGGTGCATTTTTAGCAGCAGAAACTTCTGTTGAGTTTAAAATTCACCTAAAGAAAAGAATATCATCTGGTCTTTTTGGTGGAGAGGGTTTTATACTTCAAAGAATGACAGGTCCAGGTATAGTGTTCTTAGAGTTTGATGGACATGTTGAAGAAATGGACCTATCACCAGGTGAAACAATTAAAGTTGATACGGGACATGTTGCAGCTTTTGAATCTACAGTTAACTTTGACATAGAAATGGTTAAAGGTGTGAAAAACATGTTGTTTGGAGGAGAAGGTTTATTTTTAACAACGCTAACAGGTCCAGGAAGAGTTTATCTTCAAACAATGCCAATAAGCAATTTAGCATCAAGAATATATCCATATATACCAATGAAGAGTGGAAATTAATAAAAAATAACCATGCTAAACTTAGCATGGTTATTTTTTATTAATTTTTATGAATATTTGTTTTTACGTTTAGTATTAGATTTGTTACAGTAAATAACTCCTATAATCCAAATTAAAACTCCTAGCAAGCTTATTAGTTGAGCAACTCTTATAGGTCCTAACATCAAACTATCAGTTCTTAATCCTTCAATAAAAAATCTTCCTAAGGAATATAGTCCTATATAAGTAAAGAAAACTATTCCATTTTTATATACCTTATTTAAAATGTATATAAGTATTATACAAACTATAACATCCCAAATACTTTCATATAAAAATGTAGGATGATAATATGTTCCATCAATTAACATTCCATTTTGTATAAAAGTAGGAAATTTACTAATAAATGATTGAGAAACTGGGCCACCATGAGCTTCTTGATTAAAAAAGTTTCCCCATCTACCAATTGCTTGGGCAAGAATTATACAAGGGGCAGCAACATCCATACCACCTAAAAAATTTATATTTTTCTTTTTAGCTAAAATATAAGAAACTATTATAGCCGCAATTATACCACCATGGATTGCGATTCCGCCTTGTCTAATATTAAATATATTAATTAGATTATCCTTATATTGATCAAATTCAAATATTACATAATAAGCTCTAGCTCCAATTATAGAAAACGGAAAAGTTATAATAAAAATTGTAAGTAAATCATCATAATCTATATCCCTTAACTTACATGTGTATTGAGCTAAAAGAATTGCGATTATAACACTTATTGAAATACATATACCATACCAAGCAATATCTATTCCAAATAAAGAAAACGCAACTTTATCCATATTAACACCTCCAAAATGCATCATATAACAGTATTATATAAATATATAATAAAATAAATAATAATGAAATGTATTACAAAATTATATTATATTAATATTTTGTTTTCTATATATTTTTGAAATATTTAATATTTTATTTTCATGTTTAATTAACGCTTGTGTTTAAAAAAGTTCTCTAGAAGTAAACTACAGTCTTTATTATATAACCATTGAACATTTACCCAATGATTAAGAGAATCATTTTGTACTATATTCAATACAGAACCACAGGCACCACTTCTATCGTCAAAGGTACCAATATATAAATTTTTTATTCTACTTTGAATTATAGCCCCTGCACACATAGGACAGGGTTCTAATGTGACGTACATACTACAGTCGATAAGGCGCCAATTATTAAGAGTTTTACATGCTTTTTTTATAGCTAAAATTTCAGCATGGCAAGTTGGATCATTATTAAACTCTTTTAGATTATGGGCTGTAGCGATTATTTTATTATCTTTTACAATTACAGCTCCAACTGGAACTTCATTAAAAATAAGAGCTTTTTTCGCCTCTTGTATAGCAATTTCCATAAAATTTAAACTCGGATTCATATTTAACACCTACTAATTAGTAATATTTTTATATTAATTGACGCAAAAATGATTTTTAAATTGCATTTAAATAAAATAAAAGGCCTAACAGTATAGGCTGTTAGGCTGTGGTGCGCGCGAGAGGAGTCGAACCTCCGGCCTACCCCTTAGGAGGGGGTTGCTCTATCCAACTGAGCTACGGGCGCGTATTTAAAAGAATATATCTATATTATAAATATTTTCCCTGTGCAATGTCAACAACTATTAATAAACTTGAATAATACTACATTAATTTATTAATTTTTCAAGAAAAATGAATTTTTCAGAAAAATAAATGATTTATTGCAGATTTTTATATAGGTTTGTGCTAAAATACAAAATGTATGACATTGAAACATAGAGGTGATTAATAAATGAAAAAAATTCATATAACAGAAACAGTGTTAAGAGACGCTAATCAATCATTAATAGCGACTAGATTACCATATGAAAAATTTGCCCCAATTCTTAAGGAATTAGATGATGCAGGATATTATTCATTAGAGTGTTGGGGAGGCGCAACATTTGACTCATGCTTAAGATATTTAAATGAAGATCCATGGGAAAGATTAAAAAAAATAAAAAGCATAGTAAAAAAAACACCACTTCAAATGTTATTAAGAGGACAAAATATATTAGGGTATAAACATTATCCAGATGATGTAGTAAGAGAATTTGTTAAGATGTCAGTATATCATGGAATGGATATTATAAGAATTTTTGATGCTTTAAACGATTATGATAATATAGAAGTGGCTATGGATGAAACTTTAAAACAAGGTGCTCATGCACAAGGTACAATAGTATATACAGTTAGCCCTATACACGATGTTAAAAATTATGCTAATTTAGCAAAAAGATTAGAAAATATGGGTGCTAATTCAATATGTATAAAAGATATGGCTGGGCTTATAATGCCAGATATAGCATACGACTTAGTTAAAGGTATAAAGGAAGAAGTTAAAATACCAGTATTTTTACATTCACACTGTACAAATGGTATAGGTGAAATGTCTTACTATAGAGCAGTTCAGGCAGGAGTTGATGGAATAGATACAGCTATATCATCATTTTCTAGTGGTACATCTCAACCACCTACTGAAACAATGCATCAAGCATTAACTTCAGCTGGATTTGATACAAGCCTAAGTATTGATAAATTAACTAGTATAAATAACTTTTTTAAACCTATAAGACAGGAAGTTTTAGATTCAGGTCTGTTAGATCCAAAGGTATTAACACCGCAACCAGAAGGGTTAAGAAACCAAATACCTGGAGGCATGCTATCTAATATGATAGCGCAGCTTAAAGCACAAAATTCTATTGGAAAATTAGATGCAGTTTTACAAGAGGTACCTAGAGTAAGAGAAGACCTAGGATATCCACCGCTTGTTACACCTATGAGCCAAATGGTAGGAACTCAAGCTACTGTTAATGTATTAACTGGGGAAAGATATAAAATGGTTCTAAAAGAAGTAAAAGCATATTGTAAAGGAGAGTATGGAAAAGCTCCAGGAAAAATAAATCCAGAAGTTATGAAAAAAGCTTTAGGAGATGATGAAACTATAAAAGGAAGATATGCATCTACTTTAGAACCAGCCTTTGAAAAAACAAAAGAATTATTAAAAGGAAAAGTATCTTCTAATGAAGATGTATTATCATATCTTGCATTTCCTCAAATAGCTGAAGAGTTTTTTGAAAAAAGAGCTAAAAAGCCATCAGAGGAAATTTTAAGAAAAGAAACTAATAGCGAAGTAATATAAGCGAAGTAATATAGTAATAAAGCTATAACAAATAAATAGGACTAGGAAACATCTTAAAATAGTGATAAAAGGCTATTTTAAGGTGTTTTTTTTATATGAAGCAATATAACTATTCCACGTGTGTCAATAGTAGTAATTTAAAGAAATATAAAGTATAAAAAAGGAATATAAGAATAATATCTCTATTTAGCCTAATTTCAAGAAAAGCATTGAAGTATTTAGCATATAATAAATCTTGTCGCTGAGGCAAGCAAGTAAGCAACTCAAGCGATGAGGCTTTAAACTTTAAAAGACACTTAAAAAATTTGAAAAAAGTTTTAGAAAAGTGTTGACAAAGAAGTTAAAACCTAGTAAAATAGTAAAAGTCGTCAGGTGATGACGAATTGGTCTTTGAAAATTAAACAGATAAATATAGGTAAAACCAGTTAATTCATTTGAGAATCTATTTTGTAGATGCTCACATCGAAAGATGTAAAAAAATTGACTATTATAGTCAGCAAATTGCTTGAAGCAGTTCAAACTTTTAAATTGAGAGTTTGATCCTGGCTCAGGACGAACGCTGGCGGCGTGCCTAACACATGCAAGTCGAGCGA
>NZ_JAHLNC010000017.1:0-32482 GCF_018916625.1 Clostridium senegalense
GGTATATACCCATATTCTTTTAATCTCATCCACCCAATCGTTGGTATCTTAACTCTATGTCTTTCTATAGTCCAATCAGTTTTATTATTCTTAGGAAAATAAGCTTTAACATCTTTATTCTTCTTTTTCTTGAACTTAGGAAAACTTGTTTCTCCTTTAAAGAATTTTTTAAAAGCTTTTTCTCCATTTATAATAGCTTGTTTTGTAGCTTTAGAAGATACTTCTTTTATCCACTTTTTATCTTGGTTCTTAGGGATATATTCATTATTAAGCCATTTTGAAAAATCCATTCCACTTACAAAGCTTTTTTCTTTTTGATAAATTTCTTTATTATGAGCAAGATAGAAATTATATATAAACCTTGATATTCCTATAGTTTGATGTATTTTTATTTTTTGTTCTAAAGTAGGTTTAATCTCTATCTTGTAAGCTCTTTTCAATTTCTTCATCCTCCTTAATCTTTTTTTTATACTTTCTAAGACCATAAATTCTGCAACTAAAAACATGTAATATTGATATTTTATCTTGAACTGATTCTTCTTGAGGTGAAAAACTTTCATTATTAACAACTATTATTTTGACATCAAATTTTACTAAAAATCTTTCAAGCCAATTGTAACCAAAACGTATAAATCTATCTTTATGGGTTATTAAAATAAAATCAATTTTATTTTCCATACATTCATCTAAAAGTTTATTCCATTTTTTCGGTTATAATTTAATCCACTTCCTATATCAGATATAACGTCATCAACAATAATACCTTTATCATTTGCAAAATTCTTTAGAAATTCAATTTGATTTTTTAAATCATCTTTTTGATTGTTGGTAGAAACTCTTGTATAAATGATTATTTTTCTTTCCATTTCTTTTTTTTAAACCTTTGAATTCTAAATATTGGTCATAAGTATAATACATTCGATTAGTAGGAGTTCTTTTTGCTTTTAATATATCTTCTCTATCCCAACATTGAAGTGTTTTTACTGATACGTTTAGTAATTCAACAAAATCTTTTGGCTTATAATTTGTAATATGTTTCATTTAATATACTCACTTCCTTTTATGAGTACATTTCAACACATTTTTACACTAATTTCAATAAATTTAGCAACTATTACTTAGCTCCTTAATATGTAATTTATAACCTTAATATTTACGTTTCATAAAAATTCCTTTAGTTCTTTATTATAACATTAGTTTACCTTATTAACAATAAATCTATAGCCATAGAAAACATCCAGCTAAAAAAATAAAAACTATGTCAAAACTTTAATTTCATTTTGACATAGTCTATATTTTCATTTTACTTTTTACCTATTATAATACTACCATCCTCTATTAGCATATAAACTATTTTCAGGAATTTCTCTTATATCAAGACTATCCATAGCTGTTCCTAAATCCTCTGATATTTGAGCAAGAATTTCTGGCTTATTGTAATTTCTTACTGCTTTTACTATAGCTTCTGCTCTTTTTTCTGGATTAGAAGATTTAAATATTCCAGATCCTACAAAAACTCCATCACAACCAAGTTGCATCATAAGTGCTGCATCTGCTGGTGTAGCTATACCACCTGCTGCAAAATTAACAACCGGTAACTTTCCATTTTCATAAACATATTCTATTAAATCAAAAGGTGCTCCCATGTCTTTGGCAATTGTCATCAATTGTTCCCTTGTAGCACTTTTTACTTTTTTTATATCATCTGTAACTTGTCTCATATGTCTAACTGCTTCCACTACATTACCTGTTCCAGCTTCACCCTTAGTTCTTATCATTAGGGCTCCTTCTCCTATTCTTCTCAAAGCTTCTCCAAGATTTCTTGCACCACATACAAATGGAATATTAAAAGCTTTTTTATCTATGTGAAAATCTTCATCTGCTGGTGTTAAAACTTCACTTTCATCTATATAATCTATTTGTATCGCTTCTAAAATTTGAGCTTCAACAAAGTGTCCTATTCTTACTTTTGCCATTACAGGAATAGAAACCGCTTTTTTTATTTCTCTTATCATTTTAGGATCAGACATTCTTGCAACTCCACCTTGTTTTCTTATGTCTGATGGAACACGTTCTAAAGCCATTACTGCAACAGCTCCTGCTTTTTCAGCTATTTTAGCCTGCTCTACATTTACAACATCCATAATTACTCCGCCCTTTAACATTTCGGCAATATTTTTCTTTGATTCATATTTGTTTCCCATAATATCTCCCCTTTACAAAATTAAAATATTAATATATAATAAGTGTAACGATACAATTTGTTTTTATTTATAGATATATGTACTAAAAATATATTTTGTATCGTTCAAACAATTAAATTATTGCATACAATTTTAAGGTTGTCAATACAATCTTGAAATTTATAATACAATTTTCGAAAGGAATGTTTTTAATGGATACTTTATCGATACAATTGGATAAAAATTGTAGTGTCCCAATGTATATGCAAATTGCTAATAGTATAGAGAAACTTATAGATAAAAGTGAACTATCTATTGGTGATAAGCTTCCACCTATACGTAAATTGGCTACAGAACTTGATGTAAATAATGTAACTATAGTAAATGCTTATAAGCATTTAGAAGTTAATGATTATGTTACTGCTGTTAAAGGTAGTGGATATTATATCAAAGATAGAAAATTTAAAAAAATTGTACCGAGCGATACTACAAAAGAATATTTTTCACCGATACAAAATGATGACTATGATTATGAATATGAAAATATAAAACTTATGACTAGTGGCCAAATTGAAATTTCTGAAAATGCAATTAACTTTGCTAGTGCTACGCCAGACCCTAGCATATTTCCTGTAGATATATTTAAAAGTGCATTAAACGAAGTTCTTGATAGAGATAAGGGCTTTGCATTTGGCTATCAGGAAAGTAATGGTTATGAACCTTTACGCGAAGCTCTTTCTGATTATTTATTAAGATCAAATTCAATAAAGGTTCCATCAGATTTCATACAAATAGTTTCTGGTGCACAACAAGGTATTGATATTATTGGAAAATGCCTTTTAAACCCTGGCGATTATGTTATAACCGAAAACCCTACTTATAGTGGCGCTGTTTCTGTTTTTAAATCTAGAGATGCTCAAATTGTAGGAGTACCAATGTTGCATGACGGGATAGATACTGATATTTTAGAAGAAAATGTAAAGAAATATCATCCAAAACTTGTATATCTTATGACTAAATTTCAAAATCCAACTACAATATCTTATAGTGAGGAAAAACTATATAAGATTTTAAAAATGGCTGATAAGTATAATTTTTATATAGTTGAAGATGACTCATTAGCAGGTCTTTCATTTTCTAATTTTTCTATGAATACAACTTTAAAATCATTAGATACAAATGACCGTGTAATATATGTAAAAAGTTTTTCTAAACTTTTAATGCCAGGCTTAAGAATAGGTTTTGTCACTTGTCCTGAAATAATTGTTGATAAATTTATGATGGCTAAACACACAACTGATATTTCTTCATCTGGTTTAATCCAAAGGGCACTTCATATATATTTTGAAAAAGGACAATGGGAAAATCATTTATCTTATATGAAGAATATTTATAAAAGTAAATATGATGCAATGGTATATGAACTTAATAAACTTGAAAAATACGGTATAACTTTTTTCAAACCACAGGGTGGGCTTAATTTTTGGTTAACGCTACCTAAAGAATTAGATGCAACAAAGCTCTATTTAGAATGTGCAAAAAAAGATGTACTTTTAGTACCAGGTAAAATATTTTATACTTCCAAATGTGATAATATGGATAAGACTATACGACTTAGTTTTGCTGGAACTAATGTAGATGAAATAAAAACAGGTGTTTCAATTATAAACGATATAGTTTTAAAACTTATTAATAAAACCACTAAAAAAACTTACTTAACACCAATGATTTAAAGAGTTTAAAAGGATAACTTAAAATTTGAGATAAACTTTAAGTTATCCTTTTTATAAAATACTATTAAACTATTTATTTTTTATAGTCATATAAATTTATAACCTTTTAAATAAAAAAATATATGATTATTATTAAAATTAAATAATCATATATTTTCATAAAGTTTAAAATTCCAACATGTCTTTTTTTTCATATATAGCATCTATAAAAATCCTAACAATATCCGGATCAAATTGAGAACCACTACATCTTTTTAATTCTTCAATTGCCTCCTTATAATCTTTCTTTTTTCCATATGGTCTGTTTGATGTCATAGCATCAAAACTATCAATTACTGTCAATACTCTAGATAAATAGGGTATTTCTTTTCCTTTTAATTTACTTGGATAACCATTCCCATCATACCTTTCATGATGATGTAATATTATTTCAGATATATCCTTTAATGGATTAATTTGGCTTATAAGTTCAGCACCTTTTATGGGATGTTCCTTTATAATATTCCATTCCCTCTCATTTAAAGTAGATTTTTTAGTTAATATATCTTTATCAATATGAATTTTTCCTACATCATGAAGATAAGCTGAATATACTAATGTTTTTATATCATTGTTACTTAATTTGATTTTATCACCTATTAATTTAGTATAAAAAACCATTCTTTCACAATGACCATAAGTATATTTATCCTTAGAATTTATAACACTTATCAATGTTTTTATAGAAGTTATTTTCTCAGCGTCCTCTTTACATACATTAAAATTAATTCCTTCAAAAATACATTCATAAAACTCTGTTCTATTTCTACTTAAGAATTTAGCCCTGTATAAAGCATCATCAGCAGTTTTGATAAGTTCTTCTGCATCATCAGCTTTAGACGGATATAAAGAAACCCCTATTGACACTGTAAGCTTACCTTTAGGTTGATTTTCTTCCCCATAAAATTTATATTTTTCAATAATTTTCCTTATATCTTCAGCAATCTTTATAAGTTCACATTCATCTATTGAAGGTAGAATAATTGAAAATTCTTCCCCACCATATCTTGAAACTATATCACATTTTCTAACATTTTGCTCTAATAGTTTTGCTACCTTAAAAAGAACTTTGTCTCCATTTTGGTGGCCATAAAGATCATTATAATTTTTAAAGAAATCTATATCTAAAAATATAATACCAACAGAATCCTTAGTTTCTTTCGCTATTCTTATTTGTTCTCGTATTTTATCTTGAAAATATCTATGGTTATATACATTTGTTAATCCATCTTTATTAATTGCTTTTTCTAACTCTTTAATATGTTCTTTTTCTATTTTTACATAATAACCAAGAGGCCAAGCAGTTAACATAAAAATACCACTTAGTATTAAGTCCCTTTGAAAATATTGATTAACACTTTTATTGGGTCCACATATTAAATCTAATGCTAATATTAAGATGGAAGAACTAGCTGCTATAAGCAATCCATGATTCATGCCACACTGTATGGTAGAGGTTATAATTATAAATAGAAATATTAATTTATACTCACTAGTATAACCACCTGAAACAATTATACAAAAGAATAATAATACTACAAAAATCATATTTTCAATTATATGTATTTTCTTATGACTTTTTTCACAATATCTCTTGCTAATTGAAAATGTCCAAAGTGTATAAATACCTGTTAATAAAAGAATAGGAAGCATAAAACATATAAAATCTATATTATTGTATATAAACATATCTAAGTATCCATTTTTTTGAAACATCACATCAAAAAATATTATAGTAACAAAAAATAATGATGCTATTTTTACTATAGATACAATATCATTGATTTGTTTTATCTTTACTTTTTCACTATCTTTCATAGAATTTACCCTTTTTTACTTAATTTTTAAAATAAAGACCGGATAAACCGATCTTTATTTACTATTCATCTCTTAAACTTTTAGGTTCTTCTGGTTGATAAAATGCCCAGTAACATGCTGCTGATGCTACTGTTGAAGCTACAACTGTCATAGCTGTTGCTACTAACATTAATATTTTGTTTCTAGATTTTCTCATAAAGTTCCCCTCCCTTATATGGCACATCAAATTAAATAATAAATTAAATTACTTCTTTTTTGTAATTATAATCTACTATCTTTTTTCACATGCCTCATAACTAATTATATTACTTAAAAAACCATCTACTTTACTTAACAAAAGATGTCCTATTTTAGTAAGCGTAAAAACTTGCCATAACATCCCACTACAAATACACAAAGAATAAACCATTAAATCATAGTTTTCCCACATGTAATATGCTATAAGATTCAATATGACTAAAACTAAATATACACTAATTGTTATTATAGATTTTCTTTTAAGTTTTAAGCGTTTTTTGGTATTTTTTATAGTTTTTTTTATACTATCTACCGGCGCTAACTTATACACTAATATATAAGATACTAAAAATGCTATTACTCCAAAAAATATAACTATATATAATGTTATATTAATATTTTTTATAATCAAAGAACAAATTATAGGTACTAAAGTTCCTACTATTGCACATATTCCTGGAGTACTTGCATGAATTCCACCAGAAGATTTTCTTAAAATAGCTATAGTAAATGATATTATTAATGCTTCTACAATTGCATGAAAAATGAATCCTACTATAATTACTAATAAAATACAAAATATACTTTGAAAGAATGCAAACATACCATATGCTATAACATCTTTTTTTTCATCATCTAAATCTAATTTTATTGCCATCCATTTAGAGATTGCATTTACTATTTTAAGCATAATTTAAAACTCTCCACTTTCCCTTCCAAATCCATATCTTATTAAACTTATTAAAGCAATGAAAATTACCAAGGATGGTAACCCATACATAACTTTCATATAACTATCATTAAAAATGTAAACTATATTTTTATTTAAAATGTTTTTAATAAATAATATATTAAGACCTTCACTAAAAAATTGAAGTATAGATAGTTTAATTGCTATCTTAACACTTGAAATTACATCTATATTGTTCAAGATATGGCTTATCACCACTAATATAAGTATATTTAAAATAGTATGAACTCCAAAATTTATAGGCAATTTTCTTATAATGTATATACAAATAACCAATACTATACTAGAATTTATATAATTTTTCATATTAAATTCTGTTCTTGAAAATGTATACATACCAAATAAAATTATAAGACTTTCTGGCAATACTCTACATACTATTTCTAAAAAAGATAAACTAAGCATCTTTTTTACACCTCCATATATACAAGGAATTTTTCATTTGTTTGTTTAGAAGTATAAAATTTAATCCTATCATAAATTATTCTATATTACTTTTAATGAATTATTTTCGTCTTGTTTTTTGCTTGCCAACTTAATAGAAGTGTAAATTATAATAAATACATAAGCACGTATTAATATATCCCCGATGCTTAAAACACTGTATCCCAAATCAAAAATATCTGTTAAAAAAATCACACTACTATTTTTGTCACCTAAGATATGTATATCTTTAACTATACTAAAAGCTTCCTTTGTTGCATATCCAGTTTTATATGATAAAGTTGGAAATACTGGCATCTTACCATTATTTTTTAATATAGCTATTTTATTTAAAATACTACCTATAAAGATAAATACAGACCCTATAATAGCTTGTACATACTCCTTATATTTTAAAATTAAAAAAATATATGACATTAAATAAATTGTCTTTATATTCTTTAAATAAATTATAGTATGATAATTCCCACGAAAAATATTAATTTGTAATATAAAACAAATTATTTCTAAAAATATTGGAGGATATATCTGCCAAGTTTTAAATATAGGCTTTATTTTATACCCTTTTATTTTTCCAATTAAAAAAGCTAAAAAAATAGTTTCTATCATAAATTCTCCCTAATAAAATAATTCTATAGCATTTCATGTCTTATAATAACATATTTTTTTAACTATTTGCAAATATATTTTACAAATTATTGTTTATTTTAACAATTATTATAATATTTATTAACAAAATGTAAACAATTACTCTATTCCCTTTATTTTATTTTTTTTCCAGTTAAAATAGAGTTAATACTATAACCTAAAAAGGAGAGTGATGCATATGTGGAGGGGTACTTACAATTTCTTAAGCAGATTTAAGACCTCCTAATATGTGAAGTATTATCTTAAATTGCTTTAGAATTTGATTTTATAAGTAAAAATGACAAAAACAATAATTTTACAGTTAAGGAGTTTAAGATATGAATATAGTTGATATAAAAGAAAGAAATGCAAATGAAAAAGGTAAAAAATTAAGAGCACATGGAGAAGTTCCTGGAATAATATTTGGGAAATGTTTAGAAACAAATATACCAGTTAAAATTGACAACTCTACATTAATCAAATTACTTAGATCAAATTCTGAAGGTTCAATAATAAGACTTAATCTTAATGGAACTTCAAAACTTTGTGTCGTTAAGAAAGTTGATAAGGATGCAGTATCAGGAAAAGTATTGCACGTTGAGTTCCAACAAGTTGTTGAAAAAGAGATAATTAAATTAAAACTTTCAGTAAGTCTTAAAGGTCATGAAAACCTTGCCTTAAAGAGATTAGTTGTAGAAAACTTCTTAAATGAAGTTGAACTTCAAGGTGAAGTTGAAAAAATACCTGAATTTATAGAGTTATATGTTGGAGATAAAGAATATAACGATAAAATTTATGTAAAAGATATACCTCTTCCTGAAGGTGTCAAATTTATAACTGAGCCGGAAACTTTACTAGCTATAGTTAACTAAAACTTGAGACTGTATAAAATACAGTCTCTTTATTTTTTTAAATTTCCATTATAATAGGTAAGATTGTAGGCCTTCTTTTAGTCTTTTCATATATTAATGTCTCAACAGCTCTTTTCATATTAGATTTTAAAAGATACCACTCAATTATTTGATTTCCTAATGCATCCTCTAACTCTTTTTTAGCAACCTCTTTAACTTTACCTATTAATTCTTCTGACTCTTTCACATAAACAAATCCACGAGTTATCACATCTGGACCTGAGATTAATGTATAACTTTCTTTTTCTATTGCAACAACAATAGTTACCATTCCCTCTTGTGCTAAATGCCTTCTGTCTCTAAGCACTATATTGCCTACATCACCTACACCAAGACCATCTACTAGTATATTTCCTGTTTTAACTTTTCCACATAATTTTGCATTATCCTTTGTTGCTTCAAAAACACTTCCATTTTCCAATATAAATATTTTATTCTTATCCATACCTAAACTTTCTGCTAAATCTTTATGATGTTTTAAGTGTCTATACTCTCCATGTATTGGTATGAAATATTTAGGCTTTACTAATCTGTGCATCAATTTTAACTCTTCCCTAAAGGCATGACCTGATACGTGTACTTCTTCTAAATCCTCGTATATTACATCTGCCCCTTTTTTAAATAGCTGATTGATAACTCTTGATATTAATTTTTCATTACCTGGAATTGGTGATGCTGATATAATAAATAAATCCTTTGGTTCTACTTTAATTTTTTTATGAGTAGAAAAAGCTATTCTTGCCAATCCCGCCATTGGCTCTCCTTGACTTCCTGTAGTTACTATAGTAACTTTGTCATTATCTATTCCAGCAATTTCATCAACTTCTATAACAAAATCATCTGGTATGTGTAAATATCCTAACTCCCTTGCAACTTCTGATATGCTCTCCATACTTCTTCCACTAAAAGCAACCTTTCTTCCATGTTTGATAGATGAGTTTATTATTTGTTGCATTCTATGAATATTAGATGCAAATGTAGCCACAATTACACGGCCATCAGCCTTAGAAAATATTTTATTTAAAGTTTCTCCAATAGATTTTTCTGAAATAGTGTGTCCACCTCTCTCTGCATTAGTACTATCGGCCATTAAAAGCAGTACACCTTCTTTTCCTATCTCAGATATTCTTTGTAAATCCATAAATAATCCATCAATTGGTGTATAATCTATTTTAAAATCACCAGTATGAAGTATTGTTCCAAGTGGAGTATGAATTGCTATAGCACAAGAATCTGCAATACTATGAGTTGTTCTTATAAACTCTATTGCTAAATTTTCAAGTTTTATAATATTACCAGGAGCAACTACATTTAATTTATATTCAAACTTTAAATTACTGTCTTTTAGCTTTTTTTCAATTATTCCTAAAGTTAATTTACTACCATATACAGGTACATTTATTTGTTTTAATATATATGGCAGTGAACCTATATGATCTTCATGACCATGGGTTATAAAAATCCCCTTTATCTTTTCTTTATTATTAAGTAAATAGGTAACATCTGGTATTATCAAATCTACGCCATACATTTCTTCATCTGGAAATGCTGCTCCACAATCTATAACTATAATTTCTTCTTTATATTCTATAGCTGTAATATTTTTTCCTATTTCCCCTAAACCACCTAGTGGAATAACTTTTAATTTTTCTTCAATCGACACTAAAAACCCTCCTTATTTGTAATGTTTAAAATTATTATTCCTATATAGGTATAAATTAATTCTAAAACAAAAAATTAACCTAAATAAATATAAAAAAGCTATACAGAAGTAAGTTATAAAACTACATTCTTGTACAGCCTCTTTACATCTATAATTTTCTAAGTTATATCTTAAGCAATTAAATAGTTAATTAAGTTGATTTTCCATTTTAGTCAATGTTTTTTTATAAAATATAGTAAAACAAGTTACTGTAGTAATTGCTGCAATTATATCTGCAACTGGCTCTGCAAGTAATACTCCTTGAAGTTTATTTTCCATAAAAATAGGAATTATAAATGTTAACGGTATAAGAAGTACTATTTTTCTTAACAATGCAAGAAATAGCGATGTTTTAGCTTGTCCTAATGCTAAGAAAGTTTGTTGACATGCTATTTGAGCTCCTATAGCAAAAATTCCACCAAAGAATATTTTTATACTCCAAGAAGTTATAGCTAAAAGTTCTGGTTTATCATTAAATATACTGACAAAAACTTCTGGGAATACCATAAGAGATATCCATACAACTACGGCATAAATTATGGAAGATTTCAATAACAATTTAAAAGTATCTTTAACTCTATCAATATTCTTTGCTCCAAAATTATAACTTATTATCGGTTGTGCACCTTGAGTAAGCCCTGTAAGTGGTAGCGTTACTATTTGACTAATACTACTCATTATAGTCATAGCTCCTACTGCTAAATCACCACCATATACCTGAAGTTTATTATTTAATGTAATTAAAACTAAGCTTTCAGTGGATTGCATTATAAATGGTGCAACTCCTAACGTTATAATTGGATAAATTATTTTTAAATTTGGAACCATATATTTTTTTCTTATTTTTAAAATACTTTTTTTCCCAAACAAAAAGAATATAACCCATAATGCTGAAACAAATTGAGCAGTAACTGTAGCTATCGCTGCCCCTTTAACACCCATATCAAATACAAATATAAAAATTGGATCTAATAATATGTTTACAGCAGCACCAATAAGTACAGTAATCATTCCTATTTTTGCAAAACCTTGAGTATTTATAAAAGGATTCATTCCTAATGATATTTGAACAAACAATGTACCTATTAAATATATAATTAAATAATCCTTTGCAAACCCTATAGTTGCGTTACTTGCACCAAATGCCCACAATATTGGTTCATTAAAAATTAAAAATGTAACCGTTAAAATTAATGATATTATTATAAGCATTGAAAAACTATTGCTAAGTATTTTTTCTGCACTATCATTATCTTTCTCACCCATTTTTATAGCAGCAAGTGGCGCCCCACCCATTCCGATTAAAGCTGCAAAAGCAGATATTATCATAATTATAGGAAAAGCAATACCAACACCGGCCATAGCTATATCTCCATTTTCTATTCTTCCTATAAAAATTCTATCCACTATGTTATATAGTACATTTACTATTTGAGCTATTATAGCTGGAGTAGCTAATTTAAATAATAAGTTCCCTATATTATCTTTGCCTAAATCTGTATTCTTTAACTCCATAAATAGTCCCTTCTTTCTTAAATTTATTTTTATGAATCGCCATTCACTTTTTATTAATCTTTTAAATTATACTACAAATCTAATAATATATAAAGAGCGTAATATCTTACAAAAATCAAAAATTGGTAACAATAGTTACGGATTTTTATGAAAATATTTTATATAATAAAACAAAGAAGTTAAAAGACACTTTCTAACTTAATATATTCAAGTTATTAAACTGTAAAAATTACATGAGTAAAATAATATTATAATTTAAAGTTTACATTTTAGGAGGATTTAAATATGAGTTGTGGATGTACTGGATTAGAAAAAGACGGGAAAGCTATAGTAGATTTAGTAAGAAGTAAAGAAAAACAAGATTTAAAAATGAAAGTGGAACATGAAATACAATGTTCTTGTGGTAATACATTTATAATGACTACACATGTGGATAAATGTCCACACTGTAATATGACTTATGGTGTTACACCTTGTAGTTCTATGAATAAAGAAAATATACTTGCATCTGGAATTAATTATTAATTTAAATGTAAAAATTATAAAAAAGATAAAGTCAAACTATACTGACTTTATCTTTTTTTATCTAATTATTTTTAAATATATATTTAGAATTTAGGATTAATAATTTACTGCTAGTTAATAAATTGCCTTAAACTTACCTTAGGCAGTTAAATATTATAACTATCACTAACTATAATTATAATATTTTTATGGAAACAACTTGTAAAACCTTAATTTATTTTATTTATTTTTTAAAACATCCCTTATTTCTTTTAAGATTTCTAACTCTTCATTTATTTTCATTTCTTTCAATTCTTCTTTTTCATATTTTTTCTTAAACTTATTTATAAATTTTATAACTATAAATATAGATAATGCTATAATTAAAAAATCTACCACGTTTTGCAAAAACATTCCTAAATTCAGTGTTATTGCTGGCTTATTTTGTGTTTCCTTAACAATTTCAATAGCAAAGTGTGAGAAATTAATTCCTCCTGTAAAAAATCCTACTATCGGCATTATTATATCATTTACCATAGATGTAACTATTTTACTAAATGCTCCTCCAATTACTACACCTACAGCTAAATCTATTACATTACCCTTTACTGCAAATTCTTTAAATTCTTTAATTAATTTTTTCAAAACTGCACCACCTTTTTAGCTTTAATAATAATAGTTTATCCAAAGAAATTGTAATTATAATTTTTCAATATTCGCTTATTTGAATCGCATATTAAGATATTTTTATTATAACTTCGACAAATAGATTTTAATTTTTATTGTTAATTTATTGAATTTATTGGTTTTTTTTAATATTTTATGTATAATATAAGGAAATATATTAAATTTAAAAAATAAATTAGTTTTTTATAATACTAGTTTATTTTAAAAGGAGTAATTAAAAATGGGAGTTTTTACAAGATTATCAAATATACTTAGTGGTAAAGCAAATAAAGTTCTAGATGGATTAGAAAATCCTATTGAACAAATAGATGTAGCTATAAGAAATAGGCAAACTGCTGTAGACAATGCTAAAAGAGAAAGTGCATCTTTTATAGGTTCTATCAATGAAAAAAGAAGAGAGGTAAATGAACTTAAAAGTACAATTTCTCAATATGAGGAAGGTATTAAAAAAGCCTTATCTAACAATGATGAAGAAAAAGCAACTAAATTTTTAGTTAAGAAAAAAGATTTAGATAAAAAGCTTGAAAGTTTAAATATTACTATAGAAAAAATTTCTACTAGTGCTAATTTAGTTAAAGAAAATATAAAAAAGCTTGAAAATGAAGTTGAAGAATTAAAATCAAAAAAATCAGAACTTGCTGCAAGATATTCTACTGCTGAAGCTCAAGCTAAAGTTAATGAAATTTTAACTAATGTAAATAAAGATTCTAATATTTCTATAGATGAAATTGAGAGAAAAATACAAGAAAAAGAAAATTATGCTAATGGTCTAGAGTCATTCAAAGAAGAAAATCCGGAAGATGAGTTAAAGTCCTATTTAAATGAAAATTTAAATTCACAGGACTTAAAATCTGAATTAGACAAATATAGATAACTATAGTGAAATAAGCTCCTCTAAAATGTAACAATGTAATGTTGAATTTTACGTACTTTGGAGCATACATCACTATTGGATCTATACAAGTTTTGAAATTAGCAATTTAAAATTAAACTTTGAAACCTATATACGTAAGCAAGCTCTCATTTAAATTTAATAATTTAAAAATATTTTATACAAAATTGAATATTAGTTTATATGATTACGAGCTTGTTTTACTTTTTTATCTATTCAACCTTTAAAATTAGATTTTAACCTTATACTTTAATAAACAAGGAAGTGAATCACTTGAATAAAATAAAAGAATTTACAAATAGCGAAAGAAATTACTATAAAGATTTATATACTGAATTAATATTATCTATAGATAATATTAGCGAATTGCTAGATGAAGATGATTATAATAGTAGATTTTTTATAAAGAAAGTTCATATAATAAAAGATTATTTAGATAGGTTAGATGATGCAGATTATAAAGCTGATAAAAAAGACTTTTTTGATTTTTTAAAAAGTGATGAAAAATATAAAACTGAAGTTTTAGATTATAAATCTACTATAATTAACGATTTGAAAAAATTAGAACTTTGTAGAAAGTGTAAATGTTTAAAATGCGTATCCAGCTGTTCTTTTAAAAAATGTTTAAATTGCCTTCCCTCTTACTATGTTCATAACTGCAATAAGACGGATAACTGTATAACTAAGGGGCTAAATACTATTACTTTATATTCTAACGATGAAGAAAGAGATGTAAACTTTGAACCTCTAGGACTGTTAGAAGAGTTAAAAGAAAATAAATATTATATATACTTAGTAGAAAACAATAATAGAAATAATCAACATATATTAGAATATGTAAAATATCTAAATGGTGAAGTAGAGTATTTACCTATTACTAAAGAAGATTTAGATAAAATATATGATTCTTTTGTTAAGCTAAATTGTTATGAATAATATATTAGCTCGATTTTTAACTGTAATTTTCTTATCTATTTTTGTTTTCACAGGATTTTTTAGTAATGATGCCGTTGTTTTTGCTAAATCTAGTAGTCATTCAAAATCAAAAACTACATCTGTAAGTAAATCTAAAAGTAGTTCCAAGGTTAGTTCTGGTAGCTTTTCTAAGTCTAGTACCTCCACAAGCAAATCCTCAACTAAACCTAAAAGTAATGTTACTAAAAATAAGCCTACAACTAATTCAAAAGTAAAGTCTGGTAGTTTTTCTAAGTCTGATAGTTCGAAATCTTCAACTAAACCTAAAAGTGATGTAACTAAAAGTAAATCTACCACTAATTCAAAAGCAAGTTCCGGTAGTTTTTCTAAACCTAAAACAGATACCAAATCAAAATCTACTACTGATAAATCTAAAAGTAGTGTGTCTACAGATAAAACTGTAAATGATTCAAAAATCAATTCTGGAAATTTCTCTAATCAGAAATCCAATAGTTCAAAATCTAAAAATGAAGCAACTACAAGTGAATCAAAAGTAAAGTCTGGTAGTTTTACTACTCCTAAAGGTACTAGTAATGAAACAAATAAAACCACTACAAACTCTAAAAGTTCTACATATAAGCAAAACACTTCAAAAGTACGTAGTAGTTCTAGATGGTTACATTTTAATAACTCAGTATTTAGAATATCGTCATATTTAATTGTACTAGTTATATTTATAATTGTAGTTTTAATATTTTATTATAAATTTAAAATAAAATAATTTTTAAAGGCAGCTTTTAAAGCTGCTTTTTTTATACAAATTTTTAAATGTATAATTATATAAAATTATTTATTATACTTATATCATTAATTTTTTTAATGATTTTCATTTAAAACTTTCATATATTGTATATTTAAACCTTATGTTGTATATTTGCAATATAAGGTTTAAGGGATTTATTACAATTTTATCAGTTCATAAGAATTGCATACTCAAAAGTAGGTTACATTATAGAATGTGTAAATATATATTTAAAGTTAAATCTTTTAATACAGGCACAGATGAAATCTATAGCTTTCATCCCTATAAAATACTTAAAACCTAATTATATGTTTAAAAATGATTATTGTATAAGAAAACGTATAAACTTAATTTTTATAGTTTATTAATGTTTTAATTTTAAAATAAAAGGATATAAGGTGATATTAATGAGTGAGTTAAAAAAACTATTTTTAAGTGAAATTCCTGAGTTTAAAAAAACCGGTTTGAAATTTATTAACAAAGAGCTTTCAAGAGGAGATTTCAAAGGTATCTCTGGAGGCTTTGGAGTGTATTCTCACAGAGATGGTGAACATTTCATGATAAGACTTAGAATTCCTTCTGGAGTAGCTTCATTAGAAAATCTTAAAGATATTTATACAATTGCAAAAAAATATAATTTAGACAAGGTTCATCTAACAACTCGTCAAGCAATTCAACTTCATGGTCTTTCAATTGAAGATATATGTTCCATTATGGATGAATGCATAAACAAAGGAATATATACAAGAGGCGGTGGTGGAAACTTTCCTAGAAACGTTGCCATGTCTCCCCTTTCTGGTGTAGATAAAACTGAAGCTTTTGATGTTACACCATATGCTTTAGCTGTTAATGAACACTTCATGAAAAAAATTACAACATATAAACTACCTAGAAAATTAAAAGTATCTTTTTCTAGCAGCGATAACGATGAAGGACATTGCACAATTCAAGATCTTGGCTTTTTAGCTTGTACTAAAGATTCTAAAAACTATTTTAGAGTATATTTAGGTGGTGGACTTGGAAGAAATGGCAAAGTAGCTATAGAGTTCGATGAGCTAGTAGAACCTAAAGATGTACTGTATCACGTAGAGGCTATGACTAATTTCTTTATGGCTGAAGGAAATTATGAAAATAAGAACAAGGCCCGTATTAGATATATAGTTGAAAAACTTGGAGTAGATGGATTTATAAAAGAATATAAAAAACATCTTGCATTTGCAATAGAAAACTATGATTTAGATTTAAATATTACACCTATAAATTATAATAAAAAAGGTATAAATACAAACTTGAAAAATTCAAGACTTATACCTCAAAAACAACAAGGTTTATATAGTGTTTACTTCCATCCTATTGGTGGTCAATTATCTATGGATAATTTCAAACTAATATTAGATGAACTTGAAAAAATAGAAAAACCAACGATTAGACTTTCTATGACAGAAGGATTATATTTTATAAACTTAAATGGTGAAGAGGCTGAAAGAATTTTAAAAGTTACTAAAAATCTAGGTGGAGAAAATAAACTTGAGCAATCTGTATCTTGCATAGGTGTACCAATATGCCAAATGGGAGTTGCAGAAAGCCAAAGTACTCTTAATGCAATAATAGACTATTTTAAGGAACATAATCTTGAAGATGATATACTTCCAAGCATTCATATTTCTGGTTGTCCTAATTCTTGTGGTGTTCACCAAGTTGGAGAAATTGGATTAACTGGTAAAATGAAAAAAGTCAACAATATTTCTACTAAATGTTTTGAACTTCATATTGGAGGTGCTTTCGGATATGGCAAAGCATGTCTTGGAGAAGTTTATGGTGATATCACTGAAGATAGTGTTCCAAAAATGTTATACAAACTTGCACTCGAAATAAAAAATAAAAACATAACTTTTGATGAACTTATAAATAACAATACAAAAACTTTAAAAGATATTATTAGTGAATATATTGTTTAAATAACATAAAAGGTGGATATATCCACCTTTTATATTAAATTATTAAATTTTCCTCTAAGGTTATCATTAATTTTTTATCTAAATGTCTAACCGTTACAACTTCTCCAAAATTATTTGTACAGATATCTACGTTCAAATCGCAAACCCCTGAATATCTTTGAAATAAAGTTTCACTTTTTGTTATAGATTGTACACTTTTTTGTTTTATTAAATGAGTAATTTTAGTTCTTGAGCCACTAGACATAACTATAACATTTTCATCTAGACCTATTGATGTATTTTTATAGTTTAAACATCCTAATATTATTTGCCATAAAGCTAATATAACAACAACTCCTATTTTTACTTTATAGTCAATTTTAGGAATAAAATAACAAATGGCAGAAGTAATTATAATCGTTATTAACAACCTTTTTATTATGAACCTTCTAATCTCCCTTTTCTTTGGCTTTTTAAAATCTCCTTCAAATTCTAAATCATCAAAGATATTTTGTATTATTTTATCCTTTTGATTTTTATTAGCTATAGGAAATATCATAGCAATTTTATCTTCCATGTCACCATACCCAACTATTATTCCTTCAATAGTATAAAGTCCCGTAAATTGTTGAATAAAGTTTTGCTTTAATTTTAATCCCTGTATTTTATTATGTGATAGTGAGTACTTTTTCTTTGTAAAAAATCCATATTCTATATTTACTTTTTTATTATTTTTATAAAGTTTAAAATCATTATATCTTATAATCTCTAACAATGTAGCTATTAAAGAAACTATAATGTATATAAGAATTGTTGAAAGTAAAATTAATATTATAATAACTATTATGGATTTTCCACTTATTGTACCTTGCACTCCAAGAAAAATTTCATGAGCACTATCACCAACAGAGTTTATTATTTTTTCACTTATAAAATCTAAGAATTGTGAAAGAAAAACATATAAACCAAAAACCCATCCTAATTTATTTTTAGTTAAGCCATATATAAAAATGTCTTTTTTTGTAGCCTTTATAATATTATCCTCATTATCGTTTATTTTAATGCTCTCAACTTTATTTTCTAAAAGTGCATCTTTATATTTATTTGCAAGATTTGTTTTTATTGTTACTCTTAACTCAGACTTTCCCTCACCAACAGCTCCACTATCAACTTTTAAAGTAGAAACATTAAGTATTCTATTTATAATATTTTGCTGTGTATCTACAGTAGTTATTTTAGAAAGTGGAATTTCTTGTTTTGAAAGAGTAATTACACCAGTTTTTAAAACTAATATATTATCTTTTATATAAAACACAGTTCGTCTCCATTTAATAATAGAATATATAATCATTAAAGCAGTAATTATAAATCCGTAATACCATTTTAATTTAACAAAAACTATTGCAACAAAGACTATTGATTCATAAATAATTTTTAATAATTGAGATAAAATTACAACCCAATGATTTCTATTAGGTTTTTCTAAATTACTCATTTTCTTCCACCTTTTGCTTTACCTTATTTTTTAAATACTCACTTATTTCTTCTGCTTTTGCCATTTCTATATTAGGAATTTTATGACTACCGCCAGCAGTTACTATAGATATATCACCTAAATTAAATACTTTATTTATAGGTCCCTGTGTAACTGTTATGTGTTGTATTCTTAAAATTGGTATTACAGTTCTTTTTAAAGTAAAAATCCCTTCTGTAAAATCAACCTTATCTTCAGTTATTATGTATCTCCATTGATTATATTCTATAATAGGATATAAAAAAGTATTTAGTAATAAAAATACCATAACTATTCCTATAACTATGTTTATAGTAGTACTATAATTAGTTAACCATTTCCAATTAAACTGTTTTTTTAAAAACCACTGTCCACCGTATAAAATAACTCCAAATATAATAGTTGTTATTAACCTTGCTATAAGCCACGATTTTTTTGAGTTAATATTAAGCTTATTATATTCCATAACTTTTTCTCCCCCTAATTATTATATATTTTAATATATTGTAGCATCTTTTATAGTACAAATTTTCATTTTTTTACTTAAAAAGGTCTTTTTTATACTTAAAACTAATATTTATTGAGTTAAAAAATTAATTTCTATGTACGCTCTTTAAAAATTATAAAATTAAGGTATAATTTATTATAGGAGAAAGAGGCTTTAGCAAATTTAACTATGGTATATTTTAATAAATTCTTAACGTAAAATATACAAAAGGTAAATCCTAGCTACCTTTTTAATAATAAAATTTAACAGTTATTTTTATAATGCCTTAATATTATTATGAAAAAATCAATTAAAATTTTAATAGTTATTATATTATTATTTTTTTCCTTAGCCGCCTTATATTATTTCGGTTTTTATCCAAATACTAAACTTAAACCTATGGATTCTACTATAGAGTTTAATGAGAAAGACTTTGTAGATAAATTTTTACCAAAAGACTTTAAATTAAATCTTAGTGAGCTTTCTTTAAAATCTCATACAACATTAAATGATGAGGAACTTACAGATTTATGCATTTTGGCTGCAAAAAAAGACTCTAATTTAAATAACTATCTAGATGGTTTAAAGATTGAAATAGAAGGTGATTCATTAATTTTAAATGCAAATGTTAAATATAATAAAATTCCTTTTAGAACAAAGTTTGTATTTAAACCTTATGCAGAAAATAATACAATTCTACTTAAATACCAAAAAGGCTCTATAGGTTTTATTCCTGTTTCAAGTGAAAAAATTTTTTCAGCTATAGAAGATACTGATTTTATTCAAGTAGATAAAGCTAATGATAATATAATTCTAAATTTCTCGGCTATTAAATACTTAGATATAAAAGATTTATCTATAGCTGATAATAGTATTACTATAGATTTTGAAGCTACACTTAAATTTTGGGACTTAATAAAAAAATAACTATTCATAACTAAAAACTTTAAAAAGCTGTCTTTAAAATAGGACTTTATTCTATTTTAAGACAGCTTTTATTCTATTTATTATTCATTTTACCTAAACTTATCTATATGCTTTTTGAATATCCAATTCTTTTTTTTCTTTAAGATTTCTCATTGCCTTAAAAAATATAATTCCTGTTATAATTGCAGCTACCAAATCTGATACTGCACCAGACATCCAAACTCCTAATAATTCAAATCTCATTGGAAGTATTATCATACATGGTATTAATATTATAACTTGTCTTAACAAACTTAAGAACATAGAAATTTTCGCTTTACCAATTGATTGAAAAAAGTTTGAGCTCACTATTTGGAATCCTAATATAGGGAACATCATAAGATAAACCCTTAAACCTCTAACACCTATATTTATTAAATCTGGATCACTATTAAACATTGATATAAGTACATTTGGAATTAATTGAACTGCTAAAAATCCTGTAACTGTTAAAACAGTTGCTGCAGAAACCGCATATTTTACAGTTTCTTTTACTCTTTTATATTTCTTAGCGCCATAATTGAATCCTATAATAGGCTGTGAACCTTGATTTATGCCAAACACAGGCATTAAAAAAATCATAGATATACTTGATATTATACCCATTGCCCCAATTGCATTATCCCCACCATATTTTCTTAGGGAATTATTTGCTATTACTTGTACTACACTTTGAGCAATTTGCATACTAAAAGGACTAATTCCAATTGCAAAAATACTTAAAACTATTGTTTTATCCAATTTTAAATATTTTTTTCTTATTTTTAATACACTTTTACCTTTTATAAAATAATATAATACCCATATAGTTGTTACAATTTGTGATATAACAGTTGCTATAGCACCACCTCTAACTCCCATATTAAAAGTGAATATAAATATAGGATCTAAAACTATATTGGTAATTGCCCCTATTAGCATAGAACACATAGCAATTTTAGGATTACCATCACTTCTTATGGAATGATTTAATCCAAAACTTAACATATTAAATATTGTACCTATAAATATAACTTCTATGTACTCCCTAGCAAAAACTAAAGTTTGTTCACTGGCTCCAAATATTGCTAATAGTTTATCCATAAACAATAGTCCAAAAATTGTGATTAAAATACTTATTATAACTAACAATGTAAATGCATTACTTAAGTGTTTTTCAGCACTTTCTTTATCATTTTGTCCAAGTTTTAAAGAAATCTTTGCCGAAGTTCCTATACCAACAAGCATACCAAAGGCAAGCATTATAGTCATTATTGGCATAGTAATTGATACACCAGTAATGGCTAAATTTCCCACTTCCGGTATATGCCCTATATACATCCTATCTATTATGTTATATAGAGTATTAACAATCATACCTATTATGGCAGGTACCGAAAACTCTAAAAGTAACTTAAATACTTTTTCTTCACCTAATTTATTTTGATGATTCATAAAACTCCTCCTTTATTTTTATTAGTATCTAATAACATAACTACTAAATTAAATTGCTAATAGATATTTTTTTTAGTAATTTTAAAAGTGTATTTTCTTCTTCTTCAGTTAAAATCTCTTTAAGTTTATTTTTCCACTCATCTAAAATTTCAAAAAACTTTGGTTCTATATTTAAAGCCTTTTTTGTAAGTATCACATTATATGCTCTTTTATCTTCTTTTCTTTTATCTCTTATTACATACCCATTGTCTTCTAACTTCTTTATAGCTCTGGTAGTTGTGGCCTTGTCCACTTTCAGCATTTCAGTAAGTTCTTCCTGCGTTACTCCTCTATACTTATAAAGATGCAATAAAAATAAGTATTGTCCTGCACCTATATTTAATTTAGTAAATCGTTTACTAAGATAACTATTTTGAACCCTATAAAGTTCAGATATATACTTTCCTAAAGATTCACAATTATTTTTTTCTTTCATAAATACCTCTCTTTTTAAATTTAAACAATAAAAAATAGTTGCTAACGCAACTATTTTAACATCAATGAATTTCCATTGCAACCATTTTATTTTTAAATTATATAAATTTATCTAAAGATAGTTTAGCTTTAATAACTTCTAATCCAACTCTATCTATATAGTCACCTAATCTCTCTTTTCCTGTAGCATATTCATCATATACTTTTATTATTTCTTCTACTAATTCAAACAATTTCTCTTCACTTACATTCATACAAAGTTTATCACCAAGTCTTGGTTTAACTCCACCTTTTCCTCCAATATAAACAGACCATCCTTTAGGTCCACCTATAAGTCCTATATCTCTTGTATGGCTATCTGCACAACTATTTGGACAACCACTAACTCCTATTTTTAATTTATTAGGTAAATTTCTACCATGATATGCTTCATCCAATTTAGCACCTACACCTACTGAATCTTGAAGTCCTCTTTTACAAAATGTTGTTCCAGGACATATTTTAACGCTTCTCACACATAATCCTATAGCTGCGCCTGGGTTCATATTTAAATCTTTCCATGCATTGTCTATATCCTCTTCTTTTAAACCAACTATTGCTATACGTTGAGCACCTGTAACTTTTATCGCTGATGCATTATATTTATCTGCAACATCTGCAAGCTTTCTAAGTTGTTCTGATGTAACAAGTCCACCTGTTAAATGAGGAGCTATTGCATAGGTTTCTTTATCTCTTTGAAGCACTGCTCCCTTTTCTAGTAAATCTTTCATAAAAAATCCTCCTTAAATACTTACCTTTATAATTTATAATATTTCTAATATATGTATATTATATTATCTTTTATAAATAATATCCATTACTTTTTACAAATAATTATCTATTAATATTAAGTTCTAATATTTTAAATTTTAAAATTTTTCTAAAAACATTTATTATATATAATAAATATTTTATAGGGAAACAAGTTCCCATTTGAATTTATTCAATAACTTTAAAATATTGTTGTCCAAAATGTAGTGTTGAATTCTGAGCATTTTTGAGCATATCTCATTATCCTTGGTATTCAAGTTTTTGAATGGATTGTCTTTAAAGTCAACTTGGAACCCTATAATTCTAAACAAGTTTAATCCCATTTTTTCTACGCTGATCAATTATTTCATAGTTTTTCTTAATCATTTCTTCTTTTGTAAATCCTGGCAATTTTTCTGGCATACCATATTCTTTTCCAAAGGTATTTATTGTTATTTTTTCAATATATACTTTTTCTATAGCTTTATGAAAAAATACAATCTTCTCACATTGAACATTACTTATTCTTTCAACTTCATCCATTCCATCTATAACTCTTCCAAAGGCAGTAAACTTTCCATCTAATTGAGGACTATTTATTATAGTTATGAAAAACTCACTACATTCAGTGTTAAATTCAAACCTTCCAAGACCTAAAGTTCCTTTTATA
Source organism: Clostridium senegalense (assembly GCF_018916625.1). Classification (NCBI taxonomy): domain Bacteria; kingdom Bacillati; phylum Bacillota; class Clostridia; order Eubacteriales; family Clostridiaceae; genus Clostridium; species Clostridium senegalense. The sequence goes on from NZ_JAHLNC010000017.1 coordinate 24,031, forward strand.
AACTTTAAATCATTATTAACTCCATTTTCTTTACATTCACTTTTAATACTATACCCTAAAGTTCCAGTACCATCATTGTCTGGACAACCACTTTGAATAAGTACACCTTTTTCTACTCTCCAAAAAAACAAACCATTAAAGAACCCCTTTTCTGCTAGCATAATAAAGTTTTTAACTGCTTCTGGTGCCTTATCAGGATATAATTGTATTTTTATATTTTTTCCATTTTTTATTTTCATATCTACTAAAGGTCTTTCCATCATAATCCTCCTAAACATATAATGATTACATCTTAGATATTACACCAAATAGATTATTTATTCCTCTTTTCACATTATACAATTTGCCTATGTTATATAAATAACCTATAGAAATTTCAGATATAACAAATCATTTTTCACCTTAATATATATGTAAATTTTATTTTTGAAAAACATATAAAAACTTTTTACTATTTTTTTCAAAAAAGTTATTGACATTGTCATTTTAGCTGTGATATTATTATAAATTTGACTATTTTATTAATTGTGTTATAATTATATTAAGAAATTAATTTAAATTTGTAGGAGGTGCCTTTAATTTGTTTAAAATTGGTGATAAAGTTGTTTACCCAATGCAGGGGCCAGGCATTATAGAAAATATAGAAGAAAAAGAGTTTAATGGTGAAAAACAGCAATATTATATAATAAAAATATTAAATAACAACATGAAACTTATGATTCCTGCTAAAAAAATAGTTGATTCTAACTTACGTTTATTATGTGAGCCTGAGGATTTAGAAAAAACATTATTAAAAGCTCAAAATGGCGAGTTAGACTTTGAGGAAAATCTTAACTCAAAAGAAAGATACAATACAAATATGAAGAAAATCAAATCTGGTTCCTTCGAAAAAGGAATAGAAGTAATCTCTACTTTAGTTACAGCTAACAGTGAAAAACCGCTTAACTCAAGTGAAAAACAATTACTTACAAATGCTAAAAAACTTATAATTGAAGAAATAGTTTTAAGTAAAAACATAAGTGAAAAAGAAGCAGCTTCTTTTTTAAAATCAATAATCAGTTAAAAATTTAAAATAACCTTAAAATAAAACATATTTGTAAAACTAATTTATTTTGACATATTTATAGACATACATATAAAAAATCATTTTATTCTTATATGCATATCATTAAATTTTATTACCAATATGTTTATTTTTATACCATTTAAAGGGTATGCACAATTTTGCACACCCTTATTTTTTTTATTTTTCCAATTACAAGTTAGCTGTATTTAAATTCCATAACATTTCTATATGGGGAATGTTATCCTCTAAATAAACTTCTGAAACAGGTTCAAATCCTAAACTTTTGTAGAATTCTATCAAATATTCCTGGGCAGAAATTCTAATTTTATCTTCTTTAAGTACATTTTTAATAAAATCTATAGCTTCTAACATATTCTTTCTCCCTAAACCACCTTTTCTATGTTTAGGATTAACTACCACTCTTCCTATAGATACCTCATCATAAGAAACGCCTCTATTCAATACTCTTACATATGAACATATCTCTTTACCATCTTTTAAAAATATATGATATGATTTTTTATCCTTATCATCACAATCTTGATATGGACAATTTTGTTCAACAACAAATACCTCACTTCTTAATTTTAATATTTCATAAAGTTCTTCTAATTGTAGTTCATCAAACTTTTTCACAATAAAATTCATATTTCACTTTAGTTCCTTTCACAATTTAATATATTTTTATCTAAATTACTTATTAATAAGTAATTATTTCTTTTCTAATTAAGTTATTACTATAATCTAACATATTTTTAATACTTTCAAAAGTTAAAACATCAAGACAACTCTCTATAGTTCCCCACATATAATCTGCTATCTCTTCCTCTTGAATTTTTACATTATAACTTAATGCTTCCCCTATAAAAAATGTAACTTCCTTTATATTATCTTTTTTTATTGAATATCTATCCGTTATCTTTAAATTTTCATATAACTTAATATTACTTAATCCAGTTTCTTCTTTAATCTCTCTTAAAGCTGTGTCACGCTCTGTCTCTCCACTTTCCATATGCCCTTTGGGAAATCCCCAATATCCTCTTCTTCCTATACTTTTTACCAATAAAAACTCTATTTTTTTATTATTTCTTCTAAATAGAATTCCACCACAACTTCTTTCAACTTTCATAGATAACACCCCTTATATTCTCACCTAATTATTTTCAAAATATTTTCTACACCTATCTACCCATATTTTTTTATGTTCTTCTTTTGAAACTATTCTCTTACTTAAATCATCTATATTAAAGATTCCTTCATTTTCACACCATTTAATACAGGTTTTAAAAAAGTCCATATTCACATCTTTTTCATTTTCCAGATAACCATAAACATAAGAAAATCCTTTTTTATATGCTGCAATAAGTCTTGAATATCCATCTATAGGAACAATCTTATCTTTCATTAAAACATAGGTGATAATTATAGTTTCAGGAGTCTTTATCCACCTTTCTACATTTTTTAATTTATCACGCTCCACTGTAAGCTGTTCAACTTTTATATCTTTCATATATATCTTAAAAACTTTTATATTATTATTTATTAACTTAACCCAATTTTCTTTTTTAATAAAACCTAAAGTATTTAAATCTTTTACAGTAATATTCCCATTTTTCTCTTTATAAATATATTCTTTTAAATAAGGATTCCAATAACTAATTTCTTCTACTAACTCTTTTAACGCCTCATCTTTAACCTTTTCATTAAATATACTTATATTAACTATCTGTGCAGTTTTAAAATCCAAAATATTATATTCTAATACCCCTACAATATTCCCCTTATACTTCGCTATAATAGCTGTATTATGGAAATAACTTTCTTCATACTTTAAATAACTAACTTCATCTTTATATGCTCTACAGATTTCCATATTATTCCCCCTCTAATATTAAGTCCTTAGATTATATATAATTAAAGTTATTTTATATTTTATCACAATGTTTTAAAAATACTTTAAAATGTGAAAAAGTTAAAAAAATTTTAAAACAATATAAGTAAGTAATTACATCTTATTTATATAAGGAAACAAGCTCCAATTTAAATTTATTCAATAACTTTAAAATATTTTAGTTATTATTAATTTCTTTTATTTTAAAATATCAAAATTTATGTTATAATTGAAAATGATTTTCAATCGCTATTATATATTATAATTTTATTTATTTTAATAAGTAAATTTAAAATTTTGGAGGTTTTTATGAACTTGGATTATTTAACGTTACAAAAGGAAATTTGTAATAAAATTAAATTTTTAGATTTTGACGGTGCAAAAAAACACTATGAAAAACTTTCTAATCTATTTCACGAGATAAAACTCTCTTATAATTTCGAAATTTGTTCCATAAAAAATCATCTTGTTTACTTTATAAATTATTTAAATATTAACTTGTCATTAAATACAGATATAGAATACACTCTTCATACAACAGCTTTTGAACTTATTAAGGATTTAGATAAGATAAATAATAAAAGTGAACTTTTAAAATATGGAAATGTAGTTATAGATACCTTCAGTTTTGAGATTTCTCATTGCTGTATAAACTCCAATAAAACTGTCTTAAAAAGTGCTGTAGAAATAATAAATGAAAACTTAAGTAAAAATCTCAATTTAGAATTTGTATCAAATCAAATTCATGTAAGTAAAAACTATCTTTCATTTTGCTTTACTAAAGATATGGGTATCAAATTTACAGAATATATAAAAAAATTAAGAGTGTATAAGGCAAAACATTTACTAACTAATACAAACTACTCTATGCACTACATTGCTACCATCTGTGGTTTTAAAACACAAAGTTATTTTTCTTATGTATTTAAAGAAGTAACTGGATTATCTCCATTAAACTTTAAAAACACTTTTTCAAAATAATATATTCATTATAATTTATAAACAAAAATAAAGAACTAACAGTATGCTAGTTCTTTTTATATTATATTGATTTTTAATTTTTATTTAGCAAAATCTTTCTCAAATTCGTCTAATGAATCCTTTAATAAAGTAACAGTATATGCCATAGCTGGACCACCACCGAAAGCCACTGCAACCATAGCTGCTTCCAATATTTCTTCTCTTTTAGCTCCAGCTTCTAAAGCCTTATAAACATGAAAAACTATGCAATATTCACAACGATTATAAGCTGCAATTGCAACGCTTATAAGCTCTTTATTTTTAGTTGACAATGCACCTTCTTTATATGTAGTGCCTAAAAGATTCATAAAACCTTTAACATGAGTTAAATTAGTTTTGCCAAAGTCATTTAGCCCTTGTTGAAAATCATTTAACATTTCTCTTGGATTTTTTTTCATTAAACTCTCCCCCTAATTAAACATAATAAAAAATTGAAACTTTCATTTAAGTAAACGATACCACTTTCTACATTATGTGTCAATTTATATAAATATATATTATATTTTCCAATAAATATTTATTTATCATCATGTTTTTTCTATATTTAAAATAGTATATTAAATTGTAAGTTCATACAAATTGCATTCATGTACTCTTTTAAATGTATCTTTTATTTCTTCTTTATTTGTACCTATATAATGTGCAAAGCAACTACAAATAACCATATTTTCAATTTTTGTCTGAAAATATTTATCACAATCTTTCCTATCCTTATAAACATGTAAATATGATTCCCTCCAATTAAATCCTCTTTTTTTATACCAATCATTTACCCATATATCGTCTCTTGTCCATGCCTGGAGGACTTTAATATCTTTTCCCTTCAATATATTAATTGTTTGGTTTAAAAGAGTAGTTGATATACCTTTATTCCTATATTCAGGTAATACTGCTAAATGCCATATTACTGCACCTAACTCATTTGATTTATAACAAACTTCCCCTTTTTCTATTTCATACTCTGTATCCATAAGTCCTACTATTTTACCGTCTATTTCTGCAACTAATTCAATTGAAGAATTTTTATAGTGTTGTTTTTCTTTTAGTACATCATCATAATAAGCAGTATCTAAAAATGATAAAACCCTACACCTTACCCATTTTAAATTATCATCTTTTTTATATTTTCTTATTCTCACCATTATCATACCTTTCAGTTTTAAATAGTATATACTTATAAAGGACTATTTTAAATAAAATAGTCCTTTAATTTTTACATTTTATTGTAATTATTTTTCTTTTAATAGTGTAACTTCTGTGAAACATATGCCAAATGAGGCTCCAAATGCAATTGAAATTTCTTTCATTAAATTTATTCCCGATTTACTTATAAAATAATCAAAAACATAACCTAATGCCCATAATATACAAAATAATATACAAAATCTTGAAAATATTATTTTAAAATCTTTTCTTTGTAACTTTCTTGAATTTAGAATTGTCATAATTGCATTGTACATAATAAATATAAAGGCTATTATTACATAACTAATTATAAAAGTTATAGCTATTTTACTATTTATGTCATTATAAACTATAAATATGGCTCCAATAGTTCCACTTACAAATAACAAGTATATAATTTTTGCAAGTATTGTCTTTCTATCTTTTTTCATTCTCTTATATCTCCTATTTCCAAAATAGACACAAAACTAATTTTTTTACAATCTTTATAGATTATAACCTTAATATTCCTTATTTTAATATTTATCTATTATTATAAAATCTGCATCTTTATTTTTATTTCCAAATCTCTTTACTATTTCTTCTTTTCTATATTTTAAATCTGTAGTATTTATAGTAGCTATTATACCTTTTACAGTACTTTCAAATTGCTCATAAGGTATACCAATTGCCATTTCATCATCTTCCCATTTAGCTAAAAACCTAGTGCTTGGACATAATGTAGAAATATTCATCTTTCCAGTAAGGTATGGTTCAACGGTAATTTCAGCACAAATACCTTGCATAGCTGCTAGAGTGGCTGTTATTCTTTCTCCTGTATGATATACATATCCTTGTTGAATTCTCATCGCTTCATAAGGATTTACAATAAATATTATTATATCAGGTGCGACGGTAAAATCTTCTAATGGCGCTACTTCAATTCCATATGTATTGGCACCTGTTCTATATAATCCCATAACACCTTCTCGTATTCTTCTAGCCACTGCTGGAGTACTATATAAGTTGTATGAAAAATATTCCATACCAGATTCTATACGTGGTGTTGAATCTTCAAGTCCTAAGGCAGTAGTTCCACCATCACAATTTAAATGTTGCAATCTAGCTTTAAAACTTTTTCCACGAGTAGCTTTTTCAACTATACAACAATATGACAATGGACCTGATGGCTCATCTTGACCACAATTATTATAATCTTCTTCTGTAAAATAAAATTTTATCCCAACAGGTTTTCTTTTTAAATTTAAAGCACATTGTAAATCCTCACAATATTCCTTTAGTTTTTCATTATCAAATGAGTCTTGAGGAAGCCCATATGAAATTGATTTATGCTTAAATGGCATAATATCCCTCCTAAATATCTAATCTAAATATAAATTAAAATTTTAATACATACAATTTATATAATCGCTATAAAATAAGTTTTTCTTTAATATTACTTATCTTTCTCTAACCAATCACATTTTAATACTGCATATATATCTAAATCATAAAATTTATTATTTTTACGTATTTTAGCTTGCCTTAAAGTCCCTTCATACTTCATTCCACTTTTAATCATTACTTTTCCGGAACCTATATTTTTACTATCATATTTTGCTACAATCCTATTAAAATTGACCACTTTAAACAAATAATCAATTACTGCTGTTAATGCTTCAGTTGCTATACCTTTTTTCCAATAACTTTTAGCTATACAATAACCTATTTCACAACATGAATGTTGTTCTTCTAATTTAACTATAGAAATACCACCAATAACTTTTCTTGTTTCTTTTAATTCTATAGCCCAATTATAAATGTTACCCTGTTTATATTCCTTAACCCATTGATCTATAATTACCTTAGTATCATTTATACTATTATGTGGTTCCCAGGTTAAAAACTTTGTAACTTCACTATCGCTTGCCCAATTTTTAAACATATCCTTTACATCATAAGTTTTAAATTTTCTTAATAATAATCTTTCTGTTTTTATATTCTTTGTGCCCTTATGCTTCAACATAAATTATGTTTAGTGAGAAAATGCAAATACTTATATACCCCCACTAAAAGCCCACTTCCTTTCTTATGTATATTTGTATATTTTATAGAACTTACTTTTAATAATAAATTATTAAGGCTATTCTTTTTTTCCATATGCATATATCACCTTCATGTTAAAGCATATACCCTTTTCAGTCTTAAATTTTTCCAGTGTCTTATTTACATCTAATTTAAAACTTTCAAACTTTTTATTACCTAATTTTTCTATACTTTCTAAAATACCTCTTAATGCATTATTCCACATTTCACTCCACCATTGATTTTCATCTAAATATATTACCTCATTATCTTCTTCATACACTTTAATATCTTTTAAATTTAGACCTTTCAGAAAATTCTTTACTCCATACACAGTATTTAATACTGTATCATCTTCTTTTTTATCTTTAACTTTATTGCTATGAATAAATAAATACTTATTTATTATATCTGTTAACCAATTTTGACTTTCTTGTACTCCCCATAAACTCAAAGCTAATTGTCCTTTAAATTTTAACACTTTTAGAATCTTATTTAGCTCTTTATCCCCATTAAATATATATCCTATACTGAATCCTGATACTACACTATTAAAATATTCATTTTTGAACTCTAAATCCTCCCCATCCATTTGAAATACTTTTATATTATTTATGTTTTCTTTTATAATTTGTTTTTTAGTTTCATTTACCATAACCTTTGAGATATCTATACCTATAACCTGTCCCTTTTTCCCTACTCTTTGGGCTGCTGGAAACAATGATGCTCCATGTCCTATACCTATATCTAAAACAAAATCCCCTGCCTTTATATCTGATAACTCTATCAGTCTTTTCCCAAATTTCTTCCAATAATTAGGCCCTATCTCACTAAAATCCCCTCCAACCTTATCCCAAAGATTTATTAATTCTCTTTTATCTTGAATCATATTCTTCCCCCAAATATTAGTTATTTTATATAGTACAATATTTTTCTTATTGTCTGTCACTATATATTTTAGCTAAATCATATAATGTTTAGTAGTGTTTTATGATTGTCACTATTTTATAATAACTATTAATTTAATATTTAATGACCGTCACTAAAAATATGGTTTAAATACTTTAATTTTTAGTATTTAGTTCATTAATTTATAAAGATTAGCCTTTTTTAACTAATTTTTTATAGCTTGTACAACTTATAAATTACTCTAATAACATTTTTTATTTTTTCCAAAAAACACTAAATTATTGAGGCTTCTTTTTCTATAAACTTTTTAAATATAT
>NZ_JAHLNC010000018.1:0-23583 GCF_018916625.1 Clostridium senegalense
ATAATGCAAAAGCAATATAAAAGCGCATCTTCTAACAACGATACATTTAATAATTTTCATCAAAGGAAATATGATTTTGATAAATTAGAGCAAGAACTTTTAGGCTATGATTTTTGTTAATGCACAAGCCATAAGATTGTAATTCTAAAACTTATCCGTTTATCAATGAGAAGTTTTAAATCTAAATCAAAACTTTTAAACGGACAATGATTAAAGATCTCTATGCCATAACAAGATGGATAGGTTCATTTGTGGCTAGTTATATAATAAAATAAACAAATCACTAGTACTTTTATTAAATATTTGCCATTACATGATTCTAAAAAAATGAACCTTCAATCCATTTAACATTAAGATTCAATGGTAGGTAACTACGCTAGATTCATGAAAGTTACAAAATTTAAATACATCTTATGTTAAGGTTCAACCATTGAAAAATAGCCATTCTTTATTTTTCATTATACATCCAAACTATTGATTTTGCTAGGTTTTATTGTTTTTTTACCAGTGATTTTTATTTTTTAAAGCAAACCAGCAAAACACCTTTTAAACTCAGTAATTTCAAAGCATTACAAGTTTTTAATGAATATTTTACTGGTAAATTCATTATTTTATCTAAAATAACATTTTATTTGTAAATTTCTCTTCAAAGGTGATTAGACCCTTATCTTCATTATTTTTTATTTTTTCAAATTCTTCTTTAAATACTACTTTAGCTTTTTCTGTATCTTTATTTATTTTTGCTTCATAGGTAGCTAATGCTCTTGCTTTTGTTATAGCTTTGTTATTTTCTATAAAACTTTTGTTGTTATCATAATATTCTTTTGCTTTTTCTATATTATCTTCTATTACTGCATAATAAAAAAATATATCATGTGTGTAGGTAAACATTGTTCCTGTAAGTGGTGTTATATCATATTCACTATCAAATTCTATTATAGTTTTAATTTTTTCTTTTCCACTTTCCATATCTAAATTATGTATAGCTTTAAGATATCTATAATACTCTAAGGCAACAGAGCAATATTTTGAAGCCTTTTCTTTATTACTATTTAGATATTTATCATCTAATTTATTAGGTTCTACCCCTTCCTTTATTGAATATTCTAAAAGTAATAAATCTACTGCTTCATTATCTTTAACTAAAGAATATATCCAATAACCGTCATTTAACATATATTCTGATTTGTAAATTACTAAATTAAGTATAAATAACATAATTCCTACAACTGAATTTAAAGCAAATAATATATTAGTGTATGGATTATTTATAATAAAAATTAAAATTAAAGTTATAATTGAAAATATTAAATTAAAAAGCCCACCACCTAAAAACATCTTTATCATGGAGTTTTTATGAAAGTTTTTACTATTTATATTTAAAATAGCTTGTCCACCATAAGCAGTACCTTTTAATTTTGTATCCTTTTTTATCTTTAACTTACCATTATCATCTTTTAAAATAGTAAATGATAATACTTTTAGCTCCTTAAACTCATATCCACTTATTACTCCTAATACTATATGTCCTATTTCATGAATTATTATATTAAATATCATAGATATAGAAGTAAAAATTACTACTAAGCATAATCTAAGAATTATTGGTATTTCAAAAACGCTTAATTTAGCTCCAGAAAAAAATCCAACTATAGCAAATAATATAATCATAATTATAATTGGTATTTTAGTTTCATATCTTTTTTTAGCCATTAAGTCCTCCTCTAAATTTTATTTTTCCTTAATACTAATCATTATATAATATATTTACAACATTATATATACAATTATTAACTTTTATATATAATGTTACTACTTTTACTATATTTTATAGATTTCAAGTTGACTTTTAAAATTATCCATTCAAAAACTTAAATACCTAAAATAGTGAGACATGCTCAGACTCATTTAGAATTCAACACTGCATCTTGTATAAAGTATTTTAAGGTTATTGAATAAATTTAAATTAGAGCTTGTTTCCCTATATTTGTTTTAGCTTTTTTAAAAGTTTTAAGCCACCTTTTCACAAAATTTTGAGAAGGTGGCTTAGTTAATTTATATTTTATACATTTTCTAATCTTATATTTTCTATTATATTTTCTTTTTTCAATTTTGAAATTGGAAAATATCCAGCTATAAGAACTATAAAGAATATCCCTATTATAGAAATTATTATTGATGTATATGGAAATACAAACTTGATATTTACTAACATACTCATTGATTTTTGAATGCCATAGCATAAAAGTAGACCTATAGGTATGGCTATTATAAGAGACATAACACCATAATATATACTCTCTAAATATAGTATTTTATTTAACCCTTGTGGTGTTATACCAATAGATTGTATCATAGCAAATTCTCTTTTTCTAAGAGCAATATTAGTTTGTATTGTATTTATTATGTTAGATACACCTATAAGTGTTACCACTGCTATAAATCCATTTAAAAATATCATTATACCAACCTTACTTCTATACATATATTCTTTTTCACTTGTTAAATCAATTATATTAAAGCTTGAATATTCCTGTGATATTTTTTCTAACTGTGTTTTTGTTTCTTTTGGGTTTGATGACTTTATATTTATTGAACTATTAAACTCCACAGTACTATCTTGTTTTTTAACTTCATTTAATACACTGTCAAAAACTTTATCAGAAGTTATAAGTATAGGTCCTTTTAAAGCATTCTCCACACCAGTTGGAATCTCATTTGTACGAGCCACTATTTTAACTTTTACTGATATATTTTTATCCTTTTTAGTTAAAGTTATATAATCTCCAACTTTTAAATTAAACATTTCAATATCTGATATTTTCCCATTATCTATAATCTTATTTGTGAAAACTAAAATAGCACCATTATCTTTTAAAGATTCTTCTTCATCAAAATTTCCATCAATTAATTTTTTATTAATTATATCAAATTCTTTATCCCCAACAGACATATAACTAGCACCTAAATTTACATTTTCCTCCTTTTCAACTAACTCCTTAGCTTCATCTGTAAGGTCTGATAATTTTATAATTGAATTGCAACTTAAAAGTTTTAAATTTGAAACACGTTCACTTCTATCTACTTTGCAAATTTTATCTTTAACATCATCTTTTAAATTATCATATATAGGTATAAAAAAATCATAATTAGTTAAAGAATACATTGAGTCAAAAGCAGTAGTAAAATTACTTAACATTCCATTAAAAGTTAAGAATAATATTATACTAAATACTAAAGATGCAATAGTAACTCTATATTTTCTTTTATTTCTCTTTAAATTTTTATATGCAAATTGTCCTTCTACACCTAAAACAAGTTTTATTAATTTACCTGATTTTACTTTTCTTAATTTATAGTCTGTATTTCCTCTAATACCATCTATTATAGATACCTTTGATGCCTTTTGTGCAGGAGCTAAAGCAGAGATTAACACTGTAATAAATACAACTGTAAAACTTATTAAAATAATTTTACCACTTATAACAGTTTGTAAATTTAATGACCCTATCATTGAATCTTTTAAAAAATAATTCATAAGTTTAAAAAGTAAATTTAATGTTGCAGTTCCAAAGAAAATCCCTATTGGTATTCCAATTAAGCTCATAAGTATTCCTTCTGCAAAAACCATTTTTTTAATTTGTGATTTTGTTGCACCTACTGAAGCCAATGTTGAAAACAATTTTTTTCTTTCTACTATTGATATTGAAAAAGAATTATAAACGGTAGCTATTGTTGCAATTAATACTAACGATCCAATTATTATTGACATAGTTAATAAAACACTGTTTAAATTTTCTGAATCACTTTGACCATAACAATCTAGTAATCTATCATTATACTCAATAGGTAATTTACCATCAATCTTTTCTATGTTTAAATCCTTTGCAATACTTTCAAATTCTGCTCTTATATTTCTGTTACTTTTTAGCTTTACATATACATCATAATTTGTAGAATTGTTAATGTTGTTTAAATTACTTAATGCCATAAACACATTATTACTTTTACTTTCTATTACTACACTATCTAATAGCCCTACAATTTTAAAAGTTTTATTTTCTAATTTTTTATTTTCATTTAATACATCTAAAGTTATACTATCTCCTATTTTTTTATTGCCTAACACTTTTAAAGCTTTATTAGTGATTGCTATTTCATCTTCTTTTTTAGGGAATTCTCCTTCTTTTACATTATAAGGTTGTAGTGTTTCATTAAACTTATCTACTTTGTTTATAACAATACTTTTTCCTTTTTCATTAGGAACTTCACCTATATAAGAGGTATTCCATATTAGTTCCTTTTCAACTTTCACATGATCTTTTAGAACATTAACTTTATCTCCTTTTAGATTTTTGAATATACCATAGTAATCTCCATTGTCATTAATAACATCTCTTGTCATAGTTTCTTGCATACTTACAGCTATTGTTCCTATTCCTGAAAGTAATGCTGCAGAAAGTATTATTCCTATAATAGTTACTATAGTTCTTTTCTTATTTTTTTTAATATATTTCATTGTCAGTGATAAGTAAAAGCCCATAACTATATCACCTCATCTTCACTTAATATTCCATCTTCAATTCTAACTATTCTATCTGCCTGAGATGCAACATTTAAATCATGGGTTATAAGTATTAATGATGTATTATACTTTTTCACTGTTAATTTTAAAAGCTCCATTATTTCCTTTGTACTTTTACTATCTAAGTTGCCAGTAGGTTCATCAGCTAAAATTACAGAAGGTTTGTTTATAAGTGCTCTACCTATGGCTACTCTTTGTTGTTGTCCTCCTGATAGTTGATTTGGAAGATGATTTTCTCGCTCTTTAAGTCCTAATGTATTTAATATGTCTTCAAGATACTCTTTATCTATTTTTTTGCCATCTAATTCTGCTGGAAGTGTTATATTTTCCTTTGCTGTTAATACAGGAATTAGGTTGTAGAATTGAAATATGATTCCTAAATTTCTTCTTCTAAAGACTGCTAATTTCTTTTCTTTTAACGAACCTAAATTTACATCTTCAACAAAAACTTTTCCTTCAGTTGGCTTGTCTACTCCTCCTAACAAATGCAATAATGTTGATTTTCCAGAACCACTAGCACCTATTATGGCAACAAACTCTCCTTTATTTACAGAAAAATTAACATTTTTTAATGCATATACTTTATTATTATTATCTCCATATATTTTTGATAAATTTCTAGCTTTAAGTATTTCCATTTTTACAACACCCTTTCTAAAACTTAATAAGTTATTTTTTCAACTCACATTATTAAGTGTAATCCTTTAAGATTACTTTATAGTGAATATTATAGTGACAAATTAGTCACTAATCTTTATAAACTATTTTAGAAAGCTTACAATAAATTCTGCACCTTTACCTTCATGACTTTTTACATATATAGAACCATTCTGATTTTCTATTATAGTTTTAGAAAGGGCAAGTCCTATTCCAACACTATCACTCTTATTAATATTGCTACTTTTATAAAATCTTTTAAATATGTTATGTAAATCTTTTTTACTAATTCCAATACCGTTATCCTTTATTTTAATTTCAGAATAAAGATTGTTTTCCTCATAATTTATAATTATAGTTCCATCTTTAGGAGTATGCTCTACAGAGTTTTTTATTATATTAGTAAAGGCTTCTATAGACCATTGTGTATCCCCTATATAATAAGAATCTTCATTTCCATTTAAAATAATTTCTATATTTTTTTCCTTTATAAAAGACCATAATGAAGATTTAACTTCACTTATCAAATTTTTAATATTTATTTTTTCTTTTTTAAATTTAACTACACCTGCATCTAATCTTGAGAGTTTTAATAAGCTCTTTATAAGCCATTCCATTCTTTTAAGCTGAATTTCACTATTTTCTAAAAACTCTTTTCTTATATTCCAATCCATTTTAGGATTAATCATAAGCTCATTAAACATTATAAGTGATGTCATTGGTGTTTTTAATTGATGAGATATGTCTGCCATAGTGTCACTTAAAAACACTTTTATTCTTTTTTCTTTATCTAAATGTTCCTTTAAAATAGAGGTCATTTTAACAATATTGCTTTTTAAAATACCAATATCACCATCACTATAGGAATCTAAATTATAATTATAATTTCCCTTTATTATGCTTTCAGTAAAATTTATACCTAAATATATTTCTTTATAATAAATTTTTAGTATTATGATTATGATAATTAGAAACAACATGAATATTGTAAAAATTAAAGCCATGGTAAAAAACATATAATTTTTAAATGTATATTTTACTATAGGTTCATTTTCAAAGTTCATATCATTATAATAACCATATTGTTTTAACAAACTCGTTCCTTTTAAAACATGACTTTTATCTTTTTTATTATCAGAGATAGTTAATTTTACTATTGTTTCTTTCTCCATAGGATATTTATCAGAAATAGCTCCTACAAGTGCTGATTTATAATTTATAACTTCTTTTTTCATAGCATTACAAAAATATATAGCTATGATTGTAGCAAAAACTGTAGATATTAAAAATACTATTAAAAATAAAGTTAAAATTTTCTTTACCTCTGGATTTTTTAAAATTTTACTCATTTATTAATCTTCACTCCTTCTACATTGCCACTTATAACCTAGTCCCCTAATAGTTATAATATATTTAGGATTAGAAGGATCATCCTCTATTTTACTTCTTAGTCTTTTAATATAAACACTTAAAGTATTATCGTTTACAAACTCACCTGAATCATCCCATAATTTATCTAATATAACTTCTCTTGTAAGAGTTACGTCAAAGTTATTTATAAATAAGAGTAAAAGTTTATATTCTGATGATGTTAAAATGATTTCTTCACCTTTTTTTAAAACCTTCATAGCTAAAGTATCTATTTTTAAATCATCAAATTTTAAAATCTTCTTTTCTTCATAATTGATTAATTTCTTTTTCCTTCTTATAACTGCATTAATTCTTGAAATAAGTTCTCTTACTCTAAAAGGTTTTGTAATATAATCATCTCCACCAATATCTAATCCCATTACTATATTAACTTCTTCATCACAAGCAGTTAAAAAAATAATACCTACATCGCTATTTTTTCTAATTTCATTACAAAAATTATAACCATTTCCATCAGGCAAATTTATATCTAAAAGTAATAGACTATAATTATTATCCTTTATAAAATCTCTAGCAATGTTTAGAGTCTTTGCAATATCCACATAAAAGCCTTCCTGCTCTAATGAATATTTTATTCCTAAAATTATTGAACTATCATCTTCTACAAGTAAAATTTTTTCCATAATAACCTCCATAATTTTTGAATCTTAAAAAACTGATACTTAAGGTGAAGTATATCATCTTAAATACCAGTTTTAATTTATTCTGTTAAGGATTTAAAATCCATATTTATTTTTCTAAAGTACATTTTATAACCGTACCTTTATTAACAACTTTTCCCTTAGGTATATTTTGAGATTTTACAATTCCTGTACCTTCAAATTCACCTTTTAATCCCAATTTATTTAATATTTCATTTGTTTCTGTCTCACTATAATTAGCTAAATTTGGTACTTCAACCATTTTATCAACGTTGTTTAGCTTTCCTAATTTAACAATTATTTCAGTTCCTTCACCTAAAGTGTGACCTGGCTTTGGTAAGATATCTGTAATATACTCACCTTCACCATCTAATTTGTAATTTAGTCCACTTGCTTTTATTAAATCTATTCCTTCTGATTGTTTTAATCCTCTACCTTCTGGAACTATTACATCTTTACCTGTACCAGCTTGATTAGATGAATAACTAGGATTTAAAGCTAAATAGTTACCAAGTTCTTCAAACAACATTTTACCTATTGGAGCTGCTGTTTGACTAGCATAATATGCTGATGAATCTGGCTCATCTACAGAGATTAAAATTGTTACTTGTGGATCATCTACTGGCATCATGCCAACATATGATGAAACATATTTTCCAGCAGCATATCCACCGTTCCCAGCTTTTTCAGCAGTTCCAGTTTTACCACCAGTCTTATATTCTTTTACATATGCACTTGTTCCACCATTAGCTTCAACTGTAGATTCAAGTTGTTTTTTTATTTCATCTAAGCTTTCTTTTTTAACACCATTATCTGTAACCGTCGCTTTATAATTTTGGTCTACTATTTTATTTCCAGACTCATCATAATGAGCTATCTCTTTCATAACATGTGGTGTTATAAGCTTTCCACCATTAACTATGGAGTTAAATGCTTGCATAAATTGCATTATAGTAACTGTATTAGTTTGTCCAAAAGAAATTGTAGCAAGGTCTACATTACTTATTTGCTCAGGAGTTTTTACAATTCCTATTGCTTCACCTGGAAGATCTATTCCTGTCTTTTTACCAAATCCAAACTGTTCTATATACTTATATAAGGTTTCCTTACCCATTTTTGCTCCAAGTTCCATGAACCCAACATTACAAGATTGTTCCATAATTTGTTCAAAAGTAAGAGGCCCATGACCATTTCTATCCCAACAATGTATTGTTTCATTATCTATTGTTAAACTTCCATTACATTGAAAAACATCACCAGGGTGTGCTGTTCCAGTTTCTAGTGCTGCTATAGAAGTTATAACCTTAAATATAGATCCTGGCTCAAAGGCATCATTTACTGCCCTATTTCTCCAAAGTTGTTGAAGCTCTTCACTATTTAAATCTCCATCCCAAGGAGCATTAGGGTTATAATCTGGTTTATTTGACATTCCTAAAATTTCTCCAGTATTAGGATTCATTACTATAATTGAAACTGCTTTTGCACTATTATCATCTAACGCTTTTTGTGCAGCCTTTTCTGTGAAAAGTTGAATATTTTCATCTAATGTTAATATAACATCTCTGCCATCTACCGGTTGTGTGTAATCTACTGTTTCATATGGAATATTTTCATCAAAAGCATCAAGTTCATCAATTTTTATTCCTGGAACACCAGATAAATATTTATTATAGTATAATTCAACGCCAGTTAATCCTTCACCATCTGAATTAGTATGTCCTAATACATGTGATGCAAAATTATTATTTGTATAATATCTTTTAGTATCTGGAGAGATTATAAATCCTATAAGACCATTTTTCTTTTGATAATCTTGAATTTTATCTGCTATTTCTTTTTCTATTCTTCTTTTTAAAATTATATTATTTACCGGGTCTCCATTAGGTAATTTAGCTGTCATCATTTTATTAACTTCATCTTTGTCCATACCTAATATACCTGCAACAGCAGAAGAAACTTCTGTCATCTTCATATTTTCTCTTTCTAAAGATTCTCTAAGTGACTTTAAATCTACGTCAACCCTATATACATCTACACTTACTGCCAATTCATTTCCTTCTCTATCTAGTATGCTTCCTCTTTTAGCACTTACCGTAACATTATTATTCCATTGTATAACTGCCTGATTTTTATAGTTATCACCTTTAATTATCATTACATATACTAACCTTATAAATAAATATATGAATAGAGTTATTGAAATTCCTATTATAACTAAAATTCGCTTTCTCATACTTTTCTTGTTAATCCAATTTTCTTTTGCCACTTATTCGCCCTCCATAAAAATTATTTTTCCCCTAATTTTTAAAAGCTTGTACATAAACATACTATAGTTTCTCTAGAATTTTAACCTATACATAAATTAAGTGAAAATTTTTCATGTATAAATTATAATTAGAGCTTACACCTCTATGTATAAAACCAAATTAACCTATAACTCTTACAACTTTTACAATTTAATTAACTGATATGCTTTACTTGGCATTTTTTTCATATACTTAAAATATTATATCATATAAGATATTTTAAATAAATTAGTAATCTGTATATAATTATATTAATTTACATAAAAAAATCCTAAAATGCTTTATTAAATTCACATTTTAGGATTTCTTTTATACAAATAATTTAGCTATTAATACAAGTATAGCTGAAAATAAAGCAGTAACAGGTATAGTTAAAACCCATGTCCATACTATATTTTGAGCAACAGACCATTTTACAGATTTTAGATTTTTAGATGCTCCAACACCCATAATAGTTGTTGAAATTATATGAGTTGTACTTACTGGAGCATGGAATAAAGTAGCTCCTAATATTACTGTTGCCGCTCCTGTTTGAGCTGCAAAACCATTTACTGGACTAAGCTTTGCCATTCCACTTCCCATAGTTTTTATTATTTTTTTACCACCTACAGAAGTTCCAAGAGCCATTGATAACGCACAACTAGCTATAACCCATGTAGGTACTTTAAATTCACTTATAAATCCACCACTTAATAAGGCCATCGTTATCATTCCCATAGATTTTTGTGCATCATTTCCTCCATGGTTTAGTGCCATAAAAGATGCTGCTATAATTTGAAGTTTTTTGAAAAATTTATTTACAACCTGTACTTTAAATGGTTTTAAAATCCAATTTAATAATACCATTATTATATATCCTGCAACAAAACCTATAACTGGAGATAAAAATAACCATAAAATTACACTATGAAAAAGATTATACCAATTAACTACATCCAGTGTATATGTATAAGCAATTCCTCCACCAACTAAGGCTCCTATAAGGGCATGTGAAGAACTGCTTGGTATTGCAAAATACCAAGTTAAAAGATTCCATGCAATAGCTGCTATTAAAACTATCATTATAACCCATTGTGGTATGGCATTATGACTTACAATATTATCACCTACTGTTTTAGCAACTGCCGTTCCCATAAAGGCTCCTATAAAGTTGAATACTGCACATAATAAAATCGCCACTTTAGGAGATAGTGCTCTTGTTGAAATTGAAGTTGCTACTGCTGTAGCTGTGTCATGAAATCCATTAATAAAATCAAATATTATTACCAGCACAACTATTACTGCAGTTATTAAAAATGTACTATGCATGTTTCATGACAACCCCTTCAACTATATTTGCTACATTTTCACAACTATCTAGTGTATCCTCTAACATTTGATATATTTCTTTCCACTTTATAATTGTAAGGACATCTTTTTCATTTTTAAATAGATCTGCTACAGTTTTTCTAAATAACTTATCGCCGTTTAATTCTATATTTTTTATATTTTTAACTTTTGAAGATATATTATTTTTTTTATCTAATAATTTCATTTCATTCATTAATTCCATAATTTCTTTTGTAACATTAACAATCATACTACATAAATTTTCAGCTTGTACATTAGATTCGTTTATATCAAACATTGTAAATCTATGCATAGTTCCACCAATTAAATCTGTAATACTTTCTAAAGATTTACTTATAGCATAAATATCTTCTCTGTCTATTGGAGTTATAAATGCTGTGTTAAGTTCTTTAATTACTTTTGACAGAATATCTTCACCTTCTTGTTCTAACTTTTCTAGTTTCTTAGCTACATTTTCTTTGTTTTTTAAATCGTTTATAGCCTCACCTAAAACTAAAGCTGAATTGTACACATTTGTTGATTGCTCACAAAACATCTTATAAAACTTTTCTTCCTTTGGGTTTAAATTGAACATTTTATCTATCTCCCTACATTTAAAAACTTTGTACTATATTGTATTATTTTGTAACATACAATTTTAGTATAATACGATATTTTAATTTTTTAAATATATTAATTATTTTTTAACATAAACTTAATATAAAACTACATTTTTGTTCCATTTTAATTTATAAATTGTTTATTATATATTAATAACTAAACTTATAACTCGTAATGCTTAACTGTTAAATAACTATAGTTGCACTTATTTTTATTAAATGATAACAAAATTTGATGTATAAACTTAATTTGAAACCCTATATTTTATAATTAATTAAATTAACACTTTTTTTATAAAATTCATATATAGTTAATGCAGTTATAATTAAAATACCTAAAAAAATCTTTACCAAAACAATTTTGAAATCATCCATGTTACTTGACAAAATCATAGTATTAAACATCCCATGCATTAGAGCTGCTGCAAATACAGATTTAGATTTATTCCTAATATATGTAATAATTATAGATATAATAAACATTTGTAGAAAATTAATAACTACTCCTATAATAGGATTACTAGGGTATTTATACAAAATTGTAACAGGAGTATGCCATAAAGCCCATATTAATCCTATTAATAATGACAACTTAAATATTCCTAAAAATTTTAGATTATTATATAAAAATCCTCTCCATGCTAATTCTTCTATGTAGGCTGAAAGGGATGCAATTGATAATCCTATTATTATATTAAATACAAATTCCTTTTGTGAAAAAATAATAGCATTAAACTTAATAATGCTAACTATGTTAATAGTTAATCCCATGGCTACTGGTATTAATATTCCAATCAAAAACCAAATATTAAATTTTAAAGAAACCTTAATAAAACTTTTTAAAGTATCTTTAAATATAAATTTTTCCACAATAATAATTGAAATAAGAGGAAAAGTCATTGATAATCCTATTAAATTCAAAGTTTTTGAATTTGCATTTCCACCAATTTCTTGAAGTATTATAAAAAATATAATTGTAATTACATATGTTAATCCTACAAAAGACAATACTTTTTTTGTACTTTTACCCATTAATAACACCTCATATCTATATTTTATAGATAAGTAATCTTAATTTTAAAAATATAGTATAAAATCTATAAATTTGCATTTATTATATCATTATTGTTAAAATATATCAATTTTCGACATTTATACTAATTAAACTATTTATTTTTTATTATTTTTTAATTTTATATAATATTTTCTGATTTTAAAAATAAAAATACATGATTGACTTTAATTTTAATCAATCATGTATTTAAAAATTCAACCTAGCTGTTAAGTTTATTCATTTGAAAACTTGGATAACTCAATAATAAAAACTTCTCTAAACCAATTTTAATTTCAGCTTTTTATCCTATATCATTTTTATGTTAAGAGCATTGTTTATAATTTTCCTTACTAACTGTATTACATCTAATATTTTTATTTTTTTTTAAATTCCCACTTAATAACGATTTGTATTTCACATACTCAAATAATTCTTCATAATCCAAATTAAAATATTCACTTTTTCTTGATATTAAATTTACATAAAACATTGGAAGTGTTAATTTTATTTTAGATAGTATTTCCTCCATAATAATAATATCTTCATATTTTTTTAGATTATCTTCTATTATGGTATAGATTTTTTTTATGCCTTCATAATTATAATTATAAACACAATTATAGAACTCTTTTAAAATACTTATATCAGAAAACATTCTAGTTGTTTTTACTATTTTTCTTTTTAAGTTTTTCAATGTAGATTCTCTCTCTTTTATTAAAACTAAATTATATAAATCTTCTATATTGTCTATGTTATATATAGAAAATTCTCTTAAATTATCTTTAGCAAATTCTTTTAAAATTTGTGATTTATAACTAACTTCAAAATCTATAATATTTTTTATTTGCTGTAGCTTATTTTCTATAAACAATAATTTACTTATATTTATTTCATTAATTTTTTCTAAAAAGAACTCATTACAGTTTTCATTCCAATAATTAATAAGTTTTTTCTCTATTGATTTCATTTTCATATAATTATACATTACTAAATAGTGATTTACAGTTTCTATTTTACATTTGTTTATTCTACATCTTTTTATTAGATTGAAAATAGCTATATTTTTCATCTTGCACTTTAATGTTAGCTTACCATTTTCTTTTATATCCTTATATATTTCATTTAACTCTTTTTTAAAGTCCAATATTTCTATATCTTTAGGAACATAGATATTCATAGCATAAATTCTTTTATTAAAAAATGCTAATTTTTTTAATAGTTTCATTGAATTTGTATAAAAATCATTTAATTTAACTTGCACATTTTTATCTTTTTCATATTGACTAATTAAAGTTTCAAAGCCATTATTATTAAAAAACAATAATTGATTTTGGATTGAATTTAAACTATATTTTATAGTTTTTATATTAAAATTTTTATTATTAAAAATTGAATTTATATCTTCTAATTCTATAGTATCTATATATTTTTTTAAAATCTTATATTCTTTTAAAGTATCGATAAATTCCTCTTCACTGGGTATATCTTTTTCTATAAGTTTTAATTTTTTTATATCTTTTATATTTTTATCTGAATATGATTTAAATAGTTCTATAAGCTTATTATATTCTTTATTAGTAATAGGATTTGTACTCTTATAATCTATAATATCTTCTACAAAATAATACTGGCACTCCTTACTTTTAACCCAACTTGCTATATCTTTTAAAGTTAAACACTTGTCATTTTTAATAGTATCAACTGCCATTATTGTTCCCCCACTTTACACCTTAGTTTTGTTTTTACAATTTTAAATTCATATTGCATTAGTATGAATCTCAACTTAAATTTATTACTATATTTTAATTTTTAACTAACTACAGTTGTACTTATTTTTCTTAACTGATAACAAAAATAAATATAACTAAATAAATATTTAACAATAGCAGTATATGAAATACAAATAGTTATCTTTATTTCTATTTGTATTTCATATATGTATATTTCATCAAATTATAGTATAATGTAATTTGAATTTACAAATTTTTCATTGTTTGTAAAGATGTAAATTTTTCTATACAGGAGGGAATATTATGAAAAAAACTGCTAGTTTAATGTTAGCGTTACTTGTTGCTACATCTGTTACACTTGCTGGATGTGGAGCAAATAACACTAAAAATGAAAGTAAAAATAATACAGCTACTAATCAAAGTAGTGAACAAAAAGAAGACAAAAAAGAAGATGAAAATAAAAGTGAATTTAAATATTACACTGCTGAAGAGTTAAAAAAAGCTATAGAAAACAACGATAAAGTTGTAATGTTAGATATACAAGTTGAAGAAGAATTTAACGAACATCACATAAAAGGTGTAATCCCTACACATGCTTATCCAGTGAAAACTGATGAAGATAAAGCAAAACTTGATAAAGTTTTAGACAAGCTTAATGAATCTAAGGATCCAATTGTTATAGTTTGTCCTGGTGGCGCTGGTGGTGCTGAAAGAACTTATGGATATTTAAAAGAAAAAGGAATTGACGAAGGAAGATTATTTATCCTTAAAGATGGTCAAAAAAACTGGCCTTATGATGAGTTATTAGAGAAATAATAATTTTAAAAGTCAACTTAGAACATTATGAAAACTGCCTAAAATAGATGTTTCATTCTATTTTAGGCAGTTTTTTAAATTATATATTATAAATTTAGTATATCTTTTAAAATATAACATCGTTATGAATTCTTTAATATATTTAATATTTATTTTTAAAATTGTATCCTTATAAGAATTTCATATTAATATTTTAATTTATCTTACTATATTTTTATTTTGAATTCGCCAAAATCAAATAAGCCACTTCCTTGATTTAATTGACCATTGTCTTCAATTTCTTTAAATCCATGTTTAATTTTTTCAACTAAATTTACATTTATATTTAATTCATTATGAGAAGGTAATATTTTCACTATCCCCTTTAAGTTACTTATCTTATCAATTGATTTTTTAAACAATTGAGGATCCGTACTGGGATAAAACGCATATAAAGTTCCTTTATATATTAAATCGCCTGTATATAAATACCCTTTTTCTTCTTCGAATAAGCAAATATGACCTGGCGAATGTCCTGGAGTATGTATAACCCTAAGTTTTCTTGAACCAATATCTATAATATAATTATCTTCTATTATTTTAGTTGGATTACCAATGTAAACTTTATAATCTTCTATTTTAAAATCTATTGGTGGATTTTTAATAAAAGGCTCCATCATGATGTTTTTACAAACTACACTATTAGGAATGGGAATACCCTTGCTTAGCCATTCTGCATCCTGTTTATGAACATAAATATGATTAAAGAATTTATGTCCTCCTATATGATCCCAGTGCACATGAGTTGTAATAACTATAATAGGCAAATTAGTCAATTTATCAACTTCTTTTTTTATATTTCCTATACCTAATCCAGTGTCAATTAAAAGTGCACATTCCTTTCCTATTAGCAAATATGAATGTACCTTTTCCCAATGACCATATTCACTTATTGAGTAGGTATTGTCATCTATACTTTCAATTGTAAACCATTCTTCCATGTTTCCTCACTACATATTAAAACTTATTATAAATTTATATAGCGTTGCAATCATATGCATAAGATTAATACACATTATTCCAATAAAATATGATATATAATCTATATTATACATTATCTTTTCTTAACAACTACCATATATGGAAATAAATTTAAAAAGAGCTACCATAATAAAATATTTTTAGTATGGTAACTCTTCAAATTTAATAATATTAACGATATGGTATTTGAGATTTCACTATAGTTATATCTTCTTTTTCCCCTTTACTATCTAGGTACAATTGATGTAATTCTAATAATCTTTCAAGACCCTTTTGAGCAAGTTCTATATTAGTTTTAGGACCAATAGTTATGGATGTTATAGGAATTTCCCATTTACCATCTTTGTTTATAAACTTAATCTCTATATAAGGTATAATTACACCATTCCTATTAGTAAATTTAATAACTCTATCATAACTATCTTTATTTAAAGTAAAAACAAGCCTATATTCTTCTTCCTGTTTAAATCCAGGATGTTTAAATATATTTATATAGTAAAGTATTTTTGATAAAACATCTTCTTTAATAAT
Organism: Clostridium senegalense; assembly: GCF_018916625.1. Classification (NCBI taxonomy): domain Bacteria; kingdom Bacillati; phylum Bacillota; class Clostridia; order Eubacteriales; family Clostridiaceae; genus Clostridium; species Clostridium senegalense. Next base: position 16,721 of record NZ_JAHLNC010000018.1, read on the forward strand.
TTTTCTTTCTTCTTCCGTTAAATTGAAACTTTTATCTAAAGATTGGTTCAATATTAATATTAAACTTTTTAAAATTTCCTTTTGTTCTACAGTATCATATATAACTTTTCCAAAAGCTTCATGATAAAATGCATTGTTTCCTTTTGGAGTAATGCTTTTACTATTTGCAATTATATATTTTTTAAAATTTTCTTTTGAACCTACTATATTTTTTAAATCAACTTCAATATTATATCCCTCAAAGTTAGTATAGTTTCCCCAAAGTCCTATTGAATCATTATTTAAAGAAAAACTTAAAATAAATTTATATTTTAATGAATCAACTAGTAGTTTTTTTAAAGTCTTTATGTCTATAACTCCATTGTCTATAGTTTTATATATTTCTTCTATAATATCTATACTATATAATATTTCTTCTCTGTCATTTAAAAATTCACTATTAGTAACCATTAATGATTTTTGGGTTAAAATTTGATACAAAGCACTAATATTAGTATAATGATATACTTTTTTATCAATGTCTATATCACTTGATATATTGTACTTTAAAAGTTTATTTTTTAATAAAGCATAATTTTTACTAATAATACCACCTACTTTTCTACATGATAAAGAGGCTTATTATTTCCATTGCCTTATAATAGTATATGTAATCTTTCATTTACTATATATATTTTTTTAAATTATAATAAATTTTATAAATTACCTTTAAATATATCTAAATGTATCTTAAAATTATTAGAAGATATGATTTTTTTATAGTATATTTTATCATCCTTCATATTTTTATCCTTTTGTGGTGCTACAAATACCTTACATTTATTACAACTATATATTGTATCAATATGTTTTATACCTTCATATGTAGAAAGTTCAAAGGGTCTGTTATCTGCAAAATTAATGCTGTTCATATGTTCTTTACAGAATGGACATTGATAACCACTGTCTACTTTATTTAATTCTAAATCAATTAAAGCAAAAGGTCCTAGATTGTTTTTTAAACTATCTTCAAGTTCTCTACCATATATTTCATCTTCAATCCAACTATGATACTTACTAAAATAATCTATAGCTACTAACCATTCTTCTTTATAATCTATTTTGCTTTCTTTTATAATAGGTTTTAAACTTTCTTTAAACATTATTGGATTATACATTTCTAAAAATACTAACATAATTTTTTCATCTATTTTATTTAATACATCTTTATTATAATGCTTTAATATTGTAGCTAAAACATACTCATAACAACACTTTTTACCAAAAGTAACAGAAAACTCACCAATTTTATAGAATCTATTATAGCTTTGAATAGCTATAAGTTTTATATCATCTTTTTTTAAAGCTTTACATATAGTTAAAAAACTTTTTTTACTTTTTAAATTATATTCAGCCATTAAGGCACATCCCTTCTAAAATTTATACTGGATTTCTAATAAAATTTTTTTTATAAGAAGTCATATTTAAAATTATAACAAATTTATGAAAATTTTTATATAGTCTAATTTTAAAACATTATCTACACTTGATAAAAAGAAAAATAACTAATTTAATCTTTAAGGACTAAACTAGTTATTTATTTCAATAAATTTTATAATTTTAAATTGTAGTTATTTTAAATCATATATTTTTTTATACATATTATAATTTTTATTAACTTTTTCTACATAGTTTTTAGTTTCTTTGAATGGTATAGCATGAAGATTTTCTCCGTCTTTAGAATAATTATCATCTTTTAACCATTTTTGAACATTACCTCTTCCACCATTATATGCTGCAAGCATAAGGTCTAAATCTCCTTCAAATTCAGTACTAAGATTATTAAGATACCAACATCCCATTTTTATATTGGTTTCAGGGTCATACAAAGCATCATAAGTTATTTCCCCCATTCCACTTTGGGATGCGATCCAATCAGCAGTATCAGGCATTATTTGCATTAATCCATAAGCACCTCTATGAGAGACTGCCTTATTTTCAAATTTACTTTCTGCTTTAATGACTGCTGCTACCAAATTAGGATCAACGCTATATTCTCTTGAATAGGTTATTATGTAACCTTCATACTGTAGAGGATACATATTTTTTAATATAGCATCGTGATTAAAGACTAAGATAATTACTAAAGCTATGAAAGCTAATTTAATTAATGCTTTAAATTTTCTCATTTTTCCCCCTTAGTAATATATCATTTAAGATATGTGCTAATTGACTTTTAGTAAAGTCTAAATCCTTACTATTATCAATTACATAATCTGCGTATTGGATTTTTTCTTCTAGTGACAGTTGATTTCTTATCCTCTTTAAAACCTCTTCTTTAGATTGTAAATCTCTTTTTATTACCCTTAGAATTTGAGTTTCTTCATCAACCATAACTAGAATAACATAATCCATATAAATTTGCAGATTATTTTCTATTAATGTTGGTGCATCGACTATTGCAATTTCTTCCATATTTTCTCTGCACTTTTTTATTTTATCAAATATTTCTCTTTTTATATAGGGTATTATGATATTTTCTAAAGTTTTTTTTAATATTTCACTAGAAAATACATATTGGCCTAACTTTTTTCTGTTTAAAGAACCATCTTCATAAAAATATTCTTCTCCAAATTCATTTTTTATCTTTAAAAGAATTTCTGGATAAATATTTAAAACTTCCCTTGAGATTTTATCAGCATCAATTATACTTATATCTTGTTCCATTATCATTTTAGATATGGTACTTTTTCCACTTCCTATACCACCTGTAAGTCCTACTATTATAGTATTACTTTGTGTCATACCATGTATTTCCTGTATTTATGTCTACTTCTAGGGGGACATTTAAAGTTAAAACTTCTTCCATTGATTTTTTTACAAGTTCTTTTACAGCATCAAGTTCATCTTTATATACATTTAATATAAGTTCATCATGAACCTGAAGTATAAGTGTACTTTTAAAGTTTCCTTTTTTAAGCTCATTGTTCACTTTAACCATTGCAACTTTTATTATATCTGCTGCACTACCTTGTATTGGTGCATTCATTGCTAATCTTTTACCTAATGCTTTAAGTATTTTGTTAGAAGATAATATTTCTGGTATAAATCTTCTTCTATTTAAAATTGTTGTAACATAACTTGTTTTTTCTGCCTCATCAACTATGTTATCTATATAATCCTTTACCTTTGGATATCTAGAAAGATAAGTTTCTATATATTCTTTAGCTTCTTTTCTTGTTATACCTAAATCTTGAGAAAGACTAAAGTCTCCTATACCATATACAATTCCAAAATTTACGGCTTTTGCATTACTTCTCATTGTTTTAGTAACTTCATCTACACTTACATTAAAGACTTCTGATGCAGTTATAGTATGAATATCATTGTGCTTTTTAAAGGCGTTTATTAAATTCTCATCCTGTGAAATATGTGCAAGAACCCTTAGTTCTATTTGAGAATAATCTGCAGATAGTAATACAGATTCATCATTATGTGAAATAAATGCCTTTCTTATTTTTCTACCCATTTCGTATTTTATAGGTATATTTTGAAGATTAGGCTCTGTACTTGAAAGCCTTCCTGTTGTAGTAACTGTTTGATTAAAGCTAGAATGAATTTTATCATCTACGTCTATTACATGCTTTAATCCTTCTACGTAAGTAGAATAAATTTTTGAAAGTTGTCTGTAATAAGTTATTTTGTTTATTATTGGATGCTTATCTTTTAAAGCTTCTAAAACTTCTGCATTTGTAGAATATCCTGTTTTAGTTTTTTTAATTATAGGTAAATCCAATTTTTCAAATAATATCTTTCCAAGCTGTTTTGGAGAATTTATATTAAACTCTTCCCCTGCAAGACCATAAATTTCACTTGTATAGCTGTCTAATTCTCCCTTAAATGCTACTCCAAGATCTTCAAGGGTAGTTCTATCTATCTTAAAACCTTCCTTTTCCATATCAGCAATAGCTTTAGTTAATGGCTGTTCTATATCGTATAACAGTTCTTGCATATTTAACTGTTCAATTTTTTCTTTTTCTAATTCATATATTTTTTCTAGTTTAGAAAGTAAAGTTATTTGTAATTTATCTTCATCCTCTGATTCAACAGTTTCCATTAAAAGATTAGATGATAAAGTCTTTAAACTATATTCGGACTTTGATGAATCTATTAAGTAAGCTGCAATCTCTGTGTCAAATTCTAATGATTTAAGCTCTATACCATCCTTTTGTAAAACTTTATAAAAGTTTTTAACATTATGAGATACTTTTTCTATTTTCTCATTTTCAAAGAATTCTTTTAAAACTTTTAAAGTTTCCTCTAGATTCTCTTCTTTTATAGTTTTTATATTTATTACATAATATTTATTGTCAAAACACATATATAATTTTTCTAAATATATTTTAGAGAAAACATTCTCATCTTTTATATTAAAGGTAAAAAATGCTTTTTCACTATTTATAGTTAATAATTTTTTTAATTCATCTATGTTTTCTATTAATTCAAATTCTATATCACAGTTACTTTCTTTGCTACAATTCCCGTCTTCTTTATTTAATCTATCTATATGAGCTTTAAACTTTAATTTAAAGAAAAGTTCTTTTAATCCATTTGTATCATACTCTTTTTTAGATTTTATTTCATCCATATTAATATCAATAGGAGCATTTTTTACAATAGTAGCTAACTTCTTACTAAATATAGCTTGCTCGCTATTTTCAAGTAAATTTTCTTTAAGCTTTTTGCCACTTACCTTATCTAAATTTTGAAGGAGATTTTCAATACTTTTAAATTCTTTTATAAGTTTAAAAGCTGTTTTTTCCCCAATTCCAGGAACACCTGGTATGTTATCAGATTTATCCCCCATAAGTCCTTTTACATCTATAAATTCTTCTGGAGTTACACCATATTCTTCTATCATTCTTTTTTCATCATAAATTTCTTTTTCTGTTACACCTTTTTTATTTATAACAACTTTTATATTTTCAGTTGCAAGTTGAAGAGCATCTTTATCTCCCGTAACTATATATACTTCCATACCTTCTTTTTCAACATATGTAGCTAATGTACCTATTAAATCGTCTGCTTCAAAACCATCTAACTCAAAAATATTTATTGCCATCTTATTAAGCATATCTTTAACAATTGGAAATTGCATTCTAAGTTCATCTGGCATAGTTTTACGACCGGCTTTGTACTCCTCAAAACTTTCATGTCTAAAGGTTGGTTTAGACCTATCAAAAGTAGCTACTATATAATCTGGCTCTATTTCATCTATCATTTTAAATAGCATATTAGAAAATCCATATATAGCACCTGTAAATAATCCTTCCGAATTACTTAAATTAGGCATAGCGTAAAATGCTCTATACATTAAACTATGACCATCTAAAATAAGCATTTTTTCTTTACTCATATAATCACCTCATATTTCTATATTAGGAATAATGAAATAAATAATAAATGAATATTTTTGCCTATTTACCCCAAATACTTTATTGGCAAAATCCAGACATACAACTATTATCTCTGAATTTCATCTTCTTGTCTTCTTATAAATATGACTAAAATCTTCAATCTCTTATCTCTTTTCATATGCCTTAAAGTTTTTGTATGTTTTCCTTTAATTTGCTAAAATCATCCTGTTGATATACTTTTAATATTTCTTTTAATATTTCAAATGCAACAATGTTTTCAATTACAATTGATGCTGGTACAACGCCACAAACATCTGAACGTTCATAACGAGTAGTTACATTAGTATTTTCTTTTAAATTTACAGATTGTAAAGGTAGTTTTACAGATGGGATTGGTTTCATATAAGCTGTTAATTTTATATTTTCACCGTTAGAGACTCCAGCTTCTATTCCTCCACCATTATTGGAAGCCCTTTTTAGTTTTTTATCTTCAAAATACATTTCATCTAAAAATTCACTACCAAAAACTTTATCTTTATTTAATATATCCCCTATTTCAACAGCTTTAATTCCTTGCAAAGACATAATTGCCATTGATAAAATGCCATCAAGTTTTCTATCATAGTGGACATAACTTCCAAGTCCTAGTGGAACACCTTTTACTTCAACCTTTATACTACCACCTACAGTATCTCCTTTATCTTTACAATAGTCTATAAGTTTTTTCATTTTTATTTCAGCTGTTTTATCAAACACCCTAACATCGCTATTATTTATTCTTTCATATACTCTATTATCGAATAAATCCATATTACTGTCTTTATAAGGACCAATAGAGTTAACTTTACTTCTTATTTCAATACCAAGTTCTAAAAGCATATTCTTGCATACGGCACCAACAGCTGTTCTTATAGCAGTTTCCCTTGCAGAACTTCGCTCTATAGTATCTCTTATATCTGTAGTATTATATTTAAAATAACCAACTAAATCACCATGTCCTGGTCTTGGAATTACTATTTTTTCCTCATCCTTTGTCTCATTTTCCATAAATTCTTTCCAATTTTCATAGTCTTTATTAAAGATTATGATAGACATTGGATTTCCTGTTGTTTTATTTCCTCTTAATCCTGACCAAATTTCCGCTTTATCCTTCTCAATTTTCATTCTGTTGCCACGACCATAGCCACATTGTCTTCTAGAAAGTTCATTATTTACAAAATCTAAATCTAAACAAAAATTAGCTGGCAGTCCTTCTAATATTGCTACCAAAGCTTTTCCATGGGATTCTCCACTATCTAAAAACCTAAGCATATAACTCTGCTACTCAAAATATGGACAAAAATACCCATATTGAGATTTTTCCTGTTTCAATGTACTCCATTTTGCCGAAGCTACTTTGGTTTATATAGCACTCCACAGGCTTAAATTCCCATTTAGCCAACGGTACATATATAAGTATCTATTTAA
>NZ_JAHLNC010000019.1:0-21793 GCF_018916625.1 Clostridium senegalense
TTGGAGTTTAGATGATATTCGCAATAATATAAATGATTTTGTTTATAGATATAACAATGAGAGAATACACTCTTCAATTGGATATGTTACACCACACGAATATTATCTTAAGAATTTAACGTGTGTTTAAAAATTTAAGCATATATTAGTATAAGTTAAGTTTGTCCAATTAGAGGGGAGCCGTCCGAGGAGGAAACTGGAGTGCCAGTTTCTTTGAACTATAGGGAGTAAAATTTGAGTTTAGGATATAAAACAAACAAAAGCTATATTCAAAGTTTACAGCCGTAACAAATGGGACAGGCATGAAAGGTGTATACCCATAAAATAAAGAGTAACTCTTCAAATTTAGTTACTATAAGTAAAAAAAGTTAGCCAGTCCCCTTAAATAGTTAAGAGTTAAGAGTTAAAAGTTAAGGATGAAACTGGCAACCACTTTCTTTTTAATCTATAAATATAATTTGCATTGCAAATTTATATAAAAGTACGTTGAAAATTACTAGGAATGAAGTGAGTAGTAATAACCACAACTGTTAACTATTCACTGTTAACTTTTAACTAAAAAATCCCACAACTATTAACTCTTAACTATCAAAGTCTTTTACTTAAAAATATTTGTTGTTCAGGCATTTTATAGATAAATACTGAAATTTTTTAAAACAGTATTTTCAAGGTCATAACATGGTATAAGATATTGGATTCTAACTAAAAAAACTGGTAATTAAGTATTAATAATAAAATTAATTTGGAAATTATATTGTTTAAATATAAGATATTAACGAATAAATACACAAAAACAATATTATTAATTTAAAATAAAAACCCATTTGTATAGTGTTACAATTGAATAAGATACAAAATTAAATGTAAAAATGTATCAAATAAAGGGAAAAATAAAATTTAGTATGAAAATGTCGAAAAAGTAATAGTAACAAAATAAAAAAATAAAAATCTAAATAAATCATAAGAAACAATATTGCAAAGAAAAAGTATCGAAGTATAATAAAAATATAACATGAAATTAAAGAGTTTATGCTATGTTGAGAGGTATAAAAAATAATTAAAGACATATTTAAATATATTTTTAGAAATTTGTTTTGCTAAAAAGTATATCACATCAATATTTTCAAAGCACATATAGTTTACTTTAAAATTACATCTTAAAGTCTTACTGTAATTATTTAAAGTATATTAAAATCCCAACATAATTATTAGTAAATCTAATTTAATAAATACACAACAAAAAGTTAATGTAAATTTAACAAATAGAATATTTATACACAAACTTAACGGAAAATTTTTAAATGGTTATAAATATTTTCAAATGAATATATTCCACTTGCTATGGAGCTATACTTGGATCTATAAATAATTAATAGATTAGATAGTTAATTTTAAATATAAAAACAACTAAAATTGTATCCAAAATTCACAGCATGTCTTAAAAATATTTAACTATTATTAGGATATATTTATAGGGAAACAAGCTCAAATTTAAATTTATTCAATAACTTTAAAATATTTTCATACAAGATGAAGTGTTGAATTCTAAGTGATTCGGAGCATGTAATGATTTAAAAAAATCTATCAATATAATTTGCTTTGCAAATTTATAAAAAGGTACGTTGAGAATTACTAGGAGCGAAGTGAGTAGTAATAACCATAACTGTTAACTATTCACTCTTAACTTTTAACTAAAATAATCTATTAGTTATTTATAAAATATTAATTTGAATTTTCTAACTTTGTAAATGGATAATTTAAAATTTTAGTTTAGAACTACTATATGTACATAGCATATAAATTTAAAAAATATTTTATTTTTATATGTTTAGGCATAATCAAATAAATAATAAGCTAGTATTCTCACCTATTTGCCATGAATACTTCTTTAGTAACATTCAGTTATGGTCTTACTATAACTAAATTTCACCTCCCTGTCTCGTGACAAATATGCTTGGAATTTTTGACTTCTTATTTCTTTTAATATGCCTTATTAAAAATTTAAAATCTAAGGGGGAGAGAATTTATGCACAATAAATTCCGAAAAAATTTATCCAAGATTATAACAGTGGCATTATTAGCATCCTTAACAATGGGTTCAATTCCTAGTATGGCAAAGGCAGAAGAAGCAGATAAGCTTTTAAATATGCCTTTATCAGTGGAAACAAAGGAAAAAATTTTAAAAGATTTTGAATCTTATTTACCAGAAGTAGATACTATATTAAAAAACAATGAAAACCAAGAAGAAGTTATAAGAGTTATCGTTGAAGTTAAAGGACAATCTGCACAAGAAATGTTAAAAGGAGCTGGAGAAGTTACACAAAGCCAAAAGCTTATGGTTGAAGATTCCCAAAAACCAGTAAAAGATGCTGTTTCTAATTTGGAAGATGTCAATATACGACATAGCTATACTAATGTATTTAACGGATTTAGTGCAGAAGTAAAAAGAAAAGATATAAAAACTATAGAAAATATTCCTGGTGTTAAAAAAGTAGTAGAAGTTCAAAGATATAAAGAAGATATGAATAGCGCAAGAAAACTTACTCAAATAGAAAATGTTTGGAAAAAATACAGTATGAAGGGCGAAGGCATGGTAGTTGCCATCGTAGACACAGGAATAGATTACAAACACAAAGATTTTACAAACCCTGATGATTCTTCAAAATTAAAGTTAAATAAAGAAAAAGTAGAAGGAATAAAAGCAAGTGGCGTTTTAAAAGCTGATAAAAATGCAACAACTTACTTTACTGAAAAAATTCCTTTTGGATATAATTATGCAGACAAAAATAATGAAATTGTAGATTTAAGAGATGCTAAATCACCACACGGTGCTCACGTAGCTGGTATTGTTGGTGCAGATGGTGATGAAAAATTAATGGAAAGCAATCAATCAGTAAAAGGTGTTGCACCAGAAGTTCAATTACTAGCAATGAAAGTATTTTCAAATGGACCTAATGGACAATACACTTATTCTGATGACCAATTAGCTGCAATAGATGATGCTGTTTCACTAGGCGCAGATGTTATAAATATGAGCTTAGGTGCTCCAGCTGGATATAGAAAAGATTCAGATCCAGTTCAAGATGCAATAAGAAGAGCAACAGATGCAGGGGTTATGGTTGTAGTTTCAGCTGGTAATAGTGGATATTCAACTGACCCTTATGGACTAGGAACTTTAAATGACCAAATAACTGTTGGTGATCCAGCTCTTGCAAAAGATGCATTTATGGTAGCAAGTTATGAAAATTCAAACATTGCTAATAAGATAGTATCTTTTAAAGATGGAAATGGTAAAGTTGTATCACAAGGAAGCTTTAAAGATCATCAAGTTGATTTTGAAAGTATCTACAATAAAGACTATGAAATAACAGATGGTGGAGTAGGTAATAAAACAGATTTAGGTTCAGTTAGAGGTAAGGTTGCGCTTATAAAAAGAGGAGAATTAGGTTTTACAGATAAAATACTAAATGCTCAATCTAAAGGTGCTATTGGCGTAATTGTTTATAATACAGATGGTGATGAGTCACTTATAAATATGGCTACAGATCCAAATATTAAAATACCAGCTATATTTGTAGGAAATAGTACAGGAACAAAAATTTTAGATGCTAGCAAAAATGGTAAAGTATACTTTAATGGTGATATAACATCTTCTACTGGAGAAAATCCAAATGCAGCTGATTGTTCAGAGTTCACATCTTGGGGTCCATCTCCAAGTCTAGAATTTAAGCCTCAAGTTGCAGCACCAGGTGGACAAATATTCTCCACTTTAAATGAAGGTAGTCATGGAACTATGAGCGGAACATCAATGTCTGCACCTCATGTTTCTGGTTCAATGGCATTGTTATTACAAGCTATAAAAGAATATGCACCAGAATTAAAGGGAAGAGAGCTTACAGACTATGCTAAAAATATAATGATGAATACTTCAGCAGTGAAGATGGATAAGAGCGAAACACCTTATTCACCAAGAAGACAAGGTGCAGGACTTATACAAGTTGAAGATGCTGTGAAAAATAAAGTTATGGTAACTAATAATGGCGAAGCAGCTGTAGCATTAAAAGAAATAAAAGGAAATAAAGCTACCTTTACTTTAGATATTAAAAACTATGGTAATGAAAAAGTAGAATATAATATAGAAAGCTTAGGTGGAGTTTTAACACAAAGAGCTGAAGACAAAGCAGGCGAAATGATTAAAGATGTTATACTTTCAGATAAGGAAGCAAACTTGACTTTTGATAAAAATACAATTTCAATTGCTCCAAAAGAAAGTGTAAAAGTTGAAGTTACTTTAAATATTGGCTCTAGTATGGAAAAAGATAAATATTTAGAAGGTTATATTAAGTTAAACTCTAAAAATTCAGCATCCCCATCATTAAATATACCATATATGGGATTCTATGGTGAGTGGGATAAAGAAAGTATGATAACTAATAATGCTTGGGATAAAGATAAGCATAAATTAGTAAATACTTTAATTGCAGATGGAAAATACTCTTCAGTTTTAGTAGAAAACTTAGCATTAAGTAACGTTAGAAGACTTGGTAAAGATTCAATAAATATTTTAGGTGTTGTTGGACAAAATCCTGATAAAACTTACCAATATGATGGATCTAAAATAGCAATAAGTCCAAATGGTGACAGGGTTAATGATGTTATTTATCCAGCATTATATTTAATGAGAAATGCTAAATCTGTTAACGTAGATATTTTAGATTCAAATGGAAAAGTTGTGAGAACTTTAGGAGAAGTTAATAATTTAAGAAAGAATTTAATAGCTACAGAACAAGGTCAAGTTCCAACAGTTATTCCTAATTTAGTTTGGGACGGAAAAGTATTTAATAGCTCTACTGGTAGATTTGTAACTGCAGCAAATGGACAATACACTTATAGAGTAAAAATGAAGATAGATTATATTGGAGCAAAAGATCAAATAGTTGATATTCCAGTAAAAGTAGATACTAAATCTCCTTGGTTTAGTGCTGAAAAATATGAAGATCTTGGGGATGGAAAGGTAAAAGTTTACTTTAAGGCAGTGGATGAAGAGTCAGGAATCTTAGATAGAGCTAAATTCCCAGTTTTAATAAATGGAGAATTAAATAAAGAGGCAACAGATGCTAAAGTAGAATATGATAGTAACACTGGATTGTATAGCAAAGTTATAAATGGATTAGATCCAAATGGTAAAAATGAAATAACAATAGGTATTTTAGACTATGCTAATAATTTAGGTGGTGGAACAGTTTCTATAGATTTATCAAAAGAAGAACCTAAACAAGAACTTAAAGAAGAAGGTAGAGACAATCTAATTACTTTTGATGATAAGAATTTTGCAGAAAATAAAGTTTTATCAGACAATGAAACTTACAAAATAGCTGGTAAAGTAAATGAAAGCATAAATGAAATAATAATAAATGATGCTAAGGTAGAATTAGTAAAAGACAATTCTCAAAGAATAATATTTAAGTATGATGTTAAATTAAATGAGGGAGAAAATCTAATTAAAATTGTATGTAAAGACTCAAATGGTAAGGTAGTTATAGAAAATCAATACAAGGTTAATTACGAAGTAAAGAAGTAGAAGAAAAAGTTAACTAATAATTATATTTTTGTTAACAAAAAAGATTTTAGAAGAAATTGCTTTTGCAATTTCTTCTTTAATTTAAAATAAAATTAAAGAAGAAACAAAAATATGAAGTGATAGTATCATTTAAAAATATAAAATGTATAATTTCATTCAATTATTATTAATATAAAAAATAATTTCTAATAATTTACATCATTAATGAACGAAAGATAAAATTTTCTTTAACTGTATTGTAAAAAAAATACTTTAAAGTATAATGTTTATATAATTTACTGTGAAAGTAAAAGGTATAAAGAGAGGTAAAAATAAATATAATTTATTATGTTTTTATAAAGCAAAATCCATATTAGATTATTCACTTGAAAATTAAGTGATTGGAGGGGAGCTTATGAAGGATAAAAAAAGTTTAATTATAATTTTAGCTACGTTAATAGTTGTCATTATAGGAGGCATTTATTATATGAAAACTAACAAGTCAAATAAAGTTTCAGGATTTGTTCAAGAGGAATATAGTATAAAAAATACAACAAAGAAAAATTTTTTAATTAAGATAAAAGAAGGATATTCAGAAGAAATTATAAATATGAATTTAATGGATAATTTTATAAAAGCTGTAGATAGTAAAAAAAATGATGAGATTTATATCATAGAGTATGAAAGAAATGAGAATGGGGAGATTGTTACATCATTAAAAAAATTAAATTATGACGGAAGTGAAATTAAAGTTTTAGAATATGATGTTTCAAATCAAAAGGAGTTCAAAGAAGGTGAGCTTATAGCATATAAAAAAATAACTAAAACTGGAGATAATTTTGGAGCAAGAATAGTTGGAACAACAAGTGAAGTTCAACCAATAATGGAAGGAGACATATTATTTGAATATGTTGAAAGTAATAAGGTTGAATATGAATAAAACTAAATATAAAGGTTAATGGTCAAGAATATTAAGGAAGTTCTTAAATTTAAGAAGTTTCTTTTTAATATATGTAAAGATTCAAGGGGGGATCATCTTTTATGAATAACAAATTGAAAAAAAACCTATCAAAAGTTATGACAGTTGCACTGTTAGCATCGGTGACAGTAGGTTCAATTCCAAGTATGGCAAAGGCTGAAGAAGTTGAAAAACTTTTAAATATGCCATTAACAGTAGAAAGCAAAGAACAAATAATTAACAACTTTAAAAATGATTTAATAAAGTCAGACACTATAATCAAAGATAATCAAAATCAGGAAGAAGTAGTTAGAGTAATTGTTGAAGTAAACGGAAAGTCAGCACAAGAAATGATTCCTAGAGGATTAAGACCAACAGAAAAAGAATCTAGTCAGGTAGAAGCAGCTCAAAAACCTGTTAGAGATGAAGTTGCAACTATAGAAGGCGTAGAGGTAAGACATAGTTATACTAATGTATTTAATGGTTTTAGTGCTGAGGTAAAAAGAAAGGATATAAAACAAATAGAGGAAGTGAATGGAGTAAGAAAAGTTACAGAAGCACAAAAATATACTGAAGATATGAATAGTGCAAAGAAACTTACTCAAATCGAAGATGTATGGAAAAAATATAGTTTAAAAGGTGAAGGTATGGTTGTAGCTATACTAGATACTGGAATAGATTATAAGCATAAGGATTTTAAAAATCCAGAGGATACTGGTAAGTTGAAGTTAAAGAAAGATGAAGTTGAAAAAGTTAAGGCAAGTGGAGTTTTAAAGGCTGACAAGAATGCTAATACTTATTTTACTGAAAAAATTCCTTTTGGATATAATTATGCTGATAGAAATGAACAAATAGTAGATTTAAGGGATTCAAAAGGACCTCACGGTGCTCACGTTGCTGGCATAGTTGGAGCTGATGGAGATGATAAGTTAATTGATACTAATGAATCAGTAAAAGGAGTTGCACCAGAAGTTCAATTATTAGCTATGAAAATATTTTCTAATGGACCACTTGGAAAATATACTTATTCAGATGACCAGTTAGCAGCTATAGATGATTCAGTTACATTAGGTGCCGATGTTATAAATATGAGTTTAGGTTCTCCAGCAGGATATAGAGAGGATTCAGACCCAGTTCAAGATGCAATTACAAGGGCTACAAATTCAGGGGTAATGGTTGTAGTTTCAGCAGGAAATAGTTCTGCATCAACAGATCCTTATGGACTTGGTATGTTAAATGACCAAATAACAGTAGGGGCTCCTGCGTTAGCTAAGGATGCGTTAATGGTTGCAAGTTATGAAAATACTACTGTTGCAGAAAAAGTTATTGTATTTAAAGATGGTAAAGGAAAAGTTGTAACTGAAGGAAGTTTTAAAGATCACCAAGTTGATTATAAAGATATGTTAAATAAAAATTATAAAATAGTTGATTGTGGATTGGGAAAAGCAGAAGAATGTAAGGATGTTAAAGGAAATATTGCTCTTATAAAAAGAGGAGGACTTACATTTATCGAAAAAATAATTAATGCTCAAAATAATGGTGCAGTTGGTGTAGTTATATATAATAAAGACGGTGATGAATCACTTATAAGTATGGCTACAGATCCAAATATTAAAATACCAGCTATATGTGTAGGAAATACTACTGGTAAGAATTTATTAAATGCTATGAAAAAAGATACAGTTCTATTTAATGGAGATTTGAAAAATGCTACAAGCGAAAATAGTAACAGCTCTGATTTTTCAGATTTCACTTCTTGGGGTCCATCTCCTAGTTTAGAATTTAAACCTCAAGTAGCAGCACCAGGTGGACAAATTTTATCAACTTTAAATGAAGGTGAACATGGGGTTATGAGTGGAACATCTATGGCAGCGCCACATGCAGCAGGTTCAATGGCTTTATTAATGGAAGCTATTAAAGAATATGCACCGGAACTTAAAGGTAGAGAACTAATAGATTATGCTAAAAATATAATGATGAATACTTCAAGTGTTAAAATAGATAAATTTGCTAAAAATATTCCTTATTCTCCAAGAAGACAAGGTGCAGGACTTGTTCAAGTTGAAGATGCTATAAGAAATAGAGTTACCGTAACAAATAATGGGGAAGCATCCGTTGCACTTAAAGAAATAAGAGG
Source organism: Clostridium senegalense (assembly GCF_018916625.1). Lineage (NCBI taxonomy): Bacteria > Bacillati > Bacillota > Clostridia > Eubacteriales > Clostridiaceae > Clostridium > Clostridium senegalense. Next base: position 8,656 of record NZ_JAHLNC010000019.1, read on the forward strand.
AGATAAAGCTACATTTACTTTAGATTTAAAAAACTATGGCAGTGAAGATATAGAATATAAAGTTGAAGAGTTAGGTGGAGTTTTAACTCAAGATGAAAACACTGAATATGGTGAAATGGTAAGAGATAAAGCTTTAAATAAAAAAGATGCTAGTTTAGAATTTAGTAGTGATAAAATTAAAGTTCCAGCTAAGGGAAATGCTAAAGTAGATGTAACATTAAAAATAGGTAGTGGATTATCAGAAGATAGATACTTAGAAGGATTCATTAAATTTACACCTAAGAATGAAAAAGTGCCAACATTGGCAATACCATATTTAGGATATTATGGTGACTGGGGTAAGGAAAGTATAACAACTAATAATGCATGGGATGAAGATAAGCATATATTAGTTGAAACACTAAAATCAACTGGGGAATATCCAGGTGTATTAGTTGAAAACTTAGCTGTTACTAAAGTTAATGCAGAAGATTCTATAATGGGTGTTGTAGGTAAGAATGAAGATAAAAGTAATAAATATGATAGTTCTAAAATAGCTATAAGCCCTAATGGCGATTCTATGAATGATACAATTTATCCAGGATTATATTTGATGAGAAATGCTAAAACAGCATCAGTAGAAATAGTAGATGAAAATGGAAAATTAGTTAGAAATTTAGGAACTACAGAAAATTATAGAAAGAAAATCATTAGTTCTGAATCAGGAACAATACCAATGATAGCTGATGATTTAGCTTGGGATGGTAAAGTGTTTGACAAATCTAAAGGTAGTTATGTAAATGTTTCAGACGGAAACTACACTTATAAAGTTAAATTAAAAGTAGATTATGAGAGTGCACAGGAGCAAGTAATAGAAATGCCAGTTAAAGTTGATACAGTTGGACCAAATGTTGAAGTTGTAAAATATGAAAATTTAGAAGATGGTGCTATAAAACTTTACTTTAAAGCTAATGATGAGTTATCTGGAGTAAATGAAAAGGGTGAATTCCCTGTAGTTATAAATGGGGCATTAAATGTTGAAGCTACTAAAGCAGCAGTAACTTACGATAGTAAGACAGGGCTTTATAGCAAGACTATAACTGGTTTACAAGCTAATACTTTAAATCAAATAGAAATAGGTGCATTTGATTATGCAAATAATTTAGGGGGAGTTTCAACTGTTATACCAGTAGGAAAAATACCACCAGCATCAATAACATTTGATGATAAAGTATTTAGTCAAGGTCAAATTACTGTGAATCAAAATGAATATACTATAAGTGGTAAAATAAATAGACCAATAAAAGACTTAATTATAAATGGAGAAAAAATTAATTTAGCTATAAATAATGATGGAACAGTTAATTTCTCTAAATCATTACAATTAAGTGAAGGAATAAATGTAGTAAATATTAAAGCGGTAGATTATAATGGCAAGGTTTTACAAGATCATGCATATAAAATTAGCTGTGATACTATTAAACCAGTAATAGAAATAGAAAGTCCAGAAGTAGTAGATAATAAGATAACTGCAACTAGTGATGTTGTTACATTAAAAGGAAGGGTTTATGATAATCTATGGGGTTACAAGTTCTATGTAAATGGTGAACTTATTAAAGTATCAGATTATCCAACACCTGTTGGACCAGAAGTAAATGGATATGACTTCTCAGTAGATGTTAAAGATGTTAAAAATGGGGACTTTATATTGCTAAAAGCTGTAGATAGTAATGGAAATGAAACAGAATTAAAATTACAAGTAGTTAGATAATAAAAAGAGCCCTTCGGGGCTTTTTTTAGTGGAAAGAGTTCATAAGTTAAGAGTTAATGTTTTTAATTTTATATCAAAATATTAACTAAACAAATAAAGTAATGTAAAAAATAATGGTATTATAGTAAAATATAATTATGTGTAAAAAAATACTGTACCTACAATTGATAAAGTAGGAATTTAAATATATATAAATTAGCATTACTATAGTAAAGGAGAAAAACAATGATAGTTTTAAGTTGTAATAAGATTCATAAGAGTTTTGGAATAGATGTTATTTTAAAAGACATTACTTTTAGTATTAATGAAGGAGAAAAGATAGGGCTTATAGGTGCTAACGGAGCAGGTAAGTCTACGTTGTTTAAAATATTAACTTCACAGATGGAATATGATAGTGGAGAGCTTTTTATAGATAAAAGCAAAAAGGTAGGGTATTTATCTCAGAATCTATCATTAGAGTCAGACAATACTATATATGGTGAACTACTATTAGTCTTTGAAGAACTTTTAAATATGGAAAGAAAAATGAAGACATTAGAAGAAAAGATGAATGAACCATATGATGAAGCTAAAGCTGACTATCATAATAAATTAATAAAGGATTATACAACCTTAACAGAATTATATCAACATAGAGGTGGATATACTTATAAAGGTGAAATAAGCAGAGTTTTGAAAGGATTAGGATTTTTTGAAGAAGATTTTGAAAAGCCAATAAGCATATTAAGTGGTGGTCAAAAGACTAGAGTAGCCCTTTGTAAGCTTTTACTTAGAAAGCCAGAAATATTGCTTTTAGATGAGCCAACAAATCATTTAGATTTAGATGCTATAGAATGGTTAGAAGAATATTTAAAGAGCTATAAAGGTAGCATTATTATAATTTCCCATGATAGATTTTTCTTAGATGCAGTTACAAATAAAACTATAGAAATATCATATGGTATGGCTGAAATATATAATGGTAATTATACAGCATTTATTGACTTGAAAAAGAAAAATTACGAAGTAGCATTAAAGGCATTTAGTTTGCAACAAGCAGAAATTAAAAGACAAGAAGAGATAATTCAAAAGTATAAGTCTTTTAACCGTGAAAAAAGTATTAAGGCAGCAGAAAGTAGACAAAAAGCATTAGATAAAATTGAAAGAATAGAAGCACCACATAAAGACCAAAAGGCATCTAGAATTAATTTTGAAACTAGAATAAAAAGTGGAAATGATGTTTTATATGTTGAAGAATTAAGTAAAAGTTATGGGGAAAAAGTATTATTTACAGGCGTTAATATGGATATAAAAAGAGAAAATAAAATTGCGCTTATAGGTGAAAATGGTAGAGGAAAAACTACATTATTTAAAATAATTATGGATGAAATACAACCAGATAGTGGAATCAAAGTATTAGGCAAAAATGTAAACATAGGTTATTACGATCAGGAACAATCTAATTTAGATTTGAATAAAACAATAATAGATGAGGTTTGGGATGATTTTCCAGAATTAACTACCACGGAAATAAGAACATATCTTGCAGCATTTCTATTTAGAGGTGATGATGTGTTTAAAAAAATTGAAAAGTTGAGTGGAGGAGAAAAATGTAGAATAAATCTTCTAAAACTTATGTTATCGCAAAATAATTTTTTACTTCTAGATGAGCCTACAAACCATTTAGATATAGTTTCAAGAGAAGCTTTAGAGGATGCTATATTATCTTATGATGGAACAGTACTTGTAATATCTCACGATAGATATTTCTTAAATAAAGTAGTAGGTAAAATTTTTGAACTAAATGAAGATGGAATAAAAGAATATTTAGGAAATTATTCTTATTATATAGAGAAGAAAAACAACCCTTTAAGATTTGAACAAGAAGAACAAAGTAGTGGGATTACGAAAACTCAAATAAAATTAGATAAGAAGAAAAAAAGGGAAGAAGAGAAAAAACAAAGAGAAATTCAAAAGTATTTAAAAAATCTTGAAGAAAACATAGCAACAACAGAAAGTGAAATAGAAAAGCTTCAAGAATTACTTTGTAAAGAAGAAATATATTCTAATCCAGAAAAAAGTGTAGAGGTAAATGAATTATTAAGTGAAAAGGAAGAATTACTATCTAACTTATACGAAGAATGGGAAGAGAATTTATAAGAATTTAAGAAGAAACTGGATTAGTCCAGTTTCTTTTAACTTTAAATTAATACAAATTATTTATATAAAAATATACTTAAATTTATAAATTATATAATAAATAGGTAATATAACAACTATTTGCTATACTTATAGTAATACTAAAAGTTTTTTTATATCTTAAAACCAATAATGTTTATATTTCTTCTAATTTGTATAAAAAAATAAAAATTTATTATCTAATTAATGATGTAATGAACAATTTAAATAAATGTATAAATAAATGAAAAATAGGTATAGTTAAGGTATATTTGTATTTAGAAACATATATTTATAGTACATGTTTCATTTGTTTTAAAATTAAAATTTTACACATATAAATTAGTTTAATAAATAACAAAAAAATTAAGATTTATATATAAATGTTTAAATTTATTGAAAAAACAAGGTGAATATTAAGAAAATAGAGAAAAGAATGAAACAATTTTGAAAATATATATAAACAAATTTCAAGTAATATGGTAAAATATAAACGATATTTTATTAATTATAGTCTTTCTATATAAATTTTTAGATTTAATTATATTTAAATTATATGTATTATTAAGTATGTATACGATAATTTTGAAATGAAACTTACAATTGAAAAATAAAAAATATTATTTTACATAATATATGAATAAAGTAACTCTGTAATTCTGTAAAATAAATTTTAGTTGATGAATAATTGAGTTGGAATATTTATAAAAATTCAGAATTAAGCTTATTAATAAAATATAGGAAAGTTTTAATTTATATATATTTTTAGATTTTAGATATTATCAAGTGTATGCTTACTTGAAAAGTGTCCAAAATTTTCAATGAATAATTTAAAAGGTTATTTTGGAATCCTATAACTAGGTTTCTAAAATTTAAAATGTATAAATAAAAATATTGTTTTGAAACCTATAGTTAGATTTAGTTATTATAAATTCAATTTAAAAATAAAAAGGAAAAAGTCTTTGTGATTAGGTACAAAGATTTGAAATAATCATATATGATTATTTTTTAGATTTACCTTTTAAAAATATATTTTTGGAGGTGTTTTTTTTGGATAGAAAGAAAAATATATCAATGGCAGTTATAAAGAGAATTCCTAAATATTATAGATATTTAAAAGAACTTGCAGAAAATGATGTGGATAGAATATCATCTAATGAATTAAGTGAAAAAATAGGCTTTACAGCTTCACAAATAAGACAAGATTTAAATTGTTTTGGTGACTTTGGTCAACAGGGATATGGATATAATGTAAAAGAATTATTAGCTCAAATATCTTCAATTTTAGGATTAGATAAAGAGTACAATACAATAATTATAGGTGCAGGTAATATCGGGCAAGCTATAGCAAATTATACTTATTTTCAAAGAATGTCCTTTGATTTAAAGGCAATATTTGATATAAATCCTAAACTTATTGGCTTAAGAATAAGAGATGTATCTATAGAAGATATAGATAATCTAGAAAGCTTTATTAAAAATAATGAAGTAGATATTGCAATAATTTGTGTTCCAAAAGAAAGAGCACAAGGAGTTTGCGATATTATAACATCATCAGGAATTAAAGCTATATGGAATTTTGCGCCAGTAGATTTAAAAGTTCCAAGTGATGTAATAGTAGAAAATGTTCATTTAAGCGAAAGTTTAATGACTTTAAGTTATTTACTAAATGAAAGTAAATTAACTGAATAGCTTTTGTGAAAAGGTCATCAAAAATAGAAAATAAAATTGCGATGATCTTTTTCACTTTTTTGTAGAAAAAAAGAGATTTAAGGATAAAAAACAGAAGTAAATATTTTGTTAACAAATACACAAAATGTTTAAAAAATGAAAGAATTTTAATACATAATAAAAAAAATAAATCATACATTATTTAGTGAGATGTAAAGAAAATAGGGTTTTATGAAACTTTTCTATACTAATCTTAGTTAAAGAATATAGTGACAAAGCCTGTAGGGTCTTTACATTGTTAAATAAAAACACAAATTGTTTTAATTTTACAAACAAATGAAATTACTAAAATTAATAATTAATTAAAATAATTCAGAAAAAATCATCAACTTATGTTGCAAATATATACCAGTGAGGATATAATAGTAATTGAAGTTGATGGACTTCAATTATTATTTTTAGTAAAAATTGTGAATTATATAACAATTTGTGGGAAAATATTCATGGGGGACAGCATTATGGAATTTAAAAATATTATCCTTGAAAAGGATGGAAACATAGGTATTGTAAAATTTAATAGACCTAAGGCATTGAATGCTTTAAATTCAGAAACTTTAAAAGAGTTGGACAATGTCATTGATTTAATTGAAAAAGACAATGAGATTTATGCTGTTATTTTAACTGGGGAAGGTAAAGCTTTTATTGCAGGAGCTGATATTTCAGAAATGGAAGGATTGAATGCATTAGAAGGAAGAGCCTTTGGAATACTTGGAAACAAAGTTTTCAGAAGATTAGAAACTTTGGACAAACCTGTTATTGCTGCTATTAACGGTTTTGCTCTAGGTGGAGGTTGCGAACTTTCTATGGCTTGTGATATTAGAATCGCATCAGCAAAAGCTAAGTTTGGACAACCAGAAGTTGGACTTGGAATAACACCAGGTTTTGGTGGAACACAACGATTAGCTAGACTTGTGGGAGAGTGTAAAGCTAAAGAGTTGATATTCACAGCTAACATAATAAAAGCAGAAGAAGCATTTAATATAGGCCTTATAAATAAGGTTTTAGAACCAGAAGTTTTAATGGAAGAAGCTATGAATATGGCAAAACAAATATGCAATAATGCACCAGTTGCAGTTAAACTTTGTAAGGAAGCAATAAACAAAGGTATGCAAATGGACATTGATAGTGCATTAAATTATGAATCAGAAGCTTTTGGTATGTGTTTTAGTACTTATGACCAAAAAGAAGGTATGAAAGCGTTTTTAGAGAAAAGGGATAAAAACTTTAAAAATATGTAATCCTTTAACTTATTTTAATACGTAATTGTAATGGAAAATCAAGTTTGAAATTTGAAAAAATAAGAAAATTAGCCTTTTAAAAATTAAATAGGAGGAATGGGGAGTATGAATTTTTCATTAACTAAGGAACAAGAATTTGTAAGACAAATGGTAAGGGAGTTTGCAGAAACAGATGTAAAACCTATTGCCGCTGAAATAGATATAACAGAAGAATTTCCAATGGAAAATGTAAAGAAAATGGCAAGATACAATATGATGGGTATTCCATTTTCAACTGAATTTGGAGGAGCAGGTGGAAACAACGTTTCTTATGCTATGGCTGTTGAAGAATTATCAAGAGTTTGTGGTACAACAGGCGTTATTTTATCAGCACACACTTCATTATGTGCATCTCCAATAGATATGTTCGGAAATCAAGAACAAAAAGAAAAATACTTAACACCACTTGCAAAAGGTGAAAAAATAGGAGCATTTGGTTTAACTGAACCTAACGCAGGAACAGATGCATCAGGACAACAAACAACTGCTGTTTTAGATGGAGATAACTATATATTAAATGGCTCTAAAATATTCATAACTAACGGTGGAGTTGCAGATGTATTTATAGTATTTGCTATGACAGATAAATCTAAAGGAACAAGAGGAATTTCAGCATTTATAGTTGAAAAAGGTTTTAAAGGATTTTCAATAGGAAAAGTTGAAGAAAAATTAGGTATAAGAGCTTCTTCAACAACAGAATTAGTATTTGAAGATTGTATAGTTCCAAAAGAAAACTTACTTGGAAAAGAAGGCCAAGGTTTCAAAATCGCAATGAAAACATTGGATGGAGGAAGAATTGGTATAGCTGCTCAAGCTTTAGGAATTGCACAAGGTGCTTTAGATGAAGCTGTAGCTTACATGAAAGAAAGAAAACAATTCGGAAGATCATTATCTAAATTCCAAGGTCTTCAATGGATGATAGCAGATATGGATGTTCAAGTAGAAGCTGCTAGACAATTAGTTTATAAAGCTGCTTACAACAAAGATAATAAGCTACCATATACAGTAGAAGCTGCAAGAGCTAAATTATTTGCTGCTAATACAGCTATGGATGTTACAACTAAAGCTGTTCAAATCTTTGGTGGATACGGATATACTAAAGATTATCCTGTAGAAAGAATGATGAGAGATGCTAAAATAACAGAAATATATGAAGGTACTTCTCAAGTTCAAAAAATGGTTATTGCAGGAAGTCTTTTAAAATAGGGGGTAATTAACGATGAAAATAGTTGTTTGTATAAAACAAGTTCCAGATACAACTGAAGTTAGAATAGATCCAAAAACAGGAACTCTAATAAGAGATGGTGTTCCTTCAATAATAAATCCAGATGATAAAAGTGCATTAGAAGAAGCATTAAGATTAAAAGATTCACATGGTGCTCATGTAACTGTTGTTACAATGGGACCTCCACAAGCTCAAAAAGCTTTAGAAGAAGCTTTAGCAATGGGAGCTGATGAAGCAATATTAGTAACAGACAGAGCTTTCGCTGGTGCTGATACTTTAGCTACATCACATGCATTAGCTGGAGTAATCAAAAAATTAGAATATGATGTAATATTTGCTGGAAGACAAGCAATCGATGGAGATACTGCACAAGTTGGACCTGAAATTGCAGAACATTTAAACTTACCACAAATAACATATGTTGAAGAAGTTGACGTTTTAGAAGACGGATTAAAAGTTAGAAGAGCTTGGGAAGATGGATATGAATATATCAAAGTTAAAACACCAGTTCTATTAACTGCAATAGAAACTTTAAATGAACCAAGATATATGAATATAAGAAATATATTCGAATTAGGAAATAAAGAAATAAAAGTATGGACTGCTAAAGATATAGATGTAGATGTAGCCCTTCTAGGATTAAAAGGTTCACCTACAAAGGTTAAAAAATCTTGGGCTAAAGAAGCTAAAGGACAAGGTGAAATATTTACAGTTTCACCAAAAGAAGCAGCTTCAATTGCAATAGGTAAACTAAAAGAGAAACACTTAATTTAGTAGGAAAAATAGGAGGGGTAGAACCATGAATATAGCAGATTACAAAGGTGTTTGGGTATTTGCAGAGCAAAGAGACGGAGAATTACAAAAAGTTTCATTAGAACTTTTAGGAAAAGGTAGAGAAATAGCTGACAAATTAGGAGTTGAACTTACAGCTTTATTAATAGGACATAATGTTGAAGATATGGCTAAAGAATTAACTGCTTACGGCGCAGATAAAGTTTTATTAGCTGATAAAGAAGAACTTGCACATTATACTACTGATGGATATGCAAAAGTTATAACTGATTTAGCTAATAGTCATAAACCAGAAGTAATATTCATAGGAGCAACATTTATAGGAAGAGACTTAGGTCCAAGAGTTGCTGCTAGATTATCAACAGGATTAACTGCTGACTGTACAGCACTTGATATAGATCCTGAAAACAAAAACTTATTAATGACTAGACCTGCATTTGGTGGTAACTTAATGGCTACTATCATGTGTGGAGACAATAGACCACAAATGTCTACTGTTAGACCTGGAGTTTTTGAAAAACTTGAAAAAGATACAAACAAAGAAGTTAAAATAGAAAAAGCTGTTTTTGAATTAGAAAAATCTGATATCAGAACTCAAGTTTTAGAAGTTAAAAAAATATTAAAAGAAGTAGCTGACATAATCGAAGCTGATATATTAGTATCTGGTGGTAGAGGAATAGGTTGCAAAGAAAACTTTGATATATTAAAAGAACTTGCTGATGAAATCGGCGGAACTTTATCAGGATCAAGAGCAGCTGTTGATAATGGCTGGATAGATAAAGCACTACAAGTTGGACAAACTGGTAAAACAGTAAGACCTCAAATATATATAGCTTGTGGTATATCTGGAGCTATCCAACATTTAGCTGGAATGCAAGATAGTAACTATATAATAGCAATCAATAAAGATGCTGATGCACCAATAATGCAAGTTGCTGATGTTGGATTAGTTGGAGACTATCAAAAAATTGTTCCAGAATTAGTTCAACAATTAAAAGCTATGAAATAATAAGTGGTTAATATAACACTTTTATAATAACCAAATAAGATGTGAATTTAGGAATTATTCCTAAATTCCATCTTTAAAAATTAAACATATGAAAAACATAGGGGAAGAAACTTTAATTTAAATTTATCTAATGAATTTAAAATGTAAAAACATATATAATTTTTATAAATTAATTAAAAATAAGGAATAAACATTAGGTGATATATACAATTCTTATAAAGAGTTGTAATAATATTTTCAAAAGATTATATAAATAGTAATGAACATGGTAGTTAATAATAGATAATTAATAAGTTAATAATACAAAAATTATTTAAAAAGTATCAAAAATTTTATTTTTGATTATCGATTATTAATTATCATTAAATTTTATCTATGATAGTTAAAAATAATACAAACTTAAAAAAATAAGGTTTAAGTTAGTTGTTTTATATATCGGGCACTTATAAGCTATTGGATTTTTAAGTGGGTCATATATTTAAACAGCTTCAACTAAAAATTGGGGGGTTTTGTTATGAAAAAAATATGTATAATCGGTGCCGGAACTATGGGAGCTGGAATAGCTCAAGTACTTGCTACAAAAGGTTATGAAGTTACAATGCTTGTAAGAAATATGGATAAATTCCAAAATGTAAATTTAGCAGGTATAAATAAAACTTTAACTAAATTAGTAACTAAAGGTAAAATTACAGAAGACGTAAAAGGTGAAATTTTAGGAAGAATCAACGGAACATTAGATATGAATGATGTTAAAGATGTTGATTTAATTATTGAAGCAATAGCTGAAAATATGGAAACAAAAAGACATTATTTCAGTAAATTAGATGAAATCTGTAAACCAGAAACAATATTTGCTACAAATACTTCTTCACTTTCAATAACAGAAGTAGCTAGCTGCACAAACAGACCAGATAGAGTTATAGGAATGCACTTCTTTAACCCAGCAGCTATAATGAAATTAGTTGAAATTATAAGAGGTATGGCTACTTCAGATGAAACATTTAGCGCAGTTAAAGAATTAACACAAAGTATAGGAAAAGACCCTGTAGAAGTAAAAGAAGGTCCAGGATTCGTAGTAAATAGAATATTAATCCCAATGATAAATGAAGCAGTTGGAATATTAGATCAAGGTATAGCAACTGTAGAAGATATAGACAAAGCAATGATGCTTGGAGCAAACCATCCAATGGGACCTTTAGCATTAGGTGACTTAATAGGACTTGATATATGTCTTGCAATAATGGAAGTTATGTATAAAGAAACTGGAGACTCTAAATACAGAGCAAACAGTTTATTAAGAAAATATGTTAGAGCTGGATACCTTGGAAGAAAAACTAAAAAAGGTTTCTATGACTATAACAAATAAAATTGATATAAATATAAAGAGCTTGAGAACACCTCAAGTTCTTTTTTTATGTAAAAATGTTCATTGTAAACAAGGTTAAGACAATTAATTAGGAAGTGATAATGGACAATTAAAAAAATAAGGATTTAGGAGGAAACTAGAGTTTAGTTAGTTAAGAGTTAAGAGTTCAGGTTGAAACTGGACTGCCAGTTTCTTTTGAATTAGAAGGAGTAAATTTTGAGTTTAGGATATAAAACAAACTAAAGCTAGATTCAAAGTGTAGCGCCGTAACAAATGGGACAGGCACGAATGGTTTAGCGTTATAAAATGAAAATCAGCTCTTAAAATTTAGTTACAATAAGTAAGAAAAGTTAGCCAGTCCCTTATAAATAGTTAAGAGTTAAAAATTAACAGTTAAGAGTTTAGGAGGAAAGTGGCAATCACTTTCTTTGAAATTGTTCGGGACTGACTTTGGTGTTTTAATAAGTAGCATAAATTTAGGAGAGCTTTAGATAGTTAAGAGTTAAAAGTTAAGAGTTGAGGATGAAAGTGGAAACCACTTTCTTTGGAATTGCTGGGGACTGGCTTTGATTTTTTAGTTGAAAAATATAAAACGAGGAGAGCATCAAATGTTAGGGAAGAAAATAAATTTATCGTGCCTGTCCCATTTGTGACGGAGCTAATATGAGGAGTAATTGCTTGTTTAGGTGTTTGGGACCGACTTTGAGTACTATTGGAGAGAAAGTAAAATCAACAAAAGCATCTATCCCAAAGTATAGCAAAGTAGCCAACTACGCGTCTGTCCCTCTTGTAATGGAGGTAGAACTTTGGGTGATTGCTTGCTTAGTTGAGATAAGTAGTTTAAAAAATTGACAAAGGACAATTGACATTTGACAATGATGGAGGAAACTGGACTACCAGTTTTTGAATTTAGGGGAATAAATTCTAGGTTAGAGAGATTAAACTAAACAAAAGCTATATTCAAAGTGCACAGCCGTAACAAGAAGGACAGGCGTACCTAAGTATATTTTCCATAAGTTATTTTGTGAGTGAAATCATAAAGTTATCAATAAAAATTAAAGTAATCAAAGCCTGTCCTTAAGATAGTTGATAGTTAAAAATTAATAGTTAAAAGTTTAGGATGAAAGTGGAAACCACTTTCTTTGGAATTGCTGGGGACTGGCTTTGATTTTTTAGTTGAAAAATATAAAACGAGGAGAGCATCAAATGTTAGGGAAGAAAATAAATTTATCGTGCCTGTCCCATTTGTGATGGAGCTAATATGAGGAGTAATTGCTTGTTTAGGTGTTTGGGACCGACTTTGAGTACTATTGGAGAAAAACTAAAATCAACAAAAGCATCTATCCCAAAGTATAGCAAAGTAGCCAACTACGCGTCTGTCCCTCTTGTGATGGAGGTAGAACTTTGGGTGATTGCTTACTTAGTTGAGGTAGGGCGCTTGAAAAATTGACAAAGGACAATTGACATTTGACAATGATGGAGGAAACTGGACTACCCGTTTTTGAATTTAAGGGAATAAATTCTAGGTTAGAGAGATTAAACCAAACAAAAGCTATATTCAAAGTGCACAGCCGTAACAAGAAGGACAGGCGTACCTAAGTATATTTTCCATAAGTTATTTTTTCGGTGAAATCGAAAGGTTATCAATAAAATCTAAAGCAATCAAAGCCGGTCCTTAAGATAGTTAATAGTTAAGAATTAATAGTTAAGAGCCTATAGCCCCCCTAATTGGATTGGACAAAGTTAATTTAGATATTTACAATTATATTAATGAAATTAGGAGGGCTACAATATGTCAAAAGTTGTTTTTAAAAGAAAGTTTTCAGAAGAA
>NZ_JAHLNC010000020.1:0-15181 GCF_018916625.1 Clostridium senegalense
TGGTGATGATGGTTTAGAGGGTAACACTCCTTTCCATTCCGAACAGGCAAGTTAAGCCTCTAGACGCCGAGAGTACTGCACGGGAGACTGTGTGGGAGGGTAGGTTGTTGCCAGGTAAGTATGGTTCACTAGCTCAGTCGGTAGAGCACATGACTTTTAATCATGGTGTCCGGGGTTCGATTCCCCGGTGAGCCACCAAGTCGTAGTATTTATACTACGACTTTTTTATATATAAAAATATTAACATATACACAAATGAAAATAAAAAAAGTGGACAGAATACTTAATGACGATATAGATTGTGGATAAAATATTATAGGAGGTGAAATTTAGTAAAGAAAAGATTTTCCTTTACTAAAAATATATGAATTTTATAATAGATAGATTTGAAGGAGAATTTGCTGTTTGTGAAAAGGAAGATAGAAATATGGTTAATATAAAAAGAAAAGATATTCCCAAGAATGCTAGAGAAGGAGATGTTATTTTTTTAAAAAATGATACTTTTCATATAGACGTAGAAGCAACAAGAAAGCGTAGAGAGGAGATAGAGGAATTAAGTAAAGATTTATGGAGCGAATAAATTATAAGGTACTTAATTTTATGTAGAAATGATTATAAAAAATGATATTTTAAAAGTTAAGTTTGTTAAAAGGCCGAATAGATTTCAAGGGTATGTAATTATTAATGGAAAAGAGGAATTAGTACATGTTCCTAATACAGGAAGATGTAAAGAAATTCTTATACCTGGATGTAATGTAATTTTAAGAAAAGAAGATAATCCTACTAGAAAAACTAAGTATGATCTAATTGCTGCATACAAGGAAGGAAAATTAATAAATATAGATTCTCATATTCCCAATAAGGTTGTGGAAGAAGCTCTTAATTTAAAGAAAATTGATAAATTAAAAGAATATAACATAATACAAAGAGAAAAAACATTTGGAAAAAGTAGATTTGATTTTAAATTGAGCAAAGATACAGGAGAAGAATATTATTTAGAAGTTAAAGGTGTAACATTAGAAGAAAAGGGACATTCAAAATTTCCAGATGCTCCTACAGAAAGAGGAACCAAACATTTATTAGAGTTAGTTGATGTAATTAATAGTGGTAGAGGAGCAGGGGTATTATTTTTAATACAAATGGATAATGTAAAGACTTTTACTTCTAATGATGATACAGATGAAAAGTTTGGAAAAGCTTTAAGACATGCTAAAGAAAAAGGTGTTGATATTTTTGCATATCAATGCAAGGTTTGTGAAAATAGTATAGAACTATATGAGAGTGTGGAAATTATAATTTAGTGTTTTTGTAGTATAATAAAAAATCGTGATACCACGATTTTTTAATTTAATCTTATTAAATTTATAGTTAATATATTATTAATATAATTTATAGAAATTTCGTCAGTCATCATTCCAACTAAGGAAAGCTCTGAGTTTGTATCATCACCACCATTTAGTAACCAGTAATATTCCTCTATTTCAGGTTTTCTAGGTGTAGATAGTAAAAAGTACATTTTATCTATAGATTCTTTTGATAAGTCTTCTATTTCACTAGTTAAGTTTATTATAACTCTATCATCTAATTTAGAAAATTTAACATCTATATTTTTGCATCCTATATTAAGACAATATAACATTATTTCATTTATAATTCGCATGTTTCTTTGATTAATATGTTTCATTACTCATTATACTCCTTTTTAAATGCAGTTATGAGAGGTACTAAAATTATTGCTACAAATCCAGCGGCAAATCCATTATGATATAAATTCATTCCGCCATGTAAATATCCTATATTCATCACCATAAATATATGCATAAATCCGGCTATAATGCCATAGGGCCATCCGAAATTTCCTGCGATAGGACAAAGTGCAGTACTAAAAAGCATTCCTAATATCATACCAGGAGAGTTTAAATCCCAAATGCTTAAATAGGCACCTAATAAAGCTCCAATTATAACTGGAAATATATTTTTAGGGTGTTTACCAAAAGAACCAAAACCAGCTACAGTAAAAATTCCAGATAGAGTTGCACCATTTAAGTCACCCTTAATTAATAATACAAATATAGTAGCAAGTAATCCTAAAATTCCTATATTAAGATAAGTAATTGAAGGGCCTAAAATTGAATAAAAATCTGTAACTAGCTTTCCTGAATACTTAAATATGCAAGGATAATTTTTAAATACATTTTTATCACCAATATATGATACTATAATAATAGTAGTAAATACAAATATTAAAAATATTAGCAAAATTAAATTGTTACCTGCTGACCATAATAATTTTTTTTCAAAATTCATGCCAATGGCAGCGAATAGTGAGGCTAGAGCAGTGCCTAAAAGACCTCCAGCAAGACCAACATTAGCAAGACTATATCCTTGATGCAAGTGTACTGTATAAGAAGCCATTGGTGGAAGTATAAAACCTAGTAAACTACTTATACTTAAAGATATTACAATTGATATTAAGTTAGGAAATACATTAGAAAACATTAGAAATGTTACTGTTGGAGCTAATGTTGTTCCGAATAACATTATAACCACGAAGTTAGAAAATGGTGTTTTTTGGTATTTAGAATATAACCATACACCAAATACTATTGGCCATATGTTAATTATGTTTTTACCAAACAATGAAAATCCAGCAGTAGTTAGCAACCCTGCTATTATAGGGCCAGTTGGCTCTATTTTTAAGTACAGTAATAATAAGGTTAAAGTTAACATTACAAGGGCTGAATTTAAAAAAGAAGGTCCTAAACCAGCTAAAGCTATGTAATCAGTTATTAATATATCAGATTCCATTACTATTTTAGTTAATCCGCTAAATAATTCAATCGGAGGTTCTAAAAGTAAAGATATAAAAAATAATACAAAGCAATATGAAATGATGAGAAAATAGGGCAAATATTTTGAATTTTTAAAAGTTACTATAATATGTCCCTCCTTAGTTAGATATTTTATGTTTATAGTATAGCATGTACAGATATTTTAAAGCTAGAATTTTTATTTAAAATTATTGTATTACAATGAGTTATAATATATATTATATATATTAATCATATTTTATAAACGGTAAAGGAGAAAAGTTATGAGAAAATTTGTACCAGAATTTAAAGGATTATTAAGAAGCCATATGATTGAGTTACCTAGAGCAATTAGAGATGCTAGCGGAATTATTATATTTGGTAAGAGGCTAAAATCCTTTGTTTTTTCAACTGACGTAGCAATAATAAGGAATACAAATGCAGATGCAGTTATTGCAGTATATCCTTTTACTCCTCAACCGAGAATAACAGAAGCATTGTTATTAGCATCTGATGTTCCCGTATTTTGTGGAGTTGGTGGATCTATTACCACAGGAAAAAGAATAATCAACTTGGCTTTAGATGCTGAATTTAAGGGTGCTATGGGTGTTGTTGTTAACTCATCTACTCCAAATGAAGTAATACAGCAAATGAGAGAAACAATAGATATACCTATAATTGTTACTGTTGTTTCAGAATATGAAGACATAGAAGGAAGAATAAATGCAGGAACTACTATATTAAATGTATCTGGAGCTAAAAGAACAGCACATATTGTAAGAAAAATAAGAGAGAAGTATCCTGAGTTTCCAATTATGGCAACTGGTGGACCAACAGAAGAAAGTATTAAAGAGACAATAGAAGCAGGAGCTAATGCTATATCATATACACCACCATTTACAGGAGAAATATTAAATGAAATAATGGTTGCTCATAGAAAGAGATATAAGTTACAAGAAAATGAGGAGCAACAATAATGGGTGCAGATATTGTTGTTTTTAACTGTAAAAAGTGTCCTGAGTACATAAATAAAAATTGTAATGGTATGGAAAGTAATTGTATGTGTAGAAATTGTCCAAGAAATTTAGGACAGTGCATAATAACTAAATATTGTAGGGAAACTGAATCAATTATAGAAGTGGAAAATTAGCAGAATTTTTAATACTGCTAATTTTTTTTTGCAAAAATACAAATACTATATAAAAATAAATTTCAATTCAAGTTCGCTTATGGATTTTTAAAAATCTTTATTTAAAGTTTACTTTAGTATTTATTATTAAGGGTATATAAAAAGTTAGAAGCCCTATATAAAAATTAAAATTTATATGATAAGGAGAATTTATTATGATTAGTAATGAAGTAAAAATGAGAGTTGCACAAAATTGTCCTGGTTATAGTTGTAGACACACATATTCACTTATGAGTTTTGTTGAATCTAGTCAAAGTTGTAGTACATGCAAAAATTATATAAGAGGAAAATGTATTAAGGATTTGTTTGATGATGTTTATGGAAAAATAAGAGTAAATTAACAATAAATAGATGCATAGATAACTATTTGATTTCTAAATTGTTTAGAATATTTAATAAATTTGCAATATTTCAACTTGAAGAAAATTATTCCAAATGATAAAATTATATTGATTTTAGATATACTTAAAATTAAAGGGGACTATATAATTTATTAAATTTTGGAGGGGTTGTAATGCATAAAAGATTATTTATACCTGGACCAGTAGATGTAGCACCAGATGTGCTAGAAAAAATGTCTATGCCGATGATAGGACATAGAAGTAAGGAAGCTTCAAGAATTCAAAGAACTATAAGTGAATATATGAGAAAAATATTTAATACAAAAGAAGAAATACTTCTTTCTACAAGTTCAGGAAGTGGTTTAATGGAAGGGGCCGTTAGATCATGTACTGCTAAAAGAGCAGCTATTTTTTCAATAGGAGCTTTTGGAAATAGATGGTATGATATGGCTATATCAAATAATGTTCCAGCAGATAAATTTGAGGTTGAATGGGGAAAACCAACTACACCAGAACAAGTTGATGAAGTTTTAGCTACAGGAAAGTATGACTTAATAACAGTTACTCATAATGAAACTTCTACAGGAGTAATGAATCCTTTAGATGAAATTGGAAACGTTGTAAAGAAATATCCTAATGTAGTATTTTGCTTAGATACAGTGAGCTCAGCTGCAGGTACAGAATTAAAAGTGGATGAGTGGGGAGTAGACATATGTATTGCATCCACACAAAAAGCTATAGGACTTCCTCCAGGAATGTCTGTTTGTACGTTTTCACAAAAAGCAGTAGAAAGAGCTAAAGAAGTTCCAAATAGAGGAATGTACTTAGATTTATTATCATTATATAAATATATTCAAAAGAAAGATTATCAATATCCTTCAACTCCATCATTATCACACATGTTTGCGCTTGAATATCAACTAGATAAAATTATAAATAAAGAAGGATTAGAAAATAGATATAAAAGACATATAGAAGGCGGAGAGATCGTTAGAAGCTGGGCTAGAAAACATTTTGAAATATTCCCAGATGAAAATTATATGTCTAACACATTAACTAATGTGAAAAATACAAGGAACATAGATGTAGCTGCATTGAATAAAGCTTTAGGAGAAAGAGGATATCAAATATCTAATGGATATGGAAAACTTAAAGATAAAACTTTCAGAATAGCTCATATGGCAGAAACTACACCAGAAGAAGTAAAAGAATTATTAAAGGTAATAGATGAAATTTTAGGACTTAACTAAAAAATAATAGATAATTAAGAATGTAACTTGCTATAACATAGTGAATAAACTTAAAATTATAAAGCTTATTATAATGCTATTTAATTTAAGTATATAATCACTCTTTGGGGTGTCTTAAATTTACAGTATAAAAGACATCAGTATGTATTAGCTATAATTTACTTTAAATTATAGCTAATACAATGCAGATACATTCTTAATTTGTTATGGTATATATAGGGAAAAAGTTTATATTTAAGTTATTTATCAAATCTTTGTTAACGGTTGATAAAAATAAGTACAACTGTAGTTAGTTAATAGTTAAAAGAAAACTAAAACTATTAACTAACAGTAAAATATTATTTTAAATCTTCTTATTTGGTAAATGGCTAGCTTAAAAGTTTAGTTTAGAGTCCTATAGATTGGATGGAAATTATATTTAAATTGTTTGGGGAAGTAATTTAAGTATATGTCCAATGTTTAGGAATCTAAAAACATATAAGTATGATTTTGAAATAGATAGGAATAAAAAGTAAATTTGGGGGGCTATAAAATGATAAGAATATTAGTTACTGATGGTATGTCAGCTTCAGCTGTTAAGGATTTAAAGGAAAAAGGGTTTGACGTTGTTGAACAGTTTTATGAACCAGAAGAACTTGGAAATGCTCTAAAAGAATTTGATGTAGTAGTTGTAAGAAGTGCTACAAAGGTTAGAAAACCAATAATAGATAAAGCTTTAGAAGCTGGAAAATTAAAACTTATAATTCGTGGTGGTGTAGGTGTTGATAATATAGATGTGGATTATGCAAAGGAAAAAGGAATAAATGTTAGAAATACACCAAATGCTAGTAGTGCATCAGTAGCGGAATTGGCACTTGCACATATGTTTGCAATATCAAGATTTGTTTCACTATCCAATGTATCTATGAGGGAAGGTAAGTGGGATAAGAAAAAATATAAAGGAACAGAAATATCAGGCAAAACTTTAGGATTAATTGGTTTTGGAAGAATAGCTAAAGAATTGGCTAAAAGAGCTGAAGCTTTAGGAATGAAAGTACTTTATAATAATAGAAGAGGTAAATTAGATGATTACAATAACTATGAGTATTGTACATTAGAGGAATTATTACAAAAGTCAGATTACGTATCACTTCATATACCAAGCCAAGGTGGAAAAGCTGTAATGGGTGAAAACGAATTCAAATTAATGAAAAAAACTGCTTATTTGATAAACTGTGCAAGAGGTGGAGTAGTTTGTGAAAAAGCTTTAATAGAAGCTTTAAATAATGAAGTTATAGCTGGTGCAGGAATAGATGTTTACGAAGAGGAGCCAACTAAAAATACAGATTTAATAAACCATCCAAAAGTTTCTGTTACACCTCATATAGGAGCGTCAACAAAAGAGGCTCAACAAAGAATTGGGGAAGAAATAGTAACTATAATAACAGAAACTTTTAAATAAAGAAGGGGGAATCTACCTATGGCAATAGTAAGATCATTTAAAGCAATAAGACCAAGAAAAGATTTAGTAGATAAGGTGGCTGCATTACCATATGATGTTATGAATACACAAGAAGCAAGAGAAATGGTAAAATCTAATCCATATTCTTTTTTACATGTAGATAAAGCACAAATTGATTTAGATCCAAGTACAAATCAATATGATAAAGTTGTATATGAAAAGGCAAGAGATAATCTTTATGGTATGATTGATAAAAAAATATATATTCAAGATTCAGAAAAATCAATGTATATATATAGACAAGTAATGGATGGAAGAGAACAAACTGGTATAGTTGCATGTACATCTATAGACGATTATATGAATGATATAATAAAAAAACATGAGCATACTAGAGCGGAAAAGGAACAAGATAGAATAAATCATGTTGATTATTGTAATGCAAATACAGGTCCTATATTTTTAACATATAAAAATGTAAAAGAAATAGATGAAATAGTTGAAAACTGGACTAAAAAGGAAGCTGAATATAACTTTGTATCAGAAGATGGCATTTCACATATAGTTTGGTTAATTGATGATAAAAATATAGTAGAAAAATTAGAAGATTTATTTAAAGATGTTAAATATCTTTATATAGCAGATGGGCATCATAGAGCAGCCTCTGCTGTAAAGGTAGGCCAATTAAGAAGAAAAGAAAATCCAAATTATAATGGAAATGAGGAATTTAACTTTTTCTTATCTGTTATATTCCCATCAGAAGATTTATATATAATGGATTATAATAGAGTTGTTAAAGATTTAAACGGAAATTCTAAGGATGAATTTTTAAATAAGGTAAGTGAAAAATTTGAAATTAAACCTTGTGATATATGTGAGCCATATAAACCATCAGAAAAATGTACATTTGGTATGTATCTAGATAAAAAATGGTACAAGCTTACAGCTAAAAAAGGCACTTATGATGAAAATGATCCTGTAGATAGTTTAGATGTTTCTATATTACAAAATAATTTATTAAGACCAATACTTGCAATAGAAGATCCTAGAACAAGTGATAGGATTGATTTTGTTGGAGGTATAAGAGGATTAAAAGAACTAGAAAAAAGAGTGGAAGAAGGAATGGTAGTAGCATTTTCAATGTATCCAACTAGCATAATGGAGCTTATGGATATAGCTGATGCTGGAAGAGTTATGCCACCTAAATCTACATGGTTTGAGCCTAAGTTAAGAAGCGGTATATTTGTTCATGAATTAAAATAAATTTTATATGAAGTAGTAGGAAATGTTAAGTTTAATTATTTTTTAGATAATTACTAACATTTCCTACTTTTTTATTTGATATTAAGTTAATATTTATGTAAAATATAAAAAACCATTTAGTTATTAAGATTTAGGTAATAATAAAGAGTATAATTAAAAGGATTAAAATTAATATATAAAGGGAAGTGATTTTATGCCAGAACATTCATTATCAAGAACTGAAAGGTTGATAGGAGTTGAGGCTTTAAATAAGTTAACAAATAGTACAATTGTTATATTTGGAATAGGTGGAGTTGGAAGTTTTTCAACGGAGGCATTAGCAAGAAGTGGAGTTGGAACCCTTATATTAGTAGACAATGATGATATAAGCATAAGTAATATAAATAGACAAATTCATGCTACTTTTAAAACTGTAGGACAAAGTAAGGTAGAGACAATGAAAGAAAGAATATTAGATATAAACCCTAATTGCAATGTGATAACTCATCAAACTTTTGTTACAAGAGAAAATATACCAGATATAATAGGAGAAAATGTAAACTATGTTATAGATGCAATAGATACAGTTACATCTAAGATAGATCTAATAGTATATTGTAATGAAAAAAATATACCTATAATAAGTTCAATGGGGACAGGGAATAAATTAGACCCTGCTCAATTTAAAATTGCTGATATATATAAGACTAATGTATGTCCATTAGCTAAGGTTATGAGACGAGAATTAAAAAGAAGAGGAATTAAAAAAACAAAAGTTCTATTTTCAGAAGAACTTCCTGTTACTCCGTTACCAGAAGGAGTAGAGGATATTAAAGATAATAATGATAGTGAAAAAGTAACAATAAGAAAAAGAGCAACGCCAGCAAGTATAGGTTTTGTGCCACCAGTGGCAGGAATGATTATTGCTAGTGAAGTTGTAAAAGATATTATAAACGATTTATAGAAATTATTTATTATATTATAGTTTAATATAATAATAAAACACTATCTTTTGATAGTGTTTTATTTTATTTACCATTCATTTAAATAACTATATAATGCAGGATATACATTAAAATTGCACATTAAATTCATATATTCATCCATTGCATCAGTATTTTCATCATATTTTTTTATAGCTTTAATCATAATGTTTTTAGGTGTTTCAAGGGGAGATATGTATTCAACTACGGAAACATCATATCCCTTAGCTTCAAGAAGCAAGGATCTCATTCCATCAGTTAAGATATCAGCAAATCTTGTTTTAAATACACCATGTTTTAAAACAGATTTTAAAGGGTCATATTTATATTGAGATAGTAGTTCCTTATGGCAACATGGAACTGCAATTATAATATCAGAATCTAACTTTATCCCTAAAGCTAAAGCCATATCTGTAGCTGTATCACAGGCATGAAGAGAGATAACAACATTAATATTTTTATCTGTTTTATAATCTTTTATATCTACAGCATGAAATTCCATATTTCTATAGCCAAGATTCTCCGCTATTTTTTTTGAACTATCTATAACAGCTTTTGAATAGTCTAAACCAATAAAATGGCATTTTCTTTTTTTTACTTCTGTAAAATAATAATTAAGAACAAAAGAGAGGTAAGATTTACCACAACCACAGTCTAAAATATTTATCGTTTTGTTTCTAGGTAAATTGTCTAATATTTCACTTAAAAGCTCAACATAATGGTCTATCTGATTATATTTTCTTACTTTATCATTTTTAATTTTACCATCTTTAGTCATTATGTTAATTTCTTTAAGTAGTGTATCTGCTTTTCCAACTTTTATATAGTAATCTCTATTTAATAGAGTAGAAGTATTTCCTGGAAAATCTTCTTTTTTTACTTTCTCATTAGACTCAATATCTTTTGTTTGTGTATTTTTCATTGATACATTCTTATTATCAGCAGTTATAGAAATAACTTCACCACGCTCACTATAAATAAGGGAAAGGCTATCATACCTTTCAGCTTCTTTTATAATTTTATTAAATAATTCTGAGATAGAAACTTCTTTAGTAACTCCGTTAAAGTTATATTTTAATAAATTATTATCTATTTTTGCTACACCTTTAAAGGTTTTAAGACCAGCACTATAAATTACATTAATATCTTTGAAAATAGATAAATTTTCAGTGTATCTGTTCTCTAAGCCTATTAAAAATAATTTTAATTTAGATATATTAGATTTATTCACTAAGATCAACCTTTCCATTTTAAAATTTTCTATAAGATTATATTACTATAAAACTGAAATTTAAATAGTATTTTATGAATTCTTGTTTAAAAACGATATATACTATTAATTTAATAAATATATTATGTATTTTAACCTATATTTAGCTATTCAATCTAAATAGGTTATAATATATAATTAGTATTTGAAGGTGGTGATTTTTTGAAAAAGAAAAAGAACATATCTACATTAATATTTATATTTATCACTATGCTTTTTGTTGCTGTGGCAGACAATGTAAAAGGGGTATTAGTTCCAGCATTCAAACAAAGTTTTTCAATAACAAATTCTAATATAGGTGATATATTTTTAATAGGTAGTATAGGTTATGTTTTATTTACTTATTTAGGTGGAATATTATGCGAAAAAATAGGACAAAAACGAACTTATGGATTAGGTTTTTTAATAGTAGTTTTGTCAGCATTTTTGTTTTATGTCTCTAGTGGATATAAAATGCTATTGATATGCATATTTATATTAAATATTGGAATTGCATTGATATGTATATCAATAAATACTTTAGTTCCCATGCTAGCTATAGGATTTCAAGCAGTAGCTATGAATTTAACTCATTTTTGTTATGGTGTAGGGTCTACATTAACACAAGCAGGAACAGGAGCTTTTTTATCTAGAGGCTTTAGCTGGAGAAGCATTTATATTTTTATAGGTGTTTTATTTTTATTGGCATTCATAATATTTTTATTTATACAAATACCAGAACCTAATGTAGATTATAAGGCTGTTGAAAAAGAGAGCAAGGGAAACATTAAAGTAGCTTTGAAAAATAAGATGTATTACTTTTATTCTATTGGTTTAGGTTTTTATGTGTTCGCAGAAGTTGCAACAGCTAATTGGTTAGTAAATTTTTTACAAGAAACTTACAAATTTGATTATCAAAAGAGTACAATATATTTATCAATATTTTTTATATTATTAACTGTGGGAAGATTACTTGGTGGATTTGTAGCAGAAAAAGTAGGATACTTTAAAACGGTTATAATTTCTCTTACCATTGCATTAATTTTATATACTAGCAGTTTGATACTAGGTGAGAGAGGTATGTTTTTAATTTGTATATCAGGATTATTTTTTGCTATTACATTTCCAACTGTGGTAAGTACTATTGGTAATACTTTTAAAGAAAATGCTATATATATGTCTGGAATAATAATTACAACTTCAAGTACTATTAATATGTTACTAAATAAATTCATAGGAAATCTTAGTGATGTGATAGGTACTGAAAAAGCATTTTATTTAATACCAATTAGTTTAGTAATTTCCATAGCATTCTTGGTTTTGACTTACAGAAATACAAAAACTTTAGTTTGAGGTAGGGATTTATGATGAATAAAAGTGCTTTAGTTGATTTGGTTGTAGCAAAAGGTAGAAATAAAGAATATACAATAAAAGATAGATTAGGAATAACAATTGGCAGGATATATATAATTGAAATTGATGAAGTTAATAAAAATTGTTTGTTTAGGTTAAAATTTTATAAAGAAAATAATAGCTATGAGTATATGTTAGATACTTTAAAAATTATGTTAAACATCTTGTTTAACAATCATAAAGTCAATAAAGTGAATGTCTTATGTAGTGAGGAATTAGATACTAATGCATTTACAAATATAGGATTTGAACTTGAAGGAATATTACAAGATAATATTATGAATAATTGTAACAAGTACGAGTATGAGCTTTTATTTGGGATAACAGAAAATATGTATAAATCTCATTATATTAATTTAGGAACAAGTTTAAAGGGTGGAAATATAAGATTAAAGGTATTAACTCCACAAGATAGTAACGATTTATTAAATTATTATATGAGGAATAGAAAGTTTTTAACACCTTTTGAACCACATAGAGATGAAGGGTTTTACACTATAGAAAGTCAAAAACAAAGCTTAATAGAAAGTTATAAACAATTCATAAAAGGTGAATCAGCTCATTTTGGAATATATTTAAAAAATAAATTTATAGGAAGAATAAGAATTAATAATATTGTTATGGGTGTTTTTAAAAATGCATTTATAGGATATTCAATTGATGAGGAATACCAAGGAAAAGGTTATATGAAAGAAGCTGTAAAGCTTGCTATTGAATTTGCTTTTAAAGAACTAGGATTACATAGAATTGAAGCAAGTACAATGATAACAAATGAAAAATCTCAAGGTGTATTAAAGGCATGTGGCTTTGAGGAGCTTGGTATAAGTAAAAATTATCTATATATAAATGGAAAATGGCAAGATCATAAAATCTTCTACAAAAACAATAGGTAAGGGTTTACTTTAGTTATTGATAATAGTATCATTAAATTATATAGAAAAATTAAAAATTAATTATCTTGTTAGGTGAGGTTACTGTATGAAAATACGCCACTGCCCAGAAATGTCCAGAGACGCCAATGGGTTAGCAGATACTATCGAATTAAGGTTTTATCTAATGTGGCTGAGAATAACTCTACGTCTTACAGAGCTAAAACTCAACGTATTAAGGGAAATTAGATTTTAGAATTTTAAATATAGTTTTATTTTGATTTTAAATCTCTCTACTTAATGGTTTGAGAGATTTTTATTTTGTTTTTAAAATAAATTTTAGGAGGTGACTGCCATGGATGATGGAGCCAGTAGTTTTATTATAGTCAAATTGGTAATGGCTGCTATTCATGCAGTTACTAATAAATATATAAACAATTATAATATACTATTTAAAAGTTTATAATGTATAGGTAAATAGTGTGAATAGCAGTACCTAAATAGGAGGTATTGCAAATGGAATTCAAAAAAATAGTAGAACTAATAAGAAAAAATAAATTTGTTGAAGCAAAACATTTATTACAAAATGAAAATCCAGCAGATATAGCACAATTATTAGAAGAGTTAGATAGTGAAACTATGCTAATAGCATTTAGAATTTTATCTAAAGATTTAGCAGCAGAAGTATTTTCTTATATGAATAAGGAAGATATTCATTATATTATAGAAGCAATAAATGATGATGAACTTAGAATTATAATGGATAGGATTTTTTTAGATGATACTATAGATATTTTAGAAGAATTGCCTTCAAATGTTGTAAGTAGAGTTTTAAAAAATACTAAAGAAGGAAAGAGAAAACAAATTAATTCCTTTTTAAATTATCCTGAAAATTCAGCAGGAAGTATAATGACCATAGAGTATATGAGTCTAAAGAAAAAGATGACAGTAGAAGAGGCTATATCACATATAAAGAAAAATGGAGTAGATAAAGAAACTATAGATACTTGCTATATAATTGATAAAGATAGAAAATTACAAGGAGTTTTATCTATTAGACAGTTAATATTGAATGATGACTATACACAAATAGAAGATATTATGAAAAGCAATGTGATTTATTGCAATACGCTAGAGGATCAGGAAGATGTTGCTGATAAGTTTAAAAAATATGATTTTACAGCTATGCCAGTAGTAGATAATGAAAAAAGGTTAGTAGGAATAATTACGATAGATGATATAGTTGATATAATAGAACAGGAAAATACAGAAGATATTCAAAAAATGGCAGCTATGGAGCCATCAGAAGAAGAATATTTAGAAACTGGTGTTTTTAAACTAGCAAAAAATAGAATTATATGGCTATTAATTCTTATGATTTCAGCTACATTTACAGGTGCTATAATACAAAAATATGATGAGGTATTACAATCTGTTGTAATTTTAGCAGCATTTATACCTATGCTTATGGATACAGGCGGAAATGCCGGTTCTCAATCATCCACACTTATAATAAGAGGTTTAGCATTAGGTCAAATAGAGATGAGAGATATTTTAAAAGTAATTTGGAAAGAAATTAGAGTTAGTTTAATAGTTGGTGTAATTTTATCTATTGTTAATTTCTTTAGAATATATTATTTACAAAAAGTTGAGTTAGCTATCTCAGCAACAGTTAGTATAACATTATTTTTTACTATTGTTATAGCAAAAGTAGTAGGTTGTGTATTACCAATAGTAGCAAAAAAATTAAAATTAGATCCAGCTATAATGGCTAGTCCATTAATAACAACAATAGTAGATGCATTATCATTAATTATTTATTTTGGAGTAGCTACTTTGTTATTAGGAATCTAATAAAGGTATATAGGTCATTTAACAATAGTATTTTATTGTTAAATGGCTTTTTTTAATACTTTAATTCAGCAGAAATAATGAGAAAGTAATGAAAATTTAAAATAAAAAAGGTATTTTTTATAAAAACAGTTATTTTTTATGAATACTGTACCAGGAGTGTCGATAGATGAATAGTAGAGCATATATAAAGTAAAGTAAGTAAATAAAAAATAAATACAATTAATAGTAATTTTATAAAAAAATAAATATGATTAAAAAATATATAATAAATCTTGTCGCTGAGGCAAGCAAGTAAGCAGCTCAAGTGATAAGGATTTAAACTTTAAAAGACGCTTAAAAAATTTGAAAAAAAGTTTTAGAAAAGTGTTGACAAAGAAGTTAAAACCTAGTAAAATAGTAAAAGTCGTCAGGTAATGACGAATTGGTCTTTGAAAATTAAACAGATAAATATAGGTAAAACCAGTTAATTCATTTGAGAATCTATTTTGTAGATGCTCACATCGAAAGATGTAAAAAATTGACTATTATAGTCAGCAAATT
>NZ_JAHLNC010000021.1:0-14294 GCF_018916625.1 Clostridium senegalense
TTGGAGTTTAGATGATATTCGCAATAATATAAATGATTTTGTTTATAGATATAACAATGAGAGAATACACTCTTCAATTGGATATGTTACACCACACGAATATTATCTTAAGAATTTAACGTGTGTTTAAAAATTTAAGCATATATTAGTATAAGTTAAGTTTGTCCAATTAGAGGGGAGCCGTCCGACAGTTGTTGTAATTACTACTCACTTCGTTTCTAGTAATACTAAACGTATTTTGAATCTACAAGAGTAAAACTTCTAAGTAAGTAATTATCTAAGATTTTTACGCCATCAACAAGAGGGACTTTTTCAGTTAAGAGTTAAAAGTTAATAATTAATAGTTATGGTTATTACTACTCACTTTGCTCCTAGTAATGCTAAACGTACTTTTATATATAAATTTGCAAAGCAAATTATATTTATATATTAAAAAGAAAGTGTTTGCCACTTTCATCCTGAATTCTTAATTCATAATTCTTAATCCTTAATTTTTTTATTTTATCCCCATAACAAAATAAACAAAGAACCAGTACCTGACAGATACGCTGCTTTGCAGCTCAAGTACTGGTTCTTTTCTCGATAATTTATTTTATCTAGCCTTTTTTATTGCGTACTAAAGTTTTTTATGGTGATAAAACTAAATGAACCTGTCCTTATTGTTACGGTGCTACACTTTGTTACTAACCTTTGTTCAGTCTTATATAGTGACTTTAAAAATTTAATCTATTAAGCATTTATCTATAGTAAAGTAAAACTCCTAAGTAAGATATTTTTCTAAGTATAGCTCCATAACAAATGGGACAGGCACGGTAAACTTATTTTCTTCGCTAGCACTTGATGCTCTTATAACTTTATACTTCTATCTAAAAATTCAAAGCCAGTCCCGAACAGCTACGTAGCAGAGCTACTTTATTTCAAAGAAAGTGGTTTTCCACTTTCATCCTGAACTATTAACTATTGATTCTTAACTCTTAACTATCTACGGGACTGGCTAGCTTTTCTTACTTATGGTAACTAAATATAAAGAGTTACTCTCTATTTTATGGGTATACACCATTCGTGCCTGTCCCATTTGTTACGGCTGTAAACTTTGAATATAGCTTTTATTAGTTTTATTTCTTAAACTCAGATTTTACTCTCTTAAATTTAAAGAAACTGGTAGTCCAGTTTCATCCTGAACTATTAACTATTAATTCTTAACTCTTAACTATCTAAACCCCAGTTTCCTCCATCATTGTCAAATGTCAATTGTCCATTGTCAATTTTTCAAACTCTCTACTTCAACTAACTAATCAATTTCTCCAAGTTCTACCTCCATCACAAGAGGGACTTTTCTAGTTAAAAGTTAAGAGTGAATAGTTAACAGTTGTTGTAATTACTACTCACTTCGTTTCTAGTAATACTAAACGTATTTTGAATCTACAAGAGTAAAACTTCTAAGTAAGTAATTATCTAAGATTTTTACGCCATCACAAATGGGACAGGTTCATTTGTGGATATTTTCTTCGTTTAAACTGTAGATTCCAAAATTACTCTATTCCCATAACAAAATAAGCAAAGAACCAGTACCTGACAGATACGCTGCTTTGCAGCTCAAGTACTGGTTCTTTTCTCGATAATTTATTTTATCTAGCCTTTTTTATTGCGTACTAAAGTTTTTTATGGTGATAAAACTAAATGAACCTGTCCTTCTTGTTACTGCTACACTTTGTTACTAACCTTTGTTCAGTCTTATATAGTGACTTTAAAAATTTAATCTATTAAGCATTTATCTATAGTAAAGTAAAACTCCTAAGTAAGATATTTTTCTAAGTATAGCTCCATAACAAATGGGACAGGTTCATTTGTGGATATTTTCTTCGTTTAAACTGTAGATTCCAAAATTGCTGTATTTCCACAATAAAAAAAGCAAAGAACCAGTACCCCTATTTTGGTTTTAGTGAAACCTTTAAATAAGCAATTACTCCTAGTGTTCGCTCCATTACAAATAGGACTTTTTTAATTTAAAGTGAATAGTTAACAGTTTTAGTTATTACTTTTCCCCATGTATTTTTATTTATTTGTATTTATGTAAAATTCATCAAGAAAATACTCTTTTAAACGATAATTAATTAATACTAAATAATATTTTAGGTAGGTGAATGAATATGAAGAAATTATCAAGAGATAGTATAAAAGTTAAACTTATTTCATCGTTTTTATTTCTAATTTTAATATTAATGATTTTGGTAAATAGTATAGTTTATTTCATTATATCTAGTGAAACGAAAGTTAGTTTCACAAAATCAACAACTGATCACTTAGATTTAGTTGATACATATTTAAATGGGTATATTGATGAGGTTAAAAACAATGTTAAGATGCTTTCTAATTCTGAACTAGTTTCAAATATAGATTCAAGAATAACCTCATACATAGACAAAAAAGGAACAAACGGCTTAGTTGAAATGACTCCTTTAAAAAATAATTCTTATGAAGCAACTCTATATAAGGAATTTGAAAACATAACTAAAACTCATGAAGGGTTTGAAAATGTTAATATAGGAGTAGCTGAAAATGGTGGCTATTTACAATATCCTGCTTCATCTAGAAAGGAAGGCTACGATCCAAGAACAAGAGATTGGTATAAGGCAGCTGTTTCAAATCCTGATGAAGTTGCAGTTACAGATGTATATACTACCTCCGCTGGAGATATTGTTGTATCTGTTATTTCTGCAATAAAAGATGCAAATAGTAAAATTAAAGGTGTTGTAGGAATAGATGTTAAACTTAATAATATGTCTGCTCTTATAAATAATATAAAATTAGGAGAAAGCGGTTATATCGTTCCTGTTGATAAAAATGGAACTATTCTAGCCCATCCTAAAGACACTTCATTAATAAGCAAAAAGTTAGACGACTTAAAAATCAACGGCTTAAGTGATATTAATAATCTACCTACAAAATTAATTGATACTAAAATGGATGATGGTAAAAACTACTCAGTTGGTATATATAAATCAAAAAATAGTAGCTTAAATTGGAATTATGTATATTTAATTGAAACAAGTGAGTTTTCAAAAACTGCTAACCATATAGGCATGATTATAATTGGACTAGTCATCCTAACTATAATAATTGCTATTCTATTATGTTTTAATATAGCAAATAGGATAACTAAACCTATACTTTATTTTGAAAACCACTTAGGAACAATTGGACAAGGTGATTTTACTAAACCGATTCCTGAAATATACTTAAAAAACAAATCTGAAATAGGTGGAATTGCAAATTCTATTAACACAATGCAAGAATCTATAAAATCTATGATTTCTAGTGTTAAAGATAATTCTAAAACAATTGATATGGAAACTGGTAAATTATTTTCATCGGCAGAGGCCATAGCTGCTTCTTCTAGTGATGTTGCCTATTCCATTAATGACATTGCAAAAGGAACTACTAACCAAGCTGAAGAACTTATAGAAATTGCAAGCACTTTAAAAAACTTTGGTTCTGAAGTTCAAGGAATTGTTGAAGCTATATTTGATATAAATGAAAATTCTAAGGATATCAGCAGTATAGCTAGTAATAGTAGTGATAAAATGCATCAATTAGATGTTTCAGTTAATGATATAAGTAAAAGTTTTAAAAACTTTTCTACTGACATAGCTTCTTTAGGTGCAAATGTAAAAAAAGTTAATGAAATAACTGATTTAATAAACAACATAGCAGACCAAACTAGCCTACTTGCACTTAATGCAGCAATCGAAGCTGCACGTGCTGGTGAAAGTGGAAAAGGATTTGCTGTTGTAGCAGATGAAATTAGGCAACTAGCTGATCAAAGTAAACATTCTGCTGAAGATATAAATAAAATCATTTGTGGTATCTCTAAAGAAACAAAAGTGATTGTAGAAAATACTGATGTAATGGATGATGAATTAAATAATCAAACTGAAATTATTCATTCAACTATAGAAGTATTCAATAGCATAATTCAAGCTATAAATATTGTACTTCCGAAAGTTAATGATGTAAGCAAATCCTCAGATAAAATTAATGATGGAAAAAACAGTATATTAACCATGGTAGAAAATACATCTGCAGTTTCTGAAGAAGTTTGTGCGTCAGCTGAAGAAATATCAGCAGCTTCTGAGGAAGCCAGTGCAGTAACTACTGAGGTATCAAAAGCTACTGAAAAACTAAGAACAATGACAAATAATATGCTAAAAAAAGTAGATGAATTTAAAATATAATATGCCTTAATCAAAAACAAAGCTATTTTAACAATTGTTAAAATAGCTTTGTTTTTTAGATATCAAAGTCTTTAAATAGTTCATAACCTTTTTCTTTTACTTTGAAAATTTTTTCTATATCTTCATCATAAATTTTTTCTATATTTTTTTCGTATAAAAATTTTACCCCTATTCCACAATTAGAACTTAATTTTCTTGGTACAGGCAATGCTTCATTTTCTATATTGTTTTTTGTTAGATATCTTTTAAATTTTATTGCTCCTGAGTGGGTAAAAAAAGTAGCTAAGTAATTCATTTATTTTTTTGCCTCTATCGTAAATTCTTCATTATCTTCTTTTACTGAAACATTATATCCTGCATTTTTCATAAATCTTTGCACATTATTACATGCTGTAGTATTGTCTACTAATACTACAATTCCATCTTTATTTTCTTCTAAGGCTTTTTTAGTCATTAATACTGGTTGAGGACAAGATACTCCTCTTGCATCTACTTTAATCAACTGAAACTCCCCCTTTTATATCTTTATCAGATTTTACTTTAACATCCTTTGCCATACTAAAATATGATATTGCACCTAATGCTACTAAACATAATATTACAGCAATTTGTCCAGTTGGAGTTGGTCCTTTTGGTGATGATGCAAGTTTAAAGTTGTGGCAAAATGCAGCTCCAACAAACATTCCTAAAACAGTTATAACTGAATCAACGTTACCTTCACCAGAAAGAACTAATTGTCTCATTGGGCATCCCCCTAAAAGAACTGAACCCCAACCTGCAACTACCATACCTAAGAAGTTCCAAATCCAATCTGTATGGGCTACTGGCTGATTTGCAAATCCTGGAGTGAAAAATCCAAAGGCTAGATTTCCTAAAAATGCAGCTATTAACATAGCTAAAAATCCTAATAATAAGTATGAGTCTTTAAATAAAATCATATCTCTTATCCCACCAACCATACAAAGTCTAGTTCTTTGACAAATAACTCCAACAACTAATCCTACTGCCAAAGCAATCCATATTGGTGAATGTTGAGAACCTGGACCTTCTTTAGAAAATATTAATAAGCTTGAACCTGCAGCTAACATAATAAATAGTCCTACATTTATTATTGGGAATACATATCCCTCTAGTTTAGTTTGCTTATAATTTCTTTTTAAAGTAAATCCTCTATTTAAGAAGTATATTCCTACTATAATTCCAACAGCAAAACCAATTATTCCAAATATAGCATTAAAATCTCCACCTGCTAGTCTTAGTACCATTCTTGTTGGACATCCAAGGAACATTAAAGCTCCTATCATAACCATTGCACCTAAAATAAACCTTAGAAATGGTGAAGAACCTCCCTTAGTAGAAAATTCTTTATTAACTAAAGCTATACCAAATGCACCAAGTACCATTCCAATTATTTCTGGTCTCACATACTGTACTATTTCTGCCTTATGTAATCCTAATCCACCAGAAATATCTCTTATAAAACATGCAATACAAATCCCCATGTTTTTTGGATTACCACAATAAACTGAAAGTACTCCTAAAATACCAATTATTGCACCACCTAAAATAATTCCTCTTTTTTCTTTCATAGTTTACTCATCCCCCTTTTTTTGATAATATTTTACATGTATTGAACATCATGTTAATTCTAACAAATTTTCCATAATATATTAAATTTAAATGGCTAATAGATAATATTCATCTATTATTTTTATAAATAAGGAGGTTTCTAATGAGAAAAATATACTTAGATAATGGAGCAACATCTTTTCCTAAAGCTCCTGATGTTGCAAATGCAATTTCAAATTATATAACTAATATAGGTTGCAATATAAATAGAGGTGCTTACTTTGATGCCTTAGAAGCAGAAGATACTGTCTTTGAAACTCGTGAATTATTATGTGACCTTTTTAACTTTAATAAATGTGAAAATGTAATTTTTACACCTAGTATAACTTATAGTTTAAACATGATATTAAAAGGCATGCTAAAAAATAAGGACCATATTATTATTTCATCAATGGAACATAATGCAGTAATGCGCCCCCTTTCATCACTAGAGAATGATGGAGTTACTTTTTCTAAAGTCCAATGTAATAGTTTAGGCTATTTAAAGGCTGTAGATATTGAAAATGCTATAACACCTAATACTAAAGCAGTAGTGATTACTCATGCCTCTAATGTATGTGGTTCCATACTACCATTAAAAGATATTGGTTCTATATGTAAAAAACATAATTTAATTTTTATAGTAGATTCTGCTCAAAGTGCTGGAACTTTAAATATAGATATGATGGATTTAAACATAGATGTTCTTTGTTTTACTGGACATAAAGGATTATTAGGCCCGCAAGGTATTGGAGGTTTTTTAATAAAGGAAAATATTGTACCTTTAGTTAAACCAATTATAGAAGGCGGAACTGGAAGTCTATCAGAATTAGAAGTACAACCTACATATATGCCCGACAAATTTGAAAGTGGAACATCAAATATTCCTGGTATATTTGGGCTTAATGCTTCTCTAAAGTATTTGAATAAAATAGGAGTTAATTCTATTTATGAAAAAGAATTAGAACTTACAAAAACTTTTATTGAAGGAATAAAAAATATAGATGCTAATTTATTAGTAGGTAGTGATTCTACTGATAATAGAACTGCTGTAGTTTCACTTGATTTCAAAGAATTAGATAACGGTATTATTTGCCACAGATTAAATAAAGAATATGGAATCTCAACTAGAAGTGGGCTTCACTGTGCCCCATCAGCACATAAAACCCTTGGAACATTTCCAGATGGAACTGTAAGATTTAGCTTTGGACACTTTAATACTGTTGAAGATATAAAATACACATTAAATGCTATAAATAATATTTTATTAAAGTAAATCTTTAAAAATATCCTATATTTTCAGTTAAAAGTTAAGAGTGAATAGTTAACAGTTGTGGTTATTACTATTAACTCTTAACTATTTTAAAGGACTGGCTAACTTTCTTATTTATGGTAATTAAATTGTAGGAGCTATTCTCTATTTTATGGAGCTATATTAGTCGCGCCTGTCCCATTTGTTATGGATGTAAACCTTGAATATGGCTTTATTTAATTTAATATCATAATCTTAGAATTTAATCCCTATAGTTCAAAGAAACTGATACTTCAGTTTCCTCATCAACTCTTAACTTTTAACTTTTAACTTTTAACTCTTAACTATCTTAAAGACCGGCTTTGATTAATTTAAGTTTTATTGAAAACCTTTAGATTTCACTAAAAAAGTAACTTATGGAAAATATCCTTTGGTACGCCTGTCCTTCTTGTTATGGCTCTACACCTTAACTCTAGCCTTAGTTTGTTTTATTTCTCAAACTAAAATTTCACTACCTTAAATTTAAAAGAAACTAGTAGTCCAGTTACCGCCTTACCTCTTACCTATCAACTAAATTTTAGTTTTTAAAAATTTTCTATGAAATAAATCTTTTTGTCAAAAACCTATACACTACTTTTCTAAAATTAGTCAATTCAATTACATTTTTCCCTAATTTTATTTTCATTGTTGATTAATGTAACTTTGTAACTGTTAGTAACTTTGTTTTTGACAATAATTATCCACAAATAAGCAAAACTATTCACACTTAATTGTGAATAGTTTGAATTTTATACCCATAGTCTGTGTATTACTTGATAAATTCACAGTTATATAATAAAATAATAGTTGCATTTTGTAGAATTTTGAGTGTTTTATAGTTTTATTTATTCAAATTATCTACAAAATCTACATTTAATTCCATATGTAATTTTTACCCTTGTTAATAAAGTGTATTAGTTATGGACTTATCCACAGACTTAGTTTAAATTTTCAAAAAATTATCAACATTTTATATACATACCTGTGTATAATGTGATTACATATTTTTGTATTTTATGTTTTGTATATTTTTTTAATTATATAAGGTTCCAAACTAAAATTATAACTTATATATTTACCAAGTTATAATTTTAAAATTAAATGAAAACATATATTTATACTTTACTTTTCTCTATTAAAATTAAATCCTTAATGTATAATTTTAATTTAAAGTTTTTTTAAATATATATTACTATTATTATTAAACGGTGGTGTTTTTTATGATTAAAGCGTTGCAAAATAAAAATTTATCTTATGATGAATACATATATACTCTAAAAAAAATAATAGAAAATATAAATAGTGGTTCCGGTTTAGTTGGTTTATGTGAAGAAATGGGTAATAAGGATGTTATTGATGATTTTAATAGTCATCCTATAAATACAGGTGACTTAAAAGCAAGAGATCCAAAAATTCAGCCTTGTCCTATGGATTTAAGATTACAAGATGGTAAAGAACATAAATCCTATACTGGTTGTTTCTATCATTGTGGTTATAAAGAGTATTTAAATTTAACTAAAGAAGATCAAATCAATCTAATAGAGGATTTAATATCAAAAAAACAGAACTCAAATTGAGTTCTGTTTTTTTTGAAACAAAATTAAATAATAAATGTTTAAACAATGAAACTTTTTAAATTTTTTTATATGTAAACTCATATCCTCCTAAAAATTAGGAGGATATGAATCCATACCTTATTTAGTTGAAGAAATTTTTTAGTTTTCTTCTAAATCTTTTATCATTGCAGCAGCAGCTTTTTTACCAGCTTCCATAGCAAGGATAACTGTTGCAGCTCCTGTTACAGCATCTCCACCAGCGTATACTCTAGCTTTTGAAGTTTTTCCTGTTTCTTCATCAGCTACGATACATTTCCATTTATTTACGTCTAATCCTTCTGTTGTTGAAGGTATTAATGGGTTTGGAGATGTTCCTAGTGACATTATTACAGTGTCACAATCTATAACAAATTCTGAACCTGGCACTTCTACTGGTCTTCTTCTTCCAGATGCATCAGCTTCTCCAAGTTCCATTCTTATGCATTTCATTCCTTTAACCCAACCAGTTTCATCTCCTAAGATTTCAACTGGATTAACTAGAAGGTCAAAGATAATGCCTTCTTCTTTAGCGTGATGTACTTCTTCAGCTCTTGCTGGAAGTTCTGATTCACTTCTTCTATATACTATATGAGTTTCTGAACCTAATCTTAATGCTGTTCTAGCAGCATCCATAGCAACGTTTCCGCCACCTACAACACAAACTCTTTTTCCTGATTTTATTGGTGTTGGTGAATCTTCTTTGAAAGCTTTCATTAAGTTGTTTCTTGTTAAGAATTCATTTGCAGATACAACTCCGTTTAAGTTTTCTCCGTTAATTCCCATGAATTTTGGAAGACCAGCACCTGAACCTATAAATATAGCTTCAAATTTTTCGTCTCTTATTAATTCATCTATAGTAACAGTTTTTCCTACTATTACATTTGTCTCTATTTTAACTCCTAATTTTCTTAGGTTGTTTATTTCATGCTTAACAACTGTTTCTTTTGGTAATCTGAATTCAGGAATTCCATAAACTAAAACTCCACCTGGTTCATGTAATGCTTCAAATACAGTTACATCATAACCAGCTTTAGCCATTTCACCTGCAGCAGTTATTCCAGCAGGGCCTGAACCTATAACTGCAACTTTTTTACTATTTTTAGCTTTAGTTTCTGAAAGATCTACATCATGTTCTCTTGACCAATCAGCAACAAATCTTTCAAGCTTACCAATTGCAACAGCTTCTCCTTTTATTCCAAGTACACATTTGCTTTCACATTGTAGTTCTTGAGGACAAACTCTACCACAAACAGCTGGTAGTGCAGTATATCTATTTAATATTTTTGCAGCTTCTTCAAAATTTTCTTCTGCAACCTCATGTATAAATGAAGGTATATCTATTGATACCGGACATTTGCTAACACATGGTTTGTTTTTACAGTTTAAGCATCTTGATGCTTCTTTTACTGCTTCTTCTTCATTATATCCTAAACAAACTTCTTTAAAGTTTTTAGCTCTTGCTTTTGCATCTTGCTCTGATATTGGAGTTCTTTTCATTCTATCTACTGCCATTACTTGTTACCTCCTAATCTACAGCTTTTTTCAGCTTCTTCTGCTTTATACATTCCAGATCTTTTTAATGCCTCATCAAAGTCTACCTTATGTCCATCAAACTCTGGTCCTTCAACACAAGCAAATCTAGTTTTTCCATCAACAGTAATTCTGCAAGCTCCACACATTCCAGTTCCATCTACCATTATTGGGTTCATGCTTACTATTGTTGGTATATTTAATTTTTCTGTTAATTTGCATACAAATTTCATCATTATCATTGGTCCTATTGACACAACTAAATCATATTTTTTACCACCATTTACTAACTCTTCTAATTGATTAGTAACCATTCCTTTAAATCCATATGATCCATCATCTGTACAAGTGTAAACATTACCTGCAACAGTTTTCATTTGATCTTCTAGGATTACCATGTCTTTATTTTTGAATCCCATTATTACATCAGCACTTACACCATGCTCATGTAACCATTTTACTTGTGGATAAACTGGAGCTGAACCAACTCCCCCTGATATAAATAGTATGTTCTTTTTCTTTAGTTCTTCTATGTCTTCATGTAATAATTCTGATTCCATTCCTAATGGTCCAACAAAGTCGTGAAGATAGTCGCCTTCATTAAGCTTTTCTAAATCCTTAGTAGAACATCCTATAGTTTGTACAACTATTGTAACTGTTCCTTTGTCTGTGTTTGTATCACAAACTGTTAATGGAACTCTCTCACCATTCTCATCATTTCTTATAATTACAAATTGACCAGGTTTAGCGGATTTAGCAACTCTTGGTGCTTCTATATTCATTAAGAATATATTTTCTGCTAAATCTTTTCTTTCTGCTATTTTGTACATATCCACTTCCTCCAAACTC
Organism: Clostridium senegalense; assembly: GCF_018916625.1. Taxonomy (NCBI): domain Bacteria; kingdom Bacillati; phylum Bacillota; class Clostridia; order Eubacteriales; family Clostridiaceae; genus Clostridium; species Clostridium senegalense. Next base: position 11,109 of record NZ_JAHLNC010000021.1, read on the forward strand.
AAAATAATATTGTTTGTCCACCTTATTATTAATTATCTTTTCACTAATTAAATTTATAATTTATATAAATTGTTTTAAAACAAGTTTTAACTTATGTAGGGTTCCAAGTTGACTTTTAAAATTACACATTCCAAAACTTAGAGCTTATTTCCCTATATTTATCCAATAATAAATAAAAAAAAGGGACCCTGTAAATAGACACAACAATAAAGAGCTATTTACACCTGTCCTTTTATCTGAAAGTTTCCCCAAAGCTGAAAATTCGAGTTTCTTCTTCGATGCCACATAATCACATTTTCACTTTTTCCGTGCTTGTAGTCTCTCCAGGTTTATGTCCAACTATTGAGCTGTACCTGAATAGTCCATAGCGCCACTATTCATTTTTTCATTATATATGTTAAACATTTTCATGCTTAATAAAACCAGCTTTCTTCAACAGTCTTCATTCACACCTTATTAACTTCTCAATTACTATTTTATAATCTTATATTAATATAGTCAATAACAATTAAGTATATTATTTGAATCTTTTAATTTATATATATATTAAAACGAATTTTACCACATTCAATTATGTAATATTAAATCTTATTAAACTTTATTCTAAATCACTTGTAAAAAAATACAGTTTTAAATTAAAACTTACTTCTATTACATATATTATATTTTACTATAACACTGAAATTTGACCATTTAGTTTCAATCATAATTACTAATTTTTAAATCTTTAAGATTCAGCATTCAAAATTAAATTTTACTTATAATAAACAGCTTAATTTAGTTAAGAATTAAAAATTTATAAATCAAATTATATTATTAAGTTAAATGAAACCATGATGCAGTTTACTCCTAAACTATTAACTAACTTCAATTATACTTATTTTTCTTAAATAAGTACTAAAAATTTAATGTATAAAAGTATAATAAAAATCACTGATAATTTATCAGTGATTTTTATATTTTTTAATTAAAATTCAACGTCTACCCCATCAAATGTACATTCAAATATCTTTTTCATTTCATCTACAGATATTTCTCTTGGGTTAGATGCTGTACAAGCATCTACTACTGCATTTTCTGAAATAAAGTCTATATATTTATCAAACTCTTCTTTTTCCACTCCATATTCTTTTAATGTTAGTGGAATTTCCATTGCTTTATTTAATTGTCTTATACAATCAATTAAAGAGTTTATTAATTCTTCTTCATTACCACCAGCAAGACCTAAAGTTCTAGCTATTTTAGCATATCTTTCTCCACATGCTTTTTTATTAAATTGGATTACATATGGTAAGAATATAGCATTAGCACATCCATGTGGTATATGGAATACAGCACCTGTTTTATGTGCCATAGAGTGAGTTATTCCAAGTAATGCATTTGAAAATGCCATACCTGCTAAACATTGAGCATTATGCATTTCATCTCTTGCTTCTTTTACTCCCTCATAAGATTTTAATATGTTATCTTCTATCATTATTATAGCTTCCATTGCTAAAGGATCAGAGAAATGAGATTTATTAGTTGCAACATATGCTTCTATAGCATGAGTTAATGCATCCATTCCTGTATGAGCTACTAATTTTTTAGGCATTGTCATAGTAAGTTCTGTATCTAATATAGCAATATCTGGTGTTATATTGAAATCTGCTAATGGGTATTTTATTTTCTTTTTGTAGTCAGTTATAACTGAAAATGCTGTTACCTCTGTAGCTGTTCCGCTAGTAGATGGTATAGCAACAAATTTAGCTTTCTTTCTCAATGCTGGGATTGTAAATGGATCTTTTATATCATCAAAAGTTAATTCTGGGTGCTCATAGAATACCCACATAGCTTTAGCTGCATCTATAGGTGATCCACCGCCAACTGCAACTATCCATTCTGGTGCAAATTCTCTCATCATTTCTGCACCTTTCATAACTGTTTCTATTGATGGGTCTGGTTCAACACCTTCAAAAAGTTTAACTTCTATTTTAGCTTCTTCTAAAAAGTTTATAATTTTATCTAAGAATCCATTTTTTCTCATAGAGCTTCCGCCAGTAACAACTATAGCTTTTTTTCCTTCTAAAGTTTTTAAAACCTCTAGTGAATTTTCACCATAATATATATCTCTTGGTAAAGTAAATCTGTTCATCAAAACATCCTCCTCAATTCTACCCATAATTAGTATTTAATATTATTTGATATTATTTTAACGAAATTTATATTTTTATTGTACAATATTTAAAAAGTATTTTCAATATTTTCGTAATATTTTATTTAATTTATATTTTTATTTAAGTATTTATTTTACATTTAATTGATTATATTGGAATTTTTATTGCATTTTCTTTTGTTTTAGATTTTTTTAGATTTTTTTCTTGCAGTTGTTCATTTTTATAAAACAACTTCCATTTTTTAAATATGAATAATTTTTAAATAGAAGTAACATTTAAAAGTCATTCTTTTAACGATAATTCATAATTCTTAATATTCTAAAACCCTCTATTTCAGCTAAATAATCACTTCTCCAAAATTCTACATCCATTACAAATGGGACTTATATAGTTAAGAGTTAAAAGTTAATAGTTAACAGTTGTGGTCATTACTACTCCCTTCGTTCCTAGTAATTCTCAACGTACTTTTATATAAATTTGCAAGGCAAATTATATTTATAGATTAAAAAGAAAGTGGTTGCCACTTTCCACCTGAATTCTTAATTCATAATTCTTAATCCTTATTTTTTTTATTTTATCCCCATAACAAAATAAGTAAAGAACCAGTACCTGACAGATGCGCTGCTTTGCAGCTCAAGTACTGGTTCTTTGCTCGGTAATTTATTTTATCTAGCCTTTTTTATTGAGTACTAAAGTTTTTTATGGTGATACAACTAAATGAACCTGTCCTTCTTGTTACGGCTGTAAACTTTGAATATAACTTTATTTAATTTAATATCATAACCTTAGAATTTAATCCCTATATTTCAAAGAAACTGGCACTCCAGTTTCCTCCTCAACTCTTGGACTGCTCCCCTCTAATTGGACAAACTTAACTTATACTAATATATGCTTAAATTTTTAAACACGCATTAAATTCTTAAGATAATATTCGTGTGGTGTAACATATCCAATTGAAGAGTGTATTCTCTCATTGTTATATCTATAAACAAAATCATTTATATTATTGCGAATATCATCTAAACTCCAA
>NZ_JAHLNC010000022.1:0-13944 GCF_018916625.1 Clostridium senegalense
TTCTTCTGAAAACTTTCTTTTAAAAACAACTTTTGACATATTGTAGCCCTCCTAATTTCATTAATATAATTGTAAATATCTAAATTAACTTTGTCCAATCCAATTAGGGGGGCTATAGGACAGTTCTGGTTATTACTATTAACTAACTATAGTTTTACCTGTTTTCTTCAATTGATAGCAAAGGCTTAATAAACAAATTTAAATTTTGACTTGTTTCTCTATAAAAGTTTTATTTACTCTTTAAAATAATATCCGTCATAGTTGCAATTCTTTTATTTTCTTTAACATCATGAATTCTTATAAACTCACATCCTGCCATTATTCCTATAACAGTTGTTGATAAAGTCCCTTCTAATCTATCTTTTGGATTTTCTATATTAAGAGCTTTTCCTATAAAAGATTTTCTTGAAGTTCCAAGAAGAAGTGGATACCCCATTTTTTTAAACTCTTTAAGATTTTTCATTACAATAAGATTATCTTCATAAGTTTTTGCAAAGCCTACGCCAGGATCAAGTATTATATTTTCTTTTTTAACTCCAGCATTTAAAGCTATATTTACACTTTCTTCTAAATCTACAATCATATCTGAAATTATATTTTTATATTCCTTATTATCTCTGTTATGCATTAGACAACATGGCACATTATACTTTGCCGCAACTTTAGCAATTTCTGGATCCTTTTTAAATCCCCATACATCATTTATTAAAGATGCACCATTTTCAATTGCTTGCTTAGCAACTTCTGCTTTATATGTGTCTATAGATATTGGTATATCTGTTTCTTTTCTTATAGCCTTTATTACAGGAATTACTCTTTCAAGTTCATCCTCCAATCCCACTGATTTATGGCCTGGTCTTGTAGATTCTCCACCAATATCAATTATATCTACACCATTTTCTATCATTTCCATTGCTCTTTTAACTGCATTATCTACTGTATTAAAATTTCCACCGTCTGAAAAAGAATCTGGAGTAACATTAAGTATACCCATAATTATAGTTTTTTCATCTAAATTAAATTCTCTATTACCAATCTTTATTATTCTAGTCAAAACAATCACTCCTATAATAAGCTAATAACATATGGTGAATAGCTTTAAAAAACTATTCACCACTTACCTAAACTTAATATTTTATTTCAAAATTTTTCTTTTCATCACTCCAATGGCATTTGGATTTAGCATTACACCCAAAGCACATTCTAGATAACTTATCACTTTTATAAAGAATATCACCTAAAACACTTTTTTCACTTTCTTTTACCCTGTGAGAAGATATGGCTTTTATAATATCTTCACACTCTTCTTTAGAATATAAACTTTCTTTTAATATTCTTGTTGCTAAAATAACACTTCCTTTATCATGAGGAATATCTTTTTCATATTCCATAACTCTTCCTAAATCATGCAGTAAGGCCGCTCCATAAATTAATTCTTTAGATATATTTAAGTTTTGCTCTAAAGAAATTATATAACCTATCCTTGCCACATCCATGGAATGCTCTATTCCATGAATGCAGAAGACTCTATTCTCTTCCAAATTATTAAGCTTTCTTAAAGATTCTCTAAAATAGGTATTTCTAAGTATAGAATTTATTTTATCATTCATTTACGCACCCTTTTTCTAAAGTTTTAGTAATGATAAAACTTGATTTTGAAGTGCTATATTATCTTTAAATTCACCTTTTGACACCATAGTTGTTGTTTGGGTTCCAGGTTTTTTCACACCTCTCATAGTCATACACATGTGTTCTGCCTCTATAATAACCATAACTGCTTTTGTATTTAAATTTTTCATCATTGCTTCTGCAACTTGAGACGTTAGCCTCTCTTGAAGTTGAGGTCTTTTTGCAAAAACTTCTACTGTTCTTGCAAGCTTACTAAGTCCTGCAACTTTACCATTAGGTATGTAAGCTATATGCACTTTGCCATAAAAAGGTACAAAATGATGTTCACACATTGAATAAAAAGTTATATCTTTCTCTATAACTATATCATCATTTTCTACTGTAAATGTTTTTTCTAAATGGCATTTAGGGTCTTCTTCAAGTCCTGAAAAAATCTCTGCATACATTCTTGCAATTCTGTCTGGTGTGCCTATAAGACCTTCTCTAGTAGGATCCTCGCCTATGGCTTCTATAATCATAGTAACAGCTTTTCTAATCTTTAATTCATCTATCATCTTAAACACTTCCATTCCCTATAGTTGTAAATTTTTACGTATTATTTTAATGTTGATACGTAATATGATCTTATTTTATCTACCATATGATTTTCATTAATTTTAATGTGATCTAAAGAATTTATTTTCATAATTCCCATTAAGCTATTAGTTATAAAGGCACCATCACAATTTAACAATTCATCTTTTGTAAAACGACCTTTTACAATCTTATATCCTATATTTTCTATGTTATCCACCAAAAATCCTCTTATTATTCCAGGCAAAATACCACATTCTATAGAAGGAGTATAAATTATGTCGTTTTTTATAAAAAATATATTAGAAACAGCACCTTCTGCAATATAATTTTCAGTATTTAAAAATATAACCTCATCAAACCCTTTATTTTTAGCTTTTTCTTTTTCTATAATATTTTCTAAATAATTTAAAGATTTTATATAAGTTAAATCCGAATTCTCATTTCTTTTTACATTACTTATAGTTATATTAAAACCTTTTGAATAATCACTTTCTTTATAGGCTATCTCTCTTGAATTATATATAACATTTTCTCTAGAAACCATTATTTTTAAAGCTTTATCTTTAATCTTCAAAGTCTCTATTTTCTCCATAACTTCATTTACTGTAATGGTTTTATCTATTTTTAATATTTTTAAAGAATCATTAAGTCTTTTTATATGTTCTTTTAATAATATAGGCTTTTCTTTAATAAGAATTGTCTCAAAACATCCCCTACCGAAAGAATATCCGTCATCTAATGTTATATTTTTCAAATTATTTCACCACTTTCTATATATAGGGAAACAAGCTCCTATTTAAGTTTACTCATCAATCTTTGTTATCAATTTTAAAAGATAAGCTTACCTATAGTTAGTCAATAATTTAGGATTAAACTGTAATTCAATTTCTTTTAACATAATAATATAATTCACTTTTCAAATAAATTTAACTTAATGCTTTCATCAATGCTTTAGCTTTATCTAAAGTTTCATCATACTCCATAACTTCTTCTGATTCATAGGTTATCCCTCCACCTACACCAAAATAAGCTTTGTTATCCTTTAAAAGAATACTTCTTATTACAATATTTAAATCAACATTTCCATCAAATCCTATATATCCAATAGCACCTGTATAAATATTTCTATTCACTTTTTCTATTTCATCTATAATTTCCATGGAGCGTATCTTAGGTGCACCAGTTATAGACCCACCAGGAAATGCAGCCTTAATTAAATCTATTGATGAATATTGGTCCTTTATTTTACCAACAACTGTTGAAACTAGATGAAATACAGTACTATATTCCTCTAACTTAAATAATTCTGTAACTTTAACAGAACCAGCCTCACAAACCTTACTCAAATCATTTCTTTCTAAATCAACAATCATTAAAAGTTCTGATTTGTCCTTTTCACTGTTTATAAGTTCATTTTTAAATTTCAAGTCTTCCTCTATATTTTCACCTCTAGGCCTTGTCCCTTTTATAGGTCTAGTCTCAACTATATTATTATAAACTTTTAAAAATCTTTCAGGTGAGGATGATACTATGTCAAACCCATCTAAATTCATATATGCTGCAAAAGGAGCCGGATTTATAGTTCTAAGAGTTTTATATATATCAAATGGTTTTTTTAATGTTTCCTTTTCATATCTTTGAGTTAAATTAGTTATATAAATATCGCCACTTTCTATATAATTTCTTACCTTAGATACAGCATTTATATACTCATCTCTTTCAAAATTAGATTTAAATTCACTTATTTTATATTTTAAGTCTGAATAATCTTCAGGTTCCAGTTTATGACCACTTTTTATTAAGTTTTCAATGTCTACTATGCTACAATCACCATCTTTTAACTTTCCTAATGCTGTTACATGGCAACTTTTAGTAATATTATCATAAATAATAATGTTATCGTAAAAATTAAAATAGCAGTTTGGTATACTTACATCTTCTATAGATTTATTTGGTAAATCCTCTATATCTTTACCAAGGTCATAAGAAAAATATCCTATACCACCAGCTACAAATGGTAAGCCAGTACTATTTTCAAATTTATTAGCTTTAAATATCTTATCTAAATAAAGAAAACAATCTTCTTTAATATCTTCTCCATTCACAGTACAAACACCATTTTTATATCTAAAAGTTTTATAAGGATTCACACCTATAAAACAATATCTTCCCATAGTAGAAAAATCCCTTTGACTTTCTAAAAATATAACTTCTTTAAAGTCCTTAAATACATTAAAAATTTCAAAAGAATTTAAATCAGTAGTAATTTTTTTTAATTTAAAATCCATATTATATCCCCCTTAAAATTATGTCAAATATAGGGTTTCAAAAGTACAACTATAGTAAATTAAGAGCTTATAGCCCTTAGTATAAGGTTAATCTTAAAACCCTACAATCCAGTACAAAGTTTAGTCATATAAAAAATCTTTATCTATTTTGCATATTCCATTCTCTTGTATTATTTATAAAATTCTTTAAAATTTCATGCCCAAACTCTGTAAGTTCAGCTTCTGGATGAAATTGAACTCCTTCTATTGGATATTTTTTATGTCTTACTCCCATAATAACACCATCTTCCGTTTGTGCTGTAATTTTCAAGCACTCAGGTAAAGATTCTTTTTCTATTATTAAAGAATGGTATCTAGTAACATTAAAGGGACTTTTTATATTTTTAAAAACTCCTTCCATGTCATGGTTTATTGAATTTATTTTGCCATGTACTGGAACTTTCCCCTTTACTATATCCCCGCCAAAGGCATAACCTATGGATTGATGTCCTAAGCATACACCAAAAATAGGAATTTTACCTTTAAACCTATCAATAACATCTAATACAACCCCACTATCTTTAGGTGCTTTAGGTCCTGGAGAAATAATTATACCTTCTGGATTTATTTCTTCTATTTTTTCTAAAGTTATTTTGTCATTTCTAAAAACCATAGTTTCTTCTTCTATTTCTTCTAAATATCTAACTAGGTTATAAACAAAAGAATCATAATTGTCTATCATTAAAAACATATTACCCCACCTTTAAAGAAAATTTTATTCTACTTCCATAAATCTATACTCTTGTCCTGTTGGGTTTTCTTTTTCCTTTGGTACCTTTTCCAAAAACATGTTTATAGGCCTTACAAATAATTTATATTCTCCATAAAGTGCTCTATATACTACCATAACTTCTTCTGTTTCTGTATTTGTTGCAATATCTTCTACAAAGTATAACTTATCTTTAAAATGTCTATATATTTTTTTTACAGTTACTTTTCTTTCCAAAACTTGCCTCCCTCTATTGACACAAATAATTTTACATTGTTGAATGTATTTTATTTAAGTTTATAATAATATTAATACATAGTTTATTAGTTGTTAAATGTATTATAGCAAAAATATGTGTTATTTTTCCTTAATTTTAAAAGAAAAAATATTTTGACAACATTTTTTTTGCTATTTCTTAATTTTTTTGATTTACATTTTCATTATACTGAAAATTTCTAAAGAAAAATGAAATTTGTGTAAAAGAAAGGGGAATTTATTATGAAAATTGACTTACATACTCATAGCACTGCTTCTGATGGAAGATGCACTCCTTCTCAGTTAATAGATAAGGCTATAAAGAATGATGTGGATTTTTTAGCAATAACTGACCACGATACAACAAATGGCATAGATGAGGCCTTAAAATATAGTGCTGATAAAAACATAAATATAATTCCAGGTATTGAACTTTCAACTGTACATAACAACGAAAGTATACATATTCTTGGTTATTTTAAAGATGAATCTTATAAAACAGATACTTTACAAAACTTTTTACAGGAATTAAAAGAATCTAGAATTAATAGAGCAAAAAAAATAATTGAAAACTTAAAAAAATATTTTAATATAGAAATATTTTATGAAGATGTAAAAGATAACTATATAATAGCGAGACCACATATAGCTAAAGCTATAATAAAAAGAGGGTATAATTATACTTTTAATGAAATTTTTGAAAAATTTATAAGCAAAGATAGTCCTGCTTATGTTGAAAATAAAAATATTCCTTTAAATGATGGAATTAAAATATTAAAAGAACATAATGCAATTGTATCTCTTGCACATCCTTGTCTTATAAAAAAATCTAATGTAGAAGATTTAATTAAAAATTATGAATTTGATTGTATAGAAGCTTATTATTCTATTCATACTGAATATGACACCGCTAAGTATATAAACCTTGGAAGAAAGTTTAATAAACTATTGACCTGTGGTTCTGACTTTCACGGAATAGAAAACGATTCTAAACATAGTGACCTTGGTTCTATAATAATGAACTCAACTAAAGCCAAAGAATTTTTAGATGCTTTATATAAATAAAAAATAGGTAGTATAGTTTTTGATATAATCCTTCCAAAATAGAGTTGTTTATTTACCTTTTCTACTTTAGAGGGATATTATCAATTTTATACTACCTATTTTTACTGTTAACTATAAAGAAATTTTTGTAAACTTTCTTTATCCTCCGATATTTTCTTAAAATCCACTTCATATTTTTCAATTAATTCATCTTTATTATATTTGTACACTTTATTATCTAAATTTTCAATTTTAAAATTAATAGTATCAACATTTTTTATTAGTGCAAATAATACTATTGCATTTTTTTCTAATATTTCTTCTTTTAAATCATCCTTCAAATTATAGTTTACAGTTATCTCATAGGGCTTTTCATCTGTTTTAAGTTCAACCCCATTACCAGATTCATTTAATGGTAATTCTGATAATATATTTCCAACTGCACTAATATCACCAACATAAGAATCTTTATACTCTAATAATTTATTCAAACTAAGTTCCACTTCATCTTTATTTTTAAGCTCGCACCCAACTAACATTAATAATAACATTAACATTATAGGTATTAATAATCTTAATATTTTTTTCAAATTTTCCCCTCATTCCAATGCTTTTTTCTAAAATAATGTTAATTGCTCTACTAAATCCTTTTTTAGTGATGATATAGATATCCCTATAAGCCTTATATCCTCTGTAAGCTCTATACTATCTAATATTTTTTCCCCTTCATTGTATATTGCTTCTTCTTCAAATACATATTTATTTAAAGTCTTGCTTTTTGTATGGTTTTCAAAAGAAGCTGTTTTTATTTTTACTGTTACGGTTTTCCCACTAAAGTTTGCCTTTTTAAGTTGAGTTGCTATATCTCTTGAAAAATCTAAAAGATATCTTTTCAATTGGGTTTTATCTTTTGTATCTTTTTTTAAAGTAGTTTCACGACCTACGGATTTTCTTTCTCTAATCGCTGAAACACTTCTATTATCAATTCCTCTGATTCTATTATATATATCTACACCTTGTCTTCCAAAGTATTCTTGCATAAACTCTATAGGTAAATCATACAAATCCCTTATAGTAAAAATAGCTATATTATTAAGTTTTTCTACAGATTTTTTACCTAATCCATGAACTTTTTTTATTGGAAGATCCATCAGTATATCTGGAATCATTTCTTTTTTTATTTCTTTTAATCCGTTAGGTTTATTCCAATCTGAGGCAAGCTTAGCTAAAAATTTATTATATGATATTCCAATGGATATATTAAGACCTAATTCCATCTTAATCATGCTTTTAATTTTCAGCGCTACAACTACTGGATTTTCTTTTAAATCAGTTATATCTATATAAGCTTCATCTATACTTACAGGCTCTATTTTATCTGTAATTTCATATAAGAGTTCAAAAACCATATTAGATACTTCTTTATATCTTTGGTGCCTTGTAGGTAAAAATATACCCTTAGGGCATAACGCTTTTGCTTTATATATAGGCATTGCAGAACTTACTCCAAATTTTCTAGCTTCATAAGAACATGTAGCTACAACCCCTCTTTCTGATACTCCTCCTACAATAACTGGTTTATTTTTCAAGCTTGGATTATCCATAACTTCGACTGAAGAAAAGAAAGCATCCATATCTACATGAATAATTACTGACTCCAATAACTTCACTCCTACTAATAATCACTAAACCAATTTATTTAGTGACTAAAATTGCTCTTATTTTCTATATCATATATCATTTAGAGTTTTCATTCAACATTTTAAGTATTTCTTTATCCCTTATTATTCTTGGTATTTTTAATTGATTTTTCGATACTCCTTTTTCAATCATATAACTCTTGATTTTTGAAAAAGTATTTTCTCTTAATAGTATAACTTTAATTTCTCCTAATTTTTTATTTTTTCTAAATCTTCCATAGGCGAAATTGGTTTTGCATAGCTCTTTATCTAAAGTTTCAGCTATAATATTACTTTCTTTAGAGTCTCTAATTTCCATATAAAAAACATATCTTCCTGGAGTAACATTATTATCTTCCATAGTAGAATAATCCACTATATCTAATTTTAATTTTTGTGAAGTTCTTCTTAATGCCTCTGTCACATGTGCTTCTGTTGTTTTTTCTGAGACCATATTTAAAAGTTGATTTTTTCTATATAAAAATTTTATTTCAGGGCTATTGTTATAATATCCTATAACTTTGACAACATCCCCAATTCTATATCTATAAAGACCTGAAAAATTAGTAACTACAATCTCATACACTTTTCCTATTTCAAGTTCATTTATAGTCTTAGTTATAATATTATTTTCACTACACTCTATAGGTATAAACTCATAAAAAGCGGTATCTGAAAGAACTACATAACTTATTTTACCAACATTTGGATTCATCCCAATAACAGCCTCTGATGCAGCATATGCATTAGAATATATAATTAAGTTACCACTATAATAATTAACCTTATCATCATATACTGAAAAGCTTCCACCAGTAACAGTTGCTATATAAACAATAGATTTCCAAAGCCTTTTCGCTATGCCTTTAAAACCTCTTTTAAATTCACCTTCAATTTCACTTGCTCTTTTTTTTAGTGGATAATTTTTCTCTAAAAGTACTTTTCTAAATTCTGGTTCTATTTTTAAATTTTCATTTAAAGTTCCATGAGAAATATCATAAACTAAATTTTTCCACTGTTTTTCCATAGTTCTAAAAAAATCTAATATACTAGATATAAAAATTCCACTTATATAACTTAAATTTTCATCTCTTAATGCAAAAAGAATATGAAGATATAGTGCACTTTCTTTATCATTCATACTCATAACTTCTATAGGTGAAGTCCATATAAACGGTATTATAGACTTTATAGATTTCATTCCACCTGATGTAGCCGAACTTATAGGTATACCTGATATAGTATATCTGGTATTTACTATATCTGTAAGCATAATTCCTTTTCCATAGTTCCATTGTTCTTTTAAATTTTCATATAATATTCTTTCCGTTAAAATACCCATGTATTTTGCCCCAACTTTAATTCCTTTTCTAGTTGTTGGAATTAACTTTTGTTTACCTGTAGTTCCTGAAGTTAATGCAAAATACTTTATATTATCACAAACTAAAATGTTTTTTTCCCCTCTACACATTTTCATAATGTACTTTTCATAGTCATCATATGTTGATATAGGTACTTTTTCCTTATATTCTTTTAAATTTTTAATACTTATAAAGTCATGTTTCTTGCCAAAATCGCTTTTGCTACTTCTTCTTATTATACATTTTAAAGTACTCATACTTTTCTCATAAGAATTTATTGTATTTTTCTCAAAATGTCTCTTAACACTACCTCCTAAAGTTATCATTGTTAAGTACATAGATTTTGTTATAAAACTCACAACAAACACTTCCTCAACTTGCTTAGCTTATATATAGGGTTTAAGACTGAACATTAACTTATAAAATTAAAATTAAAGTTCAAATGTCAATACAACATATTTTATAATGTTTAACATTTTTTGTATTTGTTACATAGTTTTATATTATGAAATTAAAGGTAATTTGTGTTAATTTCTATAGTATAAATAAATAAAGAGTGCCCCTTTTAATGATTAAAATCATTTGAGACACTCTTTTTTAAATTTTATTACTCTATAGGGATTTTAATCTAGAGTTATAAATTATATTTTTATCCTATATTATGCTTCTATTAAGAATGCTTCGTATGCTCTGAATGCTTCGTATATATCAGCTTTACTTGCTATTTCATATGGAGCATGCATATTGTGTAGTGCAACACCTGAATCTATAACTTCCATTCCATATTCAGCTAAGATGTAAGCGATTGTTCCACCGCCACCTTGGTCAACTTTTCCAAGTTCTGATGTTTGCCAAGAAACATTGTGTTTTTCCATTATAGCTCTTAATTGTGCTATAAATTCTGGGTTAGCATCGTTACATCCACCTTTTCCTCTAGCACCTGTATATTTATTGAAAACAATACCTTTTCCGAAGAATGCATTGTTTTGTTTTTCACTTACTGATGCATAGTTTGGATCGAATGCAGCACTAACATCTGAAGATAACATTTTTGAATTAGCTAATGCTCTTCTTACTTTAAGATCACTATAATCACCCATTAAGTTTATAACTTCAGCAACAGTGTTTTCAAAGAATCTTGATTGCATTCCTGTAGCACCTTGGCTTCCAACTTCTTCTTTATCAACTAATAATGTTATGCAAGTTTTCTTAGTTTCTTTTATTTTCATCATTGCTTCGAATGAAGTATAAGAACATACTCTATCATCATGTCCATAAGCCATAACCATTGAGCTATCTAATCCATAACTTCTTGCTCTTCCAGCTGGAACTACTTCTAATTCTGCTGAAACAAAATCTTCTTCATCTATTCCATATTTTTCATTTAATAATCTTAATACATTTAATTTAACTCTATCTTTAGCTTCTTTATCTTCAACTGGAATACTTCCTATACAAACATTTAAAGCTTCACCTTCAACACCTTTAGCTAAAGTTTTAGCCATTTGATCTCCTGCTAAGTGAATTAATAAATCAGATATTCCAACTACTGGTTCCTTCTCATCTTCTCCAATTACTACGTCAACAACTGAACCATCTTTTTTACAAACTACACCATGTATTGCTAGTGGTAATGTTGTCCATTGATATTTTTTAATTCCACCATAGTAATGAGTTTTTAAAAGCGCTAAATCTGAATCTTCATATAGTGGATTTTGTTTTAAATCTAATCTTGGAGAGTCTATATGAGCTCCTAAAATATTGAATCCTTTTTCTACTGATTCAGAACCTATTAAGAATAAAGCTAAAGTTTTTCCCATACAATTAGCATATACTTTGTCACCAGCTTTTAAGTTAGTTCCATTTGCAATGTATGTATTTATATCTTTATATCCTTGAGCTTCTGCTAATTCTATAAATTCTTTAACACATTCTCTTTCTGTTTTACATTTAGACATAAAGTCTATATACTCATCTGATAGTGAAAATACTTTTTCTAAGTCCTCTTTTGTGTATTTGTCCCAAGCTAATTCATATTTTTTTGTTAAATCTGCCATTGCCTGCTCCCCCTTTTATAATAAATATTAAGAAAAGTTTAAATAATTTTAACTTTCTCTTAATTTCAATTTATATTTTACTAGACTTTTCTAAAAATTTCAAACATTTTTCAATTATAAATTTATAATTTGTTCAAATTTTTTTAACATTTTCTTTACTTTTCTATATTATTCAGCTCATTAATCCTTTTTTCTATGGTGTCTACAGCTGTTATCTTTTGAGTTACTGTATATCTAAAATTTACTGCTGCAGCCTCTATTATAACCGCCAAGTTTCTTCCCGGTCTTATTGGCAATGTTACCTTAGGAATCTTCACATTCAAGATTTCTATTTCTTCCTTATCAATTCCTAATCTTTCATAATATTTATCTGCATCCCAATTTTCTATATTTATAACCATTTTTACAATTTTTTTAGGAATTATTGCACTTAGTCCATATACTGCGGATATATCTATAATACCCATGCCTCTTACCTCTAGCATACCTTTTGTAACATATGGACATGTACCATGTAGTGCACCATCAACCTGTTTTATGTCTACAGCATCGTCTGCCACCAACCTATGTCCTCTTTTTATTAATTCAAGTGCGGTTTCACTTTTTCCTATTCCACTTTCTCCAGTAATTAAAATACCGATACCATAAACATCAACTAGCACTCCATGAAGCCTAGTCTCTGGGGCTAATTTTAATTCTAAATAATTAGTTATTTTTCCTATAAATTTGGTAGCATTCATACTTGTTCTAAGCATCCAAATATTATTTTTCTTTGCAGCTTCTATAAGTTCACTGTCTATGTTTAAAGATCTAGTGATTATTATACATGGGACATCTAAAGAAAAAAAACTCTCTATTCTTTTTTTTCTTACTTCCTCTGGTAATGATTTAAAATATCCATATTCTGTTTTTCCCAAAATCTGCAATCTATTATTATCAAAATCTTCATAGTATCCTGCTAGTTGAAGTCCAGGCCTATTTATATCACAGGCCTGTATTTCCTTTTGATTATCTCCTTGCATAAGAATTTCCAAATTAAAATTTTCAACTAGGTTTCTTACTGTAACCATAGTAAATCTCCTTTTTAATTCTTATTTCCTTTAGGAGGTATTCTTTCTATACCCTCTAATTGTGCTCTAAAATTTCTTTTTACATTATTTATGTACTTTTGTCTTAAAGTTTGTTGCTCTTCTTTTTCAGCATCTGTTAAACCTTCTTCTTGACTTTTTTTGTATAATTCATTTATACGTTTAACCATTTCATCATGATCCATTACTTATTACCTCTCTTTTCTTCGATTTTTTTTTACATTTAACTGTTTATATTCTACTTTAAATCCCCAAGACTTTAAAGATATAAATTTAAATTTCGATAATTATTTTTGCTTTTACTTGTAACATTTGACATTTATTAGGACATTTTGTACTAATTTGACAAAATAAAATGCTTAACTTTCCTTCTTATTTTTGTTACAATTTATTTGTAAAAAATAGTAAAAAATAATTACTTGGAGGATTATTATGGGGATAGATACACAAATTTTAGAAGAGAAGATTAAATGTTACAAAAAAATTTTAAACTTACTTTTAGTGGAAAATTGTATAACCGACTCAAAAGTAGTTAATTATTCTCAAAAATTGGATAAATATATAGTTGAGTACCAAAAATACCTTATTTAGTACTCACTTGTACATAGTTAAGTTGTGCAAGCTTTAAAACTAAATTTCATTATTCATTAAAGCTTGCTTTATTTTTTTTATTGTACACTGAATACTATATCATCTATATTTTCTATTTCTTCTTTAGAAAATATTACCAAAAAATTAATATGTTCAAAATTATCTTCACTTGGCTCATAACATATTAATTCATAATTTAAATCCATTTCTTCACTACAATCATTGATTACATCTTCTACATTATCCATTGCAAAATCAGTTAAATATGGCAATAAATAATCATAATACCAACTTTCACTTTGTTTTTCCTCTTCACATTCATCATTAGCATATTCTGACGCTGATTCTAATTCTAAGTCATCAAAGTAATATTTAAAATTAAATATACTTTTAGACTTATCAAAGGATTTATCCTTTACATCCTCTAAGTCACATTCTTCTAAAAAGTTTATTATTTTCTTATTATCCAAAGTATTTCCTGCTACTCGAAATATGGAGAAAAATACCCCTATTGAGATTTTTCCTGTTTCAATGTACTCCATTTTGCCGAAGCTACTTTGGTTTATATAGCACTCCACAGGCTTAAATTCCCATCTAGCCAACGGTACATATATAAGTATCTATTTAA
>NZ_JAHLNC010000023.1:0-6405 GCF_018916625.1 Clostridium senegalense
TCGCTCGACTTGCATGTGTTAGGCACGCCGCCAGCGTTCGTCCTGAGCCAGGATCAAACTCTCAATTTAAAAGTTTGAACTGCTTCAAGCAATTTGCTGACTATAATAGTCAATTTTTTTACATCTTTCGATGTGAGTATCTACAAAATAGATTCTCAAATGAATTAACTGGTTTTACCTATATTTATCTGTTTAATTTTCAAAGACCAATTTTTAACTTATTTTCCGTCGTTTCCCGACTGCTTAATTAGTTTATCATCTTGTTTTTCCCTTGTCAACAACTTTTTTTAAGTCGTTTTTGAAAAACTTTTTTGCTTTAGGATGCTTACCTTTTCGGCGTTGCCCCTCAGCGACAAGATTTATTATATTAAACTTTTTAAGCCACATTTATTATTATTTACCTTGTTTAATTAAATTATTCCTATTTTTCTTTTATTTTCTTTATGATTTGTCTAAATTTCATTTATTGATACGCGTGGCAAAGTTTGTTTTTAAAAATATATTATCTATATATATTTTTTTCTAACTCTGTTATTCTATTAATAAATTAAAAGCAAAATTTTATATTACACACATAATAAAATAATAAATAATTTTATATATTATTCAATTAAATACATATTAAGGAGTTAACTATGAGTAATTTTTCTAATTTAAAATCATTAGGTGTTCTTATGCAAAATCATAAAGACTTTTATTCTATAAGAATTTTAAGCAACGGTGGAAATTTTTCTTGTGATGAATTAGACATATTAAATAAAATAGCTAAAACTTATGGTAAAGAATATGTTACTCTTACATCCCGTTGCTGTATAGAAATTCCTTATATAAAGAAAAATGATGTAAGTTTAGTACTTGATACACTTAAAAAATATAATTTTACTACAGCTGCAATGGGTAATTTTGTTCATCCTGTAACAGCTTGTCGTGGAACTGTTTGTAAAAATAGTCATACTAACACTCAATCTATTGCAGCAACTATTCAAAATATTACTATAGGCTTATCTTTGCCTCATAAAGTAACTATTGGTGTCATAGGTTGCTTTAACAACTGTTTAAAATCACAAAATAATGATATATTTATTAAACCTTATTCACAAATACATATTAATTCTTCTAAATGTAAATTATGCAAATCATGTATTAATAAGTGCACGTATAATGCCTTAACTATAGTAAATAATAAAATAAATTTAGATACTGAACTTTGCACTAATTGTGGAAAATGTATAAATTCATGTAATTTAAACTGTATTTTTTCTTATTGCGACTACTATAAAATTTTTCTTAAAATTAATGCAAACTGTAACTATGAAGAATTAGATATTTCTCTTAATTTAAACTCTCTTTACACAACTATAAGCTTTATATTAGACCAATATAGTTTATATAATTTTAAGAATGAACGTTTTTATGATTTTGCTAATAGATACATATCTAAGATAATAAATAAGCTCCAGAATTAATTCTGGAGCTTATTTATTATCAACTTCGTTCTATTTTCACTTTACTACCACCTAGACCTGATTGAGCTGGAGTTAATATAAGTTTTACTGGAACTCTATTCTTTATTGACTCTACATGACTTATTATACCTACTGACAATTTTTCATTATGAATTTTTTCAAGAGAACACATAACGATATCTAATAATTCATCATCTAATGTTCCAAAACCCTCATCAAAGAAAAACAATTCTAAAGGTGCAATTCCTTTAAGTTGTATTTGTGCTGAAAGTGCTAAAGCTAAAGATAGTGAAACTAAAAAAGTTTCTCCACCTGATAATGTAGATGCATCCCTTTGAGATCCACCATTTTTATAATCTCTTATTATAAATTTACCATTGTCATCTACTTCTAATCCATAGTTTCCATTTGTTATTTCTTTTAGTCTTTTAGACGCCTCTAGTGATACATATTTTAACTGATGATACGCCACAAATTCAACAAACTTTTTACCTTTAAATAACTTATCTAAATCATCTAATAAACTCATTTTGTATTCTAATTGTTTTTTATCATTTAATAATTCCTTTAAGTGCATAAGCTTTTCTTTCATATTGTTAGTTTCGGATTTTAAAGTAATTACAACTTCTTCTATCATTTTTAATTCTTTATTTTTTTCTTCTTTTAATATTTTAATTTCCTGCCATTGCTCTTCTGTTAACCTATTATTGCCTATTTTATTTTTTAAATTTTCTATGGCACCTATAATTTTAGATAATTTATTATTATAATCTTTAAACTCTCTTTTTATTATATCTAGATTTTCCCTTGATATTTTATATTCATTGGCTTCTTCTATACAACTAAATTTTTCTTCTATTAATGCTTTATCAAGATTTTTTCTATCATTTTTTCCTCTTTCTATTAAACTTGCAACATTTGCTTTTACTCCAACAAACTCTTCATTTAATTTATTATATTTATCATCTATGGATTTTTTTTCTCTTTCTACTTTAATATAGTTACTTTCTATTTCTAATATAAGATTGCTAATCTCTTCTTTCTCTAATGCCAAATCTTTAATATTTCCTATTATATTTATAATATAATTTTCTTTTTCTACTATTCTTTTATTTTTTTCTTGTAATATAACTCTTTTTTCCTTTAAATTTTCATTTAGCGTTGATAGCTTCTTAATTAAATTTTCTTTGTCTAATAACTTTTTCGATATATCTTCTCTTAATTCTTTAAGGTTGATTTCAAGTTTGGTTATTTCATTATCATTTTCTGATATCTCTTTACTTCTTTCTTCAAAGTTTTCTATTTTTAATTCTTCTTTTAACTTAATTAAATTAATTTTAACATCATTAATCTGTTTTTCTAATTTATCTAACTGTATTTTTAACTTTTCTAATCTTCCAGTATTTTGAGTTACTATTGTATCTATCTTGCTATATTCTATATCTTTTTTATTTATATCTTCACTTAACTTTTTTATATTATTTTCTATAGTATTTTTTTCCTCATCATATTTATTAAATTGAATTCTTAATAATTCAAATTTATCCTCTAACTCTTTTATAGATACTTTTTTAAAATCTTCTCCTAACTCTTCTATTTTAAAATGTTGTTGTTCTATTAATTTCTTATAAGAATCTATATTATTCTTTAATATGATAATTCTTTCATTAAATTCCTTTAATATTTCTTCATTTTCTTTTAGGTTTTCTTTTGATGTATCATTTTTAATTAAATTAATACTTTCTAAGTTATCTATTGAATGTTCTATAGAACCACATACCGGGCATGGATATCCTTTAAAAAGTTTTTCTCTTAGACATTGTGCTAAATTTTCAATTTCAACTTTATTTACATAATCTCTTAATGTATTTACAACATTTTCTACATTATTTCTTTCTTCTGTTTTAAAATTTAATTCTCTTACAGAGTCTTTTAATAAAATATTATTTTCTTCTAACTCTTTTATTAGTAAGTCATATCTATTCCATTTATCTTTATAATATGAAATTTCTTCTTGAAATTTTAATAATTCCTTAGGATCAGTTATATTTTTTTCCACTAACACTGCTTTCTTTTCTTTTAAATCATTTAACTTAATATTTAATTCATTAATTTTACATTTCAATTCATATCTGCTGTCCTTATTAACTTTCATACTTTCTTCTAATATATCTATTTCTAATAATAAATTTTTCTTTTGACTCGTTAATGATTTATAATCATTACTAATGATTACTCCTTCGTTTATCTTTGTTCTATGCTTATTTGATACTTTTAATTTATCTATACCTTTTTCTTTTGCTTCTCTTTGATTATTTAAAATAATAATATCCTCTTCTAATTCTTTTATATTATTATTTATATTTTTTATTAATTTTTCTTTTTCCTGTAGTTCTTTATCTAAATATTTTGCTTCATTTTTTAAATTTTTAATATTTTTTGCTTCTTCCATAGCTTCATCAATTCGTTCTTTTTTTATTTTTAAACTTGGAAGTTCATTCTCTTTTTTCTCTATTGCCTTTTTTAAAATAGCTTCTAATTTTTCTTTTTCAACTTTTATATTTTCAGTATCTTTTTGTATAATATTAAGTTTTTTATTTTCAACATTATATTGTCTCAATGTCTCATCACGAGCATCCATATAAGGTTTTATTTTTAAATAAGATTCACCTTTTAAAATTTTAATTTCCTTAATATTATTTTCTTTTTCTTTTAACTTTAACTCCTTAAAAATATGTTCACTTTTTCTTAATTCTTCTTGTAGATTCCAAATTACGCTATTTTCATTATATTCTTTTTCTATTACTATCAATTCTTTTTCTATATTTTCTTTATTTTTTAAAGCTAATTCTAATCTCTCCTCTTTTAATTTTAAACTTTCATTATCTATATCTTCATAACCTTTTAATTCACCTTGAAGTATATTATATTTTTGTCTTTCTCCTTTTATTTTGCCTATCAACTTATTAGATAAGTTATCTCCATATTTTTGTAAATTAAATAATCTCTCTAACATATTTCTTCTATCTTTACCTTCAAGTTTTAAAAAATCACTAAATTTACCTTGAGGTAATACTACAGTTCTTGTAAAATCATCTAATTCTAATCCTATAATTTCTTTACATTTTGCAGTTACATTTTTTGCTCCTTCTTCTAAAACTTCTACTGTTTCACAAGTCACATCTAATATTTTGGCTGACTTAGATCTTATATTGCCTGATTTATCTCTTTTAAATTCTCTCTCTACAGTATATTTTTTAATTTTTGCTCCAGATATTTGAAAGTGATAGACTACATTCACACTATTACAATTTGTATTTATAAAATTAGAACTTTTTCTAGAAACTTCTCCGTACAAAGCTAATGTTATTCCATCAAGTATTGTAGATTTACCACTTCCAGTAGGTCCAAATATACCAAAAAGTCCTTTATCTGTTAACCTTTTAAAATCAATTGTTTGTTCTTCTATAAAGCTATTCAAACCTTTTATTTTTAAACTAATTGGCTTCATTTTCATCACCATCCTTAACTATAGATAATAATAAATCTACAACTTCATCTTGTGGTTCTACTTTTCTCTCTTTAAAATAAAATTCCTTAAAAATACTTTCAAAAGATTTTTCTAAAAAAGTTGCCATATCAATTTCTTCTTCTTCTTCTTTTATTTTAGGTATAATTTCCAATATGTCTTTCTTTAAGCTTTTCATAGATTTGATTTCATCTTCTCTTATATATCTGTCTGTATATATTTCCAAATAAACCCAACATTCTTTGTTTTTATTTTCTTCACACTTCTTAATAGCTTCTTCTATACTTTTACATCTCCAAATTTCTATTGGTTTATAATTTTTGAATTCAATCTCCTCAAGCTTAAATTCCTCTCCTGCTTTTATATCTACAATAAAACACTTTTTCACAAAACCTATTTCTTTTTTATTATACTGTAGTGGTGAACCACAGTACCTAACTTTTTTCTTAGTTCCAGGAACAACTTGCGGTTTATGAACATGTCCTAATGCAATATACTGTGCTTCTTTTGGGAAACAACTTCCATCTACTATAAAACTTCCTCCAAGTTGTATATTTCTTTCTGATCCCGATTCTTCACTTCCCATTGCAAATAAATGGGATACTGCTATGTTTATAGTATCTTTTCTATAATTTTTACTTAAATTATCAAAAAGCAGTTTTATTCTATCACTATAATTTTTTGCCTTTTCCTCTTCTTCTTCCATTCCATCATATAGAACTTCATTTAATCTTTTTTCACTTGGATATGCTACTGTTAATATTACTGCTCTTTCTCCATTTACTTCTATTTCTATGAATCCTTCACCTGAATTACAAACTTTATGTTTGCCATATATACCCGTTTCAACTATTGATTTGGGCCTTCCTACCATAATAATTCCATGCTCCCTTGCCAATGGACCTGCTGCTACTAATCTATCTGGATTATCATGGTTTCCTGAAATTATCAATGTTAATCTTTCACCATTTTTAGATAATTTTTTTAATGTGTTGTAAAACATTCTTTCTGCCCTTGCCGGTGGATTACTATTATCATATATATCACCTGCTATAATAATTAAATCTACTTTATTATTTTCAACTATTTCTATAAAATCATTTAAGAATTTTTCCTGCTCATCCATCCTACTAAAGCCCTCTAAATTTTTTCCTAAATGCCAATCTGCAGTATGTAATATTCTCATATACTTACTCCTTTATAATACTTTATAATACTTTATAATTTTAATTATTTCATTGTCTTATTCCATAATTATACTATATATTTTCTAATATTTAAGAATTTATATTTTTTTAAACATAAAAAAAAGAAGTAGATATTCTACTTCTATGTTTCCAAAATGGCTCCGCGAAAAGGATTCGAACCTTCAACCTATCGGTTAACAGCCGAGTGCTCCACCGTTGAGCT
>NZ_JAHLNC010000024.1:0-4886 GCF_018916625.1 Clostridium senegalense
TCGCTCGACTTGCATGTGTTAGGCACGCCGCCAGCGTTCGTCCTGAGCCAGGATCAAACTCTCAATTTAAAAGTTTGAACTGCTTCAAGCAATTTGCTGACTATAATAGTCAATTTTTTTACATCTTTCGATGTGAGCATCTACAAAATAGATTCTCAAATGAATTAACTGGTTTTACCTATATTTATCTGTTTAATTTTCAAAGACCAATTTTTAACTTATTTGCCGTCGTTTCCCGACTGCTTAATTAGTTTATCATCTTGTTTTTCCCTTGTCAACAACTTTTTTTAAGTTGTTTTGAAAAACTTTTTCGCTTTAGGATGCTTACCTTTTCGGCGTTGCCCCTCAGCGACAAGATTTATTATATTAAACTTTTTAAGCCACATTTATTATTATTTACCTTGTTTAATTAAATTATTCCTATTTTTCTTTTAAATACTACATTTTTCTTTTAAATTTCATCTATTGACACACACGGTTAAGTTTGTGTTTCTAAATATGATTTTATGCAATTTCTATTTAATTGTATATGTACGAAACTAACTGTCTATCTTAATAATAAGATTCTATATATAAGTTTCAAATATTTAAATTAAAAATTTATAAATTTTTAATTTAAATATTTCTCCTATAATCTATATATAATTCAAAAATAATTATTCACTTAAATATTTTTAATGACAACTATAACTATAATATATATTTATATATAGTTATTAAAATTTCTCATGATCCTTAATTTAATAAGCTCTTAAATTCATAATTTTTATAACAAAAATTACTCTATATATTAGGATTGATGTTGTATTCCCATATTGACTTTATTTTTTCCTATTATTAGTTTAAAATAGTATATAAATACTATATAAAATGTAAATTAATAAATAATTTCACATTTTAATTAAATATTATACTTTAACTATACTATTATTTTAGTCTTCTAATTTTTATAATGGTTTATAATAACAATTAATATAGTAATGTAATATTGTATTCATAAAATTTTTTTTAAGAAAGGTATGTGTATTATGACTAAAGAAATTAATTCATCTAACTTTATAAAAAATATAGTAATCGACGACTTAAAAAGTGGTAAACATGATTCTATTTTAACTCGTTTTCCACCTGAACCTAACGGTTACTTACATATAGGCCACGCTAAATCTATAGTTTTAAACTTCGAATTAGCCGACGAGTTTAAGGGAAAAACAAATTTAAGATTTGATGATACTAATCCTACTAAAGAAGATACTGAATATGTTGAATCTATAAAAGAGGATGTTCAATGGTTAGGTTTTGATTGGGATAATTTATATTTTGCATCTGACTATTTTGAAGAAATGTATGATAGAGCTATTTTATTAATAAAAAAAGGTAAAGCATATGTTTGTGACTTAACACCAGATGAAATGAGAGAGTATAGAGGTACTCTAACATCACCAGGAAAAGAAAGTCCATATAGAAATAGATCTATAGAAGAAAATTTAGATTTATTTGAAAAAATGAGAAATGGTGAGTTTAAAGATGGGGAAAAAGTTTTAAGAGCTAAAATAGATATGGCATCTCCGAACATAAATATGAGGGATCCTATAATATACAGAATTGCTCATTCAACACATCATAATACTGGAGATAAGTGGTGTATATATCCAATGTACGACTATGCTCATCCATTAGAAGATGCTATAGAAGGAATTACTCATTCAATTTGTACTTTAGAATTTGAAGATCATAGACCTTTATATGATTGGGTTGTAAATGAATGTGAAATGCTAGCGAAACCTCAACAAATTGAATTTGCAAGATTAAATATAACTAATACTGTTATGAGTAAGAGAAAATTAAAAATGTTAGTTGATGAAAATGTTGTTGATGGATGGGATGATCCTAGAATGCCAACTATAGCTGGTTTAAGAAGAAGAGGATATACTCCTGAATCTATAAGAAACTTCTGTAGAGCCATTGGAGTTGCTAAAGCTGCTTCAACTGTAGATAGTCAAATGCTTGAATATTTTATAAGAGAAGATTTACATTCTAAAGCACCAAGAGCAATGGCAGTTTTAAAACCATTAAAATTAATTATAACTAACTATCCAGAAGGCCAAGTAGAAATGCTACCTATAGAAAATAATCCTGATAATGAAAATGCAGGGGTAAGACAAGTGCCATTTTCTAGAGAATTATATATTGAACAAGAAGACTTTATGGAGAATCCTCCTAAAAAATACTTTAGATTATTCCCTGGAAATGAAGTAAGACTAAAAGGAGCATACTTTGTTAAATGTAATGAAGTTATAAAAGATGCTGATGGTAATGTAACAGAAATTCGCTGTACTTATGATCCTGAAACTAAAAGTGGCAGTGGATTTACAGGAAGAAAAGTAAAAGGAACAATCCATTGGGTTGATGCTACAGCTGCAATTCCTGCTGAATTCAGACTATATGATCCTTTAATTCTTGATAATGAAACAGAAGAGGAAAAACATTTCTTAGAACAAATAAATCCTAATTCATTAGAAGTTTTAAATGGATTTATTGAGCCAAGTTTTAAAAATTCTAAAGCGCATGATAAATATCAACTATTTAGACATGGATACTTTAATGTTGATCCGAAATTAACTTCTGAAGATAAGCTTGTATTTAATAGAATAGTTTCATTAAAAAGCTCATTTAAATTAAATAAATAAATAAATAGCACTAGCAAAGTTTAATTTGCTAGTGCTTTTTATTAAAGAGATATAAATTTATTAAATCTTTCTCTTACTTTTTCTTCTCCCATTATTTGCATTATAGTATAAAGATCTGGAGTATTAGCTCTATGAGTTAATGCAGATCTAACTGATCCTGCTACATCTGAAACCATACCTTTATAAGCTTCAGGATCTTTTTTAAATGCTTTTCTATCTGTAGCATAACCTAATTCAACTGCTACAGACTTTAATTCTTCAAAC
This sequence comes from Clostridium senegalense, assembly GCF_018916625.1. Classification (NCBI taxonomy): domain Bacteria; kingdom Bacillati; phylum Bacillota; class Clostridia; order Eubacteriales; family Clostridiaceae; genus Clostridium; species Clostridium senegalense. The sequence continues at coordinate 2,952 of NZ_JAHLNC010000024.1, forward strand.
CACGTATCCTTATCAGTATTAAAATTATATGCTTTTGAATAAGCCTCTATAATCCTTTGTGCTTCAACTAATTCTATTTTTTTTGGAAGTTCTATATTATCAATTCCATCATTATTAAATAATTCATCAAAGAAAAAGAATATTTTTTCTTTAACGTCATTCCATTTAGCGAAATCTTTTCTAGGTTTAGGTCCTTCTTTATCTATATTAAATACTTCTTTACACATATTTTCATTTGAAGTAACTAATTCATACATTTCTTTATTATATTCTTTAGCCCAATTTGTATAATAATCATAAACAACATCTGCTTTTAATCTGCATATAACATTTTTACTTACATCATTTAGTTTTACTATATCAAATAAAGCTCCACTTTTACTCATTTTATCTAAAGATACTTTAAACTCATGATAATCTGCAAATGGATTTTCTTCTCTCCACTCTTCAAATGTTGAATTTATTATATTTAATAAATATTCAATAACTGATATCATCGGATATCCTTCTTCATCATAATAACTTACTGCACTTTCTGCATCTTTTCTTTTAGAAAGTTTTCTTTTAGATCCTCCATCTTGTTTCATAATAGTTGGAGTATGTGCATATTCTGGTTTTTTAAATTTAAGAACATCAAATAATTGTACATGTATAGGAAGTGATGAAAGCCACTCCTCTCCTCTTATTACTGTAGTAGTTCCCATTAATGCATCATCTATTGCATGCGCAAAATGATATGTCGGAAGTCCATCTGATTTTATTATAACAATATCTTGATTATTTTCTGGGAATGATATATCTCCCTTTATTAAATCGTGAAACTCTACTCTTTTTTCTGAATTGCCTGGTGATTTTAATCTTATTATGTATCGTTCACCATTATTTATTTTTTCTAAAGCCTCTTCTGCTGATAAATTTCTGCAACTAGCATATTCACCATAATAACCAGGAGTTAATTTTTCTGATATTTGCTTTTCTCTTAATTTTTCTAAGTCCTCTGATGTACAAAAACATGGATATGCAAGACCCTTAGCTATTAAATCTTTAGCAAAAGTCTTGTATATCTCACCTCTTTCGCTTTGTCTATATGGACCGTATTCCCCCTTAGATGTAGTATCACCTGTCATACCTTCAGTAAAATCAAGTCCAAATTTATGCATTGTTTTTATTGTATCCTCTATAGCACCTTTTACTTCTCTTTTCTGATCTGTATCTTCTATTCTTAAAAAGAATACTCCTTCGCTTTGCGTTGCTATTCTTTCATCTATTAATGCTGAAAATACACCACCTATATGTTGAAATCCTGTTGGACTTGGTGCATATCTTGTAACTTTAGCTCCTTCTTTTAAGTTCCTTTTTGGATATTTGTCAATATAAAATTGTGGATTCTTATCAATATCAGGGAAAATAGCATTTGCTAATGATTGTAAATTCATATTATTCATCCTTTCATTTATTTATTAAAATTTAAAATAAAAAACCTTTCATCCTAAAATTATAGGACGAAAGGTTATATTCCGCGTTACCACCTAGATTGACTAAACTTTAAATTTAGTCCTCTCAATCTTTATAAGGGAAGAATCCCACAAGCTTACTCCATAAAAAATGATTTTCGGCTTATAGCTCTAGAGCTTCTTTTCATCATCGAAATTTACTAAGTTTCCACCCTCCTTAGCTCTCTATAAAATATTTGATGATTACTTTTCTCCTTCATCGCATAATATTAAATTCTTATTTAATTATATATTGCAATAGACATATTGTAAACATATATTTATTAGTTTTCCTCTTTTTGTATAAATTATTCTAATTAAATAAAAAAAGAAGTAGATATTCTACTTCTATGTTTCCAAAATGGCTCCGCGAAAAGGATTCGAACCTTCAACCTATCGGTTAACAGCCGAGTGCTCCACCGTTGAGCTATCGCGGAATATT
>NZ_JAHLNC010000025.1:0-4492 GCF_018916625.1 Clostridium senegalense
AAGGATCTTTAGCTCAGTTGGTTAGAGCAACCGGCTCATAACCGGTAGGTCCGGGGTTCGAGTCCCTGAAGGTCCACCATATTTGGGGGTATAGCTCAGTTGGGAGAGCACCTGCCTTGCACGCAGGGGGTCAAGAGTTCGAATCTCTTTATCTCCACCATTAGCAGTTCGAAAGAACTGCTTTTTTTTATACTTTTTTACAAAATTCGACCTGATTCTATTAAACTTTTATATTAATTTACGATAATAATATATATTGTACAGTAGTAGAGAAAAAATTAATATTATATTGAAATTATAGCATTGAAATATAAAAAATTATTTTAAATATATATATAACTTATACCTTAATATTAAAATATATATTTTAAGGTAGATTTATGTCAATATAATGTAGAAAAAAAATAAAGCAATATTCAAACAATTAGCGCTAAATTAAGATATAATAAATTTGTATTAATTACTGTATATGTAAAAACATAGGAAGATAATATATTATTATGTACGAGGCAAATCAAATTAGGATGGAGGGACAATTTTGGAGAATTCTAAAAAAACGCTAGGAGCTATTGCTGCCACTATGTGTGTTTACTCGGTTATAGGAAGTAAGACTGCATTGGCTGCAGGAACTCAAGTAGGAATAATTACTGTAAATAATTTGAACGTTAGATCTGAAAACAATACTTCTTCAAAAGTAATAGGTTCATTAAATGAAAATACAAAGGTAACTGTTCTAGAGAAAAAGGGCGATTGGTATAAGATAGATTATAATGGACAAAATGCATGGGTTTTTGGAGAATATGTTAAGATGGGTGAAAGTGCAAATTCGGATAACTCTTCATCTAATATAAATAAAACTGGGATTGTTAATGTAATAGCATTGAATTTAAGAGAAGGTGCAGGTACAAATTATAATGTAGTTAAAACGTTACCAAAAGGTACAAGCGTATTGATAATGGAAAATCATGATGGATGGTATAAAATAAATGTAAATGGATCCATGGGTTATGTATCTTCTGAATATGTGAGTTTTTCAGAGAATATAACTAATAATGATAAAGTCACAGGGGAAAAGGGTAGAGTGAATGCAGATAGTTTAAATTTAAGAAGCGGTGCAGGAACTAATTATGGAGTTACAACCGTACTAGGAAAAGGAACAGAGGTAGATGTAGTAGAAAAATTAAATGGTTGGTATAAGGTAAAGACAAATGGTGTGATTGGTTATGTGTCTTCTGAATATATATCCTTATCAAGTGATGGTAATAATGGCAATAATAATAATAATCAAGCTGCAGGAACAAAAGGAACTATTAGTGCAGATGTTTTGAATGTAAGAAGTGGAGCTGGAACTAATTATAATGTTGTAGATTCATTAAGAAAAGGAACAGCTGTAGATATAATAGAAAGACTAAATGGTTGGTATAAAATTAGTGTAAATGGGACTACTGGATACGTTTCATCTGAATATGTAAATTTAAATGGAACAGGTGGAGAGTCTAATTCAGGAGGTTCTAATGAAACAGAAATTAATAAAACAGGATATGTAGATGCAGAGGCTTTATTTGTAAGGTCTGGTCCAGGTACATCATACAATCATTTAGGAATTTTGAACTCTAATGCTAAAGTTGAAATTTTATCTGAAAGCAATGGATGGTATAAAATAAAATATAGTAATGAAACAGGATATATTTGCAAAGATTATGTAAGTTTTAATTCTAATAATAATGAGAATAACAGTGGTAATATTGAAACCGTAAATAAAATAGTAGTAGTAACTGCAGCGGCTTTAAATGTAAGAAGTAGTGCAGATACAAATGGGAAAATTGTTGCAACATTAACATATGGAACTAAAAGCCAAGTAACTGCTCATTCAAATGGATGGTATAAAATATCTGTTCAAGGAATTGAGGGATGGATTTGTGGTGATTATGTTAAAATTTATGATGGCAGTGAAGAAGTTGGACCAATAGTTAAAGAAACTCCATTAATAGAATCTAGGTATATCGGAACAGATATAGCTAATAAAGCTAAGGAATATATTGGTGTTCCCTATTTATGGGGAGGATTTACACCACTAGGATTTGACTGCTCAGGATTAGTTCAATATGTATATAAACATTTTGGTATAAGTGTATCCAGAACAACTTACTATCAAGTTAATGAAGGTCAAACAGTTAGTAGAGGAAATCTTGTAGCAGGAGATTTAATATTTTTTACAACTAATGATGATGACCCAAATGATATTTCTCATGTTGGAATATATATAGGTGGAAATGAATTCATTCATGCACCAGGACCAGGAGAGTTTATTAAAATATCAAATTTAAGCAATGATTACTTTAATAGTAGGTACTATGTAGCAAAAAGAATAGTTAAATAAATTTTAAAGTTTTTAATTTATATTATATAATATAAGTAACAAAATTTAGTAGAGCATAAGATTAAAAGAAGAGCTTTTAATTTTATGCTTTTATATTAATTAAAAAGGGGTGGCAGTGAATGAGAAGTCCATACGTATTTACACCTGGACCAACATCAGTTAGGGAAAATGTTAGATTAGCAAGGGCACAACAATGTACTAATCCAGATTTAGATTTACAATTTTATGATTTCTATAAAGAAACCTGTGAAAAGATAGGAAAAATAATAAAGACCTCAAATCCAGTTTATATATTAAGTGGAGAAGGAATTTTGGGGCTAGATTCAGCATGTGCATCTTTAACAGAAGAAGGGGATAGGGTTTTAGTTATAGATAATGGTGTTTTTGGAGCTGGATTTGCTGACTTTGTGAAAATATATGGAGGAAAACCTGTTACATATAAGTCAGATAAAACTAAAGATATTAATATAGACCATTTAAGAAAGTTTTTAGAAAAGGATAGCAATTTTAAATATGCTACAATAGTGCATTGTGATACACCATCAGGGCTCTTAAACAATATAGACAAGGTATGTCCGTTATTAAAAGAGTTTAATATATTAACAGTGGTGGATACAGTTGCATCTATGGGTGGAGAGGATATAAGAGTTGATGAGTGGAAAATAGATATTGCACTTGGGGCATCACAAAAGGTTTTATCAGCTCAACCAGGTCTTACTATAGTATCTATTAGCGAAGATGCATTAAGAGTAATGGAAAATAGAAAAAAACCTATAATGGGATTTTATAATAATTTAACTATATGGAAAAATTATTATAAAGAAAAATGGTTTCCATATACTATGCCAATAAGCGATATAGTTAGTTTAGATGTAGCATTAGATAATATTTTAAACGAAGGTATAGAAAATGTTATAAAAAGACATTATAAATATGGAAATGCTGTAAGAAAAGCTATACTAGAATATGGGTTAGAGCTGTTTATAGAAAAAGGACAGGCTAACACAATAACAGCAGTTAAAATTCCAGAGTTTATAGGATGTGATAAACTAATAAAACATATGTTAGAAGAATATAATGTTTTAGTTGCAGGATCTTTTTCTTATATGAGTGGAAAAGTGGTAAGAATAGGACATATGGGAGAAAATGCAGACAAAGATAAATTAACATATTTGCTAAGTGTATTAGAGAAATCGCTTGTAGATTTGGGATATAATAATAAAAATAAAAGCTTAGTTGAAGAATTTTTGAAAGAATTATAATTTAATAAATGAAAATAGAGCTATCACTTTGTTGATTTAAAAAGAAAATGAAGTGATAGTTTTTTAATATAAAAAATTAATCTATATAAAGACAAAACTTTTTAACTTATTTATTAAATGAGGCACTAATAGTTGTAAGCTTATTTTAGTTAATAGTTATGGTGATTATTACTTGCTATGTTTCTAATAATACTAAACGTACTTTTTTAGGATCAACTTTGATTGCTTTAGGTTCTATTTATATTTTTTCTTAATTAATAACAAAAATTTGATAAATAAATTTAATTAGAGTTTGTTTTTTTATATAATTATTCAAGTGAATAAACTCAAAATTCACATTAAACCTCTAAATTTAGGAATTTTAAAGAACTAAGTAAAACAAACAGAACCTAGTGTGTCAACAATAGTAAATTAAAGAAAGAAAAAGGAAAATAAACTATGATAAGATTTAAGTAATAATATTGCAGTTAATATATGTATAAATAATTAAATTACAGTATATAATAAATCTTGTCGCTAGGGCAACCAAGTAAGTAACTCAAGCGATAAGGATTTAAACTTTAAAAAACTTTTTACAAAAAGGTATTGACAAAAAAGTTTAAATCTAGTAAACTTGTAAAAGTCGTCAGGTGATGACGAATTGGTCTTTGAAAATTAAACAGATAAATATAGGTAAAACCAGTTAATTCATTTGAGAATCTATTTTGTAGATACTCACATCGAAAGATGTAAAAAAATTGACTATTATAGTCAGCAAATTGCTTGAAGCAGTTCAAACTTTTAAATTGAGAGTTTGATCCTGGCTCAGGACGAACGCTGGCGGCGTGCCTAACACATGCAAGTCGAGCGA
>NZ_JAHLNC010000026.1:0-2743 GCF_018916625.1 Clostridium senegalense
TCGCTCGACTTGCATGTGTTAGGCACGCCGCCAGCGTTCGTCCTGAGCCAGGATCAAACTCTCAATTTAAAAGTTTGAACTGCTTCAAGCAATTTGCTGACTATAATAGTCAATTTTTTTACATCTTTCGATGTGAGCATCTACAAAATAGATTCTCAAATGAATTAACTGGTTTTACCTATATTTATCTGTTTAATTTTCAAAGACCAATTCGTCATCACCTGACGACTTTTACTATTTTACTAGGTTTTAACTTCTTTGTCAACACTTTTCTAAAACTTTTTTTCAATTTTTTTAAGTGTCTTTTAAAGTTTAAATCCTTATCGCTTGAGCTGCTTACTTGCTTGCCTCAGCGACAAGATTTATTATATATAACTATATTAAATTAAATTTTCCTTAATTGTATAATTTAAATTAATTAATTACATTTTTCTACTTTTTTCTTTATTTTTCTTTATTTTTCTACTGATGATACACTTGGTTAAGTTTATATTAAATATATATTTTAAAGTTTATGTTTTACTTATATATCTAAAAATTAACAAAATTCCACAACAAATATAATCTATACTTTATAAAATTTTACACCATGAATAAGTTTATAGTTTTAGGTTAAACTAACTCTTGTCATAAAATTTTATAGTATGGTGATATATAAATGAAAATAAAAACTTATAAAAATAAAGGTTTAATTATTAACCTTATAACAACTTATTTTGTTGCATTTACTTGTTTCATTTTTATAAAAATGCTTAATATAACTATTTTTTCTAATGATAATATACCAACATTTAAAGAAGATATTTTTTTATCTTTTAAAGAAGATTCTACTGTTTCTTATTATGATAAGTATAACAGTCCCGAATTTTACTCTATTAAATTAAATATGAGTAATGAAAAATGTAAGAATATATATATGCATAATGAAGAAATGACAAGAAAAAGTACTACAAATCATCTCCATGAAGATTTTAAATACAAAAGAGTAAACATAGATGCTTTAAAAAAATATTTAGCTCAAAGAGATTCTATATTAGCTGAAGAACCTTATTTTTCTACTATTATAGATACAGCTAGAAATTTTAATTTAAACCCACTATTATTATTTGCTATTACAGGTCAAGAGCAAGGCTTTGTTCCTAAAAATAATCCTTATTGCACTACAATAGCTAATAATCCATTTAATATATTTAATAGCTGGCAAAGTTATAATACTGACATTGGAGATGCCTCACAAATTGTTTCAAGAACAGTTGTAAATTTATCCTTAAACAGACCTGAAGATGAAGATCCTTTTCGTTGGCTTAATCAAAAGTATTCTGAAGATGAATCTTGGTTTAAGGGTGTGAAAAGCATATATTTATCTCTTGAAAAATCAGTTCCTTATATAGAATAAAATTAATACTAATATAATAAAAAAACTATGGTTTAAAACCATAGTTTTTGTTTACTTTTCAATATAAACACTTGTTGTTGGAAATGCCACATCTATCTTTTCACTTTCTAATATATCTAAGATTTTAAAGTTTACATCATTTTTTACTTTCATGTATTCACTTAAACTTGTTTTGTTAGTATAATATGCTATAACTATATCTAAACTACTACTATTATAACTATCAAAATAAACTAATATGCCATCTTTGTTTACGTCACTCTCTTTTAATAGCATGTCTTGTATTCTATTTATACATACTTGAATCTTTTCTTTAGATGTATCATAAGTTACACCTAAAACAAAACTTATTTTTCTTATATCACGTTTAGTAAAGTTTAATATAGATGCATTAGCTAACGTGGAATTAGGTATTGTTATTAAAACCTTATCTGATGTTCTTATTTTAGTACTTCTTATAGATATATCTTCTACTTCTCCTTCAACACTTCCACATTGTATCCAATCTCCAATAGAAAAAGACCTATCAAATATTATACTTATACCAGCAAATATGTTGGCAGCAGTATCTTTAGATGCTAATGCTATAACAGCTCCTCCGATTCCTGCACTTGCTATAAGTCCTTTTACAGGCATTCCCCATTCTTGTGCAACAGTAAGTACAACTACAACTATAATAGCTACTTTTATAAATTTAGCTATAAAAGAATATGCTATTTTATCTAATTTTCCATCACTGTCTTGAAATTTATTAAATATTTCCGGTGGTTTCTCAACTATATTTATAAGCGATTGTGCTATTAATAATAAAACACAACTATTAAATACTCTATTTAGTATAAGAGCATTTATGCTAAATATATCAAAAATTGTTAGTATTATTATGTATACACCTAATAATAACAAGAAATTTTTTATAGGATTTTCTATAGCTTCTATTATGTTAAAATTATTTTTAATCTCTAATTTTAATAAAATTTTATTTATACCTTTTATTATGTACTTCACTAAAACATTTTTTAAAAACAATATTAATAAAAATGTTCCAATTGCAATAGCTAACTTAATCCATACAATATACATTTCTTGACCTATTGTATTTGGTCCTATTCTTTCTGCACTGTTTAATAAAGATAACATACATTCTCCTTTCATAAGATAAATACCGTTTAATTTTTATATCTATTATAACACTTCATTTTATTTTATATAAACCTTTATTTTTAAATTTATATATAAAAAAGTCGTAGTATAAATACTACGACTTGGTGGCTCACCGGGGAATCGAACCCCGGACACCATGATTAAAAGTCATGTGCTCTACCGACTGAGCTAGTGAACCATACT
>NZ_JAHLNC010000027.1:0-2432 GCF_018916625.1 Clostridium senegalense
TTGTTCTCTGAAAATTGCACAGTGATTATATTAGGTCAAGCCCTCGACTTATTAGTATGAGTCAGCTGAACATGTTACCATGCTTACACCCCTCACCTATCAACCTGATGTTCTTTCAGGAGTCTTACTAACTTACGTTATGGGAAATCTCATCTTAGGGTGGGCTTCACGCTTAGATGCTTTCAGCGTTTATCCCTTCCCAACATAGCTACCCAGCTATGCCACTGGCGTGACAACTGGTGCACCAGAGGTTGGTCCATCCCGGTCCTCTCGTACTAAGGACAGCTCCCTTCAAATTTCCTACGCCCGCGACGGATAGGGACCGAACTGTCTCACGACGTTCTGAACCCAGCTCGCGTGCCGCTTTAATGGGCGAACAGCCCAACCCTTGGGACCGACTTCAGCCCCAGGATGCGACGAGCCGACATCGAGGTGCCAAACCTCCCCGTCGATGTGGACTCTTGGGGGAGATCAGCCTGTTATCCCCGAGGTAGCTTTTATCCGTTGAGCGATGGCCCTCCCACGAGGTACCACCGGATCACTAAGCCCGACTTTCGTCCCTGCTCCACCTGTATGTGTCGCAGTCAGGCTCCCTTCTGCCTTTGCACTCTTCGAACGATTTCCGACCGTTCTGAGGGAACCTTTGGGCGCCTCCGTTACTTTTTAGGAGGCGACCGCCCCAGTCAAACTGCCCACCTAACAATGTCCCGTGACCAGATTCATGGCCTCCGGTTAGAATTCCAGTACTATCAGGGTGGTATCCCAAGGTCGACTCCACCACAGCTGACGCCGTGATTTCCCAGTCTCCCACCTATCCTGTACAGATAATACCGAAACTCAATGCTAAATTGCAGTAAAGCTCTACGGGGTCTTTCCGTCCAATCGCGGGTAGCAAGCATCTTCACTTGCACTACAATTTCGCCGGATTTGCTGTTGAGACAGTGCCCAAATCATTACGCCATTCGTGCGGGTCGGAACTTACCCGACAAGGAATTTCGCTACCTTAGGACCGTTATAGTTACGGCCGCCGTTTACTGGGGCTTAAGTTCATGCCTTCGCTTGCGCTAAGCAATCCCCTTAACCTTCCAGCACCGGGCAGGCGTCAGCCCCTATACATCAGCTTTCGCTTTAGCAGAGACCTGTGTTTTTGCTAAACAGTTGCTTGGGCCTATTCTCTGCGACCTACTTGCGTAGGCACCCCTTCTCCCGAAGTTACGGGGTCAATTTGCCGAGTTCCTTAACAGCAATTCTTCCGCTGGTCTTAGGATTCTCTCCTCACCTACCTGTGTCGGTTTGCGGTACGGGCGTTAGCTTCCTCCATAGAGGCTTTTCTTGGCAGCGTGGAATCAGATACTTCGCTATAATTAGCTCCCCATCACACCTCAGAATTGTTTTAGCGGATTTGCCTGCTAAAACTCCCTAAGTGCTTAGACACACATCCAATAGTGTGCACATCTTATCCTCCTGCGTCACCCCGTTTGTAATAACGTCTGCTAACGGTACAGGAATATCAACCTGTTGTCCATCGACTACGCCTTTCGGCCTCGCCTTAGGTCCCGACTAACCCTGAGCGGACGAGCCTTCCTCAGGAAACCTTAGGTTTTCGACCGCCAGGATTCTCACCTGGCTCTCGCTACTTATGCCAACATTCTCACTTCTGCATCGTCCACCGCTCCTTTCGGTACGACTTCAGCCAATGCAGAAAGCTCCTCTACCACTCACATATTAAATGTGAATCCATAGCTTCGGTGGTAAGTTTTAGCCCCGGACATCTTCGGCGCGGGATCTCTTGACTAGTGAGCTATTACGCACTCTTTAAATGAGTGGCTGCTTCTAAGCCAACATCCTAGTTGTCTTAGAAATCCCACATCCTTTACCACTTAACTTACACTTTGGGACCTTAGCTGATGGTCTGGGCTGTTTCCCTTTTGACTACGGATCTTATCATTCGCAGTCTGACTGCCGAAATAAAAGTATCTGGCATTCGGAGTTTGATAAGGTTCGGTAAGCGGTATGCCCCCTAGCCTATTCAGTGCTCTACCTCCAGTACTCAGTTAATCGACGCTAGCCCTAAAGCTATTTCGAGGAGAACCAGCTATCTCCGAGTTCGATTGGAATTTCTCCGCTATCCACAGCTCATCCCATGGTTTTTCAACACCAACGTGGTTCGGACCTCCACGACATTTTACTGTCGCTTCATCCTGGCCATGGATAGGTCACCCGGTTTCGGGTCTACGACATGCAACTTTGCGCCCTATTCAGACTCGGTTTCCCTTCGGCTCCGTACCTTAAGTACTTAACCTCGCTACATATCGTAACTCGTTGGCTCGTTCTACAAAAAGCACGTCGTCACACATATAAAGTGCTCCGACCGGTTGTAGGCACAGGGTTTCAGGTTCTATTTCACTCCCCTTCCGGGGTTCTTTTCACCT
>NZ_JAHLNC010000028.1:0-2305 GCF_018916625.1 Clostridium senegalense
TCGCTCGACTTGCATGTGTTAGGCACGCCGCCAGCGTTCGTCCTGAGCCAGGATCAAACTCTCAATTTAAAAGTTTGAACTGCTTCAAGCAATTTGCTGACTATAATAGTCAATTTTTTTACATCTTTCGATGTGAGCATCTACAAAATAGATTCTCAAATGAATTAACTGGTTTTACCTATATTTATCTGTTTAATTTTCAAAGACCAATTCGTCATCACTTGATGACTTTTACTATTTTACTAGTTTTAAACTTTTTTGTCAATACTTTTTTAAAAAGTTTTTTAAAGTTTAAATCCTTATCACTTAAGCTACTTAGTAACTTGTTTCAGCGACAAGATTTATTATATACATAATTACTTTAGCAATTAGTTATCTTAACCTTAAATATAGAAATTTATACTTTAAATTCTCTCATATACTATTATATCCTCAAAATTACTTTTATTGATACACGTGGATATGTTTGCTTTTCTATTTTATTAATAATCGCTTTTTTATTTATAAATTTACATGATTTTTAAAAACACAATAAAAAATTAATTTTGTTTTCCCATTATTAATAAAACAAAGGCTTTGGTCAAGCATTAAAATTGCCTAACCAAAGCTCTTTACTATATTACTATTTCATTTCTACTTTATAAGTACCTTTTAATTTCTCTACTAAATTTATAAATTCTTTGTTTTGTTTTTCATGAAGTAAGTTTGAAGCTATCATTGGCTTAACTTCTTCAAAATCTTTAGCCGCTGAAGGTTGTTTATCTTCAACCTTTATTATATGGAAACCAAATTGAGTTTTTACAGGTTCACTAATTGTATCAACATCTAACTTAAATGCTGCATCCTCAAATTCAGGTACCATTCTACCTCTTTCAAAAACACCTAAGCTTCCACCTTGTGCTTTTGATGGACATTTAGAATACTTATCAGCTGCCTCTTCAAAAGATATAACATTGTTTTTTATATCTTCTGCTATTTTTTTAGCTTCTTCTTCATCATCAACTAATATATGTCTAGCATTTACTGTTTCTTCTGTTTTAAACATTTCTTTATTTTTTTCATAAAATGCTGTAATTTCTTCTTCAGTAACCTCAACATTTGAGAATGATTTAGTTATACCAGCTTGTATTAATAAATCTCTTTTTACTAATTCTAATTGTTTTTTAAATTCTTCATCACTTTCTAAGTTACTATCTTTTGCAAAATTATATACTAATTCATAGTTTATTATTTGATTTAATAATTGCTTTTTACCTTCTTCAGTACTAAAATATTGTTTGTTTTGTTCTGGAAATCTTGATATAGCAAATTCTAAATCTTGTTCTGTAATATTTTTTCCATTTACTGTAGCTAAAATTTTGTTTTCCATATAAATTCTCCTTTTAAAAAATTATTTATATTCTATAAGCACTAAACTCTATCTATTCAAGATTAAGTTTAAGCACTATAACCTTAATATTAATAATAAATTTTATTAAAGTTATAATAAATATTTATATGCTTAAAGTTATATTTTATTAATCTATTATAACATATTTTAAGTAACTATTTTGTTTATTTAAATTATTATTTTATATAAACAAAAAAACTCTTACTAATTAATTAGTAAGAGTTTATGGTGACTCCTAGGGGAATCGAACCCCTGTTACCACCGTGAAAGGGTGGTGTCTTAACCGCTTGACCAAGGAGCCTAATTTTGGTGGCTCACCGGGGAATCGAACCCCGGACACCATGATTAAAAGTCATGTGCTCTACCGACTGAGCTAGTGAACCATATTGGCTGGGATAGCAGGATTTGAACCTACGAATGCCAGAGTCAAAGTCTGGTGCCTTACCGCTTGGCGATATCCCATTAAATGGTGCGTTTTAAGGGATTCGAACCCCTGGCCCACGCCTTAGAAGGGCGTTGCTCTATCCAGCTGAGCTAAAAACGCATATCTTGGAGCGGGTGAAGGGAATCGAACCCTCGTAACTAGCTTGGAAGGCTAGCACTCTACCATTGAGTTACACCCGCAAGTGGTGCAGATGAAGGGAGTCGAACCCCCACGCCAAAGGCGCTAGATCCTAAGTCTAGTGCGTCTGCCAATTCCGCCACATCTGCATATGGTGACTCCTAGGGGAATCGAACCCCTGTTACCACCGTGAAAGGGTGGTGTCTTAACCGCTTGACCAAGGAGCCATATTTACCTGGCAACAACCTACCCTCCCACACAGTCTCCCGTGCAGTACTCTCGGCGTCTAGAGGCTTAACTTGCCTGTTCGGAATGGAAAGGAGTGTTACCCTCTAAACCATCATCACCAGATT
>NZ_JAHLNC010000029.1:0-1696 GCF_018916625.1 Clostridium senegalense
AATCTGGTGATGATGGTTTAGAGGGTAACACTCCTTTCCATTCCGAACAGGCAAGTTAAGCCTCTAGACGCCGAGAGTACTGCACGGGAGACTGTGTGGGAGGGTAGGTTGTTGCCAGGTAAGTATGGCTCGATAGCTCAGTCGGTAGAGCAGAGGACTGAAAATCCTCGTGTCGCTGGTTCGATTCCTGCTCGAGCCACCAAGCTTAGTAATTTTACTAAGCTTTTTTTATTTATTGAAAAATAAAAAATAAAAAGTTATCAACAATATACATTAAAAAAATAGAAGTTATAAACAAAATCACAGTTATTTATGTGAATTTGTTTATAACTTTTTGTTTTTTGTAAGATTGTTGTTAATAACTTTTAAATTTACGCATTTATCAAATAATAAAAATTAAGATTGACAATATAATAATGGTTAACAGATTATTTTAGTTAATCTATGTTATTTGTATTTTTAAGTTAAAAAACTTATTTTTAGTTTTATATACTATGATTAACTACTAAAGTTTTATTGACTTATAGATATAATTATTTTTTACTAATAACAAAAATTTTATTAATAAATTTAAGTTTAGAATTGTATCCAGATAAAAGAAAAATGAATATTAATTACTGGAAACTAAAAGAATATAGTGTATAAAGAATAAACTTATAAATAAGTAAAAAACAAATAAAAATTAATACAAGTATTTATTATTGAAAAAATAAACATAGCAATAGTAATTAAAAATTTAAAATTGTATTTGAATATGAATAGCTAGTCAAAAGATTTCCAATGATGTTATGAACATAATGAGGTATATGTAAATTTTATATAAATGTAGTTTTAAATTCTAAGTATGTAACTTTGCAGAATAAATAATTTAATATTTTACTACTAATTATAACGTACTTTAATTAAGAGCTATGTTGATTGTTATTAACCATACTTCTAATAATACTAAAAGTGTTTGTTATATAACTCTTAGCTAGTTATAAATATAATAGTTAGAAAAATATACTAATACTTATCATTAATATAAAACTTAATTATAGTAAACAATATAAATGAAATTTATATTATAAGGTGGTGTTATATATGGCTAAAAAAGGAATGAAGAGGTATTATGAGCATAGAAGTAAAGAAGAAGTAGTTCCAGAGATACAGGGCAAAGCTAAAAGTGGAAATGCAAAGGCTGGTGTAGAATTCCATTACACTACTCCAGATAGGGAAAACTATACAGAAACACATAAATTAAAATAAACAGTATAAATAAAATAGAACTTATTTAACCATAAGTTCTATTTTATTTATGTCGTTTTTGTTAAAAATAAAACAAACTGAACCTAGTGTGTCATTAGTTATAAAATGTAGAATATTGATGAAAAACAAAGAAAATACAACAAAATTTTATTAAATAAGAAAAAAATTGAAAAAGTATTAATTAATTTTATATATAATAAATCTTGTCGCTGAGGCAAGCAAGTAAGCAGCTCAAGCGATAAGGATTTAAACTTTAAAAGACACTTAAAAAATTTGAAAAAAAGTTTTAGAAAAGTGTTGACAAAGAAGTTAAAACCTAGTAAAATAGTAAAAGTCGTCAGGTAATGACGAATTGGTCTTTGAAAATTAAACAGATAAATATAGGTAAAACCAGTTAATTCATTTGAGAATCTATTTTGTAGATGCTCACATCGAAAGATGTAAAAAA
>NZ_JAHLNC010000030.1:0-1616 GCF_018916625.1 Clostridium senegalense
TCGCTCGACTTGCATGTGTTAGGCACGCCGCCAGCGTTCGTCCTGAGCCAGGATCAAACTCTCAATTTAAAAGTTTGAACTGCTTCAAGCAATTTGCTGACTATAATAGTCAATTTTTTTACATCTTTCGATGTGAGCATCTACAAAATAGATTCTCAAATGAATTAACTGGTTTTACCTATATTTATCTGTTTAATTTTCAAAGACCAAATTGTTTTTTGTCGTTTATCAACGACTGCTTTTTTATTTTAGCAATTTGTTTGTCATTTGTCAACAACTTTTTTAAATTTCTTTTGAACTTTTTTCAAGTTCTTGTCGTTGACGACTTATTCATAATAACATTCTTTCCTTAAGTAAATTTAATATTCATCAATTTATTATCTAAAATTAAATTATAATATCTTTTTTTTCCTTTTATTTCTTTAATTTTTCATGTAATGATACACTTGGATAAGTTTACATTTACTTTTATTATATATGATGATTAGCATAATAATTTACAATAAAAAATAAGTAGCTTCTATGTGACTTTAAGCTACTTATTTTAAAATAAAACCCAACATTTATATAAGTTTTTCTTCTATTTCATATAAAATTTTAAAATTTGTTAAATCATAATGTAGTGGAGTTATAGTTACATACCCATTTTCTATATTTAATACATCAGTGTCCACTTCATTATTCTTTATAGGTGTTCCACTTATATTTATGCTTTTACTTCCATCTTCATTTAAAGTCTCAACATATAAATTGTCATATTTTTTCTCCCCCATTTTTGAAACTTTAAACTCATAATTCTTTTTTAAATTTACATTCTTTAGAGATGGAAAGTTTACATTTAAAACTAAATCATTTTTCAGCGGATATTTTTCTAGTTTTTCAATCAAATTTTTAGCTATTTTCGCACATTCTTTATATGATCCACTATTCCCATCACATGAAAAAGCAATAGATGGTATTTTTAATATAGCTGCCTCTATAGCCGCTGAAACTGTGCCTGAATATAATATATCTGTTCCTAAATTAAAACCATTATTTATTCCTGATATAACCATATCAACTTTTCCATCCATAATCTTATTCACTCCAACTCTTGTACAATCTGCAGGAGTTCCACTTATACTAAATGCTCTTGATTTAATACCCTCTAATTTTTCTTCTTTTATTATTAATGGTTTATCTATAGTTATTGAATGACTTGTGGCACTTTTTTGACAATTTGGTGCAACAATACATACAGAATAGTGTTTTTCAAGTTCTTTAGCAAGTTCTATTATTCCATCTGCAAATACGCCATCATCATTTGTTATCAATATTTTCATATCTCTATTTTCCACATATATCCCACCTATCTTATATTTTAACTTTAATTATATAATAAACACTTATATAATCTTTTAAAATCTAATATTTCTTATTATAAATAATAAAAAAAAGCAGTTCTTTCGAACTGCTATGGTGGAGATAAAGAGATTCGAACTCTTGACCCCCTGCGTGCAAGGCAGGTGCTCTCCCAACTGAGCTATACCCCCAAATATGGTGGACCTTCAGGGACTCGAACCCCGGACCTACCGGTTATGAGCCGGTTGCTCTAACCAACTGAGCTAAAGATCCTT
>NZ_JAHLNC010000031.1:0-1292 GCF_018916625.1 Clostridium senegalense
CCTATAGCCCCCCTAATTGGATTGGACAAAGTTAATTTAGATATTTACAATTATATTAATGAAATTAGGAGGGCTACAATATGTCAAAAGTTGTTTTTAAAAGAAAGTTTTCAGAAGAACAAAGAGTTGCTTATGTTAAAGAAGTTCTTGAATCTGGTAGTAATTCTTTAATAGCTAAAAAATATGATATTAATCCAGTTCAATTAAGCACATGGGTTAACAATTACCGTAGGTATTCTCAAACTATAAAGCCGAAAAATCCAAAGGAAGGTGAGATTATACCTAATTATAAAAAAGAATATCATAAATTTAAGGATGAAAATGAAGAGCTTAAATTAAAAATAGCAATCCTTGAAGATCTTCTAAAAAAAAACAACCAACGTTAGATGATAAAGTTGCTATTGCTCATAAGTGGATAACTTTAGGTTATAAAGTTGTTACTGTATTAAGCATTGTAGAATTATCTAAGTCCTCTTATTACTACAAAATAAAACATGAGTATACTGAGAGAAGCTACGCTAATACAGGTCGTAAGACACCTGGATTTAGTTATAATTTTGATGGAGATAAGATTAATGACTTAGATATACAAAGCTATATAGTAAAAATTAAATCTCAGAAAACTAGTAAATTCTATGGTTATAAGAAAGTTACTGCTGTTTTAAGAAATAACTACAATATTAAGATTAATAAGAAAAAAGTTAGAAGATTAATGAAAAACTTAAACTTGTTAGATCCAAATAGAAAACGCACTCTAAAACGAGTGTCACGTGTCTGCGAAAGTAGAACAATAATCAAATCAAACCAATTGTGGCAAATGGATATAAAGTATGCGTTTATAGCTGGAACAAAGCGAACTGCTTATATTACTTCTATAATTGATGTGTTTGATAGAGAACTTGTAAGCACATCAATAGATTTATCTGCAACTGGTGAAGTTGCGAAAAAAGTTTTAATTAAAGGTTTATATTCCAGAGGCATTAAAGATAGTCCAAATGGATTAGTAATCCGTACGGATAATGGTAGTCAATTTATTAGTGGTATCTTTGAAAAATCTTGTCTTGATGAAAAAGTGATTCATGAAAGAATACCTGTTAAAAGTCCAAATTACAATGCTTTCATTGAATCATATCATAGATATCTTCAAGACGAATGCCTTACTGGAAGTATATATTGGAGTTTAGATGATATTCGCAATAATATAAATGATTTTGTTTATAGATATAACAATGAGAGAATACACTCTTCAATTGGATATGTTACACCACACGAATATTATCTTAAGAATTTAA
>NZ_JAHLNC010000033.1:0-1016 GCF_018916625.1 Clostridium senegalense
GTTAGTTTTGATGATATTTTAATTTTAGATTATATATTTAAAAATCATAATAAATTTATATCTAAAGTTTTTAATGGAGAAAAATACTACTGGCTAGATTATGATGAAATGTTAGAAAATCTACTTATTCTTAATATAAAAAAAGATACACTTTATAGAAAGCTTAAAAAGCTTTGCAGAAATAAAATTCTTAAACATACTGTGTTAAGAGATAACGGAGCATATTCCTTTTATGGTTTCACAGAAATCTTTTATAGTATATTTGATGTTAAAAATAATAACAATTCTAAAAATAATCATAGTGAAAAATCTCCGAATACATCTACGGATAAAAATACAGATAGTCTTGATAATTCTTTTTCTTCTTCGGATAATTTGCAAAACAGTTGGGATTCTCGCCATAATACTATGGATAAAAATCCTGACAATATAGATTTAGGTGATTTTATGTCCGTATCAAAGGGATTTTTTAAAGACCTTCATGGAGATAATTCCTTGATGAAAGATATATATAATATATTAAATAACATAACAATGTTATTTAATAATATAAAATCTATAAATAGATTTTATATAAATAATCAAAAAGATAATAATAATATATATAATAATATAACAACAACTACTACTAACAGTAGTACTAGTAGTACTTCTAATAGTTTTAGTTATAATTTAAATAAGGATTTAAATCCTATAAACTCTAAAGTTTATTCTTACTACAGCGAAAATGGTTTTGGTAATTTAACTACAGATGCAGTTTTAACTTTAGATAGGCTTGTAGATGATAATGACACATTTACTGTTATAGATGCTATGGAAGAAGCAATTAGCAAAGGAAATGTTAGACTTTGCTATGTTGAAGGTATTCTTAAAAATTGGAAAATTAACGGTAAGAAGATAATGAAAAGGCAATATAAAAATTCATCTTCTAACAAAGATACCTTTAATAATTTTCATCAAAGAAAATACGATTTTGATAAATTAGAGAAAGAACTTTTAGGCTATGATTTTTGTTA
>NZ_JAHLNC010000034.1:0-961 GCF_018916625.1 Clostridium senegalense
AATAAAGATGTTAAAGCTTATTTTCCTAAGAATAATAAAACTGATTGGACTATAGAAAGACATAGAGTTAAGATACCAACGATTGGGTGGATGAGATTAAAAGAATATGGGTATATACCAACTAACTCTATTGTAAAGAGTGGGACAGTTAGTCAAAAAGCAGATAGATATTTTGTGTCTATCTTAATTGAAGAAGATATAAAATCTAATGATAAACCTTATTCTTGTGGAATAGGTATTGATTTAGGCATAAAAGATACTGCTATTTGCAGCAATGGAATAAAATTTAAAAATATAAATAAAACGAGTAAAGTTAAAAAAATAGAAAGAAAATTAAAAAGGGAACAAAGAAAACTTTCAAGGAAATATGAAAGTTTAAAAATAAGAAATAAAAATAATAAGGAGGGAGCTACTAGACAAAATATCCAAAAGCAAGTAGTTAAGGTACAGAAAATCCATCAAAGATTATATAATATTAGAAATGATTATAATAATAAAATAGTTTCAGAGCTAGTGAAAAACAAACCAGTTTTTATAACTATAGAAGATTTAGCTATTTCTAATATGATTAAGAATAAGCATTTATATAAAGCTGTACAAAAGCAAAAATTGTATGACTTAAGAAATAAACTTATTTCAAAATCACATCAAAATAATATTGAAATAAGACAAGTGAGTAGATGGTATCCATCATCTAAACTTTGTAATAAATGTGGAAGCGTAAAAAAGGACTTAAAGCTTTCAGATAGAGTATATAATTGCATGTGTGGTTATAGTTTTGATAGAGATGCAAATGCTTCATATAATCTTAGAGATGCAAAAGAATATAAGATTATCTAACGTTAAATAGATACTTATATATGTACCGTTGGCTAAATGGGAATTTAAGCCTGTGGAGTGCTATATAAACCAAAGTAGCTTCGGCAAAATGGAGTACATTGAAACAGGAAAAATCTCAATA
>NZ_JAHLNC010000035.1:0-650 GCF_018916625.1 Clostridium senegalense
CTCTTCCTCCGGGTACTTAGATGTTTCAGTTCCCCGGGTTTACCCCCATATACCTATGTATTCAGCATATGGTACTTAATATAATTAAGTAGGTTTCCCCATTCGGAAATCTCTGGATCACAGGCTATTTGCGCCTACCCAAAGCTTATCGCAGCTTATCACGTCCTTCTTCGGCTCCTAGTGCCAAGGCATTCACCCTGCGCCCTTTGTAGCTTGACCTATCAATTTCTTATTTCTAAGAATTCTTTGTCATTTATACAAAAATTCGCATAAAATAGTTTCTATTTTAAGGTTTTTATTGTCTTGACGAAATTGTTATATCTTTATTTAAAGGTTTAACAATGTCTTTTTATCACTGTGCAATTTTCAAAGAACAAAAATATCGCTATAAGCTTCGCATTATCTCGTCAACTTCAGTCATTGTGCTCTCACTTACGTAAGTAAGCTCTGCTCCTCATTCCTTTGTTTCCTTATACTGCTTGCTTCTATCAATATTTTACTTATTGAGATTTTCCAAAAAAAATTGGACTCTCAAAATTAAACAGATAACATAGTACCAGATGTCACAAAGTGTTACCTTTGTGCCGACTCCCTAGAAAGGAGGTGATCCAGCCGCAGGTTCTCCTACGGCTACCTTGTTACGACTTCAC
>NZ_JAHLNC010000036.1:0-509 GCF_018916625.1 Clostridium senegalense
ACGCGGCGTTGCTGCGTCAGGGTTTCCCCCATTGCGCAATATCCCCCACTGCTGCCTCCCGTAGGAGTCTGGGCCGTGTCTCAGTCCCAATGTGGCCGTTCAACCTCTCAGTCCGGCTACCGATCGTCGCCTTGGTGGGCCGTTACCCCGCCAACTAGCTAATCGGACGCGAGTCCATCTCTCAGCGATAAATCTTTGATATTCCTGTCATGCGGCAAAAATATATTATGCGGTATTAGCGCTCTTTTCAGGGCGTTATTCCCCACTGAGAGGCAGGTTACTCACGCGTTACTCACCCGTCCGCCACTAAGTTAAGCAAGAAAATCCACTAGCAAGCTAGCATCATTTCAGCGCTTAACTCCGTTCGACTTGCATGTGTTAAGCACGCCGCCAGCGTTCGTCCTGAGCCAGGATCAAACTCTCTAAAAATGGTATCTTAATCCTTGCGGAATTAAAATCATTCTCAGAGCTAATCTGCTCAAAATTTCGCTTTCGCGTTTTGAATAATC